>NZ_JBASAK010000048.1:0-18244 GCF_049650565.1 Microbacterium sp.
GCCGCGCCTTCGGCGGAGGTGACGCCGTCCAGCAGCCGGGTGATATTGCCGACCGGCACGGCCAGCGCCGTCGCATACGTGCCGCGGGTGTCGCCGATCGCGACCCGCTCGCCGACGGCGTAGCCGCTCACGCCCTCGCCGATCGCGGTGATCGTGCCCGCGCCGTCGAAGCCGACGTGCCGCGGCTGGGTGATAGGAGGCAGCGGGCGGAGCCCTGAGCGCTGCTTGATGTCGATCGGGTTCACTCCCGCAGCCTCGATGCGCACGACCACCTCGCCGGGGCCGGCGACAGGGTCGGGCACCTCCACCAGCCGGAGCACGTCGGAGGAGCCGATTTCTGTGTGGACGATCGCGCGAGCCATGGATTCAGGCTAGCGCGGCTCAGGCCCCTGCGAGCGCCTTCATGATGCGCTGCGGCGAGACGGGCTGGGCGGTGCCCAGGCGCTGTGCGAACACGCTCACGCGATACTCCTCCAGCAGCCAGCGCACGTCGACCAGCGCCGCGGAGGCATCGGATGCCGGCGGGATCGTGCCGCCGGCATCCTCATATGCCTTCGCCATGCGCTCGAACTCCGTCATGCGGGTACGGTCCTTGCCGGGCTCGTTGGCCAGGGTCTTCAGCCGCTCCAGCATCCCGTCCAGGTACCGCGGCAGGTGCGCGAGGCGCTCCACGCCGGTCGTGGAGATGAAGCCCGGGCGGATGAGCCCGGCAAGTTGCGAGCGGATGTCGTTCAGCGGCCCCAGCAGGGCCAATGAGTTCTGCGACTTGATCCCGCGCTCCACCGCGCGGCTCTTGGTCAGGATGCCGGCGACCAGCGACACGCAGGAGAACAGGCTGTCCACCAGGGCCGCGTTCACGGCATCCCGTACCCGGCGGAACTCCGCCTCGGAACGGATCTGGGGCGTGGGGAGCGAAGCGTCGATCAACCCGCGCACCACGGCCGTACGCGCGTCCTCGATGAGGGCCGCCACGTTCTGGTACGGCGATGCCGCCAGCGCGAGCTTCTCCGCCGATGTCAGGTGGTTCTGCACGTAGGAGGCCGGGGAGGGGACGTTCAGCAGCACCAGCCGCAGCACGCCGTCGCGGGTGACGGATGTCGCCGCATCCGCCGTCGCCTCCAGCCGCACCGACACGCTCGCGCCGCGATCGACGATGGCGGGGTACCCGCGCACCACCCCGCCGGCGACCTTCGTGTCGAGCACCTCGGGCAGGTCGCCGAAGGTCCAGTCGGTGAGGTCGTCGCGCTCGCCCTTCGACAGGCTCAGGAACCCACTGCCGCGAGCCGATGCCGCGGCCACGGCATCCGGACGGGGCGGGGCCTTCCCCGGGCGCCCCTGCGCCGCGGCCGGTCGCGCGATGGACCGTGCCACGCTCTGCCGGGACCGGTCCGCCAGTCGCTGCTGCAGCGTCGCGAGATCCCGGTCGGAGCCCACCACGCGCCCGCGCTCGTCCACCGCGCGGAAGTTCATCCGCAGGTGCCCCGGCACCCGCTCGTCGTCGAAATCGGATGCCGAGACGCGCTGGTTGGCGATGGGCTGGATGAGTCTGGCCAGCGCGTCCTTCAGCGAGCGCTCTGGCACGCCGGTGTGCTTCTCGGGCCCTTCCTCGGACAGTTCGGCGCTGAGCTTCACAGCCCAGTCCGCGGCGGGCACGACGTGCCGGCGGATGGTCTTGGGCAGCGCTCGCAGCAGCGCCGTGATCAGCTCGTCGCGCAGACCCGGCACCTGCCAGTCGAAGCCGGTGTCGCGGATCTGCGCCAGCAGCGCCAGCGGCAGCACCACGCTGACGCCATCGTCCTCGGCGCCCGGGTCGAACCGGTACGCCAAGCCCAGCACTTGGTCGTTCTGCGTCCAGCGGGTGGGGAACTCCGACTGGTCGGCTCGGTCGTCGTCCTCGAGCAGGTCGCTCTCGCGCATGACCAGCAGCTTCGGCGTCTGGGCGAGCGCGTCGCGCCACCACTTCTCGAACGAGCGCACGTCGAACACCTCGTGCGGGATGCGCTCGTCGTAGAACGCGAACACGGTCTCATCGCCCGCCAGGATGTCACGGCGACGCTCGCGCTCCTCGAGCTTCTCCAGCCGGCGGCGCAGCTCCGCGTTGGCACGCCAGAACGCGCTGACGCGCTTGTCGATCCGCTGTGGGTCCCACTCGCCCTCCACCAGCGCGTGCCGGATGAACAGCTCCCTCGCGCCCGCGCGGTCGATGCGCGCGAATTGCACGCGCCGGCGCGGGATGATCTCCACCCCGAACAGCGTCACCTTCTCGAAGGCGACGGCAGCACCGGCATCCTTCGACCAGTGCGGCTCGGTGACCTGCCGCTTGGCCAGATCACCTGCCAGCGCCTCGGCCCAGGCCGGATCGATGGCGGCGACCGTGCGCGCGTAGGTGCGCGATGTCTCCACGACCTCGGCGGCCATCACGGCCTGCGGGGACTTCTTGCGCAGCCCCGATCCCGGGAAGATCGAGAAGCGGATGCCGCGTGCGCCGCGGTACTCGGCGACGCGGCGCTTCTCCCCCCTGGCGCGACCCTTCGACGAGCTGAGGGATCCGTTCTGCTTCGCCGCAGTGCGCTCGTCGAGGATGCCGATCTGCGACAGCAGGCCGGCCAGGATCGCGCGGTGGATGGCATCCGCGTCGGGACCTGACCCCTGATCTCCGGTTCCCTTGATCGCTGAGCCTGTCGAAGCGCCCCTCACCAGCGTCTTCAGCTGCCGGTGCACGTCGAACCACTCGCGTACGCGCACGTAGTTGAGGTGCTCGCTGCGGCACGTCCGCCGGAACGCGCTGGAGCCGAGCTCCTTCTGGCTCGTGCGCAGATGCTTCCACAGGTTCAGCAGCGTGAGGAAGTCACTGGTGGGGTCGACGAACCGCGCGTGCATCCGGTCGGCCTCGTCGCGGATCGACTGCGGAGCATCCGCGGAGGGACGCTCGCGCACATCCTGGATGGAGAGCCCCGCGACGATGGCCAGCACCTCCCGCAGGACGCCGGACGACGGCTTCGCGGCCTCGACCAGCATCCGGGCGAACCGCGGATCCATCGGCATCCGCGAGATGTCCCGACCGATCCGCGTCAGCCGCGGCGACTTATGGGTCCCTGAGCCTGTCGGAAGGTCGACCGCGCCGATCTCGGTGAGCAGATCGAGTGCGGCTTTCACGCCCCGGGAGTCCGGGGGAGTGAGGAACGGGAACGCCGTGATGTCGCCGAAGCCCAGCGACAGCATCTGCAGCACCACCGAGGCCAGCGACGTGCGCAGGATCTCGGGCTCGGTGAACTCCGGCCGCTTCTCGAAGTCGTCCTCGGAGTACAGCCGGATCGCGATGCCGTCGCTGGTGCGGCCGGCGCGTCCGGAGCGCTGATTCGCGGATGCCTGCGAGATGGCCTCGATGGGCAGGCGCTGCACCTTTGAGCGGGCGCTGTAGCGGGAGATGCGCGCGGTGCCCGCGTCGATCACGTACTTGATGCCGGGCACTGTGAGGCTGGTCTCGGCGACGTTGGTGGCCAGGATCACCCGGCGGCGGAGACCCGCGACCTTCGAGCGCTCGAACACCCGGTGCTGCTCGGCCGCCGACAGCCGGCCGTACAGCGGCAGCACCTCCACGGGCGCAGAGGTGGAGCGGTACGCGCCGCGCACGGCCTCGGCGGCATCCCGGATCTCGGCCTCGCCCGGCAGGAACACCAGCACGTCGCCGTTCGGCTCCCGATCCAGTTCGCGCAGCGCTGCGACGATGGCGGTGACCTCGTCCTCGGGTTCGGCGGACTTCGTGCCGGAACTCCGAGGATTCTGCCGGGAACCATTCGAGGGGGACGTGGGGAGCGAAGCGTCGGCATCGTCCACCAGCGGCCGGTACCGGATCTCCACCGGATACGTGCGCCCGGAGACCTCGATGACGGGCGCCGGAACACCCGCGGCATCCGCGAAGTGCGCGGCGAAGCTCTCCGGGTCGATGGTGGCCGAGGTGATGATGAGTTTCAGGTCCGGCCGCTCGGGCAGGATGCGGTGCAGGTATCCCAGCAGGAAGTCGACGTTCAGCGAGCGCTCGTGGGCCTCGTCGATGATGATCGTGTCGTAGCGGCGCAGGAGCCTGTCACGATGGATGTCGTTGAGCAGGATGCCGTCGGTCATCAGCGCGATGCGCGTGGCATCCGACACCTGATCGGTGAATCGCACCTTGTATCCGACCAGATCGCCGAGCTCGACGCCCAGCTCCTCTGACACGCGCTCGGCGATGGTGCGGGCGGCCAGGCGCCGAGGCTGGGTGTGCGCGATGTGCTCGCGCCCCAGTTCCAGGCAGATCTTCGGCAGCTGTGTGGTCTTTCCCGAGCCCGTGGCGCCCGCGACGATCACGACCTGGTGGTCGCGGATGGCTGTGGCGATCTCGTCCCGTGCCGCGGAGACGGGCAGCTCGGGCGGGTACGAGATCACGGGCGAAGACATAGCCCTCCATCGTACGACGGGACCGAGCCGCGTGTCGGACGCCCGCTCTAGGCTGGTTGCATGACGATTCCCACGGTTCGGTTCAATGACGGCAACAGCATCCCCCAGCTCGGATTCGGCGTCTTCAAGGTGCCCGCCGATGAGGCCGAGCGCGCCGTGACGATGGCGTTCGAAGCGGGCTACCGGCACATCGACACCGCCGCCATCTACGGCAACGAAGAGGGCGTGGGCGCCGCCATCGCGGCATCCGGCATCCCGCGCTCCGAGCTGTTCATCACCACCAAGCTCTGGAACGACCGTCACCACGACGACGAGCCCGATGCGGCCATCGCCGAGAGCCTGGAGAAGCTCGGTCTGGAGCAGGTCGACCTCTATCTCGTGCATTGGCCCACGCCCGCCAAGGACGACTACGAGCACGCGTGGGAGAAGATGATCGGCATCCGCGATCGGGGCCTGGCCCGCTCCATCGGCGTCTCCAACCATCTCGTGCCGCATCTGGAGCGCATCGTCGCCGCCACCGGTGTCGTCCCCGCCGTCGACCAGATCGAGCTGCACCCCGCGTACCAGCAGCGCGAGGTCACCGACTGGGCGGCCGCTCACGACGTGCGCATCGAGGCGTGGGGTCCGCTCGGTCAGGGCAAGTACGACCTGTTCGGCGCCGCTCCGGTAGCCGGCGCCGCCGCGGCGACCGGTCGCACTCCCGCCCAGGTCGTGCTGCGCTGGCACCTGCAGAAGGGGAACATCGTCTTCCCCAAGTCGGTGCACGAAGGCCGCATCCGCGAGAACCTCGACGTGTTCGGCTTCGAGCTCAGCGACGCGCAGATCGCCGCCATCGACGCTCTGGACCTCGGCGACGGCTCCGGCCGTGTGGGCTCCCACCCCGACGACGTCAACTGAACCGTGTCGGGTGGCGCCACATGACGCCGTGTTTCACCCGCATGACGCCCCGTGTCGCCTCCCGCGACGCGGGGCGCTCTGCTCGGTAGCGTCGGAACCATGTCAGCCCGCTATCACGTCGTCGCCGTCTCCGGATCCCTGCATGAGCCCAGCAAGACGACGGCGCTGCTGCGCGCCATCGCGGATGCCGTCGCCGCGCGCATCGACGTGGACGTGCGCGTGATCGAGCTGACCGAGATCGGCCCTGGTCTGGCGGGCGTGCTGCGCCGCGACGATCTGCCGGATGCCGTGGAGCAGCAGCTGCGCGCCATCGAGGACGCCGACCTGCTGATCGTCGGCAGCCCCGTGTACCGGGCGTCGTTCACCGGTCTCTTCAAGCACCTGTTCGACTTCATCGGCCAGTACGCGCTGGTCGGCAAGCCCGTGCTGCTGGCGGCCACCGGCGGCGGGGAACGGCACGCGCTGATCATCGAGCACCAGCTGCGCCCGCTGTTCGCGTTCTTCCAGGCGCTCACCCTGCCGCTGGGCGTCTACGCCAGCAACACCGATTTCGATGGCTACGAGATCGTCTCGCCGCAGATCCTCTCCCGCATCACCTTGGCCGCCGAGCGCGCGCTGCCGCTGGTGGGATACGCACCCGTGACGGACCCCCGCGCGCTCGCCGCGTTCTGACCGGCACCCGGCCGGCCCACGGCCCCCGACGCGCGGGTACGGTGGGTGCCATGACCAACCGGCTCGCCGAGACCCTCAGCCCGTATCTGCGCGCACACGCGGAGAACCCCGTCGACTGGCGGCCGTGGGGTGCGGAGGCGTTCGAGGAGGCCGCGCGGCGCGGCGTGCCCGTGATGATCTCCATCGGCTACTCCACCTGCCACTGGTGCCATGTGATGGCCCGCGAGTCGTTCAGCGACGAGACGACGGCAGCGCAGATCAACGACGGGTTCGTGGCCGTCAAGGTGGATCGCGAGGAGCATCCGGAGGTCGACGCCGCATTCATGGCCTCAGCGTCCGCCTTCACCCAGAACCTGGGCTGGCCGCTGACGGTGTTCACCACGCCGCAGGGAGGCACCTTCTACGCCGGCACGTACTGGCCCGACGAGGCTCGCGGTGGCACGCCCGCGTTCCGCGACGTGCTCACGGCCGTGCGCGAGGCGTGGACCGAGCGGCACGACGAGGTGCTGGCGTCGGCGGATGCCGTGGCCGAGGCGCTGCGCGCGGCCGCGCGTCAGCCGGAGTCGCGGCTGCCGGACTCCGGCGCGCTGCGGTCGGCCGCCGAGTCGATCACCGGCCGCGAGGATCACGAGTTCGGCGGCTTCGGCGGTGCGCCGAAGTTCCCGATGGCCACCGCGCTGCGGTTCCTGCAGCATCCGGTGGCGGACGGAGCCGATGCCGTGGAGCGGGCGTTGGACGCGATGGCCGGCTCCGAGCTGCTGGACCCGATCGATGGAGGGTTCTTCCGTTACGCCACGCAGCGGAACTGGACCGTGCCGCACTACGAGCGGATGCTGACCGACAACGCGCAGCTGATGCAGGTGGCGCTGGATGCCGGGCGCGCGGACATCGTCGAGGGGATCGCGGTCTTCCTGCTGAACGTGCTGCGGCGCGACGGCGGGGCGTTCGGCGCCGCGCAGGACTCGGAGTCGTGGATCGACGGGAAGCGGAACGAGGGCGGTTATTACCGTCGGGACGCCGCGGGCCGGGCCGAGCTGGAGCCGCCGGCCGTGGACGGCAAGGTGCTCACGGGCTGGAACGGCCTCGCCATCGGCGCGCTGGCACGGGCCGGTGCCGTGCTGGGTGTTCCGGAGTGGATCGAGGCCGCCGAGGCCGCCGCCACGCACGTGCTGAGCGTGAACCGTGCCGAGGACGGCTCGCTGGTGCGCTCGTCGCTCGACGGGGTGGCGGCGGATGCCGTGGCCACCCAGGCCGACCTGGGGCTGCTGGCCGACGGCCTGCTGGCGCTGGGAGTGGCGTCGGGAGATGCGACCTGGGCCACCCGCGGCCTGGAGGTGCTGGCGATGAGCCCCGGGCAGGATCCGGTGCTCACCGCGCAGGGCATCGTCCGTGGTGCCGACGACGGCGACGGCGATCTGCCCTCGGGGCCCGCGGCTGCGGCATCCGCTCACCTGACCGCCTGGCTGCTGGGCGCGGGGGAGGACCACCGCTCGCACGCCGAACAGCTCACTGCCGGTGTGGCCGGGCGAGCGCTCGCGCATCCCATCGCGTACGGATCGATCCTGCGCGTCGCGGCGGGGCTGTCCGTGCCGCCGCGGCAGGTGGTGGCCGTGGTCTCGTCGCGAGAGGGCGGGCTCGCGGATGCCGCGCTCGAGGCCGACGCCGATGTGATCGCCGTCGTGACACCCGCGCAGGCGAAGGAGTTCGCGGATGCCGGGTTCGAGCTGTTCGCGGGCCGCGACGTCTCCGACGGCGTGGTCTACGACTGCCGCGACTTCGTGTGCCTGCTGCCGGCCGCCGAGCCGCGGGAATTCGCCCGGGCGCGCTGAGTCGCGATCTCGCGCACGCGCGTGAGCGCCGGGCAGCGGCACCCGGATGCCGCGCGGAAGGCCGCGGGAGCCTTCGTCGACGCATCCGTCGGCCTCAGCCTGCGCGAGGCGCTCGGCGCGATTCGCGCGGCACAGGAGATGCAATGACGCCGATGAGACGCGCTTGGCATTCTGAGCAGTGTCGAGGCGCGCATCCGATCCTCGGTGCGCAACGTGCACGTGCCGCGGCGAGCAGATTGGCACCGCGCGGTCGCGCGTTCTAGGGTTGCGCTTCGGAGTGACTGTCCGTCCGGGCCGGCTCCGCGAAAGGACGAGGAGGTCCCTGCCTGTGACCGAGGTTCCCACGATCACGACCACCACCCCGGGTCTGCATCCCGGCCTCACCCGCCGGCAGATCTCCATGATGGGCCTGGGCGGCGCGATCGGCGCCGGGCTGTTCGTCGGCTCCGGCGAGGCCATCAGCATCGCCGGTCCCGCCGTGCTGGTGTCGTACCTGGTCGCGGGCACCATCGTCATCCTGGTCATGTCGATGCTGGCCGAGATGGTCGCCGCGCATCCCAGCTCGGGCGCGTTCAGCTCGTTCGCACAGCGGGCGATGGGCCGCAGCGCCGGCAGCGCGGTGGGCTGGCTGTACTGGATCCAGCTGGTCGTGGTGATCGCCGCCGAGGCCACCGGGGCTGCGGGGATCGTGGCCGGCTGGACGCCCGGATTCCCCGCCTGGGCGTGGGTGCTCGTGTTCGTCGCCGCGCTGACCGCCGTGAACCTGTTCGGCGTGCGCAACTACGGCCGGTTCGAGTTCTGGTTCGCCGCCATCAAGGTGTTCGCGATCATCGCCTTCCTCGTGGTCGGTGCGTGCGCCATCCTCGGGGTCATCCCGAATGTTCCGGCCGTCGGCTTCGGCAACCTCTTCGCCCACGGCGGCTTCGTGCCGCAGGGCATCGCCGGCGTGGCGGCGGCCGTGCTCATCGTGGTGTTCGCGTTCGGCGGCACCGAGGTCGTGGCCATCGCCGCCGCGGAGTCCGACGACCCGGCGAACAACATCCGTCGCATCGTGCGCGAGGTGATGGTGCGCATCCTCATCTTCTACCTGGGCTCGATCCTCGTGATCGTCGCCGTGCTCCCGTGGGATTCCCCGGAGGTCAAGGTCGGCCCGTTCTCGGCCGTGCTGGCGACCCTGCACCTGCCGGGCGTCGACCTGGTGATGTCGGGCATCGTCGTGCTGGCGCTGCTGTCGGCCATGAACGCCAACATCTACGGCGCCTCGCGAATGGCGTACTCGCTGGGCGAGCGCGGGCTCGCACCTCTCGCAGCCATCCGCACCAGCGAGAAGGATGTGCCGTATGTGGCGGTGCTGGCGTCGGTGGCGTTCGGATTCGTGTCGGTCATCATCAATTGGGCGATCCCGCAGGACGTACTGGGCGTGCTGCTGAACATCGTCGGCTCCACGGTGATCGTGATCTGGACGGCCACCGCTATTTCGCAGATCGTCCTGCGCGCCCGCGCCGATCGCAGCGGCGAGCCGATGCCCATGCGCATGTGGGGCTTCCCCTGGCTGTCGTGGGCCTGCCTCGTGCTGCTGGCCGGCGTGATCGCCATGGCCATGATCGACCCCGCCGCGCGTATGCAGCTGCTGCTGACGATCGGGCTGACGTCGGCGCTGCTGGTGGGTGCGCGACTCACGCGCGGCTCGTCGCGGCCCGGTGTTCTGCGGGTGCCTCGGAAGTAGCATCCGCTAGCGTTGCGGAAGGCCCGCGCATCCGGTCGGCCGCACACGATCCCGATTCCGGAGGGACCGCATGTCCGTAGGTCTGCTCGCCGTCGTGGACGACATCATCAGTGCCGCCGTCAAGGCGTCGGCCAAGGCCGCGGGAGTGGTGATCGATGATGCCGCCGTCACCCCGCAGTACGTTCAGGGCCTGACCCCGGCGCGCGAGCTGCCGGTGGTGGGGAGGATCGCCCTGGGCTCGATCGCGAACAAGTTCGCGATCATCATCCCCGTCGCGCTGCTGCTGACGGCGTTCGCGCCGTGGGTGCTGCCGTACCTGCTGATCGTCGGCGGCACGTACCTGTGCTTCGAGGGCGCGGAGAAGGTGCTGGAGTGGTTCGGCTTCGCACATGGTCACGGAGACGAGGGGGAGCGAGACGAGAAGCGGCTGGTGCGGGGTGCTATCCGCACCGACCTGATCCTGTCGACGGAGATCATGCTCATCTCCCTCGCGAATCTCGACCCCGACCTGGGCATCTGGCAGACCCTCGGGGTGCTGGCCGTGATCGCGGTGATCATGACCGGCGTGGTGTACGGCGCCGTCGCTCTGCTGGTGAAGATCGATGACATCGGCCTGCGGATGGCGAAGAATCCGGTGCGTCGCGTCCGGCACAGCGGCACGCGGATCGTGCGGTCGATGCCTGCGGTGTTCCGCGTGATCAGCGTGGTCGGCACCGTGGCGATGCTCTGGGTCGGCGGCCATCTGATCCTCGTCAACCTCGGCGACGTCGGCCTGGCCGGGCCCGCGGAGCTGCTGTACGGCGTGGAGGAGCTGCTGGCACCGCTCGGCGGGATCGTCACCTGGATCGGAGGCACGGCGTTCTCGGCCGTGGCCGGGTTGGTCGTCGGACTGGTCATCGTCGGCGTGGTGCTGGGGCTGGCGCGGATGCGGGGGAAGCGGTCGGACCTGAACGAGGGGCGTCGCGTCGAGGAATCTGTCGGGGGCTGAGGTTTCAGCTGTGGTGCGCTCGGGACAGTGCGATCAGCCCTTGTTGCGCGGCTGTCGGCGGGCGGCGCGCTCGTTGCCGCGGCGGTAGTCGCCGGTCAGTCGCGCCATGAGCAGCTGCGAATCCTCGGTCTCGACGCGTGCGAGGAAGTCCGCCGCTTTCGCACCGCGCAGCGTCGCCGCGCGGATGCCGTGATGCAGGATGACGACCTCGTCGCCGCGGACGCGGTACTCGAAGCCGCTCGGAGCGGGCATCAGGCGGTTCTGATCTGGTATTGGATCAGACCGGTGCGCGTGGACACGCGGTCGTACAGCATCCGCGCGGCGTGGTTGGTCTCGGCGGTGAGCCAGTACACCTTGGCAGATCCGTGCTGCTCGGCCCAGGTGCGGACATGCTCGATGAGTGCCGCGCCGGTGCCGCTGCCGCGGGCATCGGGTGCGACGAACAGGTCCTCGAGGTAGCAGTAATCGGTCGTGGTCCACGTGGCCGGATGTGTCAGCCAGTGCACGATGCCGATGGCCGTGCCGTCGTCGTCGCGCGCGATGGCGCCGTGCAGGCCCAATGCCGGATCAGTCAGCCGCTCGAACGTCACGGTGATCGTCTCCTCGTCGAGCTCGGTCTCGTAGAAATCGAGGTACCCGCACCACAGGTCGAGCCACTCGTCGTGGTCGGCAGGTGTCAGCGGCGTGATCGTGGTCATGCGTTGAGGGTATTCGATCGGTTCGGACCGTCGGGCCTTGCGGTCTCGGATCTGCCGCGGGAAATTGACTTCAACCTGGGGTTTAAACTTTGCATCGTATGGATGTTCGAATGTCGGTGACTCTCGGTTGAATGGAGGTATGGACGGCATCGTCGATCGGCTGGAGAGGCTGCAGTGGGAGCTCGCTGCGGCGGTCGCCGGCGCGTTCGACGGAGAGCAGATCGAGGGTCTGTCGGATGCGGAGCTGATGCGGCTGCTGGATGCCGTAGGCGGCGTGCAGCGCAGCATCGACGGGGTGCTGGTCGAGGCGACCGTTCAGGTGCGCGGTCGGTCCGAGGGCTTGCGCGGGGAGCGGATGACGACGTCGTACGGATGCTCGCATCCCGTGGACCTGCTGGAACTGGCCCTGCGGGTGGATCGGCGCGCTGCGTCTCGGCTCGTGAAGGCTGCGTCGTCGACGCGCAGGACGCGGGGGATGACGGATGCCGCGCTCCAGCCTGCCCGATTCGACCGGCTGAGGGAGGCGCTGAACGACGGCGCGATCGGGATGGACGGCTTCCTGGCCGCCGTCGCGCCGATCGAGGGGGCCAAGCGCAGGCTGAGCGCGGATGCCGTGCAGGAAGCCGACGCGCAACTGGCCGCATTCGCCCGAGGAATCGCCCCGGACGGTGCCGTCCCCGCCGGCGGGACAGCGCCGGCGCCGACACCGGCGGAGCTGGCGCAGTTCTCGCAGGTGCTCGCCGCCTACCTCGATCCCGATGGCGCGGAGCCGACGGACGCGGTCGCCTCCCGGGAGCGGGGGCTGTGGGTCGGGCGCCTTCGGGACGGGCAGGTTCCGATCCGCGGGAGCCTGCTGCCTGAGGTTGCGGCTCAGCTGAATCGGTTGATGGACGCGCTGCTGAACCCGCGCGTGGAGCCGGTGGCAGTGCCGGAGGGCGTGCATTTCGAGGACTCCGAGCCGGAGGACAGCACGGACGACGACCGCGTGTACGACGGCGATGGGCTGACCCCGCTGGACGACAGAACACGCCCGCAGAAGATGCACGATGCGTTCGCGACGATCCTCGGCGCCGCGGCCCGCGGCGGGGAGCTTCCCGACGTGGGCGGGGCGGCCCCGACGCTGGTCGTCACTGTGCGGGCATCCGACTATCTGACCGGCCACGGCTGGGCGGGCGTCGCGGGTCCGGACGGCGACAGCATGCCCGTCCCGATCCGGGTCGCCGCACAGACGGGATGCGCCGGCGGCATCCAGCGGGTGCTGTTCGATGAGCGCGGCAGGATCGTGGGCCTCGGCACGTCAGGGCGGATCTTCACCGCGCTCCAGCGTCGGGCGATCGTCGCACGGGATGGCGGCTGCGTGATCCCGGGGTGCACGATCCCGGCAACGTGGTGCGAGATCCATCACGTTCAGGAGCACTCGGCAGGCGGTCCGACGCACACCGACAACGGGGTGTCACTGTGCTGGCACCACCACCGCACCCTGCACGTGTCCGAATGGCAGCTCCGCATGAGATCCGGGGTGCCTGAGATACGCGGCCCCGTCTGGTGGGACCGGAAGCGGGCATGGAGACCCGCGAATCGGAGACGGGAGCGGGCTAGATCCAGCCCGGGATCCAGTTGTGGATGAGCCAGAACTCATAGGGCACGCTCATCCCGGTCCACAGCGGGTAGTAGAACACTGAGAGCACGGTCACCGCGCACACGAACACGACCACGGTGCGCTGTCCGGACTGCCTGCGGTGCAGCGGTGCGCTCCGTCCGGCCAGTTCACGCAGCGCGACCGCGAGCCCGATCACGAGGAACGGCATCATGGCGATCGTGTAGAACTGGAAGATCGTACGGTTTCCGACCAGAAGCCACGGCACGTAGGTGGCGATGAGCCCCACCAGCGGGAACGTCAGTGCGGGGCCGACAGGTTTCCGGTCGATCAGGCCGCGCACGAACCTGTACAGCAGGTAGATCGCCGCCGCCATGCTCGCGTACCAGATCAACGGGTTCGGGATCGACGTGACCACCGCGATGCAGTGGTCCGTGCCGCATCCGCTCGGCTTGGAGTCCACCCAGATCGCCGTCGGGCGCAGCAGCAGCGGCCACTGCCAGGCCGGGCTCGCGTACGGATGCGGGCTGACCAGACCCGTGTGGAACGCCAGGATCGCCTCGTGATACTTCCACAGGCCGACCAGGGGATTCGCATCCGCCTGCCGGTCGTACCCACCTGTCGTGACCAGCCATCCCGTCCACGAGACGAGGTACGTCACCAGTGCAGGTCCCACCGCCAGCACGAAGGATGCCAGGCCCTGCCGGAACGCGGCGTCCGTCGGCCACAGTGCGATTCCCGCTCGTCGCCTGGCCAGCGCGTCGGTGACGACGACGTACAGGCCGTACACGGCCAGCGCGTACAGCCCCGACCACTTCACGGCGGATGCCGCGCCGAACGCCACACCGGCGGCGATCAGCCACGGCCGTGCCCAGAGCACGGGGCCGTACATGCGGGGCAGAGCGTCCTCATCGTCCTCCGCGCCGACGGCCGCCAGCAGCGGCATCGTGCGCCGTCGGTCCAGCAGTACGAAGAGCACACCCAGCAGGATGAAGAAGGTGAGGATGCCGTCCAGCAGGGCGATCCTGCTCAGCACGATTCCGAGCCCGTCGATGGCCAGCAGGCCGCTGGAGAGCGCGGCGATGGTGCGTGAGCGCGTCAGCACCCGCGCGACCAGGTAGACCAGCAGCACGGTGAGCGTGCCGAGGATCGCGCTCGTGATCCGCCAGCCGAAGCTCGACCCGGGCCCGAACGCGGCCATGCCCAGCGCGATGATCCACTTGCCCAGCGGCGGATGCACCACGAACGAGCCGGTCTTCTCCATGGCGGAGTAGTCGCCGGTGGGCAGCTGCGCGTCGGCGCCGTCGCCCCACTTCGCTTCGTAGCCGAGGTTCCACAGCGACCAGGAGTCCTTGACGTAGTACGTCTCGTCGAACATGATCTCGTGCGGGTGGGACAGGTTCACGATGCGCAGCGCCGCCGCCAGCAGCGTGATGAGCGTGGGCACCAGCCAGCCCAGCATCCGCATCGTGGCGGGGTTCGCCGCCGTGCGTTCGCGCAGCCGCTCCCACAGCGTCCCCCGCTCGTCCAACGGCGGCAGCAGGGAGGCGGGCGAGGTCACCTGCTCAGCCTAAGCTGAACGGGTGATCATCCTCGCGGCGACTCCGATCGGCAATCTGCGCGACGCGTCGCGACGCCTCATCGAGGTGCTCGAGAACGCCGAGATCGTCGCCGCCGAGGACACCCGTACCACGCAGAGCCTGATGCGGGCGCTGAACATCGAGAACCGTCCGCGCATGATCGCGCTGCACGACCACAACGAGAAGCACAAGGCCGCCGAGCTCGCAGAATTGGCCTCGGAGCACGACATCGTCATGGTCAGCGACGCCGGGATGCCGGCTGTCAGCGACCCGGGCTATGGGTTGGTCGTCGCCGCTGTCGAACGCGGCGTGACGGTCACCGCGATCCCCGGCCCCAGCGCCGTGCTCATGGCGCTGGCCATCTCGGGGATGCCCACCGACAGGTTCACGTTCGAGGGGTTCCTGCCCCGCAAGCCCGCCGAGCGGCGCTCCACGCTGACTGCGCTGGCATCTGAACCACGCACCATGGTCTTCTTCGAGGCGCCCGGCCGCCTGGCGTCGTCGCTGGCAGACATGGGCACGGCCTTCGGCGCCGACCGTCGCATCGCCGTGTGCCGCGAGCTCACCAAGCTCTACGAGGAGGTGCGCCGCGGGACGGCATCCGAGTTGGTCGAGTGGGCCGAGCAGGGCGTGAAGGGCGAGATCGTCGTGGTGGTGTCCGGCGCCGGGCCCGTGGAGGTCTCGATCGAGGCCGCGGTCGCCCAGGTGCAGGCGCTGGTCGCCTCCGGCATCCGCCTGAAGGACGCCTGCGCCGAAGTCTCCGCCGCGACCGGCCTGAGCTCCCGCGACCTCTACCAGCAGGCGCTCGCCGCCCGATGACTCTCGTCGACAGCACCGGACCACGACGAATGCGCAGCGTCTTCGTGCGAACGGCCCGTGCGCTCGGCGACATCCCGTGCTTTCGACGGGAGATAGGGGCTGATCACCTCCGCCGCTCGATGGCGACGCGGACGATGCGGTAGACGGCGAGCGCGGTGAGCAATGCGCAGAAGACCAAGACGATGACCACTCCCGGCCCGAGCTGCGGTCCGGTCGTGCAGTAGCTCGCCGTGCCAGCGCCGTCATGGGCGTCCATGCAGTATCCGCTCTGCATCCCGAGCGAGAGGAACGCCATGACGGGCGCCACGATCACCAGTACGATCCACGGCCACAGTGCCGTCCGCTCCCCGGCGTCCATGCCCCACAGCATCCCACCCGCGCGCGCTTCGCACGGGGATGTGCACCGAACGCGGCCGAATCGTCACCATCCGTCCGCGCGAAGCGCACTTCTCCGCGCCAGGAGCCCGCACCTCGATCCGAACGTGGAGGGTGGGAGGACGTTCCCGGAGCGAGCATCGGGGAGGAGCGGAGCGGAGGGGTCCCCGCTCTGCGAGCGAAAGGAACGTCCGCATGCCCGGCCCAGCAACAAGGACCCAACGAGCAGGAGTCACGCGAAAAACCCGCATCCCTGATCCCGCCTAGAATCGAGAGCATGCCCGCAGGCGAATCGTTCTACATCACCACGCCGATCTACTACCCCAGCGACGTGCCGCACATCGGCCACGGCTACACGTCCGTCGCCGTGGACACGCTCGCGCGCTGGCACCGCCAGTCCGGCGATGACACCTGGATGCTGACCGGCACCGACGAGCACGGCCAGAAGATGCTCCGCGCCGCCGCGGCCAACAACGTCACGCCGCAGGAGTGGGTGGACAAGCTGGTCGGGGAGAGCTGGTTCCCGCTGCTGGAGACGCTCGAGGTCGCCAACGACGACTTCATCCGCACCACGCAGGAGCGCCATGAGCGCAGCGTGCAGCTGTTCTTCCAGAAGCTGTACGACGCGGGCTACATCTACGCCGGCGAGTATGAGGCGCTGTACTGCGTGGGCTGTGAGGAGTTCAAGCCCGAGTCCGAGATCGTCGACGGCACCGGACCCTTCGAGGGGCTGAAGGTCTGCGCGATCCACTCCAAGCCGCTGGAGCTGCTGCAGGAGAAGAACTACTTCTTCAAGCTCAGCGAGTTCGGCGACCGCCTGCTGGAGCTGTACAAGACCCAGCCGGACTTCGTGCGCCCGGACTCGGCGCGCAACGAGGTCGTCTCCTTCGTCAGCCAGGGTCTGAAGGACCTGTCCATCTCCCGGTCGACGTTCGACTGGGGCATCCCGCTGCCGTGGGACGAGACGCATGTCATCTACGTGTGGGTGGATGCGCTGCTGAACTACGCCACGGCCATCGGCTACGGCTCCGACCAGGAGAACTTCGACCGCCGCTGGCCCGGCTACCACGTGGTCGGCAAGGACATCCTGCGCTTCCACGCCGTCATCTGGCCGGCCATGCTCATGGCCGCAGGGCTCGAGGTGCCCAAGGGCGTGTTCGCGCACGGCTGGCTGCTGGTCGGCGGCGAGAAGATGTCCAAGTCCAAGCTCACCGGCATCGCGCCCACCGAGATCACCGACGTGTTCGGCGCCGACGCGTACCGCTTCTACTTCCTCTCGGCCATCGCCTTCGGCCAGGACGGCTCGTTCTCGTGGGAGGACCTGTCGGCCCGCTACCAGGCCGAGCTCGCCAACGGCTTCGGCAACCTGGCCTCGCGCACCATCGCGATGATCGAGAAGTACTTCGGCGGCGTCGTTCCCGAGGCATCCGACTACACCGACGGCGATCTCGCGATCCAACGCACGGTGGCGGAGGCCGTGGCCAAGGCGGATGCCGCGATCGAGGTGTTCCGGATCGACGAGGCCATCCATGCCATCTGGACCATCGTGGACGCGCTCAATCACTACATCACCGAGAACGAGCCGTGGGCTCTGGCTCGCGATGAGGGTCAGCGTGCGCGCCTCGGCACCGTGCTGTACACCTGCGCCGAGGGCCTGCGGGCGCTCGCCGTGCTGCTCTCGCCGGTGATGCCGGAGTCCACCGCCAAGCTGTGGAGCGCGCTGGGCGTGCAGGACTCGCTGGGCGACCTGACCGCGCAGCCGCTGCGCGAGGCCGGCACCTGGGGCATCCTCAAGCCCGGCACCACGGTCGCGGCGCTCGCGCCGCTGTTCCCGCGCGTGGAGCAGACCGCATAACGGACATGTCCGACACCTACGTGCACGAGCGCTCGAAGAAGGGGCGCAAGGATCTGAGCTATCCGGCGCTGCCGGAGCCGCTCGCGGTGCCCGTGTACGACAACCACTGCCACCTGGAGATCACCGACGGCGTCGAACCGCTGTCCCTGCACGAGCAGCTGGACCGCGCCGGTGCCGTCGGGATCGCCGGGGTCGTGCAGGCGTCCGGCGACATCGAGTCCTCGCGGTGGGCGGTGGATGCCGCCGAGTCCGACCCGCGCGTGCTGGCGGCCGTGGCCATCCACCCCAACGACGCCCCGACCTACAGGGCCGAGGGCCGACTGGACGAGGCCATCGCCGTCATCGACGAGCTCGCCGCGCACCCGCGCACACGCGCCATCGGCGAGACCGGGCTGGACTACTTCCGCACCGACGAGCCCGGCCGTCCGGCGCAGCACGAGTCGTTCGAGGCGCACATCTCGCTGGCGAAGAAGCATGGCATCGCCATGCAGATCCACGACCGCGACGCGCATGACGACGTGCTCGAGACGCTGTCCCGCGTGGGTGCCCCCGAGAGGACCGTGTTCCACTGCTTCTCCGGCGATGCCGGGATGGCACGCGTGGCGGCGCATGCCGGCTACTGGCTGTCCTTCGCCGGCAACCTCACGTTCAAGAACGCACCCAACCTGCGTGAGGCGCTGCACATCACGCCCCTGGACCGCATCCTGGTGGAAACGGATGCCCCGTTCCTGACTCCCGTGCCGCTGCGCGGCCGTCCCAATGCCCCCTACC
>NZ_JBASAK010000049.1:0-6424 GCF_049650565.1 Microbacterium sp.
GGGCATCCCCATGCCCCGCCCAGCGTCTTGGGAGGCCCGGCGGGAGGGGATCCGCCGAGCAGGAGGCGCCGACGAGAAGGGATGCCGGCTGCCTCGAACATGGGCGCGACGAAGCCGTCGCGCGGACATGGCGGTGCATCGGTACTGGACCCGCGTCATGCGCATGGTCTTCCCCATGATGAATCCCCCAGCCATTCGAGCACTGTGCCCCCACAGTGCCCCTGCCGCACAGAACCCCAGGCGGCGCCATCAGTATAGGCGATGAAGCTGACCGTGGGAACCAGAAAGGGCGGTGCGCGCAGGCGCACCGCCCTTCAGGACGCGACGAGCGGTCTCACTCGTTCCCGACAGCCTTGTCGACGTTCTCGCGAACGGAGTCGATCTGCTCCGCAGCACCCGGCGCGACCTTCTTGGCCAGGTCGGCGGCGCCGTCGAGCAGCTTGTCGCTGATGCCTTCGGCCTGCTCGCTGCCCAACGCCTCCTCGACCTTGTCCCTGTTCTGCTCGAACAGCTCCTTGCCCCGATTCACCAGATCCTCGATGCCCATGGGTTTCCTCCCCCTGTCGATTCGCGCAGTGTTCTGCGTCACGTCCTTTCTACGCGATCCACACGCGATACGACAGTCCGAGCCGCCCGCGGGTACGGCAAGAGGGGCCGGACCCGAAGGTCCGACCCCTCTGAGGATCATCCGGCGGAGGTTTCGACTCGCTCCGCTCGCTCAACCTGAGTCGATCCCGGCTCAACGCGCTGCGCGAATTGAGCCGACCCGACTCACTTGTTGATCTTGGTGACCGTTCCGGCGCCGACGGTGCGGCCACCCTCGCGGATGGCGAAGCCGAGGCCCTCCTCCATGGCGATCGGCTGGATCAGCTCGACGGCCATGTCGGTGGTGTCGCCGGGCATGACCATCTCGGTGCCCTCGGGCAGCGTGATGACGCCGGTGACGTCGGTGGTGCGGAAGTAGAACTGCGGACGGTAGTTCGTGTAGAACGGGTTGTGACGGCCACCCTCGTCCTTCGAGAGGATGTAGGCAGTGCCCTCGAAGTTGGTGTGCGGGGTGATCGAGCCCGGCTTCACGACGACCTGACCGCGCTCGACGTCCTCGCGCTTGGTGCCGCGGAGCAGCAGACCGCAGTTCTCGCCGGCCCATGCCTCGTCGAGCTGCTTGTGGAACATCTCGATACCGGTGACCGTGGTCTTCTGCGTCGGGCGGATGCCGACGATCTCGACCTCGGAGTTGATGGCCAGCGTGCCGCGCTCGGCGCGGCCCGTGACGACCGTGCCACGACCGGTGATCGTGAAGACGTCCTCGATCGGCATCAGGAAGGGCTTGTCGCGGTCGCGCTCCGGGTCGGGAACGCTGTTGTCGACGGCCTCCATGAGCTCGAGGATCGAGTTGACCCACTTCTCCTCGCCGTTCAGGGCGCCGAGAGCCGACACCTTGATGACGGGGGCGTCGTCGCCGGGGAAGCCCTGCGACGAGAGCAGCTCGCGGACCTCGAGCTCGACGAGCTCCAGGATCTCCTCGTCGTCCACCATGTCGCTCTTGTTCAGTGCGACGAGCAGGTACGGCACGCCGACCTGCTTGGCCAGCAGCACGTGCTCGCGGGTCTGAGCCATCGGGCCGTCGGTGGCGGCGACCACGAGGATCGCGCCGTCCATCTGGGCAGCACCGGTGATCATGTTCTTGACGTAGTCGGCGTGGCCGGGCGCGTCGACGTGCGCGTAGTGGCGCTTCGGAGTCTCGTACTCGATGTGCGAGATGTTGATGGTGATGCCGCGCTGGCGCTCCTCAGGAGCGGAGTCGATGGACGAGAAGTCGCGGACGACGTTGACGTCCGACGGGTACTTGTCGGCGAGCACCTTCGAGATCGCGGCAGACAGCGTGGTCTTGCCGTGGTCGACGTGACCGATCGTTCCGATGTTGACGTGCGGCTTGGTCCGCTCGAACTTGGCCTTGGCCACTTGGTCCTCCTCAGGACGTTCGCGTAGAGATAGACGGGCACTGGATTGTGACCGGCTCCCTACTGATTTCGGTTTCTCAGTTTAGTGGAGAGTGAATGTGAAGTTGTGGGGTGTTCGGCACTTCGACAGACTCAGGGACCCAGCTGGGACGCTGAGCCTGTCGAAGCGCCGGATGAAGGGCTTACTCGCCCTTGGTCTTCTGGATGATCTCGTCGGCGACGGCACGCGGAACCTCAGCGTAGCTGTCGAACTCCATCGAGTACACCGCACGGCCCGAGGTCTTCGAGCGCAGGTCGCCGATGTAGCCGAACATCTCGGACAGCGGGACGTGCGCGCGGACGACCTTGACGCCCTGAGCATCCTCCATGGACTGGATCTGGCCACGACGGGAGTTCAGGTCGCCGATGACGTCGCCCATGTACTCCTCGGGGGTGCGGACCTCGACGGCCATGAGCGGCTCGAGCAGCACGGGGCTCGCCTTGCGGATGGCCTCCTTGAAGCCCATCGAACCAGCGATCTTGAACGCCATCTCGGACGAGTCCACGTCGTGGGACGCACCGTCCAGCAGGATGGCCTTCACGCCCACGATCGGGTAGCCGGCCAGGGCACCGGCGGACATGGCGTCCTGGAAGCCCTGGTTGGTCGGCTCGATGTACTCGCGCGGGATGCGGCCGCCGGTGACCTTGTTCTCGAACTCGTAGGTCTTGTCGCCCGTGACCTCGAGAGGCTCGATCGTGAACTGGATCTTGGCGAACTGACCCGAGCCACCGGTCTGCTTCTTGTGCGTGTAGTCGTGCTTCTCGACGGCCTTGCGGATCGTCTCGCGGTACGCCACCTGCGGCTTGCCGACGTTGGCCTCGACCTTGAACTCGCGCTTCATGCGGTCCACGAGGATGTCCAGGTGCAGCTCGCCCATGCCCTTGATGGTCGTCTGACCGGTCTCGGGGTTCAGCTCGGTGCGGAAGGTCGGGTCCTCTTCGGCGAGCTTCTGGATCGCGGTGCCCAGCTTCTCCTGGTCGGCCTTGGTCTTCGGCTCGATGGCGACCTCGATCACCGGCTCCGGGAACGTCATCGACTCGAGGACGACCGGGTTCGCCGGGTCGGCGAGGGTGTCACCGGTGGTGGTGTCCTTCAGGCCGATGACGGCGTAGATGTTGCCGGCGGTCAGCGCGTCGACCGGGTTCTCCTTGTTGGCGTGCATCTGGAAGATCTTCCCGATGCGCTCCTTCTTGCCCTTGGTCGAGTTGATGACCGCGGAACCGGAGTCCAGGTGACCGGAGTACACGCGCACGTAGGTCAGACGACCGAAGAACGGGTGCACGGCGACCTTGAAGGCCAGAGCGGAGAACGGGTCGTTGGCGTCGGGGTGACGCTCGATGACGATCTCCTCGTCCTTCGGGTCGTGGGCCTCGATGGCGCCCACGTCCAGAGGGTTCGGCAGGTAGTCGACGACAGCGTCCAGCATCGGCTGCACACCGCGGTTCTTGAACGCCGAGCCGCACAGCACGGGGTAGATCTCGTTGGCGACGACCAGCTTGCGGATGGCGCCCTTGATCTCCGCGACCGTGAGCTCCTCGCCGCCGAAGAACTTCTCCAGCAGCGCGTCGTCGGTCTCGGCGACCGTCTCCAGCAGCTGCTGGCGGTACTCCTCGGCCTTCTCCTTGAGGTCGGCGGGAATCTCCTGCACGTCGTAGTGGGCGCCCATGGTCACATCGCCCTTGGAGTCGCCCTCCCACACGAGCGCGCGCATCTCGATCAGGTCGACGACGCCGACGAAGTCGCTCTCGGCGCCGATCGGGAGCTGCAGCACGAGCGGCTTGGCGCCCAGGCGCTTCACGATGGTGTCGACGGTGTAGTAGAAGTCCGCGCCGAGCTTGTCCATCTTGTTGACGAAGCAGATGCGGGGCACGTTGTACTTGTCGGCCTGACGCCACACGGTCTCGGACTGGGGCTCGACGCCCTCCTTGCCGTCGAAGACGGCGACCGCACCGTCGAGCACGCGGAGCGAGCGCTCCACCTCGACCGTGAAGTCCACGTGTCCGGGGGTGTCGATGATGTTGATCTGGTTCTTGTTCCAGAAGCAGGTCACGGCCGCGGACGTGATGGTGATGCCGCGCTCCTTCTCCTGCTCCATCCAGTCGGTCGTCGAAGCGCCGTCGTGGGTCTCGCCGAGCTTGTGGTTCACACCCGTGTAGAACAGGATGCGCTCGGTGGTGGTGGTCTTGCCGGCATCGATGTGCGCCATGATGCCGATGTTGCGGACCTTGCTCAGGTCTGTGAGCACTTCTTGTGCCACGGGGGTTCCTCCGGGATGGTTCAGGAACGAACAGAGAGTGGGAGCGGATGCCGATGGTTTCGGCATCCGCTCAGCCCATTACCAGCGGTAGTGGGCGAAGGCGCGGTTGGACTCGGCCATCTTGTGGGTGTCCTCGCGGCGCTTGACCGCGGCCCCCAGGCCGTTCGACGCGTCGAGGATCTCGTTCTGCAGACGCTCGGTCATCGTCTTCTCACGACGACCCTTCGCGTAGCTCACCAGCCAGCGCAGCGCGAGCGTGTTCGCGCGGTGCGGCTTGACCTCGACGGGCACCTGGTAGGTCGAGCCGCCGACGCGGCGGCTGCGGACCTCGAGGGTGGGGCGCACGTTGTCGAGCGCCTTCTTCAGTGTGGCGACGGCGTCCTGGCCGTTCTTCGCCTCGACGCCGCGGAGGGCGCCGTAGACGATCGACTCGGCGAGCGACTTCTTGCCGTCGACGAGGATCTTGTTCACCAACGAGGTGACGATCGGAGCACCGTAGACCGGGTCGTTGACGACCGGGCGCTTGGGAGCGGGTCCCTTACGAGGCATCTGACTCAACCCTTCTTCGCGCCGTAGCGGGAACGAGCCTGCTTACGGTTCTTGACGGCCTGGGTGTCCAGGGCGCCGCGGACGATCTTGTAGCGAACACCGGGGAGGTCCTTCACACGACCACCGCGCACGAGCACCAGCGAGTGCTCCTGCAGGTTGTGTCCCTCGCCGGGGATGTAGGCCGTGACCTCGGTGCCGTTGCGGAGCTTGACACGGGCGACCTTGCGCATCGCCGAGTTCGGCTTCTTCGGGGTGGTGGTGTACACGCGGGTGCACACGCCGGCCTGCTGCGGGTTCGCCTTCAGGGCGGGCGCCTTGGTCTTCGAGACCTTGGGCGTGCGTCCCTTGCGAACCAACTGCTGAATAGTTGGCACGTTCTCTCCTCGTTGTGCTGCACGGTGACAGCGTGATGGGGTTTCACCTCATGACCCACCAGCAGAACGGAACCGTCCTGCTTCTTGGTGTGGTGGGTATGCCGTGGGGGCGAATCGGCGTCTGCCTGCGCCCGACGTGCGCGCACAATGGTGCACACACCCGACCAAGTGTAATCCTGCGTAACCCTGACGGTCAAATGCCGCTCAGCGCAGATCCCGCATGCGGGCGGCGACGCCCCGGCCTGCACCCTCGCGCCGCTCCCCCGCCACGGCGATGATCAGCAGCACGGCGCCGACCGTCGCCAGGGTGATCCACCACGGCATGGAGTCGATGCCCCGGCCGATCTGCACGGCGAAGACGAACACGTTCTCCACCGGCAGCACGACCAGTCCGATCACGAACGGTGCGACGAGCCGCCGGGCGGAGCCCAGCAGGATGGCTGCGAGTGCGAGGCCCATCACCAGCACGGCCCGCCAGGTGAGCGGATCCGTGAAGGTGGAGACGATGGATGCCGACAGCAGCACGATCAGGCCCGGCGCCAGCCGCCACCACGAGCTCCGCGTCCCGTGCGGCCAGTCGTCCAACCGGAGGGTTCGCCGACCGGCATCCGCTTCTCCCCGCAGGCCGACGGCCCCGGCGACGAGCAGGAGGACCCCCAGCGGCAGCGAGAACATCTCCACGCGCAGCTCGCGCGGGCTCCACGCGACGATCGCCGTGATGAAGGCGATGCCGAACAGCACCCAGGCGGGCGGGATCAGCATGTCGCATGGTCGCCTCCGCGCGGAGGCGACCATGGCGGCGAGCCAGGCGAGCATGAGCGTCCACATGCCCCAGATCGTGAACCAGTCCTCGGCGATGGCGGGCCACGTGCCGACCGCGAACGCCAGCGCACCGGGTACCGGCAGCCAGCGCGGGGGGATGCCGAGCGCCCCGCGCGGAGATGCGCGCTCCGCGCTCATCTCCACGGCGATCCCGCCCGCGCCGAGCGCATCCGCCCGTGGCAGGCGCACGGCGGATGCCGGGGAGCGAAGCATCCGCGCGGCCAGGAGCAATGCGAGAGCCGACACGGCGCTCAGCCCCACGCACAGGAGGAAGAGGCCGGCAGCCCCTCCGAGGACGGGTGAGGCATCCAGACCGCTCCCCCAGCGCACGGCCTGGACGGTGCCGCCGAGGGCTGCGACGGATGCCGCGAGCACAGCCGGCGTGCGCGCCGGCCGCAGGCGGCGCAGCGCGGGACGC
>NZ_JBASAK010000050.1:0-40672 GCF_049650565.1 Microbacterium sp.
CTCGTGCACAGCACGGCCCGAGCGGCCGGCCCCTGATCGCCTGCCCGCGTCTGCTCCCCAGCGCGACGCGGGCGTCCCCAAGACTCGGTTCGTCATCCCCAGTGCGGTCCGAGCACTCCCAGATGCGGAGCCCGGCGGCCTACACGCCGGGCTCCGCCTGGTGCCGGCGCTCAGCGCTCAGCGCTCAGCGGCGGCGTCGCGCTCGAGGTCGAGCAGATAGCGCTTGCGCTCAGGGTGCGCGCCGTAGTGGCCCATCGATCCGTCGGCGCGGATCACTCGGTGCACGGGCACGATCACCGAGAACGGCGTGAGCCGGCATGCCGTGCCCACCGCACGCGCGGCACCAGGATGCCCGGCCAGGACGGCCACCTCGCCATAGCTCATCGTCTCGGCCCACGGCACCGTGCACACCGTCTGCAGCGCAACGCGCGGGAAGCCGTCGATCAGCCGCCAGTCGAACCGCACCTGCTCGTCGAACCGGATCGGCTCGCCCTCGAAGTACGCGTCCAGCAGGTGCGCGAGCTCGTCTCCGGAGCCCGGCGCGTCCTCGGGGACCGCGCCGAGCCTGCGACTGACGTTCTCCAGCAGCCACGGGACGCTGGGATCGTCGGCCTCGGACAGATCGAAGCTGACGATCCCGGCATCCGAGAACACCGCAAGCGCATCGCCGAACGGCGTGGGAACGAAGTCGTATCGGAAGCTCATGACACCATCATCCTGCGCGGGGCCGACCCCGCAGGTGCCAGAACCCGGCGACTGTGGACAAGTCGGGAGGAAACCCGGCGTGTGCAGGAGTATCGAATGCGAGCGCGATCGGCGGCAATCCGCGTGAATCGGCCCGGGATACCGGACCTCAGCCCCTGCTCCGCTTAGGCTTTGGGTGTGTGGCGACGTGAGGCGAAGGGCGCCGAGGATGCGGGAGAGGACACCGCGATGAACCTCGGCGAGCTCGGCGACTCATCCACGGGAGTGGACATCGCCCACGCGGCGGAGGCGCAGCGCACCACCCTGCGCGCAGAGGCCGCCGACCTCGGCGGTGCGTCGCCGCTGCTCGCCTTCGTCGATGCGCCCGAGTCCGGCATCGACATCTCCAAGGCGCATCCCGGCAGCCTGCCCCAGTTCATCACGGGCCGCTCCACGCTGCTCTCCAATCTGTTCCGAGACGAAGTCGGTCTGCGCACCGCGCGGATGGCCGCCGAGCGCATCACCGCACGCAGCACCGAACTGCGCACGGTGCGCGGCATCGACGCGGTGCGCCTGGCCGTGGGGCTCGCGCGCTGGAAGGTCGGCGGTGTGGAGTTCTCCGCCCCGGTGCTGCTGCGGCCGCTGGGGATCCGCCGTCACCACGCCGACTTCGAGCTCAAGCTGCAGGGCGCCTTCGAGGTCAACCCCGCCCTGGTGCGCGCTGCGCGCGACCACTTCGGCCTCACCCTGGATCCCGCGGGCCTGGCATCCCTCGCCTACGACGGCGGGATCTTCAAGCCGCAGCCGGTCATCGACCAGCTCCGCGCGCTGACGCACTCCATCGACACCTTCGCCGTGCATCCGAGGCTGGTGGTCTCCACCTTCGCCGACGTGGCAGGCGCCATGGTCCGCGACATGGTGAACCTCGACCACCCGGTGCTGAACGCGCTGGGCGGGCACGCCGACGACCGCGAGCGCGTGTCCGCCCGACGGGAGCTGCCGGAGGTGCACGGACCGGACGACCGGGCGCCGGCAGCCGAGACGCTGCTGCTGGATGCGGATGCCGAGCAGGAGGACGTTCTGGCGCGCATCGCAGCCGGACACTCCCTGGTGGTCTCCACTCTGCCCGGCACCGGAGGCACCCAGACCGTCATCAACGCACTGGGCGCGTTCGTGCGCGCGGGCAGGCGGGTGCTGGTGGTCTCGACCCGCCGCTCCACGCTCGACGGCGTCCGGCATCGGCTTGCCGGCATCGGCCTGGACGGCCTGGCCGTCTCGCCGTCGGCAGTGCGCCACGATCTGATCCGCGCCATCTCCCGCAGTGAGAAGGCCACCCAGCCCCGCGCCACAGAGGTCGATGAGGCGCTCGTGCGTCTGCGCACCGTGCTGCGCGACTACCGCGGGGCACTGACCGGGAAGATCGGCAGCACGGGCGCCTCGGTGCTGGATGCCACGCGCAGGCTCACCCGTCTGGCGCTGCTGCCCGTGCCGCCGTCCACCGGCGCCCGGCTGGACATGAAGACGCTGGAGCGGCTGGCCGGCGATCGGTCCCAGGCGGCCAGGGCGCTCACCAGGGCCGCGCGCCTCGGCGAGTTCCGCTTCGGCCCCGACGACTCGCCGTGGTACGGCGTCAGCTTCGAGAGCACCGAGGCCGCGCAGCAGGCGCACAGGCTGGCGGGGGAGCTGCACGCCACGGGCGTCCCCTCGCTGCTGGAGCGCGGCTACGAGCTGATCGCACAGACCAGCATGCGCCCGTTCACCACGATCACCGAGCTGGGGGAGTACCTGCAGCTGCTGAAGGGCATCCGCGATTCGCTGGACCGCTTCAGCCCGACCGTCTTCGAGCGCCCGCTGGGCGAGCTCATCCAGGCGCACGGCTCACGCCGCGATGCGCCGGGGATGTCCTCCGCCAATCGCCGCCGCCTCAAGCGACTGGCCCGCGAGTACGTCCGACCCGGCGCGCAGGTCGCGGAGATGCACGAGTGGCTGCTGCGCATCCAGCAGCAGCGCTCGCAGTGGCAGCGCTACGTCGACGCCGGCGTCGCCCCGCAGGTGCCGCTCGGGTTGTCCGACGTGCATGTCGCGTGGCAGCGGGTGTCGGCCGAGTTGAGTGAGCTGGATGCTGCGCTGGGCCGCAAGGAGCCGCTGGCGGCGCTCCCCGTGGCGCGGCTCGTGCGCACTCTCTCGGGCCTCGCCACGCGCAGCGCCGTGTTCGACAACCTCGTCGAGCGCACCGAGATCCGCGACGAGCTGTCCGGTCTGGGCCTGCGTCCGCTGCTGGCCGACCTCTCGGTGCGGCACGTGCCCGAGGAGCGCGTGGCCGATGAGCTGGAGTTCGCCTGGTGGCAGTCGCTGCTGGAGCGGGCGCTGCAGGACGACCGCTCACTGCTGGGCGCCAACACCTCCGTGGTCGACAGGCTCGAGCGCGACTTCCGCCTGGTCGATGAGGCGCACACCGCCATGGCGGGTCCGCTGCTGGCCTGGAATCTGGCCAGCCAGTGGCGCATCGCCATCGTCGACGAGCCCGATCAGGCGAAGAATCTGCGCCGCGCGCTGAAGGGCGGCGAGGCCACGACGGCCGAGATCGTCACCGCCGCGCCCGACCTGGTGCGCGTGCTCGCCCCGGTCTGGATCGCCTCACCCTACGAGGTGCCCGAGATCCCCGACTCCGTCGAGTTCGACGCTGTGCTGCTGGTGGATGCCGGTGCCGTGAACCTCACCGAGGCGACGCCGGCCATCCGCCGTGCCCGCCAGATCGTCGCCTTCGGCGACCCGGTCACGCAGCGCCCCACGCCGTTCACGGCGGCGACGCTGCCGGACCCGACCTGGGAGCCCGAGGTGCCGTTCGACGACGTCTCGGTGTTCGAGCGGCTGGCCGAGCTGTTCCCCGTCATGACGCTCACCCGCAGCTATCGCGCCGGCGGCGAGGACCTCGCCGAGCTCATCAACGACGCGTTCTACGGCGGCGAGATCGTGTCGCTTCCCTGGGCGGGCTCGTACCTGGGCCGTGGCAGCCTCACCGTCGACTACGTCGAGGGCGGCGTGGGCAATCCCGACCCGGAGAGCGGGGCGGTGGAGAGCCCGGATGCCGAGGTCGCGCGCGTCGTGACCCTGGTGGTCGAGCACGCCATCAACCGTCCCGCGGAGTCGCTCATGGTGGTCACCGCGTCGAGGCGGCATGCCGAGCGCGTGAGAGCCGCCGTGGCCAGGTCGTTCGCCGGACGATCGGATGTCGCCGACTTCGTCGGCCGCGACACCGCCGAGCCGTTCGCCGTGCTGACGCTCGAGGAGTCGGTCGCGGAGAGCCGCGACCGCGTGATCTTCTCCCTCGGCTTCGGACTGACCAGGCACGGCCGCGTGCTCAGCGACTTCGGGGACCTGTCCCAGGAGGACGGCGAGCGGCTGCTGACCGTCGGGATGACCCGGGCCCGCCGGTCGATGGTCATCGTCTCCTGCATCCGTCCCTCCGCGTTCGACGAGGGCCGCCTGGAGCACGGCGCATCCACGCTGATGTCCATCCTCGGCAATCTGGCCGCCCGCGGGCGCGACGCCCGCCTGGAGGATCTGGCCGACCCGCTCACTCTGGCGCTCGCGCGCGAGCTGCGGCGCCTGGGCGCCTCGGTGGACGTCGACTACCGCGGACTGCTGCCGCTGGTGGCGCAGCACGGCGGGCGCGCGGTCGTGATCGAGTCCGATCCGGAGACCCACGACGAGTCGCTGCGCGAGAGCCTGCGACTGCGGCCGCAGGTGCTGCGGCGCCTGGGCTGGCACTACGTGCGAGTTCACGCCTTCGACCTCTACAGCGACCCTGCGACAGTCGCTCGGCGCATCGCCACGGTCCTCGGCATCGAGGAGGACGCGGTGCGGGCGAACGACGACACCCAGCCGCTCGACGTCGATGAGTGAGGAGCGGCAGCACATCGTGCGCGTGCCGGGCTCGCGGCGCGCGCAGCTGACGCCGGTGGAGGGCACTCACGCCGAGCCGCACGTGCGCGAGGAGCGCCATGCCGGCGTCGACGGCAAGCACGGCCCCAATGATGCGCAGATGCTGCGGGAAGTACCACCGCACTACTGAGTCTCGACGCTTCGACAGGCTCAGCGACCCAGGCGGTGGGCTCAGCGACCCAGGCGGTGGGCTCGGCGACCCGGTGCGGTGGGGTCCCTGAGCCGGTCGAAGGGTCGTCATCCGCATACGAAAGGAGCGCCCCGTCCCCGAGGGGACGAGGCGCTCGATCATGCGCCGACCGGGGTCAGCTTGCGGCATCCTTGCGCAGTGCGTCGCGGATCTCGATGAGCAGCTCCTGCTCGCTGGGCAGGGTCTCCTCCTCGACGGCCGGGTTCTTCGCGGCCTGGTGCTCCTTCCACTTGTTCATCGGCAGGACGAACACGAAGTAGACGACCAGCGCGACGGCCAGGAAGCTGATGATGGCGGAGATCAGGTCGCCGAGCGGGAAGGTGACCGCCTGGCTGTAGATGCCGTGGATCGTGGGCCCGAACTTGCCGGCCTTGTCGGCCTCGAAGAACAGCGAGACGATCGGGTTGATGATGCTCGACACGACGGCGTTCACGATGGCGGTGAAAGCGCCGCCGATGACGACTGCGACGGCCAGATCGATGACATTGCCCTGGGCGATGAATTCCTTGAATCCCTTGAACATGGGCTCCCCCTGGAGTGGTTTTCGGCCTCAGTTCGAGGCTGGAGTCGCCGCGGGCGCCGGGCTGGCGGACGTCGAGGACTCCGCCTTCGATGATGCCGAACTCGGCGTGCTCTTACCAGTATTTCCGCGCGAGTCGGTGCGATAGAAGCCCGAGCCGTGGAAGGTCACGCCCACGCTGCCGTACTGCTTGCGCAGTGCCCCGCCGCACTCCGGGCAGATCGTGAGCGAGTCCTCCGAGAAGCTCTGCACGGCGTCGAAGCGGTGGTCGCAGGCCGTGCAGGCGTAAGAGTAGGTGGGCATCCGGGATTCCTGTTCAGTTGCGTGCGGGAGAGATCGCGATGGTCTGCGTCGGGGTGACGATGCCGTTCACCGGCTGGTCGTGGACCTCGCGCGGCAGCGCATCGAGTACCTCGGAATCATAGATCACCGCATACACCGGAGGGCATTTGAGCATGGAGCCGATGGTCTTGTCGAAGTAGCCGCGGCCCCAGCCCAGGCGGGTGCCGGTGCGATCGATGGCCGCCGCCGGGATGATCATCAGGTCCACGTCGTTCACCGCGATCGGCCCCAGCACCTCGCCGGTCGGCTCCGGAAGTCCGTACATGCCCTCGGCGACCTCGTCGGTGCCGTCGGCGACCGCCCAGTCCAGCAGGCCGTCGGCGCGGGTGATCGGCAGCAGCACGCGGATGCCGCGGGCGACGGCCTCGTGCACGAAACGGCGCGTGTCGGGCTCGGTGCGAGTGGAGAGGAAGCAGGAGACCGATCGCGCGTCGTGCGCGCTGATCAGCGCGTCCAACTGCTCGGCGATGCCGATCCCCGCGGCCTCGCGCTGGGCCTCGGTGAGGAGCTGTCGTCTCTCGCGCAGCTCCGCGCGCAGCGCGCGCTTCTGCTGCTTCTCATCGCCCGGCATCCCTCGATCATACGGCGAGGTCCTCGGCATCCAACCGGACGTGACCTGCGGTGAGGGGGGATGCCGCCGGTATGCTGACCGGATGAGCACCATCAAGGCGGTCATCCCCGCCGCGGGTCTGGGCACCCGGTTCCTTCCGGCGACGAAGGCCATGCCGAAGGAGATGCTCCCCGTGGTCGACAAACCGGCCATCCAGTACGTCGTAGAGGAAGCCGTCGAGGCCGGCATCGACGACATCCTCGTCATCATCGGGCGCAACAAGAACGCCATCTCGAACCACTTCGACTCCGTTCCCGAGCTCGAGGTGCGCCTCGCCGAGAAGGGCGACCAGGACCGTCTCAGGCAGGTCGTGGAGTCCAGTGATCTCGCCGACATCCACTTCGTCCGGCAGGGGGAGCCCAGGGGACTCGGCCATGCGGTGCTCCGTGCCCGGTCGCATGTGGGGGACAACTCGTTCGCGGTGCTGCTGGGCGATGACCTGATCGACGAGCGCGATCCGCTGCTGCCCGCCATGATCGCCGCGCACGAGCGCACCGGCGCCGCCGTGATCGCGCTCATGGAGGTCGACCCCGCGTACATCCAGGCGTACGGCGTCGCCGCCGTCGACGGGGCAGATGCCGACGGCGTCATGCGGGTCACCGGCCTCGTCGAGAAGCCCGCACCCGAGGACGCCCCCTCGAACCTGGCTGTGATCGGCCGGTACGTCCTGCCTGCCAGCATCTTCGAGGTGCTCGAGCACACCCGGCCCGGCAAGGGCGGCGAGATCCAGCTGACCGACGCCCTGGCGGAGCTGGCCGTCGAGGACGGCGGGCCCGGGGTGGTCGGCGTGGTCTTCCGCGGTCGCCGGTATGACACCGGCGACCGGCTGGAGTACATCAAGGCCATCGTCCAGCTGGCCGTCGATCGCGACGATCTCGGCCCCGATCTGCGTCCGTGGCTGAAGACCTTCGCCGGGCGCCTGTAGCCTGCACATCGACATGCCTCTCGAATCCATCGACCAGATTCAGCACGGCCCCGTCGGGCTGCGACTCATCCGCGGTCGCGACGCCCGCACCCTGCAGCGCGAGCTGCTGTCGAACCGGGCCTGGTTGCGGCCGTGGGAGGCGACGATCCCCGGGGGCGTGACATCGTTCGACATGCGGGTCAGCATCCGCCGCCTCCTGCAGCAGCACCGCGAGGGCGCCGGCTACCCGTTCGTGATGGAGTACGACGGCGAGATCGCCGGCCAGCTCAACATCTGGGGCGTCGCCCGCGGCTCGCTGTGCTCCGCGACCATCGGGTACTGGGTCAGCGAGCGCTTCGCGGGCCGCGGCATCACACCGACGTCGGTCGCACTGGCGACGGATGCCGCGTTCGACCTCTTCGGGCTGCATCGGATGGAGATCTGCATCCGACCCGAGAACCACGCCAGCCTGCGCGTGGTGGAGAAGCTCGGCTTCCGCTACGAGGGCCTGCGGCGCCGGTTCATCCACATCGACGGCGAGTGGCGCGATCACCATGCCTTCGCGCTGGTCAAGGAGGACGTGCCCGAGGGCGTGCTGGCGCGCTGGCTGGCCGGTCGCGTCCCACCCGGCGCGGGCGCGGTCCCCGCCGCGGACTGACTCGATTCGGCGCGACACGCGATACGACTTTCGGCGCGTCGCGAACAGCGTCGCCTAGCGTGGTCTCCATGGGTGGGCCGGTGCTGAGCGGGGGCGTGATCGTCCTGGTGTCGGTGCTGCTGTGGGCGCTGTACTTCATGCCCACCTGGCGCGGACGCCATCAGTACTACGCCGCCGAGCGCAACGCCGTGCGGCTGAACCAGGCGCTGCGCGTGCTGGCCGAGACCAGCGAGACGCCGGATGAGGTGCGGCTGGAGCTCACCGCCCGCACGGTCATGCAGCAGCAGCGCCTCGCCAAGCGCGTGCAGGCCGAGAAGGAGAACGCCCAGCTGGAGAAGCTGCGGCAGGAGCTGGCGGCCACCCGGAAGGATCCGGTGCTGCGGCAGGCGAGGGCTCGCAGGCGCGTGCGGCTGGCGGCCGGCATCGTCCTCGTCGCGGGCCTGGCGATGCTGGGCCTGGGGATCTGGGAGTTCGTGCTGAGCGAGGAGTGGCTGCTCGGGGCGTCCGGCCTGGCGCTGGCCGTGGTCGGCGTGGCCGTGCTGGTGCGGATGGCGCAGGTCGCGCGGCATGCGGTCGTGCGCGTGCAGAAGGCGGATGCTGAACCCGTCGCCGCTCGTGTGTCCCCGCCGCTGCACGACCAGGGCGCCGTGTCGTGGACGCCGCGCCCCGTGCCGCAGTCGATGGTCACCGTCGCAGGATCCCGTGCCCAGCAGGCGCGCGCGCAGATCGACGCGCAGGAGGAACGCCGCCGTGCCGAGGAGCTCGCGCCCGCCGCGCCGACTCCGATCCAGGCTCCCGCGGCCCAGGCGGATGCCGCGGATTCGCCCTATGCGAGCATGGGCGTCATCGACGACGCCGAGATCGAAGCGCATGTGCGTCAGCTGCTCGCGCGTCGGGCTGCGGGCTGAGAGCGTGCTAATCTAGCTGAGGTTCACGGGCCTATGGCGCAGTTGGTAGCGCGCCTCGTTCGCATCGAGGAGGTCAGGGGTTCGAATCCCCTTAGGTCCACATTCCGAGAGCCCCGGGCATCAGCCCGGGGCTCTTCTCATCCCCCGACTTGCTTTCCTGCAGGTCTCGGCTATGGTCAAGGATCAACCACCCGCCAGCCGAACGAAGGGGAAGCGAGTCTCATGTCCGGAAAGACACCGCAGGCACGAGGAGGGAAGAAGGCTCCCAAGCTCTCCCTCAAGGAGAAGAGAGCTGAGAAGCGCGCGAAGCGCGAACCCGAGACCTTCATCAAGTCGCGCAAGGACGCGCGGATCTGATCGAGTCCGGGTTGGAGAAGAAGGGCGCCGTGCATGCACGGCGCCCTTCGCCATTCCTGGGTGATCTCAGCCCAGGCGGCGTTGCAGCGTCCGTGCGGCGGCGAGCACGGCGTCCGTCGGATCCGACCTCGGCTCACCCTCCCAGGTGACCGCGACGGCCGCGGTCGGCCAGTCCGCGTGATCGCGCACGACGGCCGCGATCGAGCGGAACCCGGGCGTCACCTCGCCATCCTCGGTGGCCAGCCCCGTCTCGCGGACCATGCGCAGCACCTCCCGCAGCTCGCCCGGGCGTGACGGCCCTGCACCCGTGCGGTCGGTGAAGGCCGCAGCATCCGGATACAGCGCCCGCACCTGGCTGCGGGGGAGGGCCGCCAGCATGGCCCGGCCCGTGGCGGTCAGGTGCGCGGGCAGGCGCACGCCGACGTCGGTGACCAGCGCGGGGCGGCGGGCGGCACGCTCCTCGACGATGTACAGCACGTCGCGTCCGCTCATCACGGCCAGGTGAGCGCTCTCGCCCACCTGGTCGGCGAGGGCGGCGATCAGGGGCCGTCCCAGGCGCGCCAGCGGCTCCTGCCTGGCATAGCCGCCGGCCAGCTCGAACGCGCTCGTGCCGAGGCCCCAGCGGCGGTCCTGCTCCAGGTGCACGACGAAGCCGTGCTGCTCGAGCGTTGCCAGCAGGTGGTAGACCGTGGAGCGCGGAATGTCGAGATCCCGCGCCAGAGCGGATGCCGCGATCGGTGCAGGACGTCGGGCGAGATGCCGCAGGATGCGCAGCGTCTGATCGGCTGCAGGCACCTGGGGGTGCACATCATCGGCATCCGCGGGGCGAACGTCTGGGATCACAGACACAGTCTGCCACGAGAGCCTGCCGGGAGGACCGCGGACGGTGTGGAATCAGAACATGCAGCATTCTTCCCCCGTGATCGTCGGTGAGGCGCCGCTCGCGCCGGCCGACGTCGTCGCCGTCGCGCGTGAGTTCGCCACCGTCGAGATCGCAGATTCCGCCCGCCGGCGCGTGGCCGCCGCCCGCGCCGTCGTGGACGGCCTGGCTGCCGACCCCAACCCGCATTACGGCGTGTCCACCGGTTTCGGCGCTCTGGCCACCACCTTCATCGCCGCCGAGCGCCGCCGTCAGCTGCAGGTCAGCCTGATCCGCTCGCACGCCGCCGGGACCGGTCCGGAGGTCGAGACCGAGGTCGTCCGCGCGCTGCACCTGCTGCGCCTGCAGACCCTGGCCTCCGGCCACACCGGCGTGCGCCCGCTGGTCGTCGACACCTACGCCGCCATGCTCAACGCCGGCATCACCCCGATCGTGCGCGAGTACGGCTCGCTGGGCTGCTCGGGTGACCTGGCCCCGCTCGCCCACATCGCGCTGGCCGCGATGGGCGAGGGCGAGGTGCGCGTGCTTCGACAGGCTCAGCAACCGGGTGAAGCGGCGACTCTCTCGGAGAAGACGCCCGCCGCCGACGCGCTGGCGGCCGCCGGCATCGAGCCCCTCGTGCTGCTGGAGAAGGAGGGCCTGGCCCTCATCAACGGCACCGACGGCATGCTGGGCCAGTTGCTGCTGGCCCTGCACGACCTGGAGAACCTCGTCTCGACCGCCGACCTGGCCGCCGCCATGTCCATCGAGTCGCAGCTGGGCACGGATGCCGTGTTCGCCGCCGACCTGATGGCGCTGCGTCCGCAGGTGGGTCAGGCGGTCTCCGCCGCCAACCTGCGCGCCTTCCTGGGCGCATCTCCCATGGTCGCCAGCCACAAGGGCCCCGAGGACGGCCGCGTGCAGGACGCCTACTCGCTGCGCTGCTCGCCGCAGGTGCACGGCGCCGCCCGCGACACCATGGGGCATGCCGCCATGATCGCCGAGCGCGAACTGGCATCCGTCGTCGACAACCCCATCATCACCTCGGATGGCCGCATCGAGTCCAACGGCAACTTCCACGGCGCGCCCGTCGCCGTGGTGCTGGACTTCCTCGCCATCTCCGTCGCGGACGTGGCCTCGGTCTCCGAGCGTCGCACCGACCGCGCCCTGGACCCGGCCCGCAACCACGGCCTGCCGCCGTTCCTCGCGCACGAGGTGGGGGTGGACTCCGGTCTGATGATCGCGCAGTACGCGGCCGCCGGCATCGTCTCCGAGCTCAAGCGCCTGGCGACCCCCGCCACCGTCGACTCCATCCCGTCCTCGGCCATGCAGGAGGACCACGTGTCGATGGGCTGGTCGGCCGCCCGCAAGCTGCGCCGCGCCATCGACGGACTCACCCGCGTGCTGGCCATCGAGATCCTCACCGGCGCCCGCGCGCTGGACCTCCGCGCACCGCTGATCGCCGGCCCCGCCACCGGAGCCGTCCGCGATCTCGTCCGCACCGTGGCCGCCGGCCCCGGACCCGACCACTTCCTCTCACCCGACATCGAGGCCGTCACGGAGCTCGTCCGCTCCGGCGCCGTCCTCTGCACCGCGAAGGAGCACTCCCATGTCTGAACCCACCCTGCACGACCCGTCGCGGAAGATCCGCGCCGCGCGCGGCAACCAGCGCACCGCCAAGAGCTGGGGCGCCGAGGCCGCCAAGCGGATGCTGATGAACAACCTCGACCCCGAGGTCGCCGAGCACCCCGAGGACCTCGTCGTCTATGGCGGCACCGGCCGCGCCGCCCGCAGCTGGGAGGCGTACGACGCCATCGTGCGCACCCTCGACGAGCTCGAGCCCGATGAGACACTGCTGGTGCAGTCCGGCAAGCCGGTCGGCGTGTTCCGCACCCACGAGTGGGCGCCGCGCGTGCTCATCGCCAACTCGAACCTGGTCGGCGACTGGGCCAACTGGCCCGAGTTCCGCCGCCTGGAGTCGCTGGGGCTGATCATGTACGGCCAGATGACCGCCGGCTCCTGGATCTACATCGGCACGCAGGGCATCCTGCAGGGCACCTATGAGACCTTCGCGGCCGTCGCCCGGTCGCTCGGCAAGGAATCGCTGAAGGGGACCCTGTCGCTGACCGGCGGCGCGGGCGGCATGGGCGGCGCGCAGCCGCTGGCCGTCACCCTCAACGAGGGCGCGGTGCTCATCGTCGAGGCGGACGAGTCTCGTCTGGCCCGCCGCGTGCAGCACGGCTATCTCGACGAGTACCACGCCGACCTCGATGTCGCCGTGGCCCGCGCCATGGCCGCCAAGGAGGCCGGCGAGGCCCTCTCCGTCGGCGTCGTCGGCAACACCGCCGAGATCTTCCCGGAGCTGTTCCGCCGCCAGCAGGCGGGTCTCATCGCGATCGACGTCGTCACCGACCAGACCAGTGCGCACGACCCGCTGGCGTACCTGCCGATCGGCATCTCCGTCGCCGACTGGAAGACCGAGGCCGCGCGCGACCCCGAGGAGTTCACCCGCCGCTCCCGCGAGTCGATGGCCGCGCACGTGAACGCCATGGTGGCGTTCCAGGATGCCGGCGCCGCCGTGTTCGACTACGGCAACTCGCTGCGCGCCGAGGCCAAGCTCGGCGGGGCCGAGCGCGCCTTCGAGTTCCCGGGCTTCGTGCCGGCGTACATCCGCCCGCAGTTCGAGTCGGGTCGCGGCCCGTTCCGCTGGGCCGCCCTCTCCGGCGACCCGGAGGACATCTACAAGACCGACCGCGCCATCGCCGAGCTGTTCCCCGAGGACAAGGCTCTGCACCGGTGGCTTGCGAAGGCCGCCGACAAGGTGCACTTCGAGGGCCTGCCGGCCCGCATCTGCTGGCTGGGATACAAGGAGCGCCACCTGGCGGGTCTGAAGTTCAACGAGATGGTCGCGTCCGGCGAGCTGTCCGCCCCGATCGTCATCGGCCGCGACCACCTGGACTCCGGGTCCGTCGCATCGCCCTACCGCGAGACCGAGGCCATGAAGGACGGCTCCGACGCGATCGCCGACTGGCCGCTGCTGAACGCCCTGCTCAACACGGCCTCCGGCGCCAGCTGGGTGTCGCTGCACCACGGCGGCGGGGTCGGCATCGGCCGCTCGATCCACGCCGGCCAGGTCACCGTCGCAGACGGCTCGGAGATCGCTGCGCAGAAGCTGGAGCGGGTCCTCACCAACGACCCCGGCACCGGCGTCATGCGTCACGTCGACGCCGGCTACGAGCACGCCAAGGATGTCGCACGCGAGCGCGGCCTCAAGGTGCCGATGCTGTGACTGCCACGCTGATCACGAACATCGGGGAGCTGACGACCAACGTCGGCTCGCCGGCGGATCGCTGCGGTACGCTGCGCGATGCGGCCGTCCTCATCAAGGGCGACCGCATCGCCTGGGTCGGTGCGGCATCAGACGCTCCCGCCGCGCCGGGCGGGTTCACCGAGGTGGATGCGCAGGGGTGCGCCGTCATCCCCGGGTTCGTGGACAGCCACAGCCACATCGTGTTCGGCGGCGATCGCGCCGCCGAGTTCGAGGCGCGGATGGCCGGCTCGGCCTATGCCGCCGGCGGCATCCGCTCCACCGTCGCGGCGACCCGTGGCGCGAGCGACGACGACCTGCGCGCGCGGCTGCGCGGGTTCGTCGACGAGATGCTCGCACAGGGCACCACCACCGTGGAGATCAAGAGCGGCTACGGGCTGGATGTCGCCACCGAGGAGCGCCTGGTGCGCCTGGCCGCCGAGGTCACCCCCGAGGTCACCTTCCTCGGTGCGCATGTGGTGCCGGCGGAGTACGCGGACCGCGGCGACGAGTACGTCGACCTGGTCATCGGGGACATGCTGGATGCCTGCGCCCCGCATGCCAAGTGGATCGACGCGTTCTGCGAGACCGGCGCGTTCACGGTGCCGCAGACCCGGCGGGTGCTGGAAGCGGGCATCGCCCGGGGCCTGCAGCCGCGCATGCACGCCAGCCAGCTCGGCCCCGGCGACGGGGTGCGGCTGGCCGTCGAGCTGGGCGCGGCATCCGTCGATCACGGCACCTATCTGACCGATGAGGATGTGGCCGCGCTCGCCGCATCCGACACCGTGCTCACGGCGCTGCCGGGCGTCGAGTTCTCCACCCGGCATCCGTTCCCCGACGCCCGGCGCCTGATCGACGCCGGCGTGACGGTCGCGATCGCCTGCGACACCAATCCCGGCTCCAGCTTCACCTCGTCGATGCCATTCTGCATCGCGCTGGCGGTGCGGGAGATGGGCATGACCACGGCCGAGGCGGTCTGGGCCGCCACCGCCGGGGGTGCCGCCGCGCTGCGACGCGACGACATCGGCGTGATCGCGCCCGGCAAGCGCGCCGACCTGGTGCTGCTGGATGCCCCGACGCGCGTGCACCTGGCCTATCGGCCCGGCGTGCCGCTGGTGAAGCGCGCGTGGAAGGACGGCGTCGCACACGACGCCAGGAGAGGATGAACGTGGTACTTCCGCACGATGAGCTCTGGCCGCGGGCCGGAGGATGGCCCGCCCCGGCAGCAGGGGAGAAGGCGGATGCCGTGCTGCTGGGCGTCCCCACCTGGCGCACCTCGATCTCGAAGACCGGCGCGCACGCCACGCCGAGCGCCATCCGCGAGGCGCTGCAGCGCTACAGCGCCACGCTGATGGGCGAGCCCGCCGTGGACCTGAACGAGGTGCTGCGGGTCGTCGACGCCGGTGACGTGCACGAGCCCGACGGTGACGAGGGCGTGCAGCGCGCCGTGGATCGGGTGCGGGAGCTCGCCGCCGCCAGTCGCCTGGTCATCGCCCTCGGCGGCGACAACTCGCTGACCTACCCGGTGGCCCGCGGCGCGGGAGCCGGGGGACTGATCACCATCGACGCGCACTACGACCTGCGCGACGGTGTCTCCAACGGCTCTCCCGTGCGCCGCCTCGTGCAGGATGCCCCGGACTCCGAGCGCATCGATCCGAAGAAGATCGTGCAGATCGGCATCGCCGACTTCGCGAACTCGGCGGCGTACGCGCAGCGCGCCTCCGAGTGGGGCATCCGCGTGATCACGCTCGACGAGGTGCGGCGCCGCGGGATCGACGATGTGGTGGCCGAGGCGCTCGAGGTCGCCGGCGCCGGATCCCGCATCCACCTGGACATCGACGTCGACTCCGCCGACCGCGCGGCCGTGCCCGGCTGCCCGGCCAGCGTGCCCGGCGGCTTCGCGGCGTGGGAGCTGCGCGCGCTCGTGCGCGGCATCGCGACCGATCCCCGGGTGGTCAGCGCCGACCTCGCCGAGGTGGACGCGACGGCGGATGCCGAGGACGGCCGCACCGTGCGCCTGGCCGCGCTGTGCGTGCTGGAGCTGCTGGCCGCCCTGAACGCGCGCTGAGCAGCCGCGCAGAATCCCGTCCAAACGGCGCGAACCGCCCCGAATCGAGGGGATGAGGGGCGCGACGAGCCATGTGGACCGGCGTTCGGACTGCCCTTCGGTCGTCAGGCGCGGGTACCGTGGAGGCATGGCTCGGATCCTGATCATCGGCGGCCACGGCAAGGTCGCGCTCCTGCTCGCACGTGTGCTCACCGACCGCGGGGATGAGGTCGCCTCGGTCATCCGCAATCCCGATCAATCGGACGACGTGCGCGCCGCCGGCGCCGAACCGGTGGTCTTCGACGTCGAGCACGAGGATCGCGAGGCATTCGCCCGTGTCATCGCCGGGCACGACGCCGTGGTCTGGTCGGCCGGCGCGGGCGGCGGCTCGGCCCAGCGCACGCACGCCGTCGACTTCGAGGCTGCCGTGCGCTCCATGGACGCGGCCGGGGATGCCGACGTCAACCGCTATGTGATGGTGTCGTACTTCGACTCCTCGCCCCAGCACGGCATCCCCGCCGACAATCCGTTCCACGCCTACGCCGAGGCGAAAGCCGCCGCCGATGAGTATCTGCGCGCCACCACTCTGGACTGGACGGTGCTCGGCCCCAGCCGTCTCACGCTCGGTGAGGGCACGGGGCGCATCGACGCGAGCGGCACGACCTCGGCGCAGGTCTCGCGCGCCAACGTCGCCCTGGTCGTCGCACAGGCGCTGCGCGAGCCCGCGACCATCCACCGCACCATCCGCTTCAACGACGGCGACCGCCCGATCGCCGAGGCGCTCGCCGGCTGAGAACGCCGCTCAGCCCAGAACGCCGCTCAGCCCAGAACGGCGCTCAGCCCAGCGGGATCAGCGCGTGCGCGACGGCGAAGATCGCCACCCCCGCCAGGGCGCCCACGACGGTGCCGTTCAGGCGGATGTACTGCAGATCCCGGCCCACCATCAGCTCGATCTTCTCGGTCGTCTCCGCAGCATCCCACTTCTCGACGGTGTCGGTGATGATCGACGCGATGTCGTGACGGTACCGGTCCACGAGGAATACGGCCGCGTCGGTCACCCAGCCGTCCACCCGCGCCTGCAGCGCCGGCTCGGTGGCAAGGCGCCGGCCGATCTCGGCGACGGCGGATGATGCGCGCCTGCGCAGCCCGCTCTGCGGGTCGGCGAGAGCGTTCAGCAGTCCGTTCTTGGCGGTGTCCCAGGCCTGCGCAGCCAGTGCGATCACGCGCGGGCTGTCGAACATGCCGGCCTTCGCGCCCTCGAACCGGTCGCGCATGGCCGGGTCGTGCTGCAGCCGATCGGCCAGGCGGGTCAGGTAGCCGTCCAGGGCCAGGCGGGCCGGATGCCGGGGATCGGCCTGCACAGCCTGCACGAACTTCACGGCCTCGTGGTACACGGTCTCGTCGACGAACCGGTGTGCAAGCCGGGGCACCCAGCCCGGCAGGCGGCGGGAGACCAGGCCATTGAAGGTGTGGGCGTTGTTCACGAGCCAGGTGCCGATGCTGTCCACGGCCAGGTCCACGGCGCCGTGATGGGCGTCCGCCTCGACGATGCGCTCCAGCCAGCCGCCGGCCGACGGCGCCCAGTCCGGCTCGATGAGGTGCTCGCGGGCGAGGTCGGCGATCAGACCCTGCACGTCGTCATCGCTGAGCGCGCGCAGCACGGCGGATGCCGCGGTCGACGCCTCGGCGGTCACGCGCTCGGCGTGCGCGGGGTCGCCCAGCCATTCTCCCAGCCGCCGCGCGAGCGCCGTGCGGGAGAGCTTGTCGCGTACGATCTCGCCGGAGAGGAAATTCGTCTCCACGAACTCGCCCAGGGACCGCCCGATCTCGTCCTTGCGGTTCGGGATGATCGCGGTGTGCGGAATGGGCAGGCCCAGCGGATGCCGGAACAGCGCCGTCACTGCGAACCAGTCCGCCAGCGCACCGACCATGCCGCCCTCGGCGGCCGCGCGCACGTAGCTCAGCCACGGATGCCGAGGCTCCAGGGCGAAGGCGATCACGAACACCACGGCCATGAAGATCAGCGCGCCCAGCGCCACGGCCTTCATCCGCCGCAGACCCCGCAGTCGCTCCTGGTCGGCGGGGGAGAGCAGCGCCATGGGTGTTCGCGACATGCCGCCATCCTTTCACGGCGTCGTGCGGGGGTCGTCTGGAGCAGCGTCATCACCGGAGATTCCTCCTGCACAATCGCTATTCAGCGCGAGTTGTCCACAGATTGAAAACTTGCTCTGATCTGGGGATGTAATGTCGGAGGCCCCCTGTTGAATGGAAGCATGACATCGCTTCCGCAGGTCCTCGAGAGCATCGCTCGGCAGCTCGCCGACGTGCGCGCGGGGGAGCTGTCGGTTGCAGGGATCACGCAGCTGGACCCTGCTGGGCAGATCGACGTGCTCCGCTGCATCGGGCGGCTGCAGCGACTGCTGGACGGCATCACCGTCGACGTGGTGGATGACATCGAGTCCGAAGACGCGAAGCGCGAGCGGGCGAACCGGGTCACGGCACGCGCCGGATGTCGCAGCACGTCCGAGCTCCTGCAGCGCCTCCTGCTGATCGACGCGCCAGCGGCCCGGCGATACAGTGCAGCGGCGGACGCAGCGCACGAGGACATCGCGCTGGTCTCGGGTGAGCGGCTGCCCGGAGACTTCCCCGCGCTGTCCGCCGCGCTTCGTGCGGGAGAGATGTCGCTGGCCGGATACCTGGCCTGCGTGACTCCGCTTCGGCGGGCGCAGTCACGGATCACGCCGGAGGATCTCGCCATGGCGGATGCTCTTCTGGCTCGTGCGGCAACGGGGCGCGAACTCTCGGACCCGGACCCGGACTCGGGCTCGGAAGACGACGACCGTGCACCTCAGCCCACGGTCTCCGAGCTGGCGGGGCTGACAGCGCACGTGCTGCTGCGGATCGATCCCGACGGTGCATGCCCTGCCGATGGCGCAGGTGAGCGCAGCCGCACCTTCGCGATCGGGAGGCTGCGTGACGGCGCGGTCCCGGTGCGCGGCGTGCTGCTTCCCGAGGTCGCGGCTATGCTGCAGCGGCTGATGGACGCCTACAACAACCCGCGCGTGCAGTTCGCACCGTCGTCTGAAGATGGGCTGCTGGACATCGGTGCGGACGCGGATGCGGATGCGCCGCCGCTGTCCACGGCCGACGCGCGCACGCCCGGACAGAAGCGGCATGACGCGTTCGCGGCCATCGTCGGATCCGTGGCGGCGGCGGAGGGCGCACCTCAACTGGGCGGCGCTGCTCCGACGCTGGTCGTGTCGGTGGATGCCGCAGATCTCGCGGCAGGTGCCGGCAGGGCCCACCTGCAGAGCACGGAATGGGACGTGCCACTGGGCGTGGCCATGCACGCCGCCTGTGCGGGTGGCGTGCAGCGGGTGCTGTTCGACGACTCCGGAGTCATCATCGGCATCAGCACCAGCGGGCGCATCTTCACCCCGCACCAGCGCAAGGCGATCGTGATGCGCGACGGCGGATGCCTGATCCCGGGCTGCGACGTGCGCGGTGACTGGTGCGAGATCCATCACGTGCGGGAGTGGGCGCGGGGCGGGCCGACGCACACCGACAACGGCGTCGCGCTGTGCTGGCACCACCACCGCACTCTTGAGACCTCGGGCTGGCAGATCAGGATGCGCGACGGTGTCCCGGAGATCCGCGGCCCGTCCTGGTGGGACCCGTACTGTCGCTGGCGATCACCGGGGGACGCTTATCGGGCAGTGGATCGGGCGCTCGCGGCGGCGCGGGGCTCCGGACCGGGTGGGCGATGACTGCACCCATGGTCGGGCTCGTCGAGGCATTGGCTACGCTCTTAGGGTGATCGAAGACATCAAGAAGCGTGCCCTGCACCGCACCAGCATCCTCGAGGGGCAGCTGCGCGGCATCGCGCGGATGATCGAGAACGAGGAGTACTGCATGGACATCATCACGCAGTCCCGCGCCGTGCAGCGCTCACTGGAGTCCCTGAACCGCCTGCTGCTGGAGAACCACCTGCGCACGCACGTCACGTCGATGTTCGAGCAGGGCGGAGACGAGCGCGAGCAGGCCGTCGGCGAGCTGCTGAAGGCATTCGAGTTCGACCGCCGCTAGGACACGGCCCTTCGCTCGGCTCAGGGACGCGATGAACCGGGCCGCTGAGCCCGTCGAAGCGTCGGCGGTCAGTCCTCCAGCGGCCCGAGCCAGGCGCTCGCCGCGGTGGCGTGCGCGGACTCCGGGTCGGAGGGGTGGAACTGCCCCGCCAGCACATCGCGGTACAGCCGAGAGAGCTCATTGGCGGAGAAGTACGATCCGCCGCCGGCCACCAGCATCGCCTCGTCCAGCACATGTTTGGCCATGACCACCGCGCGGTGCTTCACCCCCGACAGCAGCGTGAACCAGTGCGATCCGTGGTCGCCGCGCTCATCGACATCCCGCGCCAGCCACGCGATCTGCGGCGGCAGGGCGTCGTATGCCAGACCCATCCCGGCCACCCGCCAGCGGATGTCGGGATCCTGACTGTAGGTCGTGCCGCTCTTCTTCGACCGTCGCTTCTTCGCCGTCTCGACGGCCAGGTCCAGCCCGCGGCGGGCGATGCCGGTGTAGACCGACGCCAGCAGCAGCTCGAACACGCTGAAGATGCCGAACACGATCGGGTCGGGGTTGGGGCCCGGGTCGATCCGGCGAACCACCTGCTCGGGGGAGGCCACCGCGCCGTTCAGGCGGGTGGTGCGGCTCTGCGTGCCGCGCATGCCGAGCGTGTCCCAGTCGTCGCTGGTGACCACGGCATCCGTCCTGTCGACGAACGCGAACACGAGCTTCGGGGCATCCGCGCTGGTGGTGTCCAGGCCGTGCAGGCCCAGCTTCGTCCACACCGGCGCCAGCGAGGTGAAGATCTTCGTGCCGGTGAAGGCGTATCCGCCGTCGGGCTGAGGCGCGGCATCCGTATCGCTGCCGAACAGCACCAGGTCATTGCCGCCCTCGCTGATGCCGAACGCGAAGACGTCGCCCGCGACGGCGCCGCGCTGCACGAACTCCAGTCCGGGCACGCCGCGGTCGCTGAACACCTTCGCGACACCGGTCCACACCAGGTGCATGTTGATCGCCAGCGCGGTGGCGGGGGAGGCCGTGGCCAGCCGCTGCTGCAGCAGCGCGGCCTGCTCGAGCCCGAGGCCCGCGCCGCCGAGTTCGGCGGGCACGAGAATCGACAGGTATCCGGCATCCTTCAGCTCGTCCAGATCCTGCTGCGGGAACGTGTTCTCCCGATCGTGCGTGGCGGCGCGCTCGCGGATGCGCTCCAGCAGCTCGTCGGGGAGGAAGGCTGCGGCGTCGAAGGTGCTCACCCGCTCAGCCTATTCCGCTCGACGTGGCGGGTGGCGGGCGATCAGGGGCGGATGATCGGGATGGAGAGCGTCTCGGTGTCGGGGTAGGGGCTGGGGTCGCGGTGCCGCAGGTCGGGGAACGCCCGCACGAAGACGACGGAGACGATCAGGCCCGCGAGCGCGAACAGCGCCGCCGCCAGGTACGCGCCCCTGGGCCCGCCGCTGTCGATGAGCAGGCCCGCCACGGCCGAACCCGCCGCCGCGCCGATGAGCTGTCCGGTGCCCGCCCAGCCGAACGCCTCGGCGGTCTCGCTGAACTTCACGCTGGCCGTCGTGATGGCGAACAGCACGGCCAGCGCCGGGGCGATGCCGATGCCCGCGGCCAGCAGCGTGCCGCCGATCCAGAACGCGTTCAAGAAGAACATCGTCAGGCTCAGGCCGATCGTGACGATGAGCAGGCGCCGGGCCATCGCCCAGGGCCCGATGGGGATGTGCCCGAACGCCAGGCCGCCGGCCAGGCTGCCGACCGAGAAGACCGCCAGCACCAGACCCGCCTCCAGGCCGCCGTGACCGAAGGTGGCCACCACGCCCACCTCGACAGCCGCGCACGCGCCGATCAGCAGGAACCCGATGACGGTCGCCAGCAGCACCGGCGGCTTGAGCACCACCAGTCCGAAGGCGCGGCGGCTGCGCGGGATGCGCACCCGGCCGACCTCGGGGGAGAGGATGAACCACGCGCCGCCGCCGGCGAGGATGGCCGCCACCATCAGCAGACCCGTCACCGTGCCGATCTGCGTGGAGACGAGCGTGATCAGCACGGGGGCGACGATCCAGATGATCTCCTGCAGCGACGCGTCCAGTGAGAACAGCGGGGTGAGCTGGCCGGCGTTGACGAGCTTGGGGTAGATGGTCCGGACGGCCGACTGCACGGGTGGTGTCGACAGGCCCGCCAGCAGCGCCAGCGCCATGTATCCGGCCATGCCCAGCGGAAGCAGCGCCAGGCCCAGGATCGCCAGGAAGCAGACGGCGGTGGTGAGGGCGAGCACCCGGCGCATGCCCCAGGCGCCCATCCAGCGGCTGGTGATGGGGCCGGCGACGGCCTGTCCGACCGAGGCTGCGGCCAGCACGATGCCCGCCGCACCGTAGGACCCGGTCTGCTGCTCGACGTGCATGAGGATGGCCAGGCTCATCATGCCGTTGGGGAAGCGCGCCACCAGTTGCGCTGCGATCATGCGCCCGACACCCGGCGTGCGAAGAAGGTCCCGATATCCCGCCACCAGAGAACCCTATCCGTCGGATGCGCCGGTGTGCGAGGGGTGCGAGGGGTGCGCTGGAGGGGCGGATGCCGCGACACGCCGCGACACGCCGAAGCGCGTTCTCCACAGGAAATCGGGTGTCGGTGGCACGGCGTAGCGTCCCGCTTGTGGATGGATTCCCGAGGCGGCTCCGGAAGCCGCGAGAACACGCGCTTCTCGGGCTTTCGGGACAGCATCCGGGCTGTGGAAGGATCCGTGGACAACCTGTGTTTAACCCAGGGAGAGCGGTGGAAAACTACACGGATGTAACTACTATCCCTAGTGGTCGGTCGCAATGTCCGTCCCCATATGTAGTATTGAAGTCCCGGCGGGGGGTCTGTCGGAGAACACCTGATATCTGAGGGGAAGAAGCCAGAAATCATGTCGATCACGGTTTACACGAAGCCTTCGTGCGTGCAGTGCAATGCCACCTACCGGGCACTCGATGCGAAGGGCATCGAGTACGAGGTCCACGACCTGTCCCAGGATGAGTCGGCCCTCGAGCAGGTCAAGGCGCTGGGCTACATGCAGGCACCCGTCGTCGTCACCGACGAGGGTCACTGGTCGGGCTTCCGCCCCGACAAGATCGACGAACTCGCAGCTCGTCTGGCGTGAGGTGACAGGCCATGAGCGCCGTAGCGACCGTCGCGCCGCTCCTGGTCTACTTCTCGAGCATCTCCGGTAACACCGCGCGATTCATCGAGAAGCTCGGTCTTCCCGCCCGCCGCATCCCCCTGCACCGCAACGACGAGCCGATCGTCGTGGACGAGCCCTACGTGCTCGTCACCCCCACATACGGGGGCGGGCAGGGGCGCGGCGAAGAGCGGGGAGCCGTTCCCAAGCAGGTCATCCGGTTCCTCAACGATGAGCACAACCGCAGCCTGATCCGCGGAGTCATCTCCGCGGGGAACACCAACTTCGGAGACTCCTTCTGTCTTGCCGGAGAGATCGTGAGCCGCAAGTGCAACGTGCCGCACTTGTACCGGCTGGAAGTATTCGGCACACCCGATGATGTCGATCGCGTCAGCGACGGATTGGAACGATGGTGGACAGCACAGTTGCAGAGCAGACCGTGACCGAGCAGGTGGAGTTCAAGGTCAATCCGGCGTACGAGGGGCTGGACTATCACGCCCTGAACGCGATGCTGAACCTGTACGACGCGAGCGGGAAGATCCAGTTCGACGCCGACAAGCGCGCCGCGCGGGAGTACTTCCTGCAGCACGTGAACCAGAACACCGTGTTCTTCCACTCGCTCCGCGAGCGCCTGGACTACCTGGTGGAGAAGGAGTACTACGAGGCCGCGGTCATCGACCAGTACTCGTTCGACTTCGTGCAGCGCCTGAACGACTTCGCCTACTCGAAGAAGTTCCGCTTCGAGACGTTCCTCGGCGCGTTCAAGTACTACACCAGCTACACGCTGAAGACCTTCGACGGCAAGCGCTACCTGGAGCGCTTCGAGGACCGCGTCGTGATGACCGCCCTCGCCCTGGCCGAGGGCGACGAGCAGGTCGCCATGGACCTGGTCGACGAGATCATCTCCGGCCGCTTCCAGCCGGCCACGCCCACCTTCCTCAACGCCGGCAAGGCGCAGCGCGGCGAGCTCGTCAGCTGCTTCCTGCTGCGCATCGAGGACAACATGGAGTCCATCGCGCGTGGCATCAACTCCTCGCTGCAGCTGTCCAAGCGCGGCGGCGGCGTGGCGCTGCTGCTGAGCAACATCCGCGAGTCCGGCGCCCCGATCAAGCAGATCGAGAACCAGTCCTCCGGCATCATCCCCGTGATGAAGCTGCTGGAAGACAGCTTCAGCTACGCCAACCAGCTGGGGGCCCGCCAGGGCGCCGGCGCCGTCTACCTGTCGGCCCACCACCCCGACATCATGCGGTTCCTCGACACCAAGCGCGAGAACGCCGACGAGAAGATCCGCATCAAGACGCTGTCGCTGGGCGTCGTCGTGCCCGACATCACGTTCGACCTCGCCAAGAAGGGCGAGGACATGTACCTGTTCTCGCCGTACGACGTCGAGAAGGTCTACGGCGTGCCCTTCGGCGACATCTCGGTCACCGAGAAGTACTACGAGATGGTCGACGACGCGCGCATCAAGAAGACCAAGATCAATGCGCGAGAGTTCTTCACGACCCTCGCCGAGATCCAGTTCGAGTCGGGTTACCCGTACATCATGTTCGAGGACACGGTGAACAAGGCCAACCCGATCAAGGGCCGCATCAACATGTCCAACCTGTGCAGCGAGATCCTGCAGGTGAACACGCCGACCACGTACAACACCGACCTGTCGTACGACCAGATCGGCAAGGACATCTCCTGCAACCTCGGCTCGATGAACATCGCCCTGGCGATGGATGCCGATGACCTGGGCAAGACGGTCGAGACCGCGATCCGCGCGCTGACCGCGGTGAGCACGCAGAGCCACATCAGCTCGGTGCGATCGATCGAAGACGGCAACGACCGCTCGCACGCCATCGGCCTGGGCCAGATGAACCTGCACGGCTACCTCGCCCGCGAGCACGTGCACTACGGATCCGAAGAGGGCATCGACTTCACGAACATCTACTTCTACACGGTGCTGTTCCACGCGCTGCGCGCGTCGAACCGCCTGGCCATCGAGCGCGGCGAGACCTTCGACGGCTTCGCCGATTCCACCTACGCGTCGGGCGAGTTCTTCGACAAGTACATCGAGCGCGCCTGGGCTCCCGAGACCGAGAAGGTCAAGGAGCTGTTCGCCGGCAAGTTCATCCCGACTCAGCAGGACTGGGCCGAGCTGCGCGACAGCATCCGCGAGCACGGCATCTACAACCAGAACCTGCAGGCCGTCCCGCCGACGGGCTCCATCTCCTACATCAACAACTCGACCTCGTCGATCCACCCGATCGCCTCGAAGATCGAGATCCGCAAGGAGGGCAAGCTCGGTCGCGTGTACTACCCGGCGCCGTTCATGACGAACGACAACCTGGAGTACTACCAGGACGCGTACGAGATCGGCTACGAGAAGGTCATCGACACCTACGCCGCTGCGACGCAGCACGTCGACCAGGGCCTGTCGCTGACGCTGTTCTTCAAGGACACCGCCACCACGCGCGACATCAACAAGGCGCAGATCTACGCGTGGCGCAAGGGCATCAAGACGATCTACTACATCCGCCTGCGCCAGATGGCCCTCGAGGGGACCGACATGGCGGAGTGCGTCAGCTGCATGCTGTGACGCTCGGTCGCCCCGCGAGCGCAGCGAGACGAAACGCAGAATTCTTCAAGAACAGGACTATTCGAAATGACACCGTCGCCCAAACTTCAGCTGGTCAGCCATGTGGACGCGATCAACTGGAACCGCATCGAGGATGAGAAGGACCACGAGGTCTGGAACCGTCTGACGGGCAACTTCTGGCTGCCCGAGAAGGTGCCGCTGTCGAATGACGTGCAGTCGTGGAACACGCTCACCGAGGATGAGCAGCTGCTCACGATGCGCGTGTTCACCGGCCTCACCCTGCTCGACACGATCCAGGGCACCGTGGGCGCGGTCTCGCTGATCCCCGATGCGATCACCCCGCACGAGGAGGCGGTGTACACCAACATCGCGTTCATGGAGTCGGTGCACGCGAAGAGCTACTCATCGATCTTCTCGACCCTCGCGTCGACGAAGGAGATCGACGAGGCGTTCCGCTGGTCGACCGAGAACCAGAACCTGCAGAAGAAGGCGCAGATCGTCCTGGAGTACTACCGCGGTGACGAGCCCCTCAAGCGCAAGGTGGCCTCCACGCTGCTGGAGTCGTTCCTGTTCTACTCCGGCTTCTACCTGCCGATGTACTTCTCCTCGCACGCCAAGCTGACGAACACGGCCGACCTGATCCGCCTGATCATCCGCGATGAGGCCGTGCACGGCTACTACATCGGCTACAAGTACCAGAAGGGCCTCGAGCAGATCTCGCAGGCCGAGCGCGACGAGCTGAAGGATTACACCTTCTCGCTGCTGTACGAGCTCTACGACAACGAGGTGCAGTACACGCAGTCGCTCTACGACAGCGTCGGACTGACCGAGGACGTCAAGAAGTTCCTGCACTACAACGCCAACAAGGCCCTGATGAACCTGGGCTATGAGGCGATGTTCCCTGCCACGGTCACCAACGTGAACCCGGCCATCCTGTCGGCCCTGTCGCCGAACGCCGACGAGAACCACGACTTCTTCTCGGGGTCGGGCTCCTCGTACGTGATCGGCAAGGCCGAGGCCACCGAGGACGACGACTGGGACTTCTGACCCGTTCGTCATTCACGACAGGAGGGCGGATGCTGCGGCATCCGCCCTCCCGTCGTATCCGGGCCTCAGTGTTCGCAAGCCTCGTAGTGGTACTGCTCGTCGCCGGGTGTGACGAGGTCGTGGTCGCGCAGAATCATCACGGCGGGCCGGTCTGCGTCATCGCACGCCTTGCGGAACCCCGCAACACCCAGCTCGTCGGTGTACTCGATGTCGAGCACGACCGGGTAGACGTCGGTGTATGCGTCGCACTCCGAGAACTGCTCGCAGGACTCCGTGACGGCGAAGTCGTAACCGTGCGCGTGCAGGCGGGCAGACAGCTCGGCGGTGTTCTTCTGCGCGATGGCGAGACCCGCGTCGTGCGCGGCGCGGGCGTACTGCTCGGCCAGGGCGATATTGTCCTTCGCGGTGAGCGCACCATCAGAGCGGGTGAACGAGTCGAGGTTATCGATCTCGACCGCGTCGAAGCCGGATTCCCGGCATCCGCGGATCCAGCCGCCGACGATCTGCGCGAGCGCCGAGCGCTTCTGCGCGGTCGAGGTGTCGAAGAGGTACTCGTCGGGCCAATCCGGATCGGCGAGCGGCTCGCCATCCTGCCGGAGCACGAGATCGGGATGCTTCTTCTCGAAGCCGGCAGACTCGCCGGGCTGCGTCTGGAAGCCGTTCACGTAGCAGATGTCGTAGCCGAGGCCCGCCGGCTGTGCCGTGCGGTCGCGCTCGACCACGGCGACGCCGCTCGGCGGCTCATACGCACCGCCCAGCTGGTAATCGAAGCCGGCATCCGCGGGCGGCAGGCTGTGGGTTCGAGCGGATGCCGTGGCGCAGCCGGCCAGCACCACGGCGCTGACGGCGACGACCCCGAGCGCGAGGAGGGCTCGGCATCCGCTCCGCTCCGGTCTTCGTGGGCTGCTGGTCACAGACGTCAGCGCCCCGGCTCCTCCGCGGCCGCCGTGGTCACCGTCGCGATGCGCCCCGTCGTGTCGGCGATGGAGTTCGCGCCGTCGATCTCCAGGCTCTCGACCGCGACCGTGCCGCGGTCGATGGTCTTCTTCAGCGGAACCTCTCGCAGGAAGCACACCAGAATCGTCGCCAGCAGGATCAGCGGCAGGATGTACAGGAAGATCGGCGTGAGCGCGTCGTTGTAGGCGCCGATGATGACATTCCGGATCTGCGCCGGCAGCTCCTTGACCGCTTCCGGCGTCAGGCTGTTCGTGGCTCCGGCCGCACCGCCACCGGCGCCCGCCGGCATCCGCTGCGTGAGCAGATCGATCAGCCGCGCCGTGAAGACGCTGCCGACGACCGCCGAGCCCAGCGAGGCGCCGATCTGGCGGAAGTAGTTGTTGGTGGCCGTGGCGACGCCGACCTCGGAGTTCGGGAACGTGTTCTGCACGACCAGCACGAAGATCTGCATGCACAGTCCCAGTCCCAATCCCATCACGCCCAGGAACACGCACATGATCCACACCGGCAGCGTGCTGGTCATGGTGGACAGCAGCACCATGCCGCCGGCCGTCACGAGCGTGCCCGAGATGGGCGCCCACTTGTACCGGCCGGTGCGTGTCACCAGCGCACCGGAGATGATCGAGGACACCAGCACGGTGCCCATCATCGGAATCATCAGCAGCCCGGACTGCGTGGCGTCGGCGCCGGTGACCATCTGCAGGTACGTGGGGATGTAGGCCAGCGTGCCGAACATGGCCACGCCGATGGCGAGCCCCGCCGCGGTCATGAGGTTGAAGTTCAGCTCGCGGAACAGGTGCAGCGGCATCACCGGCTCCGGAGCGTGCAGCTCGACGAACACGAACGCGACGGCGGCGATGACTGTGCCGGCGATGAGTCCGATGATCTGCGGGGAGTCCCACGCGTAGCCGTAGGGGGAGTCGTGCCCGCCCCAGGTGCTGATGAGCACGATGCCGGTGGAGGCCAGCGCCAGCAGGGCGATGCCCAGCACATCCAGCCGTACGCGGTGCTTCGGTGCGGCGGGCAGATGCAGGAAGACGGCGGCGGCGATGATGGCCAGGATGCCGAGCGGGATGTTCATCCACAGGCCCCAGCGCCACGTGAGGTCGTCCGTGAACCAGCCGCCCAGCAGCGGGCCGGCGACCGACGAGATGGCGAACACGCCGCCCATGATGCCCATGTACTTGCCGCGCTCGCGAGCAGGTACGACGTCGGCGATGATGGCCTGCGACAGGATCATCAGGCCACCGCCGCCGAGACCCTGCACACCACGACCGATGATCAGCCAGGTCATGTCCTGCGCCCAGCCGCCGATGATCGATCCGACGATGAACACTGAGATCGCGCCGATGAAGATGCCCTTGCGGCCGATCAGGTCGCCGAGCTTGCCGTAGACGGGCAGCATGATCGTGGAGGCCAGGATGTAGACCGTGATGACCCAGCTCATCTCATCGACGCCGTGCAGGTCGCCGACGATCGTGGGCAGGGCCGTGCTGAAGATCGTCTGGTCGAGGGACGCCAGCAGCATCGTGACCATGAGCCCCGCGAACACCAGCAGGACGTTGCGGGTGTGGTGCGGCTCGAGGACCGGGTCTGGTTCTTCGATGGCGCTCATGAGAGCCTTTCGATGGATTCGCGGACGAGGGCTGCCGCTCGGGTGTGCAGCAGTGCGAGGGATGTGTCGGCGGGCAGATCGGCGTGGCCGGGGGAGAGCTCGAGCGTGGCCGCGCGCAGCGCCGCGCCGCACATCATCAGCAGGATCTGCGCGTGGGGATCGGGTGCGGTGGGCTCGTCGGCCTCGGCTCCGTTGTCGGATGCTGGGCTGTCGGATGCTGCGCCGCCGCGCGTCATGAGTGACTGCACGCCCTTGGCAAGCGGGTCCAGCATCCGACCGATGTGGCTGAAATGACGGCCGAGCAGCTCGGGATGGTCGCGCAGGATGGCACGACGCCGCTCGCGCAGGCCGTGATCGAGCATGGCGCTGTCGCTGGCACGCATCAGCAGCTCGAGGATGCTGTCGACGACGGGCCCCGGAGGGATCTCGTCCACGGCATCCGACACCGCGCGACGCGTCGCCTCCTCGGTTCCCAAGCCGAGGATCGCGTCCTCTTTGCTGTCGAAGTAGTTGAAGAAGGTGCGAGGAGAGACCTCGGCGCGCTCGCTGATGGCGTCGATCGTCAGCGCATCCAGGCCGTCCTCGGCGACGATCGCGACAGCCGCCTGCTCCAGACGACGGCGCGTCTGCTGCTTCTTGCGCTCGCGGAGTCCGGGTTCACTGTTCGTGCTCACCTGAGAAGTCTGCACGCGCTCAAAAAACTGCGCAAGCGCAAGATTGCACTATCGCAGAATTCTCAGCGAACCCATTTCCCGTGCTCAGCCGCCGGCCGGACTCAGCGGGCTCGGGCCAGTGATATGCCCATGCCCGCATACCACCCCGCGTACGCTGAAGACAGCGATCGGCATCCGCCCTTGGCTCGACCGGCTCAAGGGCTCCCGACCGGCAGGAGAACGACATGTCTCTCACGCACACAGACACGACCGAGGCATCCAGGCTCACCCCCGGCCGGATCCGCCAGACGTACGCGGGGAACGCCGAGTTCCCCCCGATGGCGCGCGCTTATCGCGACGTCCTGAATGTCGTCCGCGACACCGGGCTGCTGGGCCGAACGCCCAGGTTCTACTCGGTGGTCGCCGCCGGCCTCGCGGTGGCCTTCGCCGGCTGCATCGCCGGCTTCCTTCTGCTCGGCGACAGCTGGTTCCAGCTGCTCATCGCCGGAGCGCTCGGCATCCTGTTCACCCAGGTCGCCTTCCTCGCCCATGAGGCCGCTCACCGGCAGATCCTCGCCTCGGGCCCGGCGAACTTCCGGCTCGCACGCATCCTGGCCGGTGTCGTCGGGATGAGCTATTCCTGGTGGGACTCCAAGCACACCAGACATCACGGCAATCCCAACACAGTCGGCAAGGACCCCGACATCGCGGTCGACACGATCTCCTTCCTGGAGGAGGATGCCGCGCGCTCGCGCGGGATCGTCCGATGGATCACCCGGCGACAGGGCTGGCTGTTCTTCCCCCTGCTGACGCTGGAAGGCCTGAACCTGCACCGGCTCAGCTTCCAGCACCTGTTCTCACGCGGCAAAGTGACGGGCCGCTGGACCGAGCTGGGCCTCATCGTCGCTCGCTTCGCCATCGTGCTGGTGCCGCTGTTCCTGCTGCTGCCGCTGGGCATGGCCTTCGCCTTCTTCGGTGTGATGGTCGCCGTGTTCGGCGTGTACATGGGTGCCACCTTCGCCCCGAACCACAAGGGGATGCCGATCATCGCCCCCGAGGCCAGGCTCGACTTCTTCACGAAGCAGGTGCGCACGTCCCGCAATGTCAGCGGCGGCTGGTGGGCGACCTGGCTGATGGGCGGGCTGAACTATCAGGTCGAGCACCATCTGTTCCCGAGCATGTCACGACTGCACCTGTCACGCGCGAGGGAGATCGTGCGGGAGTACTGCCGCACGAACGATGTGCCCTACACCGAGGTGTCGATGCTGCGCTCTTACAGCATCGTCATCCGGTACCTCAACCGCGTCGGGCTTGCCGCTAGCGACCCGTTCGCCTGTCCTGCGGCCGCGCAGTTCGGTCGCAGCTGAGCGCTGCAGGTCCCCGAGATCGAGAGAGCCCCTTCGCCATTCACGGCGAGGGGGCTCTCTCAGATCGTCAGGGGCCTGCTTCAGTGCCTCCGGTGCTCCTGGTAGTACGCCAGCAGCGCTCGGGTGGACGCGTCCTGCCCGGCCAGGGCATCGGCGTCGCCCTCAATGGCCGGGGCGATCTGCAGCGCCAGCTGCTTGCCCAGCTCCACGCCCCACTGGTCGAAGGAGTTGATGCCCCAGATCGTGCCCTGCGTGAACGTGATGTGCTCGTACAGGGCGATGAGCTGACCGAGCACGGCCGGAGTCAGCGACGGCGCGAAGATCGACGTGGTGGGCCGGTTGCCCGGGAAGGTCCGTGCGGCGACCAGAGCGCCGGTAGTGCCCTCGCTCTCGACCTCGGCCGCGGTCTTGCCGAACGCCAGCGCCTTGGTCTGCGCGAGGAAGTTCGCCAGGAACAGCCCGTGCACGTCGCGACCGCCGTCGGCCAGCGGGTAGGCCGGGTTCACGAACGCGATGAAGTCGGCCGGGATCAGCCGGGTGCCCTGGTGGATCAGCTGGTAGAAGGCGTGCTGGCCGTTGGTGCCGGGCTCGCCCCAGAACACCTCGCCGGTGGTGGTGGTGACCGGCGAGCCGTCCCAGCGCACCGACTTGCCGTTGGACTCCATGGTCAGCTGCTGCAGGTATGCGGCGAAGCGGCTGAGCTGCTGCGCGTACGGCAGCACGGCGTGCGACTGCGCGCCCAGGAAGTTCGAGTACCAGACGTTGAGCAGCCCCATCAGCACCGGTACGTTCTGCGCCAGCGGGGTGGTGCGCACGTGCTCATCCACGGCGTGGAAGCCCGACAGCAGTTCGCGGAATCGTTCGGGTCCGAACACAACGGTCAGCGAGAGGCCGATGGCGGAGTCGACGGAGTAGCGGCCGCCCACCCAGTCCCAGAACCCGAACGCGTTGGCCGGGTCGATGCCGAACTCGGCCACCTTGTCGAGGGCCGTGGAGACGGCCACGAAGTGGTGGGCCACGGCATCCGTCCTGCTCTGGTCGTCGTCGGCGATGGCGCCGGATGCAGCAAGCCCCGCCCACAGCCAGTCGCGAGCCAGGCGCGCGTTGGTGAGCGTCTCCAGTGTGGTGAACGTCTTCGACGCGACGATGAACAGCGTCGTCTCGGGGTCGAGGTCGGCCGTCTTCTGCGCCATGTCGGTGGGGTCGATGTTGGAGACGAAGCGCGCCTGGATGCCGGCATCCGCGTACGGCTTGAGAGCCTCGTAGACCATCACCGGTCCGAGGTCCGACCCGCCGATGCCGATGTTCACGACGTGCGTGACCTTCTTGCCGGTCACGCCCTTCCACTCGCCCGAGCGCACCCGATCGGCGAAGGCGGAGAGGGACGCGAGCACGGACTGCACATCGGCATCCACGTCCTGACCGTCCACGACCAGCGTCGGCGTCGCGCCCTGCGGGCGACGCAGGGCGGTGTGCAGCACGGCACGGTCCTCGGTGGTGTTGATGTGCTGGCCTCGGAGCATCGCTGCGTAGCGCTCGGCGACGCCGGTCTGCTCGGCCAGGCGCACGAGGGCTGCCAGGACCTCGTCGGTCACCAGGTTCTTCGAGAGGTCCACGTGCAGGTCGGCCAGCGGCAGCGAGAAGCGCTGCACGCGCTCGGGATCCGCGGCGAACCACGCGCGCAGATCGGGGGAGAAGCTCTCCTGCAGAGCGGTGAGCTCGGCCCAGGCAGAGGTGGTCGTCGCATCGATAGGAGACGTCATAGAATCAACGTTAGCGCCGGATGCCGGAGGGCGGTCGTTCCGGGTCGCTCGGGCCTCATACATGCCACGGCAAGGTGCGAGGACTATCGTCGCGACATGCTCGAGGCGATGCCGAACCGGTCCGGGGCGATCGACCTCGTCCGCATCATCGCGGTCGCGGCGATCGTGGCCGGTCACGTCTTCACCCGTGACGCCACCGGCGATCTGCTGTACACCTGGCACGTCGCGGTGTTCTTCATCCTCTCGGGCTATCTGTGGAAGCCGCACCGCTCTCTGCGCATCGAGCTGAGCCGCCGGCTCCGCTCACTGGGCCGTCCGTATCTCGCCGGATTCGTGATCCTCACCGTCGCACTGCTCCTGCAGGGCTTCGACGACACCGGGCAGCGGATCCTCGGCGGTCTGTACGGCGGCGGCGTGGCGGGGATGCCGTACATCACGTTCTGGTTCATCACCACGCTGTTCTTCACGGCCCTGCTGCTGCGGCTGATCGAGCCCCTGCCGCTGGCCGTGCAGTGGGCCATCGGCGTCGTGGGCGCGATCGCCGGCTGGATCTGGGGCTCCATGCTCTCCGACACGCCACTGGGCATCGGACTGGCTGTCACCTGCCTCGTCTACCTGCTCACCGGCGACGCCCTGCGCCGGGTGCGCGCGCGGATCAGGATGCCGCTGCTGACCGGCATCCTGCTCATCCTGATCAGCGCGGTGCTCATCATGACGGGCCTGTCGGACTTCATCGACATCAAGCAGGGCGACTACGGCACGCCCGTGGTCTCGCTGCTGGTCTCGGTCGCCATCTCGTTCGGCATGATCCTCGTCGCTGAGAGCCTGGTGCGCCCCGGCATGTTCTCCCAGGTGTGCACGCTGCTGGCGCTGCCGCTGCTGACCGTCGTGCTGCTGCACCCCGTCGTGCTGTGGACCACCTGGCCCGACCCGGTGGCCTTCGCCGTGGGCATGCTGGTGCCGCTGGCGATCGGGCTGGTGGCGCGGCGCACCCCGCTCTCACCCTGGCTCACCGGCCAGGAGCGACTCCGCCGCCCGCCCGCTGAGCGCGTCGCGGGGTAGCGTTGCCTGTGACCCTGGAGGAAGCATGAAGACTGTTCCGTTCGGCACCCGCACCGCACCCGCGGTCATCTCCGGCATGATGCGCATCCCCGACAAGACGGATGCCGAGGTGCGGGAGCTGTACGACACCGCCCGCGCCGCGGGGATCGACTTCTTCGACCACGCCGACATCTACGGCGGCGGCATGCACGTCTGCGAGGACCGATTCGCCTCGGCGCTGAAGCTCTCCGCCGCCGAGCGCGCCGAGATCATCCTGCAGACCAAGTGCGGCATCGTCCCCTCGGAGCAGATGTTCGACTTCTCATACGAGCACATCATGACCCAGGTCGAGGGATCGCTGAAAGCACTGCGCACCGACTACCTCGACGTGCTGCTGCTGCACCGCCCCGACGCGCTCGTGGAGCCCGAGGAGGTCGCCCGCGCGTTCGACGAGCTCGCGAGCTCCGGCAAGGTGCGCTCCTTCGGCGTCTCCAACCACACGCCGCGCCAGATCGACCTGCTGCGCACGGCTGTCACGCAGCCGCTCATCGCCAACCAGCTGCAGCTGTCGATCACCCACTCGCCGATCATCGCGCAGGGCGTGGCGGCCAACATGTCCGGCGAGGATCAGAGCATCGTCCGCGACGGCGGCGGGATCGTGGAGTACTGTCGCGCAGGCGGCATCACGATCCAGGCATGGTCGCCGTTCCAGGCCGGCTTCTTCGACGGGGTCTTCCTGGGCGACCCGGAGCACGCCGAGCTGAACGCCGTGATCGACCGGCTGGCGGCGAAGCACGGCGTCGAGCCCATTGGCATCGCGACGGCCTGGATCACCCGGCATCCCGCGCACATGCAGGTCGTGCTGGGCACCACCACCCCGCAGCGGGTGACGGATGCTGCTGCCGGCGCCGACGTGGAGCTCAGCCGCGCCGAGTGGTACGAGCTGTTCCGCACGGCAGGGCACATCGTTCCGTGAACGCCGTGAACCCGCTCATCAGCGCCACTGAGCTGCACCAGCGCCTCGACGAGATGCAGGTGCTGGATGCCCGCTGGCAGCTGGGTCGCGACGACGGGCACGAGAAGTACCTGGCAGGCCACATCCCGGGCGCGGTGTTCATCGACGTGGAACGAGAGCTGGCAGGCCACGGCGAGCCGAGCGACGGGCGGCATCCGCTGCCCGACGATGCGGCGCTCGCCGCAGCAGCCCGGCGCTGGGGCCTTCGAGCAGGTGCCCCCGTGGTGGTCTACGACGACTTCCGGATGCTGGCGGCGTCGCGCGCCTGGTGGGCGCTGCGCCGAGCGGGGGTGGCCGACGTGCACGTGCTGGATGGCGGGCTGCCCGCGTGGCTGGCCGCCGGAGGCGAGACGGCCACCGGTGACGTCGAGGTGCCCGAGGGGGACATCGAACTGAGCTCGCCCGGGTCCGAGGGCGTCATCGACATCGATGGGGCGGCCGCATGGCCGACGTCCGGCGTGCTGCTGGATGCGCGAGCAGCCGAGCGCTACCGAGGCGAGACCGAGCCCATCGACCCGATCGCCGGACACATTCCCGGCGCGCGCAACCTGCCGATCGGACGTGTGCTCACCGATGATGCGCGGTTCCTGCCGGCATCCGAGATCGCCGCCGTCTTCGACGCGGTCGGCGCCGATGGCTCCATGCCGATAGCGGCATACTGCGGGTCGGGGATCACCGCCGCACAGCTGGCGCTGGCCGGGGAGATCGCCGGGCGCGCGGTGACGGTGTTCCCCGGCTCATGGAGTGCGTGGTCGAACACGCCCGGCAGACCGGCCGCCATCGGCGAGGAGTGAACCCAGTGCCGCCCGCCGGCGCCACCGCATCCTCTACTCTGTGAGCATGGGGTACCTGTTCTCGCTGCTCGTGCTGGCGTTGATGGTGTTCGCGCTCGTGGACATCATCCGTCGTGACGACTCCCAGGTGCGGCACATGCCGAAGTTCGTCTGGCTGCTGCTGGTGATCCTGCTGCCGTTCATCGGCAGCGTGCTGTGGTTCGGCATCGGCAGGGAGTACCCCGAGGGCGGCATCCGCCTGGGCCGTCCGGCGCCTCGGCGGCGTTCCGAGCCCGCGCCGTCCGCGCCGCCCACCGTTCCCGCCGACACCCGCACCACCGAGCAGCAACTCGCCGATCTGGATCGCGAGATCGAAGAGGAGCGGCTGCGCGCGGAGATCGCCAAGCGCAAGCAGGAGCGCGGCGAGGCTTAGCGCAGCGACGCCCGGACGGCCTCGTCCAGATCCGGATGCCGGAAGGCATAGCCGGCCTCGGCGAGCCGACCGGGCAGCACCCACCTGCTCTTCAGGATCAGCTCCGTCTCGGTGCGGATGGCGATCGCGCCCAATTCCAGCATCCAGCGCGGGGTGGGCGGGCCGAACCGCACGCCCAGCGCCCTGCGCACGGCCGCCATGAACGCGACGTTGTCGACGGGATTCGGCGCGGCCGCATTGACGGGCCCGCTCAGTTCCGGATGCTGTTCGAGGAAGTCGATGATGCCTGCGACGTCGTCGAGGTGGATCCAGCTGAACCGCTGATGCCCGTGGCCAGAGCCGCGCTGGTGCGCGGTGCCGGCGGCGCGGCGTGCCTTCGTCACGGGCCACCAGCCGTCGAACTGCGGGCCACCGAGCCCCAGGGGTGCCAGCCGTCGCAGGGTGCCGAGCACTCCGCCGTCACCCAGTACGATCGCCGTGCGCAGCGCGATGCGACGCGTTGCGGGGAGATCGTCGGCGAACAGCGCCCGCTCCCAGGCCTTGGCGACCTCGACGGAGAACCCCGTGCCGATGTCTCCGTCGGCCTCGGTCTGCGGGCGGTCCTCGGCGTGGCGGTAGATGGTGGCTGTCGACGAGTTCACCCACAGCGGCGGGGGAGCGGATGCCCGGCCGATGGCCGTGCTGAGGGCGGTGGTGGTGTCCAGGCGGGACGAGAGGATGAGCGCGCGGTTCGCCGGCGTGTACCGGCAGCTCACGCTCTTGCCGGCGAGACCAACCACGAGCTCGGCGCCGTCGACGGCCGCATCGATGCCGGACTGGTCGGTCCAGGTCAGGTCCGCACCGGCGCGCGAGATCGTGATGACCTCACGACCGCGTGCGCGGTATGTCTGCTGCAGGCGGGTGCCGATGAACCCGGTCGACCCGCCGATGACCACACGTCCGTCAGCCATGATCCCGCCCTTCAGATGCCTCGAGATCCAGGATACGCATATATTGAACATGTTCAAAAATGAGGCAGCACGTCTTCGCTCGAGCCTCGGACACCACGGATCAGGCGGTCTCCGGCTCGATGCGGTACTCGAACATGCCCTCGTACTCGTACAACCGCCCGAGCAGCGGCATGTCGACGGTGAGTGCCACGCGCTGACGGCCGGTCTGCCTCTCGGCGCTCTCACGCAGCTGGATCACGGGAGAGATGAAGCGCGGCAGCGTGATGCGCGTGCGTCCGATCCGGACACCCACGGCCCGGCTGCGCAGTGTGAGAGCACCATCGTCGACGGCGACTTCGAAGGCGACGGCGAGCGTGGTCGGCTCGCCGAGCTGATCCAGCACTCGACCACGCGGATGCGCACTGACGGCATCCTTCATCACCCAGTCGCCGTCCGGAAGGCGCAGAGTGCGGATGCTGACGGCCTTGCCCGCGATGGTGCGGTTGCGCACGGTGAACGGCACCTCGTGGTGCCAGCCGGCGTGCACGACGGCGTGATTCTGCAGCACCCGCAGCAGCGGCCACAGCCACCTTCGCGGCGTGCCCACGCGCTCGAACACACCCTCGCCGATGCCGATCTGCCCCCGTGGGATCGCTGAGAAGTACGTGCGCAGCGCGGGGTGCAGCAGTGCCCGGTGCTCGCCCAGCGCCCGCAGATACGGGGACTGAGGCACGTGTTCCATGCTTCGAGGGTAGCGCTCGGGCGGAGCCGGTCACGCCTCCTTCAGACGCACCAGCCGCTCGTGCCCGTTCTCGGAGAGTTCGGCGATGTCGTCGCGCGAGCGCAGGAAGTCGTTGAACGAGCGGAAGCCCAGCGCCTTCTCGCTGAACGACGGGTCCATGCGGCGCATCTGCGTCTTCACCGCCGAGGCGTGCAGCCACTCGTCGGCGTCGCCCTTGTCGTGGCCGAGCTGCAGAGCCCGCTCGAGCAGCATCGTCGCCTCGCCCTGCTCATCGGGTTTGGCGGCGGCCTTGGCGCGGCGGGTGGTGGCGGGCTTCTTCTCGTTCTTCGCCTTGGCTCCCTTGGCATCCTTCGCAGGAGCGTCATGAACGTTCTGCTCTGGGCGCACGACGCCTGGGAGCGACTCATATCCGGCGAACTCGTCGCACGCCGCGGCCAGCGACTTGGCGGTCGAACCCGCCACGCCGACACCGATCACATACCGCCCCAGGCGCTTGCAGCGCTGCGCGAGCGGCACGTAGTCGCTGTCGCCGGCGACGACCACCACGTGCGTGAGGTCGGGCAGACGGAACATGTCCTCCACGGCATCCACGGCCAGGCGGATGTCGGCGCCGTTCTTGGCATAGGCGGCGGCGGGGAACAGCTGCACGAGATCGACCGCACGGGCCACGAGCTGCGAGCGGTAATCGGCGTTCACCGGCGAGGACCAGTCGGCGTACGCGCGGGTGAGCACCAGCGTGCCGAACGACGAGGCGTAGTCGATGATCGCGCCGACCTCGATCATGGCCTGCTTCAGGCGTTCGGCCACGTCCTTGTCGTGCGGGTCGTCGGTGATGCGCTGGCGGTCCTTGCCGTAGGCGTTGCGCCCATGCACGCGGTCGTACCAGGAGATGACGATGTTGTCGAAGTCGAGGTAGACCGCGACGCGTCCCGTTGCCTCTGCCATGTTCAGGCCTTCCCGCTCTCGTCAGCGCCAGGATAGACGACGCCGATCTGGCGACGGATCTCGTCGAGCGTGCCCATGATGGCGACGGACTCGGAGATGGGGAGTGCGAGGTCCCCGCCCGCGGGATCACCGTGCGCGACGGCCTCCTCCGCAGCGAACGCCTGATATTGCATGCCTCGGCCGTCGACCTGTGAGGAGTACTCCTCGAGCACCGTGCCGTCGGTGGCGGTGACGCGGAACGACGTGGGCGAGTACCAGACCCGGTCGATCTGCAGCCAGGCATCCGTTCCCACGATCGTGGCGGTGTTCGGCCCCGCCGCACGTGACGACGACAGGCTGGTGGAGATGGCGCCGCCGCCGTGCGTCATGACAGTCGCGATCTCGGCATCCGCTCCGGTCTCGCCGAGGCGGGCGGAGGCCTGGATGCTGACCGGCTCGCCCAGCACGTCCCAGATGAAGGAGACCGGATAGATGCCCAGGTCGAGCAGCGCGCCGCCGCCGAGCTCCAGGGCGTTCAGGCGGTGCGCGGGGTCGGTGGGCAGGTGCTGTGTGTGATCCGCCATCACGGCGCGGATCTCGCCGAGGGCGCCCGCGGCGAGGATCTCGCGGATGCGCACCATGTGCGGCAGATAGCGGGTCCACATCGCCTCCATGGCGATCAGGCCCCTCTCCGCAGCCAGCCGCTGCAGATCCTCGGCCTGCGCCTGGTTGAGCGTGAACGCCTTTTCGACCAGCACGTGCTTGCCGTGCTCGAGCGCCAGTCGCGCGTTGTCGTGGTGCATCGGATGCGGGGTCGCGACGTAGACGATGTCGATGCCGGGATCTTCGACCAGCGCCTCGTACGAGGCGTGCGCGCGGGGAATGTCGAACCGCGCGGCGAACGCGTCGGCGGATTCCTGTGAGCGCGAGCCCACAGCCTGCAGGTCAAGGCCTGCAGTGCGCAGGTCGGAGGCGAAAGAGGCGGCTATGCCGCCCGTGGCGAGGATGCCCCAGCGAAGTCCGGTCATGGCGTCCAGCGTAGTGGGCACACCGACTCAGACGGCGGTCAGCGTGTTCTGGCCCACGAGCGGGAACACCTGCTCGGCGATGCGCTCCAGCTCCTCGCCCAGGGGGGAGGCCTGGATCAGCAGCAGGGTGATGCCGGCATCCGCGTACTCGTTGATGCGCTCCGCGACCTGCTCGGCGGTGCCGACGAGATTCGGGCGCAGGCCGCGCGTGCCGACCGAGTACTCGCGGCGGGACAGCTCCAGCGACAGGTTCGAGTTCTGCCGGAACTGCTCGAACGACGCGTAGCCGGGGGACTGCGGGTCGACCGTGGTGATGCGCTCCAGCTCGCGCTGCGCCTCGGCCTCGGTGTCGCGCACGATCACGTAGGCGGGCATCCCGAACTCCGAGATCGGGTGGCCGTGCAGTCGCTCCGAGCGCGCGTTCATGTCGGTCACGTTCGCCCGCACCTCGTCGAGTGTGCCGCCGTGCATGACGTAGGCGTCGGCGAAGTCGGCGATGGCTTCGCGGCCGGCTTCGCTCTCGCCGCCGGCGAAGACCACCGGGTGGCTCTGCGGCTTGGGCTCGACGATGGTGCCCTCGAACTCGTAGTGGTCGCCGCTGAAGCTGAACGGCGTGCGCTCCCACAGGCCGTTCAGCACGTTCACGAACTCGGTGGCCTGCGCGTAGCGCGCGTCGTGCGAGGGGAAGACGCCGCCGAACTGGCGCGCTTCCTCGGCCCACCACGCGGCGACGACGTTCAGCGCCACCCGGCCCGGAGCGATGCTGTCGAGCGTCGTGACGGTCTTGGCCAGCACGGCGGGCAGGTGGAATCCGGGACGCACGGCGGTCATCACGCGCAGGCGATCGGTGACGGCGAGGATGGCGGCCGACAGCGACCACGCCTCCAGGCTCGGCGCGTCGGTGCCCTTGCGGTCGTTGAGGTACAGCTCGGGTACCAGCGTGGTGTGGAAGCCGAGCCGGTCGGCCGTCACGGACACCTCGCGGATGTACTCCCAGGTCGCGGCCATCCGCCCCTCGTCGCGGACGTTGCGCAGGAACCCGCCGTACACCGGCGTCCAGTATCCGAGGTCGATGGCCATGGTGCGCTCCTTCGGTTCAGACCAGCGCGAGTGCGCGGTCGAGGTCGGCGATGAGGTCGGCGGGATCCTCGATCCCGATCGACAGGCGGATGGTGTTCAGCGAGATGCCCGCCGCCGCCCGCTGATCGGGCGTGAGGTGGGAGTGGGTCATGGATGCCGGGTGCGAGA
>NZ_JBASAK010000051.1:0-20969 GCF_049650565.1 Microbacterium sp.
CATGCGCGCCGACTTCTGGGACGCCTACTGCGGCACGGCGAACGCCGAGCTCATCGAATACGCGCGCTCACTGAAGGGCCGCGCGGGGCTGGCCATCCTGTCGAACTCCGCCGACGGCGCCCGCGAGGAGGAGGAGCGGCGATTCGGCTTCTCGGAGATCTTCGACCCGATCTGCTACAGCCACGAGCAGGGCGTGAACAAGCCCGACCCGCAGGCGTACCTGCTGGCGCTGCGCCGGCTGGATGCCGACCCCGCCGAGGTGCTGTTCATCGACGACCACCAGGAGCAGATCGACGGCGCCGCGGCTGTCGGCATCCGCGGCATCCTGCACTGCGACAACGCGACGACGATCGCCGCGATCGAGGAGTTCCTCGTCGGCATCTGAGTCAACCCGTCGCATAGCGTCGGAGATCTGCACGTCTGCGGAGCTCACGGCGCAGCATGCTCCGTGAGACTGCACATCTCCGCCGGAATGCCGCGCCGCTCAGCCCAGCCGCACCCGCCCGCGCAGCTCGCCGATCGTCGACGTGCCGGTCAACTGCATGGTGCGCACGGCCTCGGCGCGCATCAGCTGCAGCATCCGGTCCACGCCGCGCTCGCCGCCGGCCATCAGGCCGTACAGGTACGCGCGCCCCACCATGCAGGCATCCGCGCCCAGCCCGACGGCGGCGAGGACGTCGGCGCCGGAGAGGATGCCGGTGTCCAGGAAGATCTCCGCGCGGTCGCCGACAGCCGCTGCTACGTCGGGCAGCAGCCGCAGGGGAGTGGGTGCGCGGTCCAGCTGGCGTCCGCCGTGGTTGGAGACCACGAGCGCGTCGGCACCGGCATCCACCACCCGCTGCGCGTCGGCGACGGACTGGATGCCCTTGACCACGAGCTTGCCGGACCACTCCTCACGCAGCCAGGCGAGATCCTCGATCTTCAGCGACGGGTCGAACATCTTCGCCACCAGCTCGGCGACGGTGCCGTCGAACGAGCGCAGGCTGGCGAACTCGATGGGGTCGGTGGTGAGCACGTTGAACCACCATGCCGGGTGCCAGGCCATGTCCCACATGGTCTTCAGGTTCAGCGTGGGCGGGATCGTCAGCCCGTTGCGGGCGTCGCGCAGGCGGTTGCCGGCCACGGGGGTGTCGACCGTGAGCACGAGCGTGTCGTAGCCGGTGCGGCGGGCCTCCTCGACCAGTCTGCGAGTGCCGTCGCGGTCCTTCCACAGATACAGCTGGAACCAGTTCTCGCCGCCCGGCACGGCCCCTGCGAGCTCCGCCGGCGAGGTGGTGCCCATGGTCGAGAGCGTGTACGGCACACCGGCACGGGCGGCGGCCCGCGCGACCGCGATCTCGCCCTCGTGCTGCATCATCCGGGTGAACCCGGTGGGCGCCATGATCAGCGGGAAGGATGCCGGCTGCCCGAGGATCGTCGTCGACGTGTCGACGGATGCCACATCGTGCAGCACCCGCGGTTCGAACTCCACGCTCGCGAACGCGCGCCGCGCGCGGGCGATGCTCAGCTCGTCCTCGGCGGCGCCGTGCACGTAGTCGAACACCGATCGCGGGGTGGTGCGCCGGGCGATGCGGGCCAGATCCTTCACGGTCATGGCCTGCGCGAGCCGCCGGTCCACGCGGTCCCATACCGGCTTGCGGAAACCCAGCAGCGGTGCCACGGCGCCCCAGGTGGGGACGCGACGCGCGATCCGCCGTGGGGGAAGGGTCATTCCCTCGCCCGTCCCGTGCCCAGGTAGGCCTGGATGATGTCGTCGTCGGCCAGCAGATCCTCGGATGCGCCCGAGCGCACGATCTCGCCGTTCTGCAGGATGTGCCCCTCGTGGGCCGCCTGCAGCGCGCGACGGGCGTTCTGCTCCACCAGCAGCACCGTCGTGCCCCCTGCGAGCACCTCGTCGATCACGCCGAACACCTCGTTGACGATCTTGGGCGCCAGGCCCATCGACGGCTCGTCCATCAGGATGAGCTTGGGCCGCGCCAGCATGGCGCGCGCGATGGCCAGCATCTGCTGCTCGCCGCCGGAGAGCGAGCCCGCCGCCAGCTTGCGTCGCTCGCCCAGCACGGGGAAGCGCTGGTACATCTCGTCGATGCCGGCTGCCGCGCCGGGGCCGTATGAGCGGGCGCCCATCTGCAGGTTCTCGGCGATGGTCATGGTCGCCAGGATCTGGCGGCCCTCGGGCACCTGCACGAGCCCTTGCGGCACCAGCCGGTGCGACTTGGTCTTCGTGATGTCGGCGCCCTCGAACAGGATCCTCCCGCCCGACGGACGCACCAGACCCGAGATGGCGTTGATGATGGACGACTTCCCGGCGCCGTTGGCTCCCACCAGCGTCACCAGCGTGCCCGCAGCGACATCGAACGAGACGCCGCGCACGGCGTGCACCCGCCCGTACGAGACCGACAGGTCCTTCACGCTCAGCAGCGGCTCAGTCATTGCTCTCCTCCGCGGACTGTGCGGTGGCGGATGCCGCGGCAGGCGCGTCCGCATCGGCGTCCGCCTCCTCGGCCGCACCCAGGTATGCCTCGATCACGCGCTCGTCGGCGGCGATCTGCTCCGGCGTGCCGTCGGCCAGCACCTCGCCGAAGTTCAGCACGACGATGTGGTCGCAGGTGTCCAGCACCATGCCCACGTTGTGCTCGATGAAGATGATCGTCAGGCCGTCGGCCGACAGGTCCTTGATCAGGTCGCTCAGACCGTCGGCCTCGACGTGGTTCATGCCGGCGGCCGGCTCGTCGAGGATCAGCAGCGACGGATCGGCGGCCAGGGCGCGGGCGATCTCCAAGCGGCGCTGGTCACCGTAGGAGAGACCCTTCGCGCGGGTGTTGGCCTGATCCAGCAGCCCCACGCGCTCCAGGCAGCGAGCGGCATGCGCCAGCGCGGTGCGCTCGTCGCGGCGTGCCGAGGGCAGCCACAGCAGCCGACGCAGGAACGTCGGCTTCGCCACCACGTGCGCGCCGATCAGCACGTTCTCCAGCGCCGTGAGCTGGTTGAACAGCTTGGAGTGCTGGAAGGTGCGCGTCACGCCGGCGGCGGCGATCCTGTGCACGGGGATCTTCCCGATCGTCATCCCCAGCACGGTGGCCGAGCCGGACGACGGCGGGATGAGCCCGGAGATCATGTTGACCAGCGTGGTCTTGCCGGCGCCGTTGGGGCCGATCAGTCCCACCACCTCGCCGCTGCGCACGGTCAGGTCGACGCCTCGCACGGCGTGCACGCCGCCGTACTCCTTGGCGAGATCCTTCAGCACGACGATCGGCTCACCGGCCGCGGGGTGCGTGCGCAGCGCCAGCTGCGCGGCATCCGCCTGCAGGGCCGCGACGTCAACCTTCTGGCGGCGACGCGGGATGAGGCTGGCGATGCCGCCGGGCAGGAACAGGATCACCAGCAGCAGCGCCAGGCCGGAGATGAACGGGCGGATCCAGCCCGCCGCGACACCGGTCTCGCGCAGCAGCTCGGGGAGCATGGTCTGGAACCCGCTGCCGAGCAGGGGGCCGATGAAGTTGGCCGTGCCACCGACCACCGCGGTGACCAGGCCGTCGATGGCGGTGGAGAAGCCGAAGTCCTCCGGCGCCATCAGGCGCACGTAGTACGCCCACATCACGCCGTACAGGCCCGCCAGCACTCCGGCCGCCACGAAGGCCGAGAGGCGGTGCCCGCCGACGTTGATGCCGATCGAGCGGGCCGCCAGCTCGTCCTCACGGATCGCCTCCAGCGCCCGACCGTACCGGGAGCGGGACTGCCGGGCGAACCAGTACGTGACGACGGCCAGGAGGATCCACGCGAACGCGGGGGTGAGGATCTTGGGCACCGACATGCCCTGCGCCCCGCCGGTCCACTCCGAGTTCAACAGGAAGATGCGGATGGCCTCTGCGAAGCCGAGCGTGGCGATGGCGAGGTACACGCCGCGCAGCTTCATGGTGGGAAGCCCGAGGATGACGGCTGTGATGGCTCCGACCAGCATGCCGATCACCATGGCGAACAGCAGCGTGGGGATGTCGCCCCAGGCCTCGGGCTTCGGGGTGAGGGCCACCGCCGTGAATCCCGCGATGCCGGCGAAGCCTGCCTGCGCGAGCGAGAGCTGCCCGGCGACGAGCACCGCATAGAAGGAGAACGCGAAGACGCCGTTGAGGGCGATGAAGACGAGAGTCGATTCGGTGATCATGGTCAGACCTCACGCACCTTGCGCTTGCCGAACATGCCCTCGGGCCGCACCAGCAGGATGATGAACAGCAGCGCGAACGCGATCAGGTCGCGCCAGCTGGAGCCGATGTACTGGATGGCGAACACCTCGGCGATGCCGAGGATGAGGCCGCCCACCAGCGAACCGGAGAGCGACCCCATCCCGCCGACGATGATGACCGCGAGGCCCTTCAGCTCGATCGCGCTGCCCATGCCCAGCTGCGCGCTGTTCACGTTCAGGGCGAACAGCACGCCGGCCACGGCGCCCAGTGCCGTGGAGATCGCGAACGTCATCGAGGTCACCCCGTCGACGTTCACCCCCAGCACGCGCGCGGCGGTCGGATTCTCGGCCACGGCGCGCATGGAGCGGCCGAGCGAGGATCGCTGCACCAGCAGACTCAGCGCGATCATCAGCCCCAGCGAGATCGCCAGGATGATGATCTGCAGCCAGCTGGCCGTGAGCCCGCCGAGGTTCAGCGCGTCCTCCGGGATCGTGCCCACCGGGAACCGTCGCGTGTTCGGGCCGAAGGCGGCCTGCAGCAGCGCGATGATCATCCCCGCCAGGGCGATCGACGAGATCAGCCCCGCGAAGTGCGCATCCGGCCTGTCCTTGAGGGGACGGAACGCGACGCGCTCGATGATCAGCCCCATGATCACGCCGAATGCGAACACGAGGATCAACACCAGCCACAGCGGCAGATCGAAGGCATCCGTCAACCAGATGCCGACGAACGCCGAAGCGGCGAACACGGACGGATGGGCCAGATTCAGTCGATCCAGGATGCCGAACACCAGCGTGAAGCCGATGGCGAACAGTGCGTAGATCGAACCGAGGAACAGGCCGTTCAGCAGCTGCTGCAGCATGGAGTCTCCCGGCGGGTCGTCGGAGCGGCGATCAGTTCAGAACCGCGAACTTGCCATCCTTGACGATCTGCACGACGGCGTTGTGCTCGGCGTCACGGTCCTTGTTGATGGTCAGCGAGCCCAGCGGGGTCGTCAGGCCCTTCACCTGGGTCAGGCCCTTCTGGATGTCGGCGTGCTCACCGGAGCAGTTGGCGCGCACCGCGTAGTCCACAGCCAGCAGACCCGTGTACGCCTGTGCGGCGAACTGGTCGGGGCCGGAGCCGTACTCGTCCTGGTACTCCTTCATGAACTTCGTGTTCTCGGGGCTGTCGGATGCCGAGTTCCACGCCGCACCCACGATGACGTCCTCGGCTGCGGGCCCGGCGTCCTTCATGAGCTGCGGGTTGTTGAAACCGTTCCCGCCGATGATCGGTGCAGTGATGCCGAGCTCTCGGGCCTGGGTGACCAGTGGGATGGCGGCCTCGATCAGCGCCGAGACGACGATGGCGTCGGGGTTCTTCTCCTTCGCCGCCGTCAGCAGGCTGCGGAAGTCGGTGTCCTTGACGGAGAACTTCAGGGTGTCGAGCACGTCGACGCCCTCCTTCTTCAGCGAGTCGGCCATGACCTTGTAACCGGACTCGGTGAACGCGTCGTCGTTGCTGTACATGACGACGACCTTCTTCAGGTCGTCCTTCTTCACGGCGGCCTTGATGGTCTGCGGGATGACCTGGCCCTCGGTGAGGGAGACGCGGAAGATGTGGTCGCCCTGCGCGGTGATGCCGGCGGCGGTGTTGGAGATGGCCACGACGGGGACGTTGCCGTCCTGTGCGACGGGCTGCGCCTGGAAGGCGGTGTTGGAGAGGGTGGGTCCGATGATGGCGCTGACATTGTCGGAGACGAACTTCTCGAAGACGCCGATGGCCTGCTTCGGGTCGGTGCCGTCGTCCTCGATCTTCAGGTCGTACTTGACGCCCTTCTTGGCGTTGAGGTCCTTCAGAGCGAGCTTCAGGCCGTTCTGCTGCGAGACGCCGTAGCTGGCGGCGGCTCCCGTCAGGCTGAGGGCCGCGCCCACGGGCACGGTGCCGTCGATGGTGCAGGAGTCGCCCGACCCGCTGCCCTTCAGACTGCCGCTGCTCGCGTCGCCGTTTCCGGCGGGCGTGGCGCTGCAGCCGGCGAGCAGGAGCACGGATGCCGAGAGCAGAGCTGCGTTGCGGAACATCTTGCGCATGTGAACCTCCAGGATCGTCGAGGCCACAGTGGGAGCTGCCCCGGTGCAAGGCCGCCCGTGCATGTGCCGGGCGATCCGCGTTCACGCCGCCGTCAGCCTCGACGATGGGCGGCGCAGTGCGCGGATGACACGATCATACGCGTGCGATCGCGCGCTGCCGAACCCGGTGACATGTCACATGTCAGTGCGAGAAGAGCCTGATCCGCGCCCGAGAAGCGGATGCCCGGAATCTGGGGCGCCGGACCCGTAAGCTCTCCCTATGGGTACCGTCATGATCGTCCTGCACGTCATCACCGCCGTCTTCATCGTCGGCCCGATGGCCGTCATCCCGATGACCGGCCTGCGCACACTGCGCTCCGGCAACGCCTCAGCGGTGCGCAGCCTTGCGAAATCGACCGCGCTCTTCTCCTGGCTGTCCCTGCTCACCGTCCTGTTCGGATTCGGCGTCGCCGGCATGTGGAAGATCAGCATGGGCGCCTGGTGGATTCTGGTGTCGACCATCGCCTATGTCATCGCGTTCGTGCTGAGCACCTTCGTCGTGGTGCCGCAGATGCGCAAGGCCGCGGACCAGGTCGAGGGCGCATCCGCCGGCACCAAGCCCGCCGCCTATGGCGCGGTCGCCGCGTTCAGCGGCATCACGAGCCTGCTGCTGCTCCTGGTCGTCGTGCTCATGGTCGTGCACTGACCGGATCAGCGCTACGACGCTTCGACAGGCTCAGCGACCCATCTGTCGCAGCGCTTGGACAGGCGCAGCGACCCATCATCTGGGTCCCTGAGCTTGTCGCTCAGCGGCCCATTGATCTGGGTCCCTGAGCCTGTCGAAGGGTCGAAGCTGATCAGCCCCGCAGCTGGGCGATCACGCGGGCGGTGCGCAACGCGGCCTCGGCGGCCTCGGCGCCCTTGTCCTCCTTCGAGCCCGCGAGGCCCGCACGGTCCAGGCCCTGCTGCTCGTCCTCGAGGGTGAGCACTCCGAAGCCGACCGGGCGGCCGGCGTCCAGCGCCACCCGGGTGAGCCCGTCGGTGGTGGCCGCGGAGATGTACTCGAAATGCGGAGTGCCGCCGCGAATGATCACGCCGAGCGCGACCACGGCATCCGCTCCGCCTGCGAACGCCGCCTGTGCGGCCACCGCCAGCTCGAACGACCCGGGCACGCGCACCAGCGTGTGCTCGGCGCCGGATGCCTCCAGCACGCGCTGCGCGCCGGCGATCAGGCCGTTCGAGATGACCTCGTGCCAGGTGCCGGCGATGACGACGACCCGCAGGCCCGTCCCATCGACCGGGGAGGTGGTGGGGGCTCCGGCGCCGCTCATGCGTCTTCCTTTCCGTGGGCGAGCGCAGCGGCAAGCTCGGCTTCGCCGATGATGTGGCCCATGCGGTCGCGCTTGGTCTCGAGGTACTGGTGGTTGTTCGGGCCGACGCCGACGATCAGGGGCACCTGCTCGACGACATCCAGGCCGAGCTCGCGCAGCTGCGCGACCTTGTCGGTGTTGTTGGTCAGCAGACGCACCTTGGAGATGCCGAGGTCAGCCAGGATGCCGGCTGCGGCCGCGTAGTCGCGGGCGTCGGCCGGGAAACCGAGCGCTAGGTTCGCGTCGACGGTGTCCAGGCCGTTCTCCTGCAGATGGTAGGCGCGCAGCTTGTTCAGCAGGCCGATGCCCCGGCCCTCGTGACCGCGCATGTAGATGACCACGCCGCCCTCCGCATCGATCAGGTCGAGGGCGGCCTGCAGCTGCGGGCCGCATTCGCACTTCTGCGAGCCGAACGCCTCGCCGGTCAGACACTCCGAGTGCACGCGCACCAGCGCCGTCTCACCAGGGGTGCCGGAGACCACGGCGATCTGGTCGGTGCCGGTGACGCGATCCTTGTAGGCCAGGAACCGGAAGGTGCCGTGCACGGTCGGGACCGTGGCGTCGGCGCGCAGGCTCACCCGGCGGCCGGTCTTCGTCGCACGGCAGTCGGCCTCGTCGCGGGGGTCGGTCTCGTTCAGGTGCACGATCAGCTGCGCGATGGTGATCACCGGCATGCCTTCGCGAGCGCCCAGCTCCTGCAGCTCGGGCAGGCGCATCATGCTGCCGTCGTCGGCCACGACCTCGGCGATGGCGCCGACCGGCTGCAGTCCTGCCAGGCGCATCAGCTCGACAGCGGCCTCGGTGTGCCCGCCGCGCTCGCGCACACCGCCGTCGACGGCGCGCAGCGGCAGAATGTGGCCCGGCCGGATGATGCTCTTGGCGGTGGAGTCGGGGTTCGCCAGCGTGTTCAGCGTGAGCGAGCGGTCGTGCGCGCTGATGCCGGTGGTCACTCCCTCGGCGGCGTCGACGCTGACGGTGTAGGCGGTCGAACGGGCGTCCTCGTTGCTGGCGACCATGGGAGGCAGGTTCAGGCGGTCGGCGAGGTCGGCGGGCATCGGCGCGCAGATCAGGCCGGAGGTCCAGCGCACCATGCGCGCCATGACCTCGGGGGTGGCGAGCTCGGCGGAGATGATGATGTCGCCCTCGTTCTCGCGGTTCTCGTCGTCGGCGACGATCACCGGCTTGCCGGCGCGCAGCGCGTCGAGGGCCTCTTCGATGGTGGAAAGGCTCATAGCGAGCCTCCTTCCTGGGCGGTGTCCTGGGCGGTGTCCTGGGCTGTGCGGAATGCCAGCAGGCGCTCCACGTGGCGGGCGAGGATGTCGGTCTCAAGATTCACGACGTCGCCGGGGGTCAGCGCGCCGAGGGTGGTGGCTTCGAGGGTCTCGGGGATCAGGGAGATCTCGAACCAGGCATCCCTCTCCGTGACCGGGCTCACCGCGCTCACCGTGAGCGACGTTCCGGCGACGCTGATCGAGCCCTTGTCGACCACGAGCGGTGCCAGGTCGGCGGGCAGTGAGATGCGCAGCACGCGCCACTGGTCGCCCGGGCGCACCTCGAGCACGCTGCCGGTGCCGTCGACGTGCCCCTGCACGATGTGGCCGCCCAGGCGGGCGCCGACCGGCATGGCCTTCTCGAGGTTCACGCGCGATCCGACGCTCAGCGCACCCAGCGCCGACACGTCGAGGGTCTGCTTCATGACATCCGCGTCGAACGTGTCGGGCGTGGAGTCGACGACGGTCAGGCACACGCCGCTGACGGCGATGGACTCGCCGTGCACGGCATCCGCTGCGGCGCCCGGTGCGCGCACCGTGAGCCGCCAGCCGTCGCCGGACGGCGCGATCTGCGCGATCTCGCCGATCTCCTCGATGATTCCGGTGAACATCAGTCTCCTTCTTCCGAGTTCTCGCCTGCCGCCGGGTGTGCGACGGCCAGCAGGTCATCGCCCAGGGGCAGCCATTCGTCGATGATCAGGCGGCGTGCGGCCGTGATGGTCGGCACGCCGATGTCCGTGAGCGCGAGGTGCTCCCCGCCCAGCAGCACCGGGGCGAGGTATGCCAGCACAGTGTCGGCGAGGCCGGCGGCGAGGAACGCACTGGCCAGCGTCGGCCCGCCCTCCACGAGCACCCGCTGGATGCCGCGGGCGCGCAGGTCCTCGAGCACGGAGGCCAGGTCATGGGTCTCGTAGAACAGTGGCCTGTGCGGATGGCTCCGCACCGCGGCATGCGCCGGGGTCTCGCGCGATCCGATCACGACGGGGATCGGCTGGTGCTCATGCAGGGCATCGCCGTCGCGGGCCGTGAGCGACGGGTCGTCGGCGAGGACGGTTCCGGTGCCGACGACGATGGCGTCGGATGCCGCGCGGCGGCGGTGCACGTCGGCGCGGGCGGCGGGGCCGGTGATCCACTGGCTGGTGCCGTCGGATGCCGCGGCGCGGCCATCCAGGCTCTGCGCCCACTTCACGGTGACGTGCGGGCGGCGCATCCGCTGCACGGTGATCCAATCGTGAATGAGCGCTTCCGCGGCATCCGCCTGCTCTCCGGATTCGACCTCGACGCCGGCGGTGCGCATGCGGTCGGCGCCGCCTGAGGCGCGCGGGTTCGGGTCGTCCAGCGCGTAGACCACGCGGCTGATGCCGGCGTCGATCAGCGCCTGCGAGCACGGACCGGTGCGGCCGGTGTGGTTGCAGGGCTCCAGGGTCACGATGGCCGTGGCACCCGCTGCCGCGCCCGGCGCGAGCTTCGAGAGCGCGTCGACCTCGGCGTGCGGGGTGCCCGAGCCGCGATGCCAGCCCTCGGCGAGGATCTCCCCGGAGGCGGAGAGGATGACGGCGCCGACCTGCGGGTTCGTGCTTCGCGGGCCGTTCGCAGCCAGTGCGAGCGCGCGGGTCATCGCCTCGCGTTCCGCCTGCGTGGATGCCATCCGTCGTCCTCTTCTGGATCTCCGGGGGCAGGCTCCACGCACGTACGTGTCACCCGTGCTGCCTCTCCTCCGGACTAGCGAACCTGGGTTCGCATCACCGTCGGTGCTGGAATTCCACCAGCTCGGCGCCTGTGACCAGGCGTTCGCGGACTGTCACCGCCGGTTCGGATTCTCACCGACCCCGGAGCACGTTGATGCTCTGAGTCTACTCAACACGCCCGCAGATGATTCATTCCCCGTCACATTCACTTCAACAGCCGCGACAGCCGGCGGTCGGCGAGGATCTTCCCGCCCGTCTGGCAGGTGGGACAGTACTCCAGGCTCCTGTCGGCGAAGAACACGCTGCGCACGGTGTCGCCGCACACCGGGCAGGCCTCGCCGCGGCGGGCGTGCACGCGGAAGCCCGCCCGCTTGGCATCCTTCAGCTGCGCGGGCGGCTTGCCCGACGCCACCCTGATCGCCTCGCGCAGGGTGGACTGCATGGCCTCGTACAGCCGGTCGACCCCGGCGTCATCGAGGCTGCCCGCCGGTGCGTAGGGCGACATCTTCGCCACATGCAGGATCTCGTCGCTGTACGCGTTGCCGATGCCGGCGATCAGGCCCTGATCGCGCAGCAGGCCCTTGATCTGCATCCGCCTGCCCGCCAGCAGGGATGCGAACGCGTCGCGCGTGAACGCCGGATCCAGCGGGTCGGGGCCGAGCCGGGCGATGCCGGGCACATCCTGCGGGGTGCGCACGACGTACACGGCGAGGGACTTCTTGGTGCCGGCCTCGGTGAGGTCGAACCCGCTGCCGTCGTCCAGCGCCACCCGAAGTGCGATGGGGCTCCTGCCCGGCTTGATGAGCGTGGTCGGCAGGGCGTCGTACCAGCGCAGCCAGCCGGCCTTGGCCAGGTGGAACACCAGATGCAGATCGTCACCGCAGACCAGGTCGAGGAACTTGCCGTGCCTGGCTGTCGCGGTGATCACCGCACCCGTCAGCGCCGTGTGCGGGGGATCGAAGGTCTTCAGCGCCGCGATCTCGCCCACGCTCGTGCGGGTGATGGCGTGCGCCGCCGCGCGCTCGCCGAGGAAGTCGACGAGCCCCTGCACCTCCGGCATCTCGGGCATGCTGCCATCCTGGCATCCGGCGCCGACATGCGACAGAGTCTCAGAGCACCGGCCACTCCACGGGTGTCCGGTCGTCGCCGGCCAGCAGTCCTGCGATCCAGCCGTCGTCACGGCCGCGCGGGCCGGCGAGGCCCTGGCGCAGCATCCCCTCGTAGCGGAAGCCGAGTCCGCGGGCGGTGCGGGCCGACGGCACGTTGCCGACCACGGCCCGCCAGGTCAGGCGGGCCAGCTTCAGCTCGTCGAAGGCGTAGTCCACCACTGCACGGGAGGCCTCGCCCATCACCCCCTGGCCGCGGTGCGCGGCGGTGGCCCAGTAGCCGATCTCGGCGTCGCCGCCGGACGGATGCCGCGTGATCCGGTGCAGACCGACCATGCCCGCGAGTGCGCCGTCGCGGCGGATGGCCCACACGGTCTCCACGCCATCGGCCCACCACGATTCCACGAGCCCGATGAAGCCCTCGGCATCCGACCGGGAGTACGGGCTCGGCAGGGTCGTCCAGCGTGGCACCTCCGGATCCTGGCAGGCGGCGGTGATCGCATCGACGTCGGCCTCGGTCGGGATCGAGAGGACGAGCCGGTCGGTGCGCAGGATGACAGGTTCCATCCGTCCACGCTAGAGGGTGCGGTGCCGGATCACTGATGCTCCGATGCGTGCACGGCGTGTCTCACGCCTGGCGGGTCTCGACACGCGGCGAGTGCTCGCCGGCTCCCGTGATCCGTCACAGGCCGCACGCCGAGCAGACATGTCGGCCGACCGCGTTGCTCAGTAGAATGTCACACACGGCCGTTCCGCCGCGAGCCCTGGGAGGACGGCCATGACGACGCAGCGCTCATCGCCCCGTGGCGTGGGGGTCTCGCTGCTGGCATCCGCCCTGTTCGCGAGCATCTTCTACCTGACCGCGCAACTGAACTCCTCGGCCGAAGTCGTGTGGGCCTGGCGCGTGTTCGTCACGCTGGGGCTGTATCTGCTGGCGCTGTGGATGCCGGCATCCCGGCGGGAGCTGGGAGTGCTGATGCGCCGGCTGCGCACCCGCTGGTGGATGCCGCTGCTGGCGCTGCTGCTGGCCTCGATCGTGGGTTTCGAGCTGTGGCTGTTCATGTGGGCGCCCATGCACGGGCACGGCCTGGATGCGTCGCTGGGCTATCTGCTGCTGCCCATCACGCTGGTGCTGGGCGGGCGCTTCATCCTGCACGCGCACGTCAGCCGGATGCAATGGGCGGTCGTGGCGCTGGCGGTGGTGGCCGTCGTGGTGAAGATCGCGGCGACCCCGCAGCTGTCGTGGGCGACGATCGCCATCTGCGTCCCGTACGCGGTCTACTTCGTCGTGCGGCAGCGCTTCGGACTGGACGGCCCGCTGGTGTTCGGCATGGAACTGGCGCTCATGTCGCCGCTCGCCGTCATCGCTCTGGTCACCGCGGTTCCCGGCCCGCTGCCGGTGCCGGAGCTCATGGGTCTCGCCGCGGTCGGCCTGCTCGGCGGATTCGGCATGATCCTGTATCTCGCGGCGTCCAGCATGCTCTCGATGCCGGTGTTCGGGCTGCTGAGCTATGTCGAGCCGGTGCTGCTGGTCGGGGTGGCGTTCGTGCTGGGGGAGCGGATGCAGGGAGCGGATGCCGTGGCCTACGGCATCCTCGCCGCAGCCCTCGCGCTGCTGGCGGTCGAGGGATTCCGGGCCGCTCGCCGACGTCCGACAGCGCCGGAGGTCGGCGCGGCCGATTAGACTTCTCCGGTGACTGTTCCAGGGATTCTGCGCGCCTTGGAAGAGGCGAACCTGTACCGCGACGCCCTCACCTGGGCGCAGACCGATGGCGAGATCTCGGTGGTCGACGGGCTCGACGCCCCGGTCATCGCCGGGCTGCTGGCCAAGCGCGCACAGGCGGGACAGCCGGCATCCGCTCTTGTCGTCACGCCGACCGGCCGCCGGGCCGAGTCGGTGGCGGCGGCGCTGGGCACCTACCTGGCGGACGCCGAGATCCTCACCTTCCCGGCCTGGGAGACGCTGCCGCACGAGCGCCTGAGCCCCAGCCCCGACACGGTCGGGCGGCGGCTGGCCACGCTGCGCCGAATCACCACCTGGGACGGCTCCAAGCCGCTGATCGTGGTGGCTTCGGTGCGGGCGGCCCTGCAGCCGGTGGCTGCGAACCTCGGTGATGCCGTCCCTCTCGACCTGCGGCTGGGCGGTCGCGGAATCGAGCTGGAGGATGCCGTGGAGCAGCTCGTCGAGCGGGCGTACTCCCGAGTGGACATGGTTTCTCGTCGCGGAGAGTTCGCCGTGCGCGGCGGCATCCTGGATGTGTTCCCGCCGACGGCCGATCACCCCGCGCGCGTGGAGTTCTTCGGCGACGAGGTCGATCAGATCCGCGCATTCTCGGTCTCCGACCAGCGCTCGCTGCCCGGCGATGTCGCGTCGGTCGAGCTGCCCGCCAGCCGCGAGCTGCTGCTGACCGCCGAGGTGCGCGAGCGCGCCGCTGCGCTCGTGAGCGCGTTCCCCGCCATCTCCGGGATGCTGGAGAAGATGGCCGAGGGCATACCCGTCGAAGGCATGGAATCCTTGCTGCCGGCCGTCGCCGGCCCCCTGGTGACGCTCGCCGAGTACCTGCCGGAGGGGTCGGCCACCGCGGTCGTCGACCCGGAGCGCGCGAGCGCCCGCGCGCAGAACCTCGGCGAGACCAACCGGGAGTTCCTGGAAGCCGCGTGGAGCGCCGCGACCTCGGGCGCCTCCGCGCCCATCGACCTCGACGCAGGCGACTTCATCTCCATCGCCCGGCTGCGTGAGATCGTCCGCGGCCGTGACGGCGTCTGGTGGCGGCTGAGCGCGTTCGCCTCGGACGACACCGACGCCGCGAACCTGGACTCCTCGATCATCCCGTCCTTCCACGGCAACGTCGACGGCGCGATCTCGTTCGTGCAGGCGCGCCTGGGGGAGGGCTGGCGCGTGGTCGTCATCGCCTCCGGGCAGGGCCTGGTCGAGCGTGCCCGTGACGTGCTCAGTGATCGCGGTCTGGCCGCGCGCGCGGTGGAGGGTCTTGTCGATGCTCCGGATGCCGGTGTCGCGACGCTCGTCGTGGGTGCCGTGGAATCCGGCTTCCAGGTACCCGAGGCGAAGCTGGCGGTGCTCACCGACAGCGAGTTCTACGGACGCACCATCGGCGGGGATCAGCGCGTGGTGCGCAAGCTCGCGTCCCGGCGCCGCAACGTGGTCGATCCGCTGCAGCTGAAGCAGGGTGACTACGTCGTGCACACCACGCACGGGATCGGCCGCTTCGTGGAGATGACCAAGCGCGAGGTGTCCTCCGGCGGGCGCCATGCCGTCAAGACCACCCGCGAGTACCTGGTGCTCGAGTACGCGCCGTCCAAGCGCGGATACCCGGGTGACAAGCTCTACGTGCCCACCGACCAGCTGGACCTGCTGTCCAAGTACGTCGGTGGCGAGGCTCCCACGCTGTCGAAGATGGGCGGCAGCGACTGGTCGGCGGCCAAGGGCAGGGCACGCAAGGCCGTGCGCGACATCGCCGTCGAGCTGGTGAAGCTGTACTCCGCGCGGGTGAGCTCCAAGGGGTACGCGTTCGGACCGGACACGCCGTGGCAGCGCGAGCTGGAGGAGGCGTTCCCGTTCGCCGAGACCCCCGACCAGCTGCAGACCATCGACGAGATCAAGGCCGACATGGAGCGGTCCATCCCGATGGACCGGCTGCTGTCCGGCGACGTCGGCTTCGGGAAGACCGAGGTGGCCGTGCGGGCCGCGTTCAAGGCCATCCAGGAGGGCAAGCAGGTCGCCATGCTCGTGCCGACCACTCTCCTGGTCAAGCAGCACATGGAGACCTTCACCGAGCGCTTCGCCGGATTCCCCGTGCAGGTGCGCGCGCTCTCGCGGTTCCAGACAGACAAGGAGGTCCGCCTCACACTGCAGGGCCTGGCGGACGGCTCCGTCGACATGATCATCGGAACGCACCGGGTCCTCACCGAGAAGGTGGTGTTCAAGGACCTCGGGCTCATGATCATCGACGAGGAGCAGCGCTTCGGCGTCGAGCACAAGGACGCGCTGAAGAAGCTGAAGACCAATGTCGACATCCTCGCGATGAGTGCGACCCCGATCCCGCGCACTCTGGAGATGGCCGTCACCGGCATCCGGGAGATGTCCACCCTGCAGACCCCGCCGGAGGACCGGCACCCCATCCTGTCGTTCGTCGGGCCGCGCAGCGACAAGCAGATCGCCGCGGCGATCCGCCGCGAGATCCTGCGCGAGGGACAGGTGTTCTTCGTGCACAACCGCGTGCAGTCCATCCAGCGGGTGGCGTCGGAGCTGGCCGAGCTGGTGCCGGAGGCGCGGATCGCCGTCGCGCACGGCAGGATGGGCGAGCATCAGCTGGAGCAGGTCGTCGACGACTTCTGGGAGCGCAAGTACGACGTGCTCGTCTCGACCACGATCATCGAGACCGGTCTGGACATCTCCAACGCCAACACGATCATCATCGACAGGGCCGACAAGTACGGCCTCTCCCAGCTGCATCAGCTGCGCGGCCGGGTCGGGCGCGGGCGCGAGCGCGCGTACGCGTACTTCCTGTACGACGACTCGAAGCCGCTCAGCGAGACCGCGGCCGACAGACTGCAGACCATCGCCGTGAACAACGAGCTGGGCGCGGGGATGCAGGTCGCGCTGAAGGACCTCGAGCTGCGTGGGGCGGGCAATCTGCTCGGCGCGGAGCAGGCCGGGCACATCGCCGGCGTCGGATTCGACCTGTACCTGCGCATGATCGGCGAGGCCGTCGCCACATTCCGGGGCGAGGACACCACCTCCGACGTCGAGCTGCGGCTGGAGCTGCCGGTGGACGCGCGCATTCCGGAGCACTACATCGACAGCGAGCGGCTGCGGCTGGAGGCGTACCAGAAGCTGTCCTCCGCAGCAGGCGCCGGTGCGGCCGATGACGCGATCGACCTGGTCGCCGAGGAGCTCGTCGACCGCTACGGCGCGCTGCCCGAGGAGGTGCAGACCCTGGTGACCGTCGCGCGGCTGCGCCGCCGTGCCGCGCGTGCGGGTCTGACGGATGTCGTGGCGATGGGCTCGAACCTGCGGGTCGCACCCGCGCGCCTTGCGGATTCCATGAAGGTGCGTCTTCAGCGCCTGTACCCGAAGGCGAAGCTGGTCGGCGGGGGAGAGGCGCTGGTCGTGCCGATGCCCGGTCCCGACGGCCCCGACCTGATCGACTGGGTCGGCAACCTGCTCACCGCCATGTTCCCGGAGCCCGTGAAGACGGAGCCCGTGGTCCTCCAGGGCTGAGAGGCCCGGGTGCGGCACATCCCGAGCGCTACCCGCCTGGGTTCCTGAGCCTGTCGAAGGGTCGCGGCAGTGCTCGCGTCGCGCGGCAGTTCTCGACGCACCAGGCTCTTCCGCGCTGCTGTTCTCGAACAACGCTGCGGATATCTGCGCCGCGCGAGTCGAGAACAGCCGTGCGAAGTCAGTGCTCGGCCGCCCGCCGAGGTGCTGAACTGCTAGTTTCAGAGAATGGTGAAACTGGATCGGGAGCTGGCGCGCCCGGGAGCGCTGATCAGGTTCGCGGATGCCGGCGGCGACGGCATCCCGGTCATCTTCACGCATGGGGCGGGGATGGACCACACGATGTTCGCCGCACAGGCGTCCGCGGCCGGACGGGAAGGATACCGGCCGGTCCTCTGGGATCTGCGTGGGCACGGGCTGTCCGCGCTCCACGAGGATGCGCGGTTCACGGCATCCGACGCTCTCGCCGATCTCGGTGCGCTGGTCGATGCCTGCGGCGCGGTGAGGCCGATCCTGGTCGGTCATTCCCTGGGCGGCAACCTCTCCCAGGCGCACGTGCGGCGGCATCCGGATACCGCGGCTGGGCTGATTGTCGTCGATGCGACGTGGAACGCCGGCCCGCTGACGCGGATGGAGCGGCTCGCGCTGCGGCTTGCGGCGCCGATGCTGGCACTCGTGCCCGGCGGGAGCCTGCCGCGGCTGATGGCGAGAGCTTCCGCCGTGAGCCCCGGTGCGATCGCAGAGATCCAGGCAGTCTTCGAACGGATGCCGAAGCGCACCTTTCTCGACGTGTGGCGGGCCACCGTATCGCTCGTCGAACCCGACCCTGGCTACCGCTCGCCGGTGCCGCTCGCGCTCATCCGTGGCGCGGCGGACCGCACCGGCAACATCGCCGCCGCGATGGCGGCCTGGGCGACCGAGGAGGGGATCAGCGAGCGTGTGATCGCGGGAGCCGGACACGTCGTCACCCTCGATGAACCGGAACCCGCCACGGCGGCCGTGCTCTCCGCGCTGCGGGAGGTTACCGCATGACGGACGCTGAGCGCTTCGCCGACGCCATGGGCGACATGCTCGCGCAATGGCGCCTGCCACGCGCCACCGGTCGGGTGTACGGGCACCTGCTGCTGCGCGGTGAGCCGTCGACGGCCGAGGAGCTTCAGCAGTCCCTGCGTCTGAGCAGCGGTGCCGTGAGCACGGCGGTCCGCTCACTTGCGGCGTGGGGGCTGGCCCGCACGATTCCGCAGCCCGGCAGTCGTCGCCTGCTCGTCGAAGCCGCCGGCGGGTTCGAGCAGCTCCTGGCCGCAAGTCACGAGCGCGCGCATGCCTTCATCTGCACGCTGCGGGACGCCGAGGGCCTGGCCGACGGAGATGTCGCAGCGCGACGTCTCGTCGATGTCACGGACCTGTTCGAGTCGTACGTGACCGCCGGTGAAGAGATGCTGCGGACGCGTCACGACCGTTGAGACCGCGGTCGTGAGTGCCGCTCAGACCGGTCGCCGTCGCGGACAACCGCGGTCACAGCAGGCAGCATCAGCAGGTCCTGGCCGATCCGGGCGCGGATCGAGGCGACGTACTCGGAGATCGGCATGCGCTCAGACCAGCCGTGCGTCAGTCTCGGAGATGTGCGCTTCGCGCGGATCGGATGCCGGAGTTCATCCGCGGCAAGCGCACTTCCCCGCGCGACGTGCCCGGGGCCCGACAGAATTTCTACGCGGCGTAGAATTAGCGGGTGAGCACGATCAAGAACGACCCCTGGGCGATCGAAGCCGCGCGATCCGAGAACGCGCCGGGATTCCGCCGGCCCGAGCTCGGACCGGTTCCGCGACGGTCGATCTACCTACTGGGCCTGCTGGCGGCATCCCGCGCCCTCGGACTCGTGCTCATCGCCGAGGCCGTCGCCCGCGGCATCGTCGCGCTCACCGGGCACGACACGACCAGCACGGCGGTGATCCTGCTCTGCGGCATCCTCGGCATGCTGCTGCGCGTGGGCGGCGAATGGGCGACGTCCGTCGTCGCGCGGCGGGTCGCCACGACCGTCAAGCTCGACCTGCGCAGACGCATCTGGCGACGCATCGCACTGGGCGGCGAACCCAGCGGCGGCACCGCGGTGCTGGCGGCCGACGGGCTCGACGACCTCGACGACTACTACGTGCAGACGCTGCCCGCCCTGGTGGGCGCGGCCGTCGTGCCGCTGATCGTCGGCATCCGGATCCTGGGCGCCGACTGGCTGAGCGCCCTGATCATCGTGCTGACCGTGCCGCTGGTGCCGCTGTTCATGATCCTCATCGGCAAGCACACCCAGCAGCGCACGGATGCCGCCCTCACCGCCCTCACCCGACTCGCCGATCACCTCACGGAACTCGCCCGCGGACTTCCCGTGCTGGTCGGACTCGGCCGCGTCGAGGAGCAGACCCGGGCGCTGGACGGCATCCAGACCCGCTACCGGCAGCGCACCCAGGAGACCCTGCGCTGGGCGTTCCTCTCCTCACTGGCGCTGGAGCTCATCGCCACGCTCTCCGTCGCCGTGGTCGCGGTCGTGCTCGGCATCCGCCTGCTGGACCGCTCCATGACGCTGGAACCGGCATTGATCGCGCTGATCCTCGCGCCGGAGTGCTTCCAGGCGCTGCGCGATGTGGGCACTGCGTTCCACGCCTCGCAGGACGGGCTCTCGGCCCTCGACCGCACGAATGCGCTGCTGGCGCAGCCGAGTGCACGTGACGTCCGCCGTGGCGGAGGGGCTGTCCGCATCCGGCGGCTCTCGGTCCGCTATGCCGGGAGGGATGCCGCGACGCTGACCGGTCTGGACGCGGACGTGCAGGGAATCACGGCCGTCACCGGGCCCAGCGGCGCCGGCAAGTCGACTCTGCTGGCGGCACTCGCCGGCGTGCTTCCGCAGGATGCAGAGACCACCGGCGCGATCCACGGCGTGGATCCGGATGCCGTGGCATGGGCGCCGCAGGCGCCGCGCGCGTTCGCCGCCACGCCCCGGGAGGAGCTCGCGCTGTACGGTGCGGGACCTGCGGCGCTCGATGAGCTCGGCCTCGGCGCGCTGGCGGATGCCGCCGTCGCCGAGCTGAGTCCCGGCGAACTGCGTCGGCTGGCCGTCGCTCGCGCACTGGCGGGTGTGGATGCCGGCGCACGGCTGCTGGTGCTGGACGAGCCCACTGCGCATCTCGACCCGGTTGCGGCAGGCCTGGTGCGGGACGCCGTGCTGCGCCGCAGTCGTTCGTGCATGGTCGTGCTGGCCGCCCATGAGCCGGAGACGCTGGCTCTCGCCGAGTGGCGCATCGTCATCGCACCGGCCGTGCCCGTGGGCGCCGGTCGGCAGGCGGACGTCGATGAGGCCAGTGGCGCGCCGACGGCAGCGGGGATCGAGCCGCTGCGGCAGGCGGGGGAGAACCCGGCATCCGCGGCACCGCAATCCGCGTTGCGGCCCGGGCATCTCACTCTGTCCGCGCTGCTGCGCCCGCACGCCCGGCTGTGGGCGGCATCCGTCCTCCTCGGCGCGCTCGCCGCGGGGCTCGCGGCGGGACTGACTGCGGTCTCGGGCTGGCTGATCGTGCGCGCCAGCGTGGAGCAGCACATCATGTACCTGCTGGTCGCCATCGTGGGCGTGCGCGCGTTCGGGATCGGACGCGCGGTGGCGCGCTACGCCGAGCGCCTCGTCACGCACCGCGCGGCGTTCCAGGTCACCGACGCGCTGCGCCTGCGGCTGTGGCGTGCCATCGCAGCCCGGGGTGCGGGATCGCGGCGGCTGCTCGAGGGCGGAGCTCCGCTGGACTACCTGGTCACGCTCGCAGACGACCTGCGGGATCAGCTGCCGCGCATCGTGCCGCCGATCGGTGCGGGCATCCTGGTGATCGCGGGCGCGATCGCGACCACGGCATCCGTCGCCCCGCATCTCACCGGTCTCGTCGCGGCCACGCTGATCTGCGCGGTCGTCCTGGCTGTCGTGCTCGCCATCCGCGGTGAGCGGGGCGCGGGCGCCGAGCGGATCGCGGCGCGCTCGGCCATCGTCCGCGGCACCTCGGCGCTGGCATCCGCCGCCGACGATCTGCGTGGCAAT
>NZ_JBASAK010000052.1:0-9259 GCF_049650565.1 Microbacterium sp.
CGCCACCCGCGCGGCGGCCTCGGCGACGCGCTCGCGCGGGAGGGCGCCGCTGCGCATGGCCGCGACGATGGCGTCGCGCACGGCGTGGAAGTCGTGCTGGTCCTGCTCCGACAGCATGGCGTCGCCGGGGTTGGTGGGGTTGCCGATGCACAGCAGGTCGGCGCCCGCGTTCAGCGCCGCGACGGCGCCGGGCCCGAGCCCCACGGTCGCGCGGACCGCGGCCATGTCCAGCGCGTCGGTGACGATCACGCCGTCGAAACCGCTCGCCCGCAGCATCCCGAGGATGAGCGGGTTGAGCGTGGCCGGGGCGTCGCCCCAGTCCGGGACGACGATGTGCGCGGTCATGATCGACTGAACACCGGCGCGGACCACGGCCGTGAACGGCGGAAGGTGCCGCGCGGTGATCTCGGCGACCGGCGCATCGATGCGCGGCAGGTCGTGGTGCGAGTCCAGAGCGGTGTCGCCGTGTCCCGGGTAGTGCTTCGCGCACGCCGCCAGTCCGGCATCCTGGATGCCGCGAACGGCGGCCGCCGCGTGCCGGGACACGAGATCCGTGTCGCTGCCGAATGAGCGCGTCCCGATGACGGGATTGCGCGGGTCTGTGTTGACGTCGGCGACGGGACCCAGCACCACGTCGGCGCCGATCGCGTCGCAGCGGCGGGCGATCTCGGCTGCCGTGGCACGGGTCGCCTCGAGGTCGTCCACAGCTCCGAGCTGCGCGGCGCCGGGCACCGTCGACCCGGTGGCGGTCTCGAGCCGGGTGACCGACCCGCCCTCCTCGTCGATCCCGATCAGCGCCTGCGGCGCGATCTCGTGGATGCGGGCGCTGAGCGCCGCGGCATCTCCATGCAGGTTCTGCGCGAAGTACACCACTCCCGCCAGCCCTGCGGCAAGCTCGTGCTCCAGCCACGCGGGCAGGGTGGAGCCGAGGAACCCCGGCCACACGACCCCGTTCGCCAGACGACGCAGATCCTGGTCCATGTTCATCCCCTCACCGCGCCTGCGACGAGCCCGTCGCTGAGCTTGCGCTGCACCACCACGGAGAAGATCCTGACAGGAAGCGTGATGGGCGTCGTCTCCAGCGCGAGAGCGGCGATGCCCCCGGCGCGACGGTCGTCACGAGACGAGTGTTCACGTGAATCCTTGTTCCTCTTCGAGCAGTGACCGGAGGCCCCGCATCCGGAAATAGCATTCACCAATTCTCACCACCATGCAAGAAATTTTCATAATGATTGCCTGCACGGGCGTGCGCCCGATGCGCGGGCACCTCGGAAGCCGCCCGTAGACTGGGCGGATGAGCTCCGCGTTCCTCACCGACCGCTATGAACTGACCATGCTCGCCGCCGCGCTGCGCGACGGCACGGCGAGCCGTCCCTCGGTCTTCGAGCTGTTCTCGCGTCGCCTGTCCGGCGGGCGCCGCTTCGGCGTCGTGGCCGGCACCGGCCGCCTGCTGTCGCTGCTGCGCGAGTTCCGATTCGACGACGATCAGCTGAGGTATCTGCGCGACAACGACGTGGTGGATGCCGAAGCGCTGCGCTACCTGGCGGGGTACCGCTTCACCGGCACGATCCTCGGCTACCGCGAGGGCGAGCTGTACTTCCCGGGGTCGCCGATCCTGACCGTCGAGGGCAGCTTCGCGGATGCCGTGGTGCTGGAGACCCTGGCGCTGAGCGTGCTCAATCACGACTCGGCCGTGGCCACGGCGGCCTCGCGCATGAGCATCGCCGCCGGTGAGCGCCCGCTCGCCGAGATGGGTTCACGGCGTGCCGCCGAGCAGTCCGCGGTCGCCGCCGCCCGTGCGGCGTACATCGCCGGGTTCGGCGCCACCAGCAACCTCGAGGCGGGCCGCGCCTGGGGCATCCCGACGATGGGCACCGCCGCGCACTCCTGGACGCTGCTGCACGAGACCGAGGAGGACGCCTTCCGCGCGCAGGTGGACAGCCTCGGCACCGGCACGACCCTGCTCGTGGACACCTACGACATCCGCCAGGGCGTCGAGACGGCCATCCGCGTGGCCGGCACCTCACTCGGGGGCGTGCGGCTGGATTCCGGAGACCTGCCGATCGTCGCCGGCGCCGTACGCGCCCACCTGGACGAGCTCGGCGCGACGGGGACGAAGATCACCGTCACCAGCGACCTCGACGAGTACGCCATCGCGGCACTGGCGGCCTCTCCCGTCGACGCCTACGGCGTGGGCACCTCGGTGGTCACCGGATCCGGGTACCCGACTGCGGGTATGGTCTACAAGCTCGTCGCCAGGCAGGATGCCGCGGGCGGCTGGGTGGCCGTGGCCAAGGCATCCGCCGACAAGGCCTCCAAGGGCGGGCGCAAGGCCGCCTTCCGCACGCTTGCGAACGGCGTGGCCACAGCCGAGACGATCTCGGTCGCCGATGGCTTCGAGCGCGTCGACGAGCCGGCGGCGCACCCGGACTCCCGGCCGCTGCAGGTCGTGCTGGTGCAGGACGGCGAGATCGACACCGCCTACGAAGGGCAGGCCGGCACGGAGTCCGCGAGGGAGCACCACCTGAAGGTGCGCGAGGAGCTGCCGGTGCGCGCCCTCGCACTCAGCAAGTCGGATCCTGCGATCCCGACCGTATTCGTTGACGCCGAGTAGCTGCGTCTCCGAGCTTCGGCACGGCGTCTCCGAGCCTCGGCGCTGGGTCCCCGGGCCTGTCGCCTGTGCTGAGCGAGCGTCAGCGAGTCGAAGTGAAGGGTCGGCTCAGCGCATCATCTTGTCGTAGATCTCCTTGCAGGTCGGGCAGATCGGGAACTTCTCGGGGTCGCGCCCCGGAGTCCACTTCTTGCCGCAGAGCGCGCGCACCGGCTTGCCGGTGAGGGCCGACTCGAGGATCTTGTCCTTCTTGACGTAGTGGGAGAAGCGCTCGTGGTCGCCGGGCTCGAGGTTCTCCTCGCGGAGGAGTTCTTCGAGTTCGCGATCCAGTGTTGCCACGCCACCGTGATCGGGGTTGTCCAGCGGAATGCTCATGTCGAGATTCTAGCCGCCGGGATGGCGCCGGGGTCAGGTGGTCTCGGCGAACTCCATCAGCCGCGTGCCGCTGCGCTCGAAGATCGCACCGCCGATGGCAGCGCCTCCGGCCAGCACGAGGATGCCGGTGACGATGCCGGTCCAGAACGTGGCCGGCGCGTGCTGATCCCCGTCGACGATGGTCAGCACGAACAGCCACACGGTGGGGGCGCTGAACAGCAGCGCGCCCACGAACGTGCCCGCGGCGCCGAACGAGCCGTGCGACGACGAGCGCTGCGGCTGCTGGAACGGGCTGTCACCCGGGCGCGAGACCGCGTACGGGGCGATGACGGAGGCGATGCTCGACATGCCGAGTCCGGTCAGCAGCAGCGCGGCGGCCACGCCCACCAGCGGCAGCAGCAGTGTCCACTTGTCGATGGTGACCAGCGTCACCGAGACGGCGATGGCGAGCACGGGAACCGCCACCAGCAGCACCGGCACCAGCCGGCCGAGTCGGTCGGGCACTCCGCGCACGCCGCTGGCGATGTGCAGCCACAGGGCGGTGGAGTCGTAGGCGACGTCATTGTGCGGCAGCCATCCGAAGAACAGCGCCATCAGCGGCACGGGCACGAGCGCGGCGGCCCACGCCGGCACCCCCGCCACCATCAGCGGGAAGACCGTCAGCACACCGGCGACGGGCACGATGAGGACGTTCACGATGTACCGGCGGTCGCGCAGCCAGTACACCAGGCTGCGCGCGGCCACTCCCCCGAAAGCGTTGGCGGGGAGCCCCGAGAACCATCCCAGCCCCACGCGCTCGCGCGCCGCGTGCGCGCGCTCGGTGGCGCTGAGCAGCCGTCGCACGAGGTAGGCCCATGCCATCAGGAGTCCGGCGAGCGTCACGAGGGCGATCACTCCGCTGGCCCAGGCCGCCGCAGCGTCCCCGGCGGCGAGGTGGAACAGGAACGCCTGCGGCGCGGCCAGCGGGGTGAAGCCGACGGCGGAGGTCGCCGCCGCGGCGGTCACCGGCACGTGCCCGTTCCAGTTCATCGAGGCGAAGTACGCCGCGACGGGGAACGCGATCACGATGATCGGGATGGTGAACAGCACCGTCAGCTCGCGGGACCGGCGCTCGGGCAGGGCGATGGCGCTGATGGCCATGCCGATGCGCGCCACGAGCGCAGTGGAGACGACGCTGACGATGCCGGCGAGGATGGCCACCGGCCATGCGATGCCGCCGACCGTGATGGCGGTGATCACGAAGCACAGGTGCACCGCGATGAGCGCGAAGCTGGGGATGCTGACCAGCGACGCCAGCGCGAGGATCCACGGCATCCGCTCGTCGTCCACGCCGAACGGGGCGAAGCGCCGCGGATCGAGCTGGTCCTGCGTGGCGGTCAGCATCGGTGCGAGGAAGAACGCGAGGAACGTGGCCGCTGAGCCGAGCACGATGACCGTGCGCGCGGTGGGCAGCGGCGCATCGCCGAGGCCGAGCACCGCGATGCAGACCGCGACCGTGAAGGCGGCGACAGCCAGCACGGCCAGAACGCTGCGCACCAGGCGCTCCCCGCGAAGGGCGCCGGCCAGCAGCGCCAGTCTCAGTCGGAGAACGTGTGCAACCACTCCAGACCCTCCACTTCGCCACCGGAGCCGGAGAGCTCGACGAACCGCGCAGCCAGGGTCTGGCCGGCGCGAACCTCGTCGACGGTGCCCTCGGCCAGCACCTCGCCGTCGACGATCACGGCGACTCGCGAGCACACCTGCTCGATGAGGTCCATGCCGTGGCTGGAGAGGATGACGGTGCCGCCATGCGACACGTACGAGCGCAGGATGTCCAGGATCACGCCGGAGGACACCGGGTCGACGGCCTCGAACGGCTCGTCGAGCACCAGCACCCGCGGGGTGTGGATGAGCGCGCCGGCCAGCATGAGCTTCTTGGTCATGCCTGCGGAGTAGTCGGAGACGACGCGACTGAGGGCCTCGGAGAGGTCGAACGCGCGGGCGAGGTCGGCCACGCGCTTCTCGATCACCGTGCGACTGAGTCCTCGCAGCTGCCCGTAATAGTGCAGCAGCTGCCGTCCGGTGAGTCTGTCGAAGGTGCGCAGCCGGTCGGGCAGCACGCCCATCACGCGCTTCGCGCCGAGCGGATTGGCGCGCTGATCGATGCCGCTGATGTGCACGGTGCCGGCATCGGGCCGCAGCAGTCCCGCGATGATCGACAGTGTGGTGGTCTTGCCCGCGCCGTTGGGGCCGACCAGTCCGTAGAAGGAGCCGGCGGGCACCGTGAGGTCTATGCCGTCGACGGCATGCGAGTCGCCGAAGCGCTTGACGAGCCCGCGGATGCGGATCGCCTCTGTGGTGCCGGAGGGGTCAGCCGACACTGCGGTCTGGGATTCCGCGATCGCAGAGTCGGATGTCTCGGAGTCGACCGGTGCGGAGACGTCCCGCGCTGCAGGCGCCTCTTCGGCTGGCTGCAGGCCCTCGGCCGGCGCGGTCGCGACGACCTGATCAGGCGCGACCGCGGGCTCGGCCTCCGTGGAGCCTTCGGCGCCTCGGGGTGCGCGCGCCTCGGTGGTGACAGGCGCGCTGTCGGACGCGGCGACGAGTCGGGGCACGGATGCCACGACGTCTGCGCCATCGGGGCTCTTCGAGGAGAGGTCGGACTCGTCAGCGGCTGCCTTGTCCGCGCTCGTCGAAGCAGCAGCTCTCGAAGCGGTGGTCCTGGTCGCGGTGGGCTTGGACGCCGTGCTCTTGGACGCCGTGCCCTTGGACGCCGTGCCCTTGGACGCCGTGGCCTTGGACGCCGTGCCCTTGGACGCTGTGCTCTTGGACGTCGTGCTCTTGGACGCCATCGCCTTCGTTGCTGTGGACTTCGCGGAAGGCGCCGGCCCGGAGGTCGAATTGCCCGGCTCCGCGGTCTCGGCTCCCGAGGTCTTCGCGGCAGCGGGTTCGGACGCTGCCGTCTTCGCTGCTGCAGGTGTGGACGCTGCCGTCTTCGCTGCTGCAGGCGCGGACGCCGCAGCGGACTTGGATCGCGCAGTGCGCTTCGGCGCCGCAGTGCGCTTGGGTGCCGACTTGGACGCAGCGTCCGGAGCGGCGGCGGTCTTGCCGACTGCGGCGGCACTGCTCGAAGCGGACCTGGCCACGGCGGCCGCCTTGGACGCGGTCCCCGCTGACGATGCCGCAGCAGCCCTCTTCGCGGCCGCCGTGCGCGCCGCGCCAGCCGCGGCCGTGCGGCCGGCGGCAGTCGTCTTCGCCGCAGCAGCGTCGGATGCCGCCTTCTTCGCCGCGGCGGTCTTCGACGCCGCCGTCCTGGTGGGCGTGGTCTTGGCGGCTGCGCTTTTCGCTGCAGCGGCCTTCGTACCTGCGGTCTTCGACGCCGCGGTCATCGCCGCAGGGGCCTTCGTGCCCGTGGGCTTCGCTGCCGTGCTCTTCGTCGCCGTGCGACGAGGCGCCGTCCTCGCGGTGGACTCGGCTCCAGCATCCGCCTTCACCCCATCGGCAGCCGGAGCCGCGGCCTCCGTCTTCGGCTCAGCCGCCGGTTTCCGCCTCGCAGACGCGCGCGCGGGCTTCTTCGCCGCATTCGCCGCGGCGGCCACGCCCTTCCCCACGGCACGCGGCGGGGAAGTGTCTTCGCGGTGGTCCCCTGAATCGTCGCGAGAAGCTGTCACGGGTACTACGGTATCAAGAGCGCGCAAGGCCACCCCGCCTTTCGACACAGGGCGAAACCGCATTGGGCGCCCCTGAGAATCCTGAGCGTCGCATGTGAGAACGATCACGGAACAGCAACGGCGTCCGCTCTGCGCGGGGTCTCCCAGGTGGCTTCAGTAGCATGTTCCTGGCACGAAGAGGTGTCCCGTCGATGAATCGACAGTGAACACAAGTTCTTTTTAGGGAGAAACCGTGACTCTTCAGACCGTCATCCTTGCTGCGGGCATGGGCTCGCGCCTCGGTCGCGCGCTCCCGAAGCCGCTCACCGAGCTCAGCGACGGCCGCACCATCATGCAGCAGCAGCACGACAACATCCGCGCGGCCTTCGGCAGCGACGCACGCATCACCGCGGTGGTCGGCTACCGCGCCGAGGTGATCATCGAGGCCTTCCCCACCGCGAAGTACGTCCACAACGAGCGCTACGACGTGACCAACACGTCCAAGAGCCTGCTGCGCGCGCTGAGCGCCACCGGCAAGGCCGGCGTTCTGTGGATGAACGGCGACGTGGTCTTCGACCCGCGCATCCTCGGCCGTGCGATCGAGTACATCGAGCGCGACCAGTCGTTCGTCACGGTCAACACGTCCAAGGTCAGCGACGAAGAGGTCAAGTACACCGTCACCGACGAGGGCTTCATCAAGGAGCTGTCCAAGACCGTCAAGGGCGGTCTTGGCGAGGCCGTGGGCATCAACTACATCTCGTCGGCCGACAAGGCGGCCTTCATGCGCCAGCTGCAGCGCGTCGACGACCAGGACTACTTCGAGCGCGGTCTCGAGCTGGCGATCGCCGAGAACGGCCTGCTGCTCGAGCCGATGGACGTCTCCGACCTGTACGCGGTCGAGATCGACTTCGCCGAGGACCTGGAGCGCGCGAACCTGTTCGTGTGACCCATCTCGATTGCTGAGCCGCCCCATCTGGGTTGCTGAGCCTGTCGAAGCATCGAAAGCCCCGCCCTGTCAAGGGTGCGGGGCTTTCGGCTTTCTCGAGGATGCCGTGCATAGGATCTCCCCATGCGCCAGAAGGTCCACAGGATGGAGATCGATGACGAGGTCATGCCCGTCGTCGATCCGGAGAAGCGATCCTTCTCGGTGCGCGGCTTGGATCGGATGCTGGCCGTGCAGCGGCCGCTAGTCGTGGCTCACATCCGCAGCATCCGCCTCCGGCATCCCGATGCCGACCCCGCGCAGATCGTGAGGATCCTCGAGGCGCGCTATCTCGCCACCGTGACCACGGGAGGTGCGGCCGTCGGCGCGACAGCCGTCATCCCGGGGATCGGCACGGGCGTGACGCTCGCGCTCTCGGGCGCGGAGACGGTCGGCTTCATGGAGTCGACGGCGCTGTTCGCGCAGTCGGTGGCTGAGGTGCACGGCACCGCCGTGCAGGAGCCCGAGAGAGCACGCGCGCTGGTGATGACGCTGATGCTGGGCAAGGAGGGCGTCGATCTCGTCTCCCAGCTGGCCAGGCAGGCATCGGGGAAGGGCGGGACGCGCTCCTCGTACTGGGGCGAGCTGGTGACGAAGTCGCTGCCGCGGGCGGCCGTGGGACCGCTGGTCGACCGGTTGAAGTCGGCGTTCATCCGCCAGTTCGCCACGCGCGGCGGCGCGTCATTCATCGGCAAGGCACTGCCGTTCGGCGTGGGAGCGGTGGTCGGCGGCACGGGCAACCACCTGCTGGGGCGCCGAGTGCTGAAGAACTCCCGTCGCGCGTTCGGAGCCGCGCCGCTGTGGCTGCCGCCGGAGCTGGAGCCCGCCACAGGCAGTGAGAGGATCGAGCATCGGATGCTGCACGGCGCGCGCCTGGTGGGAGGGAGCGTCGTGTCGCGGCTGAGACTGCCACGGCGGCACCCGTCCTCCACAGCCGAGGACTGAGTCCGACTTCTCCACTCCTCCAGGGGCCGTGCCCCCGCACCCGGTTCCGGCGTCCGTCGCCGCTCGTAGCTTGGGCGGATGCTCCACTCCATAGACACCACTCGAGTCCCGCCCCCCGCCGCCTACTGCGTGCCCTGGGTGGTGACGCGAGGAGACCGGAGGCACCCGGTCGTGATGAACGCCGGCAAGGAGCCGGTGGACTTCGTCAAGGTGCTGCGCAGCGACCTCTCCGAGAGCGGAGCGGTGGAGCTGTGGGGCCAGGTGCTGCCCACCGAGACCGTCGAGTTGTGCTTGTGCGGCTGCGACGTCGACCAGGTGGTCGTGACCGTCGCCTGGTTCCGCCAGCAGGACGGGCTCGAGTACGTGTGGCGGTTCGTGGTGTGAGCCGGTTCAGGCGTCGTGCCCGCGGCGGCGCAGCTCGCGCCGGAAGTCCGCCTCGGAGTACGGCTTGATGTCCTGCGGGAGATCGGCGGCGGAGAGGCCCGTGATCAGGGCCGTCAACGAGATGTCCAGCGCCGTGGCCAGCTGGATGAGGACGAACAGCGTGGGGTTGCCTGTGCCGTTCTCGATGCGAGCCAGGTGTGAGACGTCCATGTCCGCCCGCTCGGCCAGCTTGTTGCGGCTGATCATGCTCTTGTCGCGCAGTTCGCGAACGCGCATCCCGACGATCTCGGATGCTCGCGATCGGACTGCTCTCATCCCACCAGCATCCTGACA
>NZ_JBASAK010000053.1:0-76016 GCF_049650565.1 Microbacterium sp.
AGTCCGGGTTCTGGCGTGCTTTCCACCGGTATTGGTCGGGGATGTCGGGGTGTTTGAGTGCGTGGTGCGTCAAGCAGAGATGCGCGAGGTTGCCGAGCGACGTCGTGCCGCCTTTGGCCCAGTCGTGAGTGTGGTCGATCTGCGTGCGGTGGACGGGCATCCGGCATCCAGGAAAGCGGCAGTGCTGGTCTCGGGCCTGCAGGAATCTGGTCATGGCGGTGGTGGGGCGGTAGGTGTCGGTGCGGGTGACGAAGCCGTCGGGGTCCATCCACAGGCGGTTCCAGATAGTCGCGGTGCCGGCGAAGGCGCGGGCGGTGTCGGGGTGGACGATGCCTTCCCCGTCGAGCTGCGCGGGGCGGTCGTTCATCCCTGCGAGGGTGGTCGCGTCGATGGTGACATTCACGTGCGCGGCGACGTGGTCCAACCCGTCGCCGAAGACCTCTGACGGATCGGTGCTCAGGAGCAGGTCGGTGAGCAGCTCAGCGCGGATCTGGTCGGTGCCGCGGGCGTCGTCGGGGATCTGGATGATCTCAGGCCCCGCCTCGAGGGCGCGGGCGACGAGATCGTCCCACGCATCCAGCGCCTGGGGTGTTTCGGCGGGGTCGGGCTGATCGTCGGCGACGGGTTCGGTGAAGGGGTCGACGGTGAAGACGTCGCCGTCGGCGGTGATGATCTGCACGGACCGGTCAGCCTCGGCCAGGAAGTCCTCGTCCACCGGGAGCGTGGGGTGCCGGTCCTCACCGTGCTGCTTCTGGTGCCGTGCCATCGTCGTGAGCCGGTCCATGATGGCCTCGGCCCGGTGCGTGGGCAGCAGCGCCTGCAGCAGGGACAGCTCGTCGGTGACTGGGCGGATCTTCACGTACTGCTCGGACAGGGCATCCTGGTGCCGTTCGGTCACGGTCCTGGGGGCGAGGGCTGCGGCCAGTTCCCGTGCGTGTGCGCGGGCGCGGGCGGGGGCTTCGGTCTCGGCGAACTCGAGGGCCGCGGCCTCGTAGAGGCCGAGCAGGTGGGGTTCGATCTGCCCGGTGCCGATGGCCTCCTGCACGGGAGAGGCCGCCTCGAGGATCTGCCGGACATGCGCCGGTGTGATGCTCCCCGCCTCGAACGCGTCCCGTACGCCCGGGAACGACACCCGCAGGGCGCGCGCGTCGGCGAACGCGTGCTCCACCGAGCCTTTCGCCATCCGCCCCGCCGCCGTGAACTCCGCGACCATGGACCGCTCGATCGCATTGCGGTGCATCGGGGACTCCGACACCGCCGCGTCCAGCAATTCGAGCCGGTCCGCCAGAAGCGACGACGCTCGCGCCTCCAACCGGGCGATCTCACGCCGCGTCTGCACCCACTCCGCAAGCACCTCGGCCTCGCGGTCGAGGCGGTGCTGAGCGGAGTTGAGCATGCCTCCAGTATAGAACAAAGGTTCGATATTGGGAAGGGTGCCATGACGAATATCGGATGCCTGTGCAACCGGCATCCGACCCTTCGACAAGCTCAGGGCCCCCGTGCGGCGCATGCGCGCGGAGGTGTGCCTCGGTGTCGCAAAGCATCACAGCATGGGCTCGCTATCGCCGTCTGACAGCGCCCTGTGCGAGAGAACATTACCGGAACGGAATACGCCGGCCGCGGCGCCTGTTGCCTTAAGCGTGAGCGAACCCATCTCCATCGACATCTGGTCCGACATCGCGTGCCCGTGGTGCTACATCGGCAAGCGCAACCTCGAGGCCGGGCTGGCAGCCACGGCGGACGACGAGGACGCCCCGCAGGTGAACATCACGTTCCACTCCTTCGAGCTCTCGCCCGACACGCCCGTCGACTTCGACGGCGACGAACTGGACTTCCTCGCCGGTCACAAGGGCATGGCCCGCGAGCAGGTCGAGCAGATGCTCTCGCACGTCACGAACGTCGCCGCCGGCGCCGGGCTGCAGTACCGCTTCGACCTGCTGCAGCACACCAACACTGTCAAGGCGCACGAGCTGCTGCACTTCGCCAAGGCGAAGGGCCGGCAGCACGAGATGGAGGAGCGGCTGATGGCCGCGTACTTCACCGAGGGCAGGCACGTCGGCCGCATCGATGACCTGGTCGCGCTGGCCGAAGAGGTGGGGCTGGATGCCGGCGAAGTCCGCTCCGCGCTGGAGTCCGCCGAGTACCTGCCCGCCGTCCGCGCCGACCAGGAGCAGGCCCGCGCCTACGGCATCAACGGCGTGCCGTTCTTCGTGATCGACGGTCAGTACGGCGTCAGCGGCGCGCAGCCGCCGGCGGCGTTCGAGAACGTCATCCGCGACGTCTGGTCGCAGAAGAACGCCGCCGCGGCGGAGTGATCCTGATCGTCTGAGTGCTGCCGCTCAGCGCGAGAGCGCGTCCTCGATCGCGGCGACGATCTCGGGGGAGTCCGGCTTCTGCTTCGGGCGGAATCTCTGCACGGAGCCGTCCGCGCGCACCAGGAACTTCTCGAAGTTCCACTCCACCCGACCGGCCTTGCCACCGGCATCCGTGGTCTCCTTGAGCGCCTTGAACAGCTCGTGCGCGTTGCGGCCGTTGACCTTGACCTTCTCGTTGATGGGGAACGTGACGCCGTAGGTGGTCGAGCAGAACTCCAGGATCTGCTCCATCGATCCGGGCTCCTGGCCCATGAACTGGTTGCACGGGAAGCCGATCACCGAGAACCCCCGATCGCCGTACTCCTTCTGCAACTGCTCGAGCTGCTCGTACTGTGGGGTGTTGCCGCACCGGGATGCCACGTTCACGACGAGCATCACGTCGGAGCCGTAGTCGTCGAGCGTCTTCTGCGCGCCCGTCGCGTCGGTGAAGGGGATCTGCCTGAGCGCCTGATCGGTCATATCCACAGCCTAGATCCGCTGAGCCCGGGAGGGGCCCCAGTCTGGGAGAATGGAGGGGTCATGACTCTCGCCACGCCCACCAGCCCGCCCGCCCAGGCCGCACCCGCCCTGCGCATCGGTCCCATCGACCTCGACATCCCGGTCGTCCTCGCACCCATGGCGGGCATCACCAACACGGCGTTCCGTCGGCTGTGCCGTGAGTACGGGGCCGGGCTCTACGTCAGCGAGATGATCACGTCGCGCGCGCTCGTGGAGCGCAACGCCATCACCATGCGGCTCATCCAGCACCACCCCAGCGAGGACATCCGCTCCGTCCAGCTCTACGGCGTCGACCCCGTGACCATCTCCGAAGCGGTGCGCATCATCGTCGCAGAGGACCGCGCCGACCACATCGACCTGAACTTCGGATGCCCGGTGCCCAAGGTCACCCGCAAGGGCGGCGGCGCCGCGCTGCCGTGGAAGACCTCACTCTTCGCCGACATCGTCTCCCGTGCCGTGAAGGCCGCGGGCGACGTGCCGCTGACGGTCAAGATGCGCAAGGGCATCAACAAGGACCACCTCACCTTCCTCGACGCAGGCCGCGCGGCAGAGGATGCCGGCGCCGCAGCCGTCGCGCTGCACGCGCGCACGGCATCCGAGTACTACTCCGGTCACTCCGACTGGAGCGCCATCGGCGAGCTCAAGCAGGCTGTCACCAGCATCCCGGTGCTGGGCAACGGCGACATCTGGTCGGCCGACGACGCCAAGCGGATGATGGCAGAGACCGGCTGCGACGGCGTCGTCGTGGGGCGCGGATGCCTGGGCCGGCCGTGGCTGTTCGGCGAGCTCTCCGACGCACTGGCCCCGGGCCTGGCGCCCCGGCCCGAGGTCGACGCCACTCTGCAGTTCGTCGCGAACGCGTTCCGGCGCCACGCCGAGCTGCTGGTGGAGTTCTTCGAGGACGAGGACCGCGGGTGCAAGGACGTGCGCAAGCACGTGGCCTGGTACTTCAAGGGCTACCCCGTCGGCGGCGAACTGCGCGGCGCCCTCGCGCGGGCATCGTCGCTGGCCGAGATCGACGACCTGCTGGGCACGCTCGGCGATGCGCCCTACCCCGGAGCGGGTGCGGAGGGACAGCGCGGGCGGGCGGGTACGCCGAAGCGCACGGTGCTGCCGGAGGGATGGCTCGACTCCCGCGAGATCGGCGCGGGTGACGGCGACATGATGCGCGAGGCGGAGGTGGAGAACAGTGGCGGCTGACCCGGGCTATTCGGAACGCGACTCCGAGCGCTTCGTCTCCGAGACCCACCGCTCCGAGCGCAACGACTTCTCCCGCGACCGCGCGCGCGTGCTGCACTCCGCGGCTCTGCGACGCCTGGCTGCCAAGACGCAGGTGCTCAGCCCGGCATCCACTGCCGACTTCGCCCGCAACCGCCTCACGCACTCGCTCGAGGTCGCGCAGGTCGGCCGCGAGCTGGCGACGGCGCTGGGTGTCTCGGAGGATGTCGTGGATACGGCGTGCCTGAGCCACGACCTCGGGCATCCGCCGTTCGGGCACAACGGCGAGCGCGCGCTCAACGACTGGGCGTCCGACATCGGCGGATTCGAGGGCAACGCGCAGTCGCTGCGCATCCTCACCCGTCTCGAGGCCAAGGTGCTGGACGAAGACGGCCGTTCCGTGGGCCTGAACCTCACCCGCGCCAGCCTCGATGCAACCTGCAAGTACCCGTGGACGGTCGACAACCCGCTGCCCGACCCGGGTGGCAGGCTGAAGTTCGGCGTCTACCCCGAGGACGAGCCGGTCTTCCGCTGGATGCGCGAGAGCGCCCCGGGGCGGCTGCGCTGCATCGAGGCGGAGATCATGGATCTCTCCGACGACATCGGCTACTCCGTGCACGACTTCGAGGACGCCATCGTCAACGGCTACCTCGACGTGGCCCAGCTCTCCGACCCGATCGAGCATCACCCGCTCGTGGGCCGCATCCAGCAGTGGGTGGGGTACGACTACACCCGCGAGGAGCTGGCCGACGCGCTGTACCGGCTGACCCGCCAGCCGATGTGGCTGAAGACGTTCGACCGCTCCCGCCGCGACCTGGCGCGCCTGAAGAACCTCACCAGCGACCTGATCGGGCGCTTCGCCCGGGCATCCGTCGCCGCCACGCGCGACGCTCACCCCGGTCCGCAGCTGGCCCGCTATGCCGGTCACGTGGTCGTGCCGCGGGTCGTGGAGACCGAGATCGCGGTGCTCAAGGGAATCATGGGCCAGGCCATCGTCACCATCGATGCGCGCAAGGGCGTGTACAAGGAGCAGCGCAAGGTGCTCACGCGACTGGCCGACGCACTGTGGTCCACGGATGCCCTGTGGTCGGCGGGCGCCGATGTGCTCGAGCCCGCCTTCACCGCCGACTTCCTCGACGCGGCCACAGACGCCGAGCGCGCCCGCGTGGTCGTCGACCAGGTGGCGAGCCTGACGGATCAGACCGCCGTCGACTGGCACAACCGCCTGGTCGGCGAGATCGACCCCGCCGAAGTGGGCATCTGGAGCCCCCGCAGTGCCCGTACCGGCGTGCGCCACCGTCCCGCACCACGGACGGCCGTCGAGAGCGTCGTCTGATGCCCCGCATCCTGCAGGCCGACGTCGAAGAGGTCAAGTCGCGCACCAACATCGCCGACATCGTCGGCGAGCGCGTCGCGCTGAAGTCCGCCGGCGTCGGATCGATGAAGGGGCTCTGCCCCTTCCACGACGAGAAGAGCCCCAGCTTCCACGTGCGCCCGCAGGTGGGCTTCTACCACTGCTTCGGATGCGGTGCCTCCGGCGACGTGTACTCATTCCTGCGCGAGATGGATCACGTCAGCTTCACCGAGGCCGTCGAGCGCCTCGCGGGCCGGATCGGCTTCGCGCTGCACTACGAGGACGGCGGCGCGGCGCCGGAGACCAGCGGCCGCAGTCGGCTCTACGCGGCCAACACGGCCGCCGCCGAGTACTTCCGCAGTCAGCTGCTGAGCCCGGAGGCCGAAAGCGCCCGCAGGTTCCTCGGTGAGCGCGGGTTCGACGCGGGCGCCGCCGCCCACTTCGGTGTCGGATACGCGCCCAAGGGCTGGGAGAACCTGACCAAGGCGCTCACCGCTCAGGGCTTCACCCGCGAGGAGCTGACCAACGCCGGGCTCGTCTCGGCAGGCCAGCGCGGGGTGTACGACCGCTTCCGCGGCAGGGTCATCTGGCCCATCCGCGACGTCACCGGACAGACCATCGGCTTCGGCGCCCGCCGGCTGTATGACGACGACAAGGGCCCCAAGTACCTCAACACCCCCGAGACGCCGCTGTACAAGAAGACGCAGGTGCTCTACGGGCTCGACCTCGCCAAGCGCGACATCGCCCGCGGAGACCCGCGGCGGGTGGTCGTGGTCGAGGGCTACACCGACGTGATGGCCTGCCACCTGGCCGGCGTGACGACCGCGATCGCCACCTGCGGCACGGCGTTCGGCGCCGAGCACATCAAGGTGCTGCGTCGCGTGATGGGCGACGACTCCGCGGCGGGCGAGGTGGTGTTCACGTTCGACGGCGACGAGCCGGGCCAGAAGGCCGCCCTGCGCGCGTTCTCGGAGGATTCCCGCTTCACCGCGCAGACGTTCGTCGCTGTCGCACCGGACAATCTCGACCCCTGCGATCTGCGCCTGCAGCGCGGGGATGCCGCCGTGCGCGGCCTCATGGATGCCAAGGTGCCGATGTTCGAGTTCGTCATCGACCGCAAGCTCGCCGGTTACGACCTGGCGACGGTCGAAGGGCAGGTCGGGGCGCTGCGCGCCGCCGCGCCTATCGTGGCGGTCATCCGCGACGAGCTGCTGCGTCCCGGCTACGAACGCGTTCTCGCACGTCGGCTGGGCATGGACCCCACCGCCGTGCACCACGAGGTCATGCGCGCGGCGCGGGGCGCGGCATCCGCTCCCGAGCATCGCCATGAGACGCGACCGACGGCGGATGCCGGGGGAGAGGCGCCCGTGATGCGGGTGCGGCTCGCCGACCTGCCCCGCACGGCGGATGTCGCGCTCGAGCGCGACGCGCTGATGGGCATGCTGCAGTACGGGCACCGCATCGACCAGCCGCTGCTGGAGCGCGCCGCGTCGCAGCAGTTCCGGCATCCCGGTCTGGACGCCGTGCGCGAGTCCGTCGCGGCAGTGGTCGACCGCACGAGGGTCGGCTGGGCGGCCGCGGCCGCGGATGCCGTGCGCGAGCCGTTCCGCAGCCTGGCCGGCGAATTGCTGATGATGCCGTTCCCCGCCAAGGACGAGGAGCGCGCGGTGGCCTCCGCGACCGACCTGTGCCGTGGCCTGATCCTGCGGTCCATCGACCATGAGAAGAATGAGCTGCTGGGCGCCGTGCAGCGTGTGCTGGCGGACTCCGACGGCGGGCGCGCGCTGAGAGTGCGCCTGCGGGATCTGGACCTGGAACGGCAGCGATTCCTCGAGTCGTGACGCGCCGACGCGCAGGTCAGGGCAGGATGGAACCATGTCTGCCGCCCACGATGCCGCCATCGAGTGCTCCGATCTCGTCATCGACAGGATCGGCCACGGCGGCGTGACCAGAGCCGTGGACGGTGTGACGTTCACGCTGCGACCGGGCGAGCTGATGTGCGTGGGCGGTGCCACGGGTTCGGGCAAGTCCAGTCTCGTCACGGCACTGGCCGGCTTCGCGGACTCGTCTCTGAAGGTCGCCGGCGGGCGCGCCCACGTGTGCGGAGTCGATGCGCGGCGCCCAGGCCGGCGCAGGAAGATCCTGACCGCGCTCACCGGCTACATCCCGCAGGCAGCGGGCGCGAACCTCCCTCCGCGCCTCACCGTGGGCGAAGTGATCGCCGAGCCCGTCGTCACGCGGTCGAAGAAGGTCAATGCCAAGAACCTGGCTGTGCGGGTCGCCTCACTGCTGGACGAACTCCACCTGCCGATCGGCGCGGCCGACAGATTCCCCTACGAACTGAGCGCGGGGATGCGCCAGCGGGTGGCCATCGCCCGGGCGTTCATGCTGGAGCCGCGGGTGCTCATCGCCGACGAGCCGCTCGCCAATCTGGACCTCGAGGTGCGTCCGGTGGTCTTCGCCGCGATCACCCGACGCCGGTCGGAGCAGTCCATGGCCGCGCTGCTGGTCACCAACGACGCGGCGTTCATCCGCGAGCTCGACGCGGACACGCTGATCCTGCGCGGCGGTCACGTGGTGGCGCGCGGCGTCGGCCGAGACCTGCTGTGGTCGCCCAATTCCGAGGCTGATGCCGCACGCTGAGTGCGCCACGCCCGGGCGGTCCGCTGTGTTCGGGAGCGCCCGTCGAGTTTGCTAAGCTTGAGGAGTTGCCCGCGCAGCGGGGGACATGATCCTCGGTAGCTCAATTGGCAGAGCAGCCGGCTGTTAACCGGCAGGTTCTTGGTTCGAGTCCAAGCCGGGGAGCCAACCCCATCGAAGCCCCGTCCCTGTGACGGGGCTTCGTCGTCGTGGGGCGGAGTACGTGTCGACGTCGGCTCAGTAGTCCGGATGCACCACGTCCAGCTCGGGCCAGGTCGCCGGCACGAGGCGCTCGACGGGCCGGTCCAGCTCGATGTCCAGCAGTATCACGTAGGGTGCGTTGAAGTTCATGATGCGGGTGACCAGGCCCAGCCGGGTGTCGACCACCAGGGCACTCAGCATCGAGGGATCCATGCCGTGTTCGAAGGTCGCCAGGACGGAATGCGTGCCGATGTGACGGAGAAGGACGGGCCAGAAGCCGTGCTCGTGCTGTCCCCACCAGGGCAGGTGGTCGAAGAAGACCGGCTCCAGTGCGGGTGGCGTCCCCTGGTGTGCGGCGAGCTGAAGGCCTGCCGGCACGCCGTCGCGGAATGTCCGGCCGTCGCGGTGCTCGGAGCTCCTGTGCTGTCCGTCCTCTCGCCGAGTGAGCATCCACCACTGTCCAGCGGGCAGATCGACCTCGATGCGGCACTGACGGATGACATCGCGCTCCTGCACGAGCACGCGGGCATGGAACCGCTGAATGGTGACCAGCCGTCGCACCTCCGCGAGCGCGGCGGGCGCATCGGCACGAGTCAGAACGCGGTCGTAGATGTCTGCCGAGGTCATGGATTCAGGCTATCGACGGAGGTCGGATGCGTCGGGGGGCTCCGCCCGCCGAACTCAGAGCAGTTCGGCGCGCAGCTGCTCGCCGGACTTGGGGGAGAGCAGCGCCGGGGCGATGTCGAACGGGGTCTTCGCGCCGTGGTCGCCGGATGCCGCCAGTCGAGCAGCGGCGCGAGCGTAGGCCACCAGCACGCTGGCGGTGAACTCGGGGTTGGAGTCCAGCGCCAGACGGAACTCCACGGTCTGGGCGGTGCCGTCCGAGGTCATCCCGCTGCGGATCACGAAGCCGCCGTGCGGGGCGCCGGCGTGGTCGCGGGCCAGCTGATCGGCAGTGATGAAGTGCACGGTCGTGTCGTAGGGCTCGAAGTAGTCCGGCATCGTCACGATGGCCTCGCGCACGGCATCCGGGTCCGCGCCGTCCTCGAGCACCACGAAGCACTCCCTGGTGTGCTTGTCGCGAGTGGTCAGCTCCGGCTGCTCGCCGGCGCGCACGCGCGAGATCGCATCCTCGGAGGGGATCGTGTACTGCACACCGCCCGCGACGCCGGGAACCCGTCTGATGGCATCCGAGTGCCCCTGGCTGAGCCCGCGGCCCCAGAATGTGTACGTGGTGCCCTGCGGCAGGATCGCCTCGCCGTACAGCCGCTGCAGCGAGAACAGGCCCGGGTCCCAGCCCGTGGAGATGATGGCTGTCGTCCCTGCGGCCCTGGCTGCGGCATCCACTGCGGCGAAATGCTCGGGGATCCGCGGGTGCGTGTCGAAGCTGTCCACGATGCTGAAGGATGCGGCCAACGCGGGGCTCTGCCCGGGCAGGTCGCTCTTGGATCCGCCGCACAGGATCAGGACGTCGATCTCGTCGCGCAGACCGGCGATGTCATCGACGCGTCGCACCGCCGTCGACGGGGAGAGGGGAGTCACGGATGCCGGGTCGCGGCGCGTGAACACGCCCACCAGCGTCAGATCGGGGTTCAGTGCGATCGCGCGCTCGACGCCGCGGCCGAGGTTGCCGTAGCCGACGATTCCGATGCGGATGCTCATCATGCCTCCAGGTCGTCGACGCCGGGCAACCAGCTCGCGCCGCCCCGGCTCCACCCGCGCTTGCGCGCGATCTTCTGCACGGTCTTCCAGTCGCCGTCGTCCAGTCTGTCGACGTACAGGATGCCGTCGAGGTGGTCGAACTCGTGCTGCATGATGCGCGCGCGCCAGCCGTCCACCTCGATGCGCACGCGCTCGCCCTCGAGGTTCATGCCGGTCACCATCACGCGATCCGACCGGCGGAGCGGGAACCGCTCGCCGGGGAAGGACAGGCATCCCTCGGACTCCTCGTCGGGATCGGGATGCCCGGGTTCCGGCGGGGTCATCCACAGCACGGGGTTGATGATCTCGCCCCGCCACGGCTGATCGTCGTCGTCGACGTAGGTGTACACGTAGATGCGCAGCGGCACACCCACCTGGGGGGCTGCGAGCCCCACGCCGGGTGCGGCATCCATGGTCTCGTACATGTCTGCGACGAGCGCGCGGATCTCATCGGTGATCTCATCGACCTCGGATGCGGGGGAGTGCAGCACGGGGTCGCCCATGATGCGGATCGGAAGAACAGCCACGTCACAACCCTACTGGGCGGCCTCCGCCGGATAGGGTGGGACGGTGCATCATGGGGTGGAGTTCGCAGCGGGGATGAGCGATCAGCTGATCGGCGTGTTCCAGAACCCGGCCCTACTGCTGGGCATCCCTCTGGCACTGGCCGGAGCCGTCTTCATGTCGCTGGGCGCGCAGTACCAGCACCGCGGCGTGGAGAAGGTCGAGCGCATCAGCGGCACCGAGGGCAACGAGGGCCTGAACGCCGCTCAGATCAAGGGCCTGCTGACGCGGCCGTCCTGGCTCATCGGCACGCTCATGCTGGGCATGGCCGTGATCTGCCAGCTCAGCGCCATGTCCATCGCGCCGCTCATCGTCGTGCAGCCGCTGGGGGCGGTGGCGCTCGTGGTGACCACGCTGCTGAACGCGCGGGTCTCCGGGCACACGCCCACCAGACGGTCGCTCATCGCCATCGGCAGCTGCCTGGGCGGCATCTTCCTGTTCGTCGGCCTGGCTGCGTTCTACGCCGTCGAGCGCCCGATCGGCGACACCGACCTGTTCACGATCCTCGCGATCCTGCTCGTCGTCATCATCGTGCTGGGCGCCTGCTGGCTGATCCTGCGCCACCGCATGCGCGCCCTGTTCTACGTCACCGGCGCCGGCATCCTGTACGGTTTCGTGGCCACGCTCGCGAAGGCCGTCATCAGCCGCATCCAGAACAGCGACTTCGACTGGCTCACCGTCGTGTGCGTGATCGCCCTGATCGCCGCAGCCGCCGTCGGCGCGTACTTCGTGCAGACCGCGTACAGCTCGGGACCGCCCGATCTTGTGATCGCCGGCCTCACCGTCATCGATCCGATCGTCGCCGTCATCATCGGCGCGCTGATCCTGGGCGAGGCGTCCGAGGCGCCGCTGGCCGTCGTCATCCTGTTCGTCGTGGCCGGTGCGGTCGCCGTGTTCGGCGTCTTCGGCCTCGCGAAGTATCACCCGCAGGTGCTCAGCGAGAGCCAGGAGCTCGGCATCGTGCGCGGGAGCCGGGGAGCGGATGCCGGTGAAGCCGGACGACCGGACGCCGGGGGACCGGAGGCCGGGAGACCGGACGACGCTTCGACGGGCTCAGCGCCCCAGGAGTGAGGGCGGAGAGCTCAGTAGTCGCGGTCGATGAGTTCGGGCGCCACCTCGGCGGCCGCGGCCTCGTCGACGAAGAACACCGTGCGACGGCGACCCTTCGCCCCGGCTGCGGGCACGCTGGCGTAGCTGGCGCCCGCCAGCGCCAGGCCGAGCGCGGAGGCCTTGTCTGCGCCGGTCAGCACGAGCCACACCCGCTTGGCGGAGTTCAGCACAGGCCGCGTCAGCGTGATCCGCTCGGGCGGCGGCTTGGGCGAGTTGCGCACCGGCAGCGCCGCGGCATCCGTCACCGTCACCTCGGGACGATCCGGGAACAGCGACGCGATGTGTCCGTCCGGACCGACACCCAGGAAGCAGACCGCGAACGACGGCCAGGCGCCGTGCGACGAGCTGAACCGGGCGAGCTCCGCCGCGTATGCCGCGGCGGCCTCCTCCAGCGACAGGCCGTCGGATGGCGCGGCGGTCTCGTGGATGTTCTCGGGCGGGATCGGCAGCGCGTCCAGAAGCGCCTTCCGCGACTGCAGCGAGTTGCGATCGGGGTCGTCGCGCTCGACGAAGCGCTCGTCACCCCACCAGAAGTGCACCAGTGACCAATCGATCGTGCTGATGCGCTCATCGGACGCGGCGGCAGCCAGCACCGCGCCGCCCATTGATCCGCCGGTCAGACAGATGTGGGCGAGGCGGCCGTTGCGGGTGCGCGCGATGACGCGGGTGAGGAATCGATCGGCGACATGCGCGGCCAGCGCCGCCGGTGTCGGTTCGACGACGACCGTCTTGATCGATCCCTGCACCGTCGCCATGTCATGCTCCCTTGTCTGCCGGTCCGAGCCGTTCCCAGCCCTCGGTGATGACCCGACCGTACAGCAGATCGGCGTCGAGCCGCCGCAGCTCCTCAGCGAGGCACTCGCGCAGGGTGCGCCGCGGCAGATGCAGCTCGTGGTCGGGCTGGCCCGGCTGGGTCAGCACCGCGACGCTGGGCGTCGGGCGCTCCAGCAGGATGTCGCCGCTGGGGCGGGTGAGTCGCACCGACTTGATGCCCTCCTGCCAGTGGTCGGGATCCTCGTACGACCAGCTGACCGGCACGTCCAGTGCCATGCGCAGCCACGCGGCCAGCAGCGCGGTGGAGGGAGACGCCGCGGCGCCGCGCACCTCTACGGCCGTGACGTTCTCGTACGGCGGCTGGTCCAGCACGGCGGCCAGCTGCTCGCGCCAGTGCGTGAGGCGGGTCCAGGCCAGGTCCGTGTCACCGGGAGCGTGCGTCTTGCCGAGCAGCGCCAGCCGGTCGCGCACATCGGGTGAGGTGGCGGCGTCGGTGATGCGACGCTGCGCGATGCGGCCGAGCGGCGAGTTCGCGGCATCCGTCGGCGCCTCTTCGGGCCACCACGCGACGACCGGGGCGTCGGGCAGCAGCAGGCCCGTGACCAGGCTCTCCGCGTTGCTGGCGGCGTCGCCGAAGGCGCGCAGCACGACCACCTCGCTGGCACCCGCATCACCGCCCACGCGGATCTGCGCGTCCAGGTGCGATTCGCCCTCGCCGGTGATCAGCACGATCACGCGCATCGGGTGCTCGCGGGAGGCGTCGTTGGCGGCGTCGATGGCCTGCTCGGCGACGCCGTTGTGCGCGACGATCAGCAGCGTGAGCACGCGGCCGAGGGCGACCGCGCCGCCCTCCTCGCGCACCTTCACGAGCTGCTTGGCGACCTGGCTGGTCGTGGTGTCGGGAAGGTCGATGATCATGGGCGTCTCCAGACTCGTCCGTCGCGGGCCAGCAGGGCATCAGCGGATGCCGGGCCCCAGGATCCGGGTGCGTACTGCTCCAGCGGGGCGTGCAGCGATGCCCAGTACTTCTCGACCGGGTCGAGGATCCTCCAGGACAGCTCCACCTCCTCGTGCCGCGGGAACAGCGGCGGGTCGCCCAGCAGCACGTCCAGGATCAATCGTTCGTATGCCTCAGGGCTGGCCTCCGTGAAAGCATGGCCGTAGCCGAAGTCCATCGTCACGTCGCGCACGTTCGCTCCGCTGCCCGGCACCTTGGAGCCGAAGCGGATCGTGACGCCCTCGTCGGGCTGCACGCGGATGACCAGGGCGTTCTGGCCGAGTTCGGCCTGCGCTCCTCCGAACAGGTGCTCGGGCGCGCGCTTGAACACGACCGCGATCTCGGTCACACGGCGTCCCAGTCGCTTGCCGGTGCGCAGGTAGAACGGCACGCCCGCCCAGCGGCGCGTGGCGATCTCGAGCTTGATCGCGGCGTAGGTCTCGGTGGTCGAGGCCGGCGCCATGCCGTCCTCTTCGAGGAACCCGTTGACGCGTTCCCCGCCCTGCCAGCCGCCGGCGTACTGCCCGCGCGCGGTCGACTGGGAGAGGTCGGCGGGCAGCCGCACCGCCTCCAGCACCTTCTCCTTCTCGGCGCGCAGGTGGTCGGCCGACATGCTGATCGGCTCCTCCATCGCGGTGAGTGCGAGCAGCTGCAGCAGGTGGTTCTGAATGACGTCGCGTGCTGCGCCGATGCCGTCGTAGTAGCCGGCGCGGCCGCCCACGCCGATGTCCTCGGCCATCGTGATCTGCACGTGGTCGACGTAGTTGCGGTTCCACAGCGGCTCGTACAGCTCGTTGGCGAAGCGCAGCGCCAGGATGTTCTGCACCGTCTCCTTGCCGAGGTAGTGGTCGATGCGGAAGATGGAGTCGGCGGGGAACGCGGCCTCCAGCGCCTTGTTGAGGGCTCGGGCGGTGTCGAGGTCGGAGCCGAACGGCTTCTCGATCACCACTCGGCGCCAGTGGGTGTGGTCCTCGTTCTGCTCGCCGACCAGGCCCGACTCGCGCAGCTGGCGCGCCACGACGGGGAACATCTTCGGTGGGATCGACAGGTAGTAGGCGTGGTTGCCCATCGTGCCGCGTTCCACGTCGAGCTTCTCGACGGTCTCGCGCAGGCGCGCAAAGGCCTCGGGGTCGTCGAAGGCGCCCTGCACGAACCGGATGCCCTGCAGCAGCTGCTGCCAGGTCTCCTCGCGGAACTCCGTGCGCGCGTGCTGCTTGACGGCGTCGTAGACGACCTGGGCGAAGTCCTGGTCCTCCCAATCGCGGCGGGCGAAGCCCACCAGCGCGAAGCCGGGTGGCAGCAGACCCCGGTTGGCCAGGTCGTAGACGGCGGGCATGAGCTTCTTGCGCGACAGGTCGCCGGTCACACCGAAGATCACCAGTGCGCTGGGACCTGCGATGCGATTGAGGCGGCGATCATCGGGATCGCGGAGCGGGTTGTGTCCGCGAGAGATGGATGCGGTCATCGGTGGTGGATATCTCCAGATCTGGGAATCACTGTTGTGTGAAGAATCACTGTGTTGCGGTGAAGAGGGTGAGCACGTCGTCCACGGCATCCGTGACGGTGAACGAGACGACGGGGCGGCCGTGAGCGGCCAGGACAGCGGCGTCTCCGGCGGCCTGCGCCTGGATCAGCTCGCCGAACGTGAAGGGGCGGCCGGGGATCTCCAGATCCACATCGGTGCGCTCGAGGATCTGCAGGAAGACTCCTTGCGCGGGACCGCCCTTGTGGTACTGGCCGGTGGAATGCAGGAAACGCGGACCCCAGCCGAACGTGGTGGGCCGGCCGGAGTCGGCGGCGGCCAGCTCGCGCAGGCCTTGCAGCTGCTCGAGGTCCAGCCGGTTCGCGTAGGCCTGGATGGACACGTACCCGTCGCCGGCCAGCGTCGCCCAGAGCGCGTCGAGGACGCCCGCGAGAGTCCCGGATTCCGCGAGCACGGGGTCACTGACACGCACCTCGACGCCGTCCTGAACGAAGGCCGGCGCGGGCGGCTGGGGCCGGGTGTCCAGCAGCGCGCGCGTGGCGGCCTTCGCGGACTCGACATCGGGCTGGTCGAAGGGATTGATCCCCAGCAGACGTCCGGCGATGGCGGTGGCGTGCTCCCACAGCAGGAACAGCGCCCCCAGATCGCCGCTGACCAGGATCTCTCCGGGATACCGGTCGCGCAGGTGGAATGCGTCGGCGTAGTCGTCCACGAGTCGCACGACCTGCAGATCGGTCGGGCGCGTCTCGAGTTCGGGGGAGACCGGCAGCATCACGACGGGCAGGATGCCGGTGCCGTTCTTGCCGGTGGACTCCGCCAGCAGCTGCTCGATCCAGTCGCCGAGGCCCTCGACACGGGTGCCGTCGGCGACGATGGCGAGCTTGTCACGACGGGGCTCGGCCCCGGCGATCGCGGCTGCGAGCCGCAGCGCCGGGTTGTCGGGATCGTCGATGGCGAACTCCAGCAGAGACGCCTCGGCCTCGCTGAGCAGCTGGGCGATGTCGACGCCTGCCAGTCCTGCCGGCACCAGACCGAAGGCGGTGAGTGCCGAATAGCGCCCGCCCACGTTCGGGTCCGCGCGGAACACGCGATAGCCGGCCGCGGTCGCGGAGGCGTCCAAGGGGGAGTTCGGATCGGTGACGACCACGATGTGCGCGGCGGGGTCGATGCCGAGATCGGCGAACGCGGTCTCGAAGGCACGGCGATACGAGTCGGTCTCGACGGTCGTGCCCGACTTCGAGGAGACGACGAGCACGGTGCGCGCGAGATCCGCATCCAGGGCCGCCAGCACCTGTGCAGGCGCCGTGGAGTCCAGCACCGTCAGCTCTACGCCGGCGGTGGCGGCGATCACCTCCGGCGCCAGTGACGACCCGCCCATGCCGGAGAGCACGACGCGGTCGATGCCGACTGCGCGCAGTTCCTCTCGCAGCGCGAGGATCTCGGCGACGAGCGGATCCGAGGGGGAGACCGGAGTCACCCAGCCGAGTCGCACGGCGGCATCCGCTTCGGCTTCCGGTCCCCACAGCGTGGTGTCGCCTGCGGTGACACGTGACGCGACGAGGTCGGTGACGAGAGCGGGCATGAGCCGCTCCACCGCGTCCCTCGCGGACTGCGTCACGTGCACCGAGACGGTCATCGCGCGGCTTCCAGCCCCTTGGTGACCATGTCCAGCAGGCCGTGCCAGGAGTCGATGAACTTGGTGACGCCCTCGTCCTCGAGCACCTGGGTCACGTCGTCGAAGTCGATGCCGACGGCCTTCAGGTCGTCGAACACCCGGTGCGACTCGGCGTAGGTCGTCGTCACGGTGTCGCCGGTGACGACGCCGTGGTCGAACGTCGCCTCCATGGTCTTCTCAGGCATGGTGTTGACCACACCGGGTGCGACCAGGCCCGTCACGTACAGCGTGTCGGGCAGCGCCGGGTCCTTGACGCCCGTGGACGCCCACAGCGGGCGCTGCAGGGTGGCGCCGGCGGCGAGAAGCGCCTTGGCGCGGTCGCCCGCGAAGGTCTTCTCGTACAGCTCGTACGCCAGGCGCGCGTTGGCCAGGCCTGCCTTGCTCTTCAGAGCCGCGGCCGCATCGGTGCCGATCGCGGCCAGGCGCTTGTCGGTCTCGGTGTCGACGCGCGAGACGAAGAACGACGCCACCGAGTGGATGGTGGACAGGTCGATGCCGGCGGCCTTGGCCTTCTCCAGGCCCGACAGGTAGGCGTCGATGACCTCGGCGTAGCGCTGCAGGCTGAAGATGAGCGTGACGTTGATGCTGATGCCCGCAGCGATACCGGCCTCGATGGCGCCCAGTCCCGCCTTGGTCGCGGGGATCTTGACCAGCAGGTTCTCGCGGCCGACGCGCTCCCACAGCTCCTTCGTCTGCGCGATGGTGCCCGCGGTGTCGTGGGCGAGGTCGGGGGAGACCTCGATGGAGACGCGGCCATCGACGTGGTTCGTCGCGTCGTAGACGGGGCGGAACACGTCCAGCGCGTCGCGGACGTCCTGCGTGGTGGCGGCGAAGACGGCATCCACGGCGGATGCGCCGGCCTGCGCCAGCTCGTGCACCTGGGCGTCGTACGAGGTGTCGTCGGGGTTGGTGATCGAGTTGGCGAAGATCGTCGGGTTGGTGGTGACGCCGACGACGTTACGGGTCTCGATCAGCTCCTTCAGGTTGCCCGAGTGGATGCGGGTGCGGGACAGGTCGTCCAGCCAGATGCTGACGCCTGCGGCGGAGAGGTCTTCGGTGGGGGTGCTCATGCGTTCTCCTCGGTGCTGGATGCTGCTGCCGCTCCCGCGGCTGCGATGGACTCGCGCGCCGCCTGGGCGACGGCCTCGGCGGTGATGCCGAACTTCTGGAACAGGGTCTTGTAGTCGGCCGATGCGCCGAAGTGATCGATGCCGATCGAACGGCCGCGGTCGCCCACGATGCCGCGCCAGCTGAGCACCGATCCCGCCTCGACGGAGACGCGTGCGGTGACGGACGCCGGCAGCACCGACTCGCGGTACGCCTCGTCCTGCTCGGCGAACCACTCCAGCGACGGAGCGGACACCACGCGGGCGTTCACTCCCTCGGCGGCCAGCGCCTCGCGGGCCGCGACAGCCAGCTGGACCTCGGAGCCGGTGCCGATGAGGATGACATCGGGCGTGCCGTTCGGGGCCTCGGCCAGCACGTACGCGCCCTTGGCGGTGTTGTCCGCTGCCGCGAACACGTCACCGGACGCCGCGCCCTCGCCACGGGCGAAGGTGGGTACGTTCTGGCGGGTGAGCGCCAGGCCGGTCGGGCCGCCGTGGCGCCGCAGGATCTCCAGCCAGGCGGCCGAGGTCTCGTTGCCGTCAGCCGGACGCACCACCGTGAAGTTCGGGATGGCGCGCAGCGTGGCGATCTGCTCGATCGGCTGGTGCGTGGGGCCGTCCTCGCCGAGCGCGATGGAGTCGTGCGTCCACACGAAGATGCTGGGGATGTCCATCAGAGCCGCCAGACGCACGGCGGGGCGCATGTAGTCGCTGAAGATCAGGAACGTGCCGCCGAAGGCACGGGTCCTGCCGTGCAGCGTGATGCCGTTGAGGATCGAGCCCATGGCGTGCTCGCGGATACCGAAGTGCAGCACCCGGCCGTAGGGGCTGCCCTTCCATTCATGCGTGGACCAGGTCTCCGGGATGAACGAGGGCGCGCCGGAGATGGTGGTGTTGTTGGAGCCCGCCAGGTCGGCGGATCCGCCCCACAGCTCGGGGAGCTCGGCGGCCAGCGCGTTGATGACCTTGCCGGATGCCGCGCGGGTCGACGACTCGGTGCCGCCCTCGAACACGGGGAGCGCCTTCTCGATGCCCTCAGGCAGGACACCGGCCTCCAGACGGTCCAGCAGTGCCTTGCGCTCGGGGTTCGCTGCGGCCCAGGCGTCGAACGACTCCTGCCAGGCGGCACGCGCCTCGGCGGCGCGAGCGCCCAGCTCGCGCGTGTGCGCGATGACGGCGTCCTCCACGACGAAGGACTTCTCAGGGTCGAAGCCGAGCACCTTCTTGGTGTCGGCCACCTCGTCGGCGCCCAGGGCGCTGCCGTGCACGGACTCGGTGCCCGACTTGTTGGGCGCCGGCCAGCCGATGATGGTCTTCAGGATGATCAGCGACGGCTTGGAGGTCTCTGCCTGCGCCTGCGTGATCGCGTCGTTGAGCTCGGACACGTCCTCGACGTAGTGACCGGTGCGACGCCAGTCGACCTCCTGAACCTGCCAGCCGTACGCCTCGTAGCGGGCGCGGACATCCTCCGTGAACGCCACATCGGTGTCGCCCTCGATGGAGATCTGGTTGGAGTCGTAGATCGCGATGAGGTTGCCCAGCTGCTGGTGACCGGCCAGCGAGGACGCCTCGCTGGTGACGCCCTCCTGCAGGTCTCCGTCGCCGGCGATCACGTAGACGAAGTGGTCGAAGGGGCTGGTGCCGGCCGCGGCATCCGGGTCGAACAGGCCGCGCTCGTAGCGAGCGGCGTAGGCGAAGCCGACGGCCGATGCGAGGCCCTGGCCCAGGGGACCGGTGGTGATCTCGATGCCCTTGGTGTGGCGGTACTCGGGGTGACCGGGCGTCAGGGAGCCCCACGTGCGCAGCGCCTCGAGGTCCTTCAGCTCCAGGCCGAAGCCGCCGAGGTAGAGCTCGATGTACTGGGTGAGAGAGGAGTGCCCCACCGACAGGATGAACCGGTCGCGGCCGAGCCAGTCGACATCCGCCGGATCGTGGCGCATCACGCGCTGGTACAGCAGGTAGGCGACAGGGGCGAGGCTCATCGCCGTCCCGGGGTGGCCGTTGCCGACCTTCTGCACAGCATCCGCCGCGAGGACACGTGCCGTGTCCACCGCCCGACGGTCGATCTCATCCCATACAAGCTCTGCCACGGTCATACTCCTTCTGACACATTCGGAGGCGCCCGTATTCCTGCGCGTCCGCGTCGTCACGGAAGAAGTATGCACAGCGCAATGGGCACGCGAGTGGTTTCAGCATACTCGTGAGGATTCCCGTGCCGACGGCGCATTTCGTCATGATCCGGCGCCTCGTCCGCGCGTCCTTCGGACACGCCGGACGCCATAGGATGGAGGGAGTGTCCCTGAACGCCCAGAAGGAGGGGATCGCGATCTCTTCGACATCGCAGACCGCCCGCGCAGACCACTCGCTCGGTCAGAAGATCCGCGGATACTTCGTCCTCACGAAGCCCCGCGTCATGGAGCTGCTGCTGGTCTCCACCGTGCCGGTCATGTTCCTCGCGGCCGAAGGCGTGCCCAACCTGTGGCTCGTGTTCGCCACCGTCGCCGGTGGCGCCATGAGCGCCGGCTCCGCGGCATCCTTCAACATGTATCTGGACCGCGACATCGACGTGCACATGAAGCGCACCTCGAACCGCCCGCTGGTCACCGGTGAGGTCTCGCCGCGCGGCGCGCTGGTCTTCTCGTGGACGCTGGCCGTGGTGTCCACTGTCTGGCTTCTGGTATTCACGAACTGGCTGGCGGCCACGCTGTCGGTCATCGCCATCTTCTTCTACGTCGTCATCTACACGATGATCCTCAAGCGCCGCACCGAGCAGAACATCATCTGGGGCGGCATCGCCGGCTGCTTCCCGGTGCTCATCGGCTGGACGGCTGTCACCGGCTCGCTGGACTGGCCGCCGTTCGTGCTGTTCGTGCTGATCTTCCTGTGGACGCCGCCGCACTACTGGCCGCTTTCCATGCGGTACAAGCACGACTACGACGACGTGCACGTGCCCATGCTGGGCGTCACCCGTCCGGCCCACCAGGTGGGCCTGCAGGTCATCCTGTACGCATGGGCCACAGTGGCCTGCTCGCTGCTGCTGGTGCCGGTCGGGCACATGGGCATCGTGTACACGGCATCCGCCCTGGTGTTCGGCGGGTGGTTCATCTACGAGTCGCACCGCCTGTACAACCGGGCGCTGCGCGGCACGGAGCCGGCGCCCATGCGCGTCTTCCACGCGTCCATCACGTACCTCACGCTGATCTTCGTGTCCGTCGCGATCGACCCGCTCCTGCCGTTCTGACGCTTCGACAGGCTCAGCGACCCAGTTGCTGGGCCCCTGAGCCTGTCGAAGGGTCGGCCCAGCCCTGGGCGGGCCGCTTGAGCCTCGTGACCAGCACCGTGTAGGCCGCCGCTGACAGCGAGGCGAGGATCATGTGGATGCCGACGGCGATGGCGGGCAACCCGGTGCGGGCCTGGAGCACTCCTACACCCACCTGCACGAGGATCGCGACGATCAGCACCAGCGTCCAGTTCCGCGGCGCGAGCTTGAGGATCCACGCCGACACCGCGAGCGTCAGCACGAGCACCGCGAGGATGTAGCCGGGCCAGGAGTGCACGTGCGCGAGGAACGTGGCGTCGAACCCGTGCCGCTGGATGTTCGCGTCGCCGGAGTGCGGGCCGGAGCCCGTGGTCAGCACGCCGAACAGGATCGTCAGGGCCAGGAAGAAGCCGGTGGCGTGCGTGAGACCGGCGAACCAGCCGGGCACGACGCTCGCGCGCGGCCCCGGCGCCGTGTCCAGCCGCACGATGTACAGCGCCGTGACGCACACCAGCAGCAGCGAGACGGCGTAGTGGAAGCCCACGATGAACGGGTTCAGGTCGCTGATCACGGCGAAGCCGCCGACGACGGCCTGCGCCATCACGCCCACCAGCACCAGCCAGGCCAGCACGGCCAGGTGGCGGCGCTGGGCGGTCTGGCGCAGCGAGTCCGCCATGCCCACGATCACCGCCAGCAGCAGAGCCGCCGACATCAGCGCCGCGGAGGCGACGATGCCCAGGGCGGATGCTGCGGCGTACACGCCGATGGCCACCACGATGCCGCCCAGCGCGAACCACACCGCGCGGATCACCAGGCGGTGTCCGCTGAGGGCGTGCAGCGTGAGCATCACCACGGCCAGGGCCAGCAGGCCCACCACGCCGGTCATGGTGCGGTTGCCGAACTCGATGGCGCCGTGGATGCCCTGGATCTCCAGGATCGGGGTCAGTGACTCCGGCGTGCACAGCGGCCAGTCCGAGCATCCGAGTCCGGATCCGGTCAGGCGCACGGCGCCGCCGGTGCCGATGATGAGGATCTCCGCGATGAACGACAGCCACGCGAAGACGCGCAGCGGGCGGCCGAGCGTCACCTCGCGGGGAGCTGTGGGGGAGACGGAGTCGGTCAGGGCGGTGCTACCGGGCATGGGTCCTCCGGTACCGTTCGGCGGACGGTTGCGGCCCGTCCGCGAGGCGGAACCTGTAGAATCGGGATTGCTGTGATGGACGCGCGGATTCATGCGCCCACCACACACAGTTTAGGCGCGATGCGAGCGCCGAATGATGGGGCCCACCAGCGGCATCCGATCTCCGCAGACTCGACGGGGATCAGGTGTGTCGGGGCGGATGACACCGTTGCGGCCCGTTTGAGGAGAGTGTGTGATGTCGGATGTTCTGATCGACCGCCCGGAACTGGATGGACTGGGGGTGTACGAATTCGGCTGGCACGATCCCGACGCCGCCGGAGCGAGCGCGAAACGCGGTCTCAACGAGAAGGTCGTCCGCGACATCTCGGCGCTGAAGGCTGAACCGGAGTGGATGCTGAAGAACCGCCTGAAGGGCCTGGCGCTGTTCGACCGGAAGCCGATGCCCACGTGGGGCGCCGACCTCAGCGACATCGACTTCGACAACATCAAGTACTTCGTGCGCTCCACGGAGCAGCAGGTCACGTCGTGGGAGGACCTCCCCGATGAGATCAAGGAGACCTACGAGCGCATCGGCATCCCCGAGGCCGAGCGTCAGCGACTGGTCGCCGGCGTCACCGCGCAGTACGAGTCCGAGGTCGTGTACCGGCAGATCCGCTCCGACCTCGAGGAGCAGGGTGTCATCTTCATGGACACCGACACCGCGCTGCGCGAGCACCCCGAGTTCTTCGAGGAGTACTACGGCACCGTGATCCCCGCAGGCGACAACAAGTTCGCCGCGCTGAACACGGCCGTCTGGTCGGGCGGATCGTTCGTGTACGTGCCCAAGGGCGTGCACGTCGAGATCCCGCTGCAGGCGTACTTCCGCATCAACACCGAGAACATGGGCCAGTTCGAGCGGACCCTGATCATCGCGGACGAGGACAGCTACGTGCATTACATCGAGGGCTGCACGGCCCCGGTGTACAAGTCGGACTCGCTGCACTCGGCCGTCGTCGAGATCATCGTGAAGAAGAACGCCCGCGTTCGCTACACGACGATCCAGAACTGGTCCAACAACGTGTACAACCTCGTCACCAAGCGCGCCATCGCCCATGAGGGCGCGACGATGGAGTGGGTCGATGGCAACATCGGCTCCAAGGTCACCATGAAGTACCCGTCGATCTACCTGATGGGCGAGCACGCCAAGGGCGAGACCCTGTCGGTCGCCTTCGCGGGCCCCGGCCAGCACCAGGACGCGGGCGCCAAGATGGTGCACTTCGCACCTCACACGCAGTCGTCGATCGTCTCCAAGTCGATCGCCCGTGGCGGCGGACGATCCGGCTACCGCGGCGAGGTCCGCGTGGAACCGACCGCGCACCACTCGTCCAACTCCGTGGTCTGCGACGCCCTGCTGGTCGACACGCAGTCCCGATCCGACACGTACCCGTCGATCGACATCCGTGTCGACGATGTCAAGCTCGGCCATGAGGCGACGGTCTCGAAGGTCAGCGCGGAGCAGCTCTTCTACCTGCAGTCGCGCGGCATCGAGGAGACCGAGGCCATGGCCATGATCGTGCGCGGCTTCATCGAGCCGATCGCCCGCGAGCTGCCCATGGAGTACGCGATGGAATTGAACAAGCTCATCGAGATGGGCATGGAAGGCAGTGTCGGCTGAGATGACGGCCCCTACACAGGCGCCCGCAGAGGCGGCGCCGCGCACAAGCGCGCACATCGACCCCGCAGCCCAGGTGACCAAGGCCGGCTTCGTGCCGGTGCAGGTCCGCAACGAGCGGCCCCGCTCCTACGAGCCCGCCGACTTCGGCGTGCCGACCGGGCGCGAGGTCAACTGGATGCACACCCCGATCGCTCAGCTGAAGCCGCTCTTCGAGCCGGCCGCGGCGAACGACGGCGTGTCGTACAGGATCAGCCACGAGCAGTACGTGCAGCCCGCCCTGGCACGCGGCACGGCTCCCCGCGGCGAGTTCTTCGTCCCCGAGGACCTCATCGCCGCCGTGGCGTGGCAGAGCTCGGCGGATGCCCTGCATCTGACGATCCCGACCGAGGAAGTCGTCACCGACCCGATCTTCGTCGAGATCACCGGCAACGGCGGCCGCGCTGACGCCCACATCGTGGTCGAGGCGCTGCCGCACAGCTCCGCCACGATCGTGATGCGTCACTCCGGCACCGCGCAGTACGCGCAGAACGTCGAGATCATCGTCCGCGACGGCGCCAAGCTCACGCTGATCACCGTGCAGCAGTGGGCCGACGACGCCATCCACGCCGCGTCCCACCAGGCGCGCGTGGACCGCGATGCCGAGCTCACGCACTTCATCGTCAGCTTCGGCGGAGCCGTCGTGCGGGTGAACCCTCACGTGGAGCTCGCGGGGACCGGCGCCACGGGCAAGCTGTACGGCCTGACCTTCGCCGACTCCGGTCAGCACCTGGAGAGCCAGGTGTTCCTGCACCACAAGGGCGAGCACACCGTCGGCGACGTGCTGTACAAGGGCGCGCTGCACGGCGCCAGCGCGCACAGCGTGTGGGTGGGCGACGTGCTCATCGGGCGCGACGCCACCGGCACCAACTCGTACGAGGCCAACCGCAACCTGGTCCTGACCGAGGGCGCGCGCGCCGACTCGACCCCGAACCTGGAGATCGAGACCGGCGACATCGTCGGCGCCGGTCACGCCAGCGCCACGGGCCGCTTCGACGACGAGCAGCTGTTCTACCTGCAGGCTCGCGGCATCGCCGAGGCCGAGGCGCGGCGCCTGGTCGTGCTGGGCTTCCTCACCGAGATCGCACAGCGCATCCGCATCCCGGAGCTGCAGACCGAGCTGCTCGACGCGATCGACGCCGAGCTCGCCGGAGTGCAGGCGTGACCGCGCATCGCGCCTGCGGTGCGAGCGAACTCGAGCAGGACACGCCGCTGCGCGTCGAGCTCGACGGCGTCGCGATCGCCATCGTCAAGGACTCCGCAGGCGACATCCACGCGATCGGCGACCGCTGCACGCATGGCGACGTCTCGCTGTCCGAGGGCTTCGTCGAGGGTGACACGCTGGAGTGCTGGGCTCACGGCTCGCGCTTCTCTCTCATCACCGGCCAGCCCCTCAACCTCCCCGCTTACGAGCCCGTCCCCGTCTACGTCGTGAACGTCGACGGCGATGACGTGCTCATCGACCCTACTGTTCTTAAGGAAGTCTGAATGTCTGTTCTCGAGATCCGCGACCTGCACGTAACGGTCGAGACCGATCAGGGCACGACGCCGATCCTCAACGGCATCGACCTGACGATCAAGACCGGTGAGACGCACGCCATCATGGGCCCCAACGGCTCCGGCAAGTCCACCCTGGCCTACACCATCGCCGGCCACCCGAAGTACACCGTCACCGGCGGCACCATCACGCTGGACGGCGAGGACGTCCTGGCGATGACCGTCGACGAGCGCGCTCGTGCCGGCCTCTTCCTCGCCATGCAGTACCCGGTGGAGATCCCCGGCGTCACCGTGACGAACTTCCTGCGCACTGCGAAGACCGCGCTGGACGGCGCCGCCCCCTCGATCCGCCAGTGGACAAAGGAGGTCAAGACCTCCATGACCAACCTGCGCATGGACCCGAAGTTCGCCCAGCGCAACGTGAACGAGGGCTTCTCCGGCGGCGAGAAGAAGCGTCACGAGATCCTGCAGCTCGAGGTGCTCAAGCCGAAGTTCGCCGTGCTCGACGAGACCGACTCCGGCCTCGACGTCGACGCGCTGAAGATCGTCTCCGAGGGCGTCAACCGCGCCAAGGACACCACGGGCCTCGGCCTGCTGCTCATCACCCACTACACCCGCATCCTGCGCTACATCCGTCCGCAGTTCGTGCACGTGGTGGTCAAGGGCCGCATTGCCGAGGAAGGCGGCGCCGAACTCGCCGACCGCCTCGAGGAAGAGGGCTACGACCGCTTCCTTGACCCCGCTGCACCCATCGAAGCGTAGGCTTGAACCATGGTTGCAACGCTGACCGACGAGAAGTACGACGAGGTCACAGAGGCTCTGAAGGACGTCATGGATCCCGAGCTCGGGATCAACGTCGTCGACCTCGGGCTGATCTACGATCTCGCCTGGGATGACGAGAACGACGCCCTGGTGATCCACATGACCCTCACCAGCGCGGGATGCCCGCTGACCGACGTGCTCGAGGAGCAGACAGCTCAGGCGCTGGACTCCGTGGTGGACCGCTTCCGCATCAACTGGGTGTGGATGCCGCCGTGGGGTCCCGAGCGGATCACCGATGACGGGCGCGACATGATGCGCGCGCTCGGCTTCGCGATTTGATATGTCACGGGTCACGGCCGCGAAGCGGACGTGACGCGTGGGCATATCACGATTGAGCGAACACGCCGAAGGCGAGTGAGTCGAGATCCAGACGATGCTCCGAAGGGCACGGCCGTGCGACGGCCGTGCCCTTCGCCGTACCCGTCGGTAGGCTCGGACCCATGACCGTCACACCTCTGCGCGCCCTCACCCTCGCCGAGCTGCGAGAGCGCAGCAGCGAGAAGTGGCGCGAGTACCCGGACGACGTGCTGCCGCTGTTCGTGGCGGAGACGGACTTCCCGCTCGCGCCCGCCGTCCAGGCGGCCCTGGAGCGCGCGGTGCGCCTGGGGGACACGGGGTACGTGGCCTCCCGCACGCCGCTGCCCGACGCATATGTGGCCTTCGCGCAGCGCCGGTTCGGCTGGAGGGTCGATCCCGCGCGCATCCGCACCACCGTCGATGTCAGCATGGGCATCGTCGAGATCCTGCGCCGCGTCATCGCGCCGGGGGAGCGGGTGATCGTCACTCCGCCCATCTACCCGCCGTTCTTCGAACTGGTCACCGAGGCCGGCGGCGTCGTCGAGCGCGTGCCGCTGCGCGATGACGGTTCGAGCTGGCAGCTCGACCTCGACGGCATCGAGCGGGCCCTGGCAGGCGGCGCGCGTGCCGTGCTGCTGTGCAATCCGCACAACCCCACCGGATCGGTGCCCAGCGCCTCGAGCCTGGACGGAGTCGCCCGACTCGCCGAGAAGTACGGCGCGGCTGTCGTCTCCGACGAGATCCATGCGCCGCTGGTGCAGCCGGATGCCGGTTTCACGCCGTTCCTGGCCAGCGGTGAGGCCGCGACCCGCGTGGGCTATGCGGTCACCAGCGCCAGCAAGGCCTTCAACCTCGCAGGGCTGAAGTGCGCCCTGATGATCACGGCCTCCGATGCCACGACGGCCGTGCTGCGCTCCCTGCCCATCGAGGTGGTGTGGCGCACGGGGCAGTTCGGGCTGCTGGGCTCCGTCGCCGCGTTCGCCGAGGAGAGCGACAGGTGGTTGGACTCTCTGCTGGCCACCCTCGACGAGAACCGTCGACTGCTGGCGGACCTGCTGTCGACGCACCTTCCCGAGGCGCGCTACCGCATGCCGGACGCCGGCTACCTGGCCTGGGTCGATCTGACGGGACTCGGCTGGGGGCCGAATCCTGCCAAGCAGATCCTCCGCCAGGCGCGAGTCGCCCTGCACTTCGGGCCGGCTTTCGGCGCCGAGGGCGCCGGGCACGTGCGGATCAACATCGGCACGAGCCCTGAGATCCTCACCGAGGCCGTCGAACGCATCGCCCGCGTGCGCGCCGCTGTCGACGCGGCACAGGGGTGAGCGCCACCGCCGCGCCGACGATCTGGGACCGCGAGCGCCTGGGCATCACGATCGGCACCGTGGTGCTGATCTTCCTCGCCGCCATCGAGGCGCTGGCGGTGACGACGGTGATGCCGGTGGTGGCCGACGATCTGCACGGCGAGGCCCTGTTCGCGGTCGCGTTCTCGGCGACGCTCGCGACCGGCGTGATCGGCATGGTCGCGGTCGGCGCATGGAGCGACCGCTCCGGTCCTCGGGGGCCGCTGTACACGGCCGTCGTCCTGTTCGCCATCGGCCTGGTCATCTCCGGGCTGGCACCGGACATGCTCACCTTCATCGCCGGACGCCTCATTCAGGGCCTCGGCGCCGGCGGGCAGACCGTCGCGCTCTACGTCGTGGTGGCTCGGATCTATCCGCCGCAGCTGCACGGCCCGATCTTCGCCGCGTACGCCGCCGCCTGGGTGGTGCCGTCGATGATCGGCCCGTTCCTGGCCGGCGCCGTCACGGAGTTCCTGCATTGGCGCTGGGCCTTCCTCGGGGTCGCGATCCTCACCGCCGCGGCTTTCGCGCTCGTCGCCGCCCGACTGCGCGGCGTGTCCCTGCGGGCGGATGCTGGAGACGCGGCACCCGTCGAAAGCGCCGCCGCCGATTCGAACTCCGCACCGCGCCGGCGGATCGGCATCGTGACCCGCATGCTGCTGGCCGTCGTCGTGGCGGTGTCCGCAGTCGCCGTCGGTTTCGCCGCTGACCTGCCGGAGAGCCTCGGCGGGGGCGCGCTGGGCGGACCGCTGGCCGCCGTCGGGGTCGTCGTGATCGGTGTCGCGCTGCTGCCGCTGCTGCCGGCCGGCACCCTGCGCGCGGCGGCAGGGCTGCCCAGCGTCGTGCTCATGCGCGGGCTCGCGGCCGGTGCATTCTTCTCCGCCGAGGCGTACATCCCCAGGCTGCTCATCGACAGGTTCGACTTCTCGCCGACCATCGCCGGCCTCGCGCTGACGCTCTCCGCCCTGGGTTGGTCGGGGGCATCCGCCGTGCAGGGACGCTACGGCGACGTGCTGGGCAGCAGGCGCATCGTCTGGATCGCCGCGGCTCTCATGACCGTGGGATTCAGTGCGGCGCTGCTGGTGAGCGTCATCGATGCCGACCCGTGGCTGGTGGTGATCGGCTGGGGCTTCGCAGGCGGGGGAATGGGGCTGCTGTACCCGCGACTGACGGTGCTCACACTGGCGTACTCGACCACCGCCGACGAGGGCTTCAACTCCTCGGCCCTGTCCATCTCCGACTCCACGGGGTCCGCCGTGCTGATCGCGCTGGCGGGGCTCGGGTTCGTGCTGCTGCCCATCGCCGGCGTCGGTTACATCACGGTGTACGTGCTGGCTCTCGGCATCCTGGCCCTGGCGCTGCTGCCGGGCCTCAGGATGGGCGACGGCGGGCGCTGAGCTCGGCGAACCCGTTGACGCCCGCGGTGAAGACCGCTTCGGCATCCGGAGTGGGATCGGCGTCATCGGATGCCGTGGCGCCGATGCTCTGCGCGTGCATGCGCTGCTGCAGCAGCATCGTGTGGCCGAGGATGAACTCGAACAGGGCGTCCGCGGCGGGCTGATCCTCGCCGTCCAGCGCGAGCAGCAGGGCATCCTGCGCACGTCGCGCGCCCAGGCGCAGCGCATAGGTGCTCAGCACGACCTCCGCGCCGTCGCGGCAGGCCAGCAGGGCATCGCGGATGGAGCGCGCGACCTCGGGCAGGGGCGTGCGAGCATCCGGCTCCGGCACGGTGCGGAGGATGCTGTCGGCGACCGCCGCGAGCAGCTCCTGTTTGCTCGCGAAGTGCCAGTACAGCGCGCTGGGCTGCACGTCGAGCTCGGTGGCCAGGCGGCGCATGGACAGGTCGGGCAGGCCGACCTCGTCGAGCAGGCGCAGGGCCGTGGCGACCACACTGAGACGGTCGTGTCGAGTGGGAGGCATGCGACCAGTATAGTGAACAGCGTTCAGGTGAACAGTGTTCAGGACGCGACCCGCGCGTTTCCGGAAGGAGCCCTCATGACAGAATCCGCTCGCCCCCTCGGCGCGGATCTCGCCCGCATCGCCGTGTTCGCGGCGCTGATCGTCGTGCTCGGCACCGTCGTGGTGCCCGTTCCCGGCGGAGTGCCCATCACCGCGCAGACGCTCGGCGTCATGCTCGCGGGCCTCGTGCTGGGCGCGCGCCGGGCGCCGCTGGCGATCCTCGTCGTACTGGCGCTGGCCGCTGCGGGCCTACCGGTGCTGGCAGGAGGGCGCGGCGGGCTGGGCGTCTTCGTCGGCCCCTCGGTCGGCTACATGATCGGCTGGATCGCCGGTGTCGTCGTGATCGGCCTCATCGCGCACCGCGCGCGCTTCACCTGGTGGCGGGCCGGCATCGCCGCGCTGGTCGGCGGCATCCTCGTCATCTACCTGTTCGGCATCCCCATCCAGGCGCTGATCACCGGCGTGCCGCTGGGCCCCACGATCCTCTCCAGCCTGGTGTTCCTGCCCGGTGACCTCATCAAGGCCGCGGTCGCCGTGCTGCTGGCCGTCGCCCTGCGCCGGGCCTACCCTCGCGCGTTCCCCGCTGCGCGACGCGTCGCACATGCGGGCTGACGCCGTCGTCACCGACACGGCGATCCACTGCGCGCGTGTGGGATACGCGGTCGACGACGCGGTGCTGCTGCACGACGTCGATCTGGAGCTGACCGCCGCGCGCACGGCGATCATCGGCGCCAACGGCTCCGGCAAGTCCACCTTCGCCCGGCTGCTCAACGGCCTGCGGACGCCCACGACCGGCAGCCTTCGCGTGCACGGTCTGGGCCCGGTGCGGGACGCCGCGGCGCTGCGCCGGCACGTGGGATTCGTGTTCACGAACCCCGAGGCGCAGATCCTCATGCCGACGCCGGCCGAGGACCTCGCGCTGTCGCTGACGCACGTTCCACGCGTCGAGCGCGCCGCACGCGTGGCCGAGATCCTCGGGCGCTACGGACTGGCCGAGCGCGCCGACGTGCCGGCATCCGATCTGTCCGGCGGGCAGCGGCAGCTGCTGGCGATCGCCGCCGTGCTCGCGACGGAACCCGGTCTGGTCGTCGCCGACGAGCCGACCACGCTGCTCGACCTGCGCAACGCGCATCGCGTCGGCGAGCTGCTGCTGGGCCTCGACGTGCCCGTCGTGCTCGTCACGCACGACCTGGAGCTCGCCGCGCACTGCGATCAGGCGGTGTGGTTCGACGACGGCGCCGTCCGCGCCGTGGGCGAGCCCGGTGAGGTCATCGCGGACTACCGGCGGAGCTGCGCATGATCTCCCTGTACCGGCCGGGGAACGGCATCCTGCATCGGATGCCGGCAGGAGCGAAGCTGGCTGTGCTGGCCGTCGCTGCACTGCTGCTGTCGCTGCTGCGCCTGGGCATCCCCGCCACGGCGGCGGCCCTGGTCGCGGTCTCGCTGCTGTATCCGGTCGCATCGCTGCCGCTGCGCGCCCTCGGTGAGGCGTGGTGGCGGCTGCGCTGGCTGGTCCTCGTACTGGGCGGGGCGCTGTGGCTGTTCACCTCGGCGACGGATGCCGTTGTCAGCACAGGCCGGGTCGTGGCGCTGCTGCTGCTGGCCGAGCTGGTCACCCGCACCACGCGGATGGGCGACCTGCTGGAGGTCTTCCGCAGCATCGTCCGGCCGCTGAAGCGGCTGGGGGCGGATCCGGATGCGGTGGCGCTGACGCTCTCACTGACCATCGCCATGATCCCTGTGATCGCGGGCTTCGCCACTCAGGTGCGCGACGCGCAGCGCGCCCGCGGGGTGCGGCTGGGGCCTAGAGCGGTGCTGCCGCTGCTGGTGCTCACGATGAAGCACGCCGACGACGTGGGCGATGCACTCGCCGCGAGAGGGCTCGCACGATGATCACGATCGGCGGGATCGTCGTGCGGGGCGCGGCGGTGGATGCGCAGACCCGCTGCGTGCACTACGCAGGCGCGGTCGATGTCGTCGCGCTGCGGTTCCGCTGCTGCGGCGACTGGTACCCGTGCTTCCGTTGCCATGACGGCGCCGTGGCGCACGAGCGCCTGGTCTGGCCCGCCGCGGACGCGGATGCCGTCGTGGCGCTGTGCGGATGCTGCGGAGCGACGATGACCCTCGCCGAGTACGAGGCCGCGCCGGAGTGTCCCTCGTGCGGTGCGGCGTTCAACCCGCGCTGCGCCCTGCACCATCATCTGTACTTCGCCTGACGTCGTCGCGCTCATGCCGCGGCGAGTTCGGCTGAGCGCGCCCGCTCCACCGCCACCCGTGCGGCGCCGTCGGGACGCACGATCCGGAGTGCCACCAGCCAGCCGGCCACCGCGACCGCCGCGGTCAGGGGCGAGGTGCCCATCACGAGCAACAGGAGCACGGCGGACACGGCGATGAGCACTGCGCCCATCGTCCGACGGGGTTCACAGCGGCCGGAGGCCGCACGATGCTGCTCGATGCGGGCGAGCGGCACGCTCAGCGCAGCCGTGAGGGCGAAGACGGCAACCAGCCAGAGCGGCCGAGTCACCCACCATTCAGGACTCGCCGGCGCCGGCAGCGCCGAGCCGGACGCCAGCGCCCACAGCGCGAGGCCGCCCGCCATCGTCAGCAGCACGGGCATGTGCCAGAGGTAGACGGTCATCGTCCGGCGTGACACGAACGCGGTGATCGCGGCGGGGAGCGGATGGCGTGCGAACGCGCTGATCCGGTCGCGCAGAAGCGAGAAGGCCGCAGTGTGCGCGACGCCGACCAGCAGCAGGGCGGTCGTGGGCGGGTTGATGTTGGCGATGAGATCGGGGGAGTGGATGCCCAGCGCGAACGATGCGGCGAGCAGCAGGACGGCGGTCGTCATGGCGGCCGCCCGCGTGCGGCGACCGAGGGCATCGATCCGTCCGTCGGCGAGGAGGAAGCCCAGCTGCTGCAGCGTGAGCCAGACGAAGAGCAGGTTCGCGAACCCGATGCCGTCGACGCCCGTCGCGACGCGCAGCGCGTCGACCAGCACGGCTGCGGTGGCGAGTGCTGCGAGCGTCGTGAAGGCATGGGTCTCGTGCAGGCGGAGCATCAGGGGCAGCAGCACCTGGCAGAGCAGGAAGACGCCCAGGAACCACAGCGGCTGGCCGAAGCGGTAGCCGGCGGTGGCCACCAGATCGGCGGGGACGCCGAACCAGGCGAGCACGGTGAGCAGGATTCCGGCCACCGCGACCGTCGCGACCGCCGGCCGGATCAGACGGTGCAGCCTGGCCGCCGCGAAACCGGCGCCGTCGCCACCCCGCGCCCTGCTGCGTCGCAGCGCCACCGCGCCCGAGAACCCGCCGATGACGAAGAACAGGGGCATCACCTGCACGAGCCAGCTGACCGGAGTCAGCCACCATCCGCTGTCGCCGGCGTTCTCGAACACCGGTCCTCCCGCGGAGACGGTCACCCCGACCATCAGAGAATGCAGCAGGATCACGATCATCACGCATCCGGCGCGAACGAGATCGACAGCGGTGTCACGGTATGGGGGGACGACGGTCATGGGAGCCTCCTCGGCGGGTTCACCGGAAGGCTAGGGAGACGGTGCCCGCGCGGGCATCACCCGTCCGTGCCGTCGTGCCCCCTACCGCGGGGGGAGTCAGAGGGCCGGCTCGACGAGCCCCGCGTCGTACGCGAAGATGACGGCGTGCACCCGGTCGCGCAGCGACAGCTTCGAGAACACCTTGCCGACGTGCGTCTTCACCGTCTGCTCGGCGATGAACAGCTCGGCGGCGATCTCCGCATTCGAGCACCCGCGGCCGATGAGGGTCAGCACCTCGCGCTCCCGTTCGGTGAGGTTCGTCAGCGCGGTGCGGAGGGATGCCGCGGCACGGGGCCTGCGGGAGGAGAAGTGCTCGATCATCCGACGGGTAACGCTGGGCGCGAGCAGGGCGTCGCCCGCCGCGATCACCCGCACGGCGCGGACCAGGTCCTCGGTCAGTGCGTCCTTCAGCAGGAAGCCGCTGGCTCCGGCCTGGAGCGCGTCGTACACGTAGTCGTCGATGTCGAAAGTGGTGAGCATCAGAATGCGCGGCACGCGCGCCGCAGGGAAGTCCGGACCCAGGATGCGGCGAGTGGCGCCGATGCCGTCGAGCTGCGGCATCCGCACATCCATGAGCACCACGTCGGGTTCGAGCCTGGCAGCGAGCGCGACCGCCTCCAGTCCGTCGGACGCCTGCGCGACGACGGTGATTCCCTCCTGGGCGTCGAGGAGCGCGGCGAAGCCCGCCCTGACCATGCCCTGGTCGTCGGCGATGAGCACGCGGATGGTCATCTGATCTCCTGGTTCGCGTCGAGGGGGAGGGCGGCGGACACGCTCCAGCCGCCCCGGTCGTCAGGCCCGGCCACCAGAGTGCCGTCGAGCATCGCCGCGCGCTCCCGCATGCCGAGGATCCCGTGTCCGGAGCTCGAGTGCGCAGCCATCGACGCGCGAGTGGGCGGATCATTGCGGATGCTCAGCTGCAGCCCGCCGTCGGCCATGCTGATCCGCACGGCGATGGCGGCGCCGGGAGCATGGCGGAGCGCGTTGCTGAGGGACTCCTGCACGATGCGGAACGCGGCGACGTCCGTGCCGGAGGGGATCACGGCATCCGGCAGCACCGTCACGAGCTGCACGACGCCGCCCGTGCGACGGATGCCCTCGACGAGAGCGGGGATGTCGGCGATCCCCTGCTGCGGCGCGGTCGGCGCTGCCTGGTCCTCGGTGCGCAGGACGCCGAGCAGCCTGCGCATCTCCGTGAGTGCGGAGCGCGCTGTGGCGGCGATGTCCTCGAATTCCGACAGTGCGGACTCGGGGAGGCCGTCGACGCGGTATCGCGCGGTCGAGGACTGCACCTGGATGACGGACATGCTGTGCGCGACCACGTCGTGCAGCTCCCGCGCGATCCGCGTGCGCTCCTCCACGAGCAGCCTGCGGGACTGCTCAGAGGCGGTGGCCAGGCGCTCGCGGCTCAGATCCGCCCTGGCGCGCCACAGCGACTGCATCAGCATCGACAGCAGCAGCACGCCCCCGCCCACCGAGGTGACGATGACGAGGTTCGCGATGGCTGCGGCCGTGCTGACGGCGCCCGGCGGGTCGATCCCCAGGATGAGCGTGCCCAGCACGGGCAGGAGCCAGGCCGCCAGACCCATCCGCCAGTCGCTGCGCAGCGTGAGGATGATGATCAGGACGAACAGGCTCACCATCGCCGGCGGCGACCACGGCCAGGGCAGGCTCGCGGCCGCGTCGGGGATCGGCGCAGGCAGTGCCGTGGCGGCGACGGTGAAGACGGCGATCGCCAGCCGCGGAAGGCGCAGCGCCAGCGGGAGGGCGCCGCAGAGGGCACCGCCGATCAGGAAGACGAAGCTCCGGGTGTCGGCATAGCTGGTGATGTGCACCGGCACGAGCACGGAGAACAGCGTCACGGCGGCGACGGCGACGAGGACGATGCCCCAGACCCGTCGCCTCGACATGCGCGTCGGCGTTGCACCGCGGGCGCGCACGGGCTGCTCGCGTTCCCTGCTCATGCGTCCATCCTGTCAGGGAGCCCGGTCACGGGCATCCCTCCGGGGTACGGTCCTGATCCCCGTGCGCAGGACGAGAGCGAGCTCTCAGCATTCGACCAGTACCGGCTCGTCCTCGGCCCGTGCTCCGGCGTCCCCGGCGCGTCGCCGTGCAGCGGCGATGCGGTCCACTGCCACGCCCACGAGCGTGGCGACCACGACGCCGATGACGGCGGCGAGGAGCGGCTGGTCGGCGAGCCAGCTCCCGGCGAGCATGCCGATGACGGCGCCGTACAGCGCCCAGGTCGCGCCGGCGATGAGGCTGACGGGGAGGAAGCGCCGCCAGGAGTATCCCAGCGCGCCGGCGGAGATGTTCACCGCCACGCGACCGATCGGGATGTACCTCGCGCCGATGATGAGCGTCGCGGCGCGGCGGCTCAGCGCGCGCTGAGCGTGGTCGAACGCGGCGGCGATGCGCGGGCGCCGCATCCAGCGGAACCTGCTGGTGCCGATCGTGCGGCCCAGCGCGTACGCAAGGTTGTCGCCGACCATGGCGCCCGCTGCCGCCGCCACCACGAGGGCGATCACCGAGGGCCAGGCGCCGGAGGCCGCGGCGGAAGCCGCGCCGGCGACCAGCACCGTCTCGCTGGGAACCGGAGGGAGCACGGCATCGATCGCGGCCACGGCGAACATCGCCAGCAGCAGCCAGGGGGAGGCCGCGGCGGCCAGGAAGAAGTCGTTGACGGCGGTGATGATCTCCACGTTCCCGACGGTAGGGGGCGGACAGCCGGGCGCACATCAGACCAGAGGTTCATTCCCGTCATACCCGGGTCTGGTTCTGGTGGCTCCCGACCCGGCCGGCGGTGCGGCCCGCGGGGCCACGTATACTGGTCAGCTGGCCACTCGGCCGGTTTCCACCTTCGAAGAACGGATGCTGCTGTGCTCGCCGTGCACGACCTCGAGATCCGCGTGGGCGCCCGCGTGCTCATGTCGGATGTGTCCTTCCGCGTCGCCGACGGCGACAAGATCGGACTGGTCGGTCGCAACGGAGCCGGGAAGACCACGCTCACCAAGGTGCTGGCAGGGGATCTGCTGCCCTCCGAGGGCAAGGTCACCACCTCCGGCGAGCTGGGGTACCTGCCGCAGGATCCCCGCTCGGGAGATCCGGAGATGCTGGCGCGTACGCGCATCCTCGATGCCCGCGGCCTGGGCACCCTGCAGCTGGGCATGTCCCAGGCATCGATGAACATGGCATCCGACGATCCGAAGATCGCCGAGCGCGCCATGCGCAAGTTCGCCAGTTTCACCGAGCGGTTCGAGACGGCCGGCGGCTACGCGGCCGAAGCCGAGGCAGCATCCATCGCCAACAACCTCTCGCTGCCGGACCGCATCCTCGACCAACCGCTGAAGACCCTCTCCGGCGGTCAGCGTCGGCGCATCGAACTGGCGCGCATCCTGTTCTCGGATGCCGGGACCATGATCCTCGACGAGCCCACCAACCACCTCGACGCCGACAGCGTCGTGTGGCTGCGCGAGTTCCTGAAGGGGTACAAGGGCGGGCTGATCGTGATCAGCCACGATGTCGAGCTGGTCGGCGAGACCGTGAACAGGGTGTTCTACCTGGACGCGAACCGCCAGGTCATCGACATCTACAACATGAACTGGCGCAACTACCAGCGGCAGCGCGTGGCCGACGAGGAGCGCCGCAAGAAGGAGCGCGCCAACGCCGAGAAGAAGGCCACCCAACTGCAGCTGCAGGCTGCGAAGTTCGGAGCGAAGGCGACCAAGGCCGCCGCCGCGCACCAGATGATCGCCCGCGCCGAGAAGCTGCTGAGCGGCCTGGAGGAGGTGCGCCAGGTCGACCGCGTGGCCAAGCTGCGCTTCCCGAAGCCCGCGCCCTGCGGGAAGACCCCGCTGATGGCATCCGGGCTGTCGAAGTCGTACGGCTCGCTGGAGATCTTCACCGATGTGGATCTGGCGATCGACCGAGGCTCGAAGGTGGTCGTGCTGGGGCTGAACGGCGCCGGCAAAACCACCCTGCTGCGCATTCTGGCGGGCGTCGACAGGCCCGACACCGGCACGCTCGAACCCGGCCACGGACTGAAGATCGGCTACTACGCGCAGGAGCACGAGAACCTCGACGTGAAGCGGTCGGTGCTGCAGAACATGATGTCCGCAGCGCCCGACATCACCGAGACCGAGGCTCGCAAGGTGCTCGGATCGTTCCTCTTCACCGGTGACGACGTGCTCAAGCCCGCAGGAGTCCTCTCGGGCGGTGAGAAGACGCGCCTGTCGCTGGCGACGCTGGTGGTGTCCTCGGCCAACATGCTGCTGCTGGACGAGCCCACCAACAACCTCGACCCGGCCTCCCGTGAGGAGATCCTCGGCGCGCTCGCGCATTACGAGGGCGCCGTGGTGCTGGTCTCGCACGACCCCGGCGCCGTGGAGTCGCTGAACCCCGAGCGGGTGCTGATCCTGCCCGACGGCGTCGAGGACATCTGGAACCACGAGTACCAGGAGCTCATCGAGCTGGCCTGATAACCGCGCGGGAGTCGCTATCGTGAGGGAGGGGCCTCGCGAAGGGCGGGGTGATGCGGCGAGAGAGGGCGCGCATGATTCCTTACGGTGAGCGCACGCGTGTGCTCGTGGTGGTCGGCACCAGACCCGAGGCCATCAAGATGATCCCGGTGATCCGGGCGCTGCAGGATTCGGGCACGTTCCGGCCCGTCGTGATCTCCACGGGTCAGCACACCGACCTCGTGGACGATCTCATCCGCCGGGTGGGCATGCGAGTCGACGCGAATCTGCGCGCATCGGAACCCGTCGACGGCGTGCGTCCGACGCTGAACGCGATGTTCGCGCGGGTGATGGTCGGCATCGACCGGGTCTGGTCGAGCGAGACGGTGCCCGCCGAGTACGTCGCAGACGGGCGCCGGGGCGTGGACGGTGCGGTCGCCTGCCTCGTGCACGGCGACACGAGTTCCGCGGCCGCGGCCGCCCTGGCATCCTTCAACCTGCAGATCCCCGTGGTGCATGTCGAGGCGGGGCTGCGCACCTCGAACCTGCTGTCCCCGTTCCCCGAGGAGGGGAACCGCCAGCTGATCTCCCGCATCGCCGCGCTGCATCTCGCGCCGACGGCCGACAACAAGATGAACCTCGTGCGCGAGGGAGTCGACTACGACCGGATCGTCGTGACCGGCAACACCTCGATCGACATGCTGCACTGGGCCGCGGGCCAGGAGGGCGGTTTCGGCGCAGGGCTGGAACGGCTCGAGGTCGATGCGGCCCACCCCCTGGTGCTCGTGACCGCGCACCGCCGGGAGAACTGGGGCGAAGGACTCGTCCGGATCGCGGCCGCCGTGCGCGTGCTGTCGGAGCAGCAGCCCGATGCGCGGTTCGTCGTGCCGATGCATCCGAACCCGGTCGCGCGGCAGCCCATGCTCGATGCGCTGGGCGGTCGTGACAACGTCTTCCTCGTCGAGCCCCGAGAGTACGCCGACTTCGCCCGGCTGATGGCCGCGGCCAGGCTCATCATCACGGACTCCGGCGGCGTGCAGGAGGAGGCGCCCTCGCTCGGCACACCCGTGCTGGTGGCGAGGGACACCACCGAGCGCGGGGAGGGCGTGCAGGCGGGGACTCTCGTGCTCGTCGGCGCTGACACCGATCGCATCATCGGCGAGGCGACGGTGCTCCTCCAAGACGACGTCGAGCATGCCCGCAGGGCGTCCCGGGCGAATCCGTACGGCGACGGGAGAGCGTCCGAGCGCATCGTGCAGGCCCTCGAGCACGTGCTGCGCGATGGCCCGCCTCCGCAGGAGTTGAACGGCACGGGCCTGCGCTCGGCCGTGCGCCGCAGGCTGGGCCTGGTGGAGGACGCGGTCGATGCCGGCGCCTGAGGAGATCTGGACAGCGGCCGTGCGGTGGCTCGACGAGGTCATCGGGTTCATCGTGCACATCTACGACGGGCTTCCGCTGTGGGCGCTGCCGATCTTCATCGTGGCCGTCGTCCTGATCATCGCATCGACGTTCTCGCTGGTGGTCCTCGCCGTGCGTGCAGGGACGCAGCTCCGCCGTGCCGCCCTGGCCGAGGCCAGCGGCGGTGATGTGGCGGACGAGAGCGACTATCTGTGGGTCTTCATGGTGCCCGCGCTCAACGAGGAGACGGTGATCGCCGACTCGGTCGGCCGGCTCTCCGAGGTGCGCGTCACGCACAAGCGCATCCTCGTGATCAACGACGGATCGGATGATCGCACGGGGGAGGTGCTCGACGGCATCCGCGAACCCGATCTCACGGTGCTCACGCGTGTCGCGCCGGATGCCAGGCAGGGCAAATCCGAGGCGCTGAACGACGCCTGGCGGTACCTGCACCGGGTCGTGCTCGGAGAGGGGACGTACCGGGGATGGGACCCGCAGCGGGTCATCGTGACCATCGTCGACGCCGACGGGCGGCTGGACCCGATGGCGGGCCGGGTGGCCCGGTTCTTCGCCGACGAGCGTACGGGAGGTGTGCAGTCGCAGGTGCGCATCTACAACCGGGGCAGCCTGCTGACCATCGCGCAGGATCTCGAGTTCGGCGTCTTCGGCACGGTGTTCCAGTTGGGGCGCACGGGCTGGGGCACGGCGAACATGGGCGGCAACGGCCAATTCAACCGTCTGGCGGCTCTCGACGAGATCGCCGTCGAGGACTCCGAGGGCAGGATCGGTCCTTGGCGGGCGGGTCGTCTCACCGAAGACCAGGACATCGGGCTCCGGCTCATCCACTCGGGCTGGCGAGGCGCGCAGTCGTCGACGGTGACCATCGACCAGCAGGGACTGCACTCGCTGCGGGCGCTGTACCGTCAGCGCACGCGCTGGGCGCAGGGCGGCTGGCAGGTGCTCGACCTGCTCGGGCCGACGTTCCGCAACCCGCACATCGGTGCAGTGGCGAAGTGCGACGAGCTCTGGTACCTGCTGACTCCTGTGGTGCAGGCCTGGGTGGGTCTGTCGGTCGTGCTCAGCGTCGTGTTCCTCGCGACGGGGATCTCCCGCCCGCCGCTCACGGTGTTCATCGTCGTGCTCGCGTACGTGTTCTCCGCCCTGCCCGGTGTGATCGGCGTGCTGCTGGCGCGCAGGGGCCGTGGACTGTGGGGCTTCATCGTCGGCGTCGTGCTCGCCCATCTGTATCTGGTGTACTCGTGGCTCATCTACCCGGTCGTGTACCGTGCGCTGCTCCGACAGCTGACCGGTGCGAAGGGCTGGGCGAAGACGAAACGGGAGGCGATCGCGCCCGCGGACCCCGAGGACGCCGTGGAGCCGTGATCCCTGCCTCCGCAGTTCGCGGCGGGTGCCGCGTCAGTCCGCCTCGAACTCGGCGACCTCGACCAGCCTCTGCGCGTAGGCGCCGGCCGGGTCGTGTCGCAGGTCGAGCCAGACGTCAAGGAGCGCGACAGCCGCGGCCGGCGCGATGACGTTCTGGCCCATGCAGAGGATCTGCGCGTCGTAGTTCTGCACCGATCCTCGAACGGTCACCAGGTCGTGTGCGGTCGCCGCGCGGATGCCGCGCACCTTGCTCGCGGCGATCGCGGTTCCGATGCCCGTGCCGCACACCAGGATGCCGCGGTCGGCGCGGCCGTCGACGATCTCCTGCGCGGCGTGGAAGGACACCGCCGGATACGTCACATCCGGGGTGGACAGATCGATCACCTCGTCCACCCGTGCATCCGATTCCAGGTACGCCTTCATCGCGTCCTTGAGCTGTGCGCCGTTGCCCGGTGCTCCGATCACGATGCGCATGGCATCACCACCCGTCCTCGCCCTGATTGTAGCCAGGCGGATGCCGCGCGGGCGCAGCGGTGCAGAACTGCGGACTCACGACCCGTCGCCGCGGCGGGCGGTGATGAAGTCCGCCTTGCCGTCGATGTAGGCCAGGCGGTCCTCCGGATGCCGGGTGGCGAGGGCGCGCTTGAGGGCGCCGTAGGCATCGCGATCGGTGGGGTTGGCGCGCAGATGATCGCGGAAGGCGCGATAGCGGCGGATGTCCTCCGAGCCCTCTTCGACGACGTGCACATTGGCCAGGCGAACCATCGGCTCCAGCTCGTAGCCGTACATGCGGTCGGGGCGGATGCCGTTGCCGTCCCCGCGCACCAGCATCCCGAGTCCGGTCAGCCAGCCGTCCAGCGAGGAGAGCAGCGTTCCCGGGTGCACGGCGATCCCGATGTCGAGGATCGCCTTGGCATCCAGTCCGCGGACAGCAGTCGACCCGATGTGCTCGATGGCGATGACGGATGCCGGCGCCGTGGCTGCCAGCACTGTGTGCACGTCCGCGAAGGTCCTGGCCCAGGCATCCGACGCCGCCGCGATGTCCACGACGCCGCGCCGCAGGCCCAGATCGGAGTCCGTGAATGCGGCGCGGAGGGCATCCGAAGGTGAAGGGGACTGCATCTCCCAACGCTACCGGGATGTGCGCCGACCACTCACCGGGCGGCATCCTCGAGCAGCGCGTCTTCGATGTCGGCATCCCTGTCACGGCGGCGGCGCGGAGGCCGAGGAGCACGCTCGCCGGACTCCTCCTTCGACTTGATGATCTCGGTCCGGATCACGTAGAAGATGAAGATGAAGCCCATCACCGCGAACAGGATCCACTGGATCGCGTACGACAGGTGCGGGCCCGGATCCTCGGTGGGCACATCGAAGCCGCCCAGAGCGGCGTGGGGAGCGGGCTTCTCGGATGCGAGCAGCGCGTACGCGCCCGTGATCAGGTCGGGGTTCACCTGCGAGGCGATCAGCGGCAGGTTGATGGTCGGCACCTGGCCCTGCGGTGCGCTGCGTCCCGACGCCGGCAGCGGCTCACCCGGCTGTATCCGCGCCACCACGGTCACCTCGCCGGACGGGGGAGCGGCAATGGCGGAGGGGGAGCTGTCTTCGGCAGGTGGCACCCAACCGCGGTCGATGAGGAGGACCCTGCCTTCGGTCGTCCGGAACGGGACGAGCACTTCGAAAGCGCTGGTCCCGCCGTGCGGGCGGTTGCGCGCCAGCACCTGCTGGTCGGCGAGGTACTGACCGCGCAGCTGAACCGGATGCCACTCGCGGGACGCATCCAGCGTGCCGTCGGGCTTCACGGCCTCGTCGAGGGGGATGGGCTTCGCGTGGTAGTTGCGCTGCACCAGCGAGATCTCGGTGGCCTTCTGGTCGTTGCGATGGAACTGCCAGTTCGACAGGAATGCGCATGCGATCGCGAACACGACCGCGACTGCGAGATAGCCCGTCCAACGCAGCAGGCGCTGCTTCACTCCGGAAGTCCTTCATGCACCTCGACGGGGAACTCCCGATTGCGCAGGTAGTCGCTGAGATACCCGACGTGCTCATCGCACGCCAGCCAGATCTTGCGTCGGTCCGCGCTGTGGATACGGGGATTGCGCCACACGATGTAATGGGTCGCCGCTTCTCGGCACTCGGCGCGGGCGCACTCGAACGGCACGCTCATGATGCACTCCCCTCGTCGGGGGCGGGACGCCCGGTCTCATGGATCGTGATCACCTTCGGCTGCGCGGGCTCCTCGACGGGCGCGGACGGTGTCGCCTCGATCTCCAGTTCCGGCGACTCGACGGTCACCGGGGTGCTGTCGGCACCCGCGTTGGCATAGACGACCGCGATGTACGGCAGGAAGATCGCCCCGGCCGCGAACACGAACGTCCACCAGTGGATGGGATCGACCACAGCCATCAGGATGAAGCACACCGTGCGGATGCCCATCGTGATCGCGTAATGGCGCACCCGACGCTTCGCCTCGTCCGTCGGCGACTCCGGAAGCGAGGTGACTGAGGGCGCATCTCGGGTGTGTCTCACGATGCCTCCAGCCTACGCCGTGCTGGGGATCGCGGATGCCTCCGGCGCGGCCCGGTCGGGCGTCTCCGGCCCGCTGCTCCGAGCTCGGCAGTCGGTAGGATGGCGTGCGTTCATCCCCACAGGCAGGAGCCCCCCATGAGCACCGACCGCGTCGTCCTGATCACCGGTGGCAACCGCGGCATCGGCCGCGCCATCGCCGAGCGGTTCGTCCGCGACGGCTATCGCGTCGCGGTCACCGCGCGCAGCGGCGAGGGCCCGGAGGGCACGCTCACGGTGCGCGCGGACGTGACCGATGCCGCTTCCGTCGACGCTGCGTTCACAGAGGTCGAGCAGAAGCTCGGTCCCGTCGAGGTCGTGGTCGCCAACGCCGGAATCACCAAGGACACGCTGCTCATGCGCATGAGCGAGGACGACTTCGACAGCGTCGTCGCCACCAACCTCGGCGGCTCGTTCCGCGTCGTCAAGCGCGCCTCGAAGGGCATGCTGCGCGCGCGCTTCGGCCGCGTGATCCTCATCTCCAGCGTCGTGGGCCTGTACGGCTCGGCCGGGCAGACCAACTACGCCGCGTCGAAGAGCGCGCTGGTGGGCTTCGCGCGTTCGCTCACGCGCGAGCTGGGCGCCCGCAACATCACGGCGAACGTCGTGGCCCCCGGGTTCATCGAGACCGACATGACCGCGGAACTGCCCGAGGAGACGCAGAAGCAGTACAAGGCCAGCATCCCCGCCGGCCGCTTCGCCACGCCCGACGAGGTCGCCGGAGCCGTCGTCTGGCTCGCCGGCGACGACGCCGCCTACATCTCGGGCGCCGTCATCCCCGTCGACGGCGGCCTGGGCATGGGGCACTGAATCCCGGTCAGCCCTCCAGCGCCGTGACGATCGCTGCGGCCAGCCGATCCGGCATCGAGAACTGCGGCCAATGGCCCGAGCCGAGTTCGACGACCCCGGCATCTTCGATCGCGTGGAACTCGTCGGCGTACGGACCCCACTCGCTGATCGTCTCCTCGAGCGCCTCCTCGTCCAGGCTGCCCATCAGCAGCGTCACCGGCACCGCATACCGGCGATCGTCGACCAGCCGGATCGGATCCGTGGGGACTCGCGCGGGAACGCTCAGCGTCCGAGACGCAGTCCGCGTCCTGGTGGCGGCGTCCAGATCGTGCACATCCTCGTCGGGGAAGAAGTCCCAGCCCGGGAACGGCACGACCCCGTCGACGACGTCGAACTCGCTGATGCCCCGACCCGCGGGCGGCGGCACCGTGTCGACGAAGACGACGCGCGCGACGCGCTCGGGCCTGGCATCCGCCGCCCCCCAGACGACATTGCCACCGCCGGAATGCCCGACCAGCACGACCGGCCCGTCGAGTTCGTCCACGTCGGCGACGACGGCCGCGACCCAGTCGGCCATGCCGATCTCCGGTGCCGGCTCTCCGACACCGGGAAGAGTGAGCGGATGCGGGGCGTGCCCCGCGGCACGCAGGCCGGGCAGCACGTCGTCCCACGAAGAAGCATCCAGCCAGAGCCCCGGAACCAGGATGATGTCCATGACGTCAACGCTAACCGGGGGCGCCGACATCGTCGAGGGGCGATGCTCTGATCAGGGCAGCAGCGGGATGACCGCCGACAGGTCCTGCGGACCGATCACCAGCGATGCGGCTGCCCGCACGGCCGGCTTGGCGTTGAAGGCCAGTCCGAGGCCCGCCGCCGCGATCATCTTCAGATCGTTGGCGCCGTCGCCGATCGCGATCGTCGCGTTCGGGCGGATGCCGAGCTCTGCCGCCCATGTCTGCAGCGAGTCGGCCTTGCCCTGGGCGTCCACGATCTCGCCGTCGACCCGGCCCGTCAGCACTCCGTCCGCCACGGCCAGGCGATTGGCACGCCAGCGGTCGACGCCCAGCCCCGGCGCGATGTGGTCGAGGATCTCGTGAAAGCCGCCGGAGACGACCCCCACCACGCCGCCCCGATCGTGCACCGCCGCGGTCAGCTCGCGCACGCCCGGAGTCGGCTCGATGCGGGTCAGGACGCGTGCGAAGGCATCCGCGCTCACCCCCGCGAGCTCCGCGACGCGCGAGCGCAGGCTGGTGGCGAAGTCGACCTCGCCGCGCATCGCGGCCTCGGTGGCGGCCTGCACCTCGGCACGGCGACCGGCCTCGTCGGCCAGGAGCTCGATCACCTCATTGCGGATGAGCGTGGAATCGGCATCGAGGACGACGAGGAAGCGCGCGGTGGTCACGAGATGAGCGTATCCGCCCTCGTGACGGTCGGATGACCGGGTGTCACCGGGCGATGCGGATGCCCTTCCCTACCACCGTTATGCCGGAATCGGTGACCGTGAAGCCGCGCTCCAGGTCACGCTCCCGGTCGACGCCGACCGTGGCGCCGTCCTCGAGGATGACGTTCTTGTCGAGCACGGCGCGATGCACCCTGGCGCCAAGACCGAGTTGCACGCCGTTCAGCAGCACGGAGTCGGTGATCGTGGACCCGCCTGATGCCAGCGCGCCCACGCCCACCACGCTGCGCTCCAGGTGCGTGCCGGAGAGCACGGAACCGGCCGACACGATCGAGTCGATCGTATTGCCGATGCGGCCCACGGCATCCCGCACGAATTTCGCCGGTGGCGTGTTGACCGTCTGCGTGCGGATCGGCCAGGCGGTGTTGTAGAGGTTGAAGATCGGCAGGGTGGAGATCAGGTCCATGTGCGCGTCGAAGTAGGAGTCGATGGTGCCCACATCCCGCCAGTACGAGCGGTCGCGCGGCGACGAGCCGGGCACGTCGTTCTGCTTCATGTCGTAGTAGCCCGCCTCGCCGCGACCGACGAAGTACGGCACGATGTCGCCGCCCATGTCGTGGCCCGAGCTGGCGGACTCGCCGTCGGCCTCGACGGCGTCGATCAGGGCATCCGCGTCGAAGACGTAGTTGCCCATCGACACCAGCACCTCACCCGGGGAGTCAGCGAGCCCGGCCGGGTTGCTGGGCTTCTCAAGGAAGTCGCGGATGCGGCCCGTCTCAGGGTCGGCGTCGATCACGCCGAACTGCGATGCCAGTGCCAGCGGCTGCCGGATTCCGGCGACCGTCGCCGATGCGCCGGAGGCGATGTGCGCACTCACCATCTGCTGGAAGTCCATCCGGTACACGTGGTCGGCGCCGATCACGACGACGATGTCCGGCTTCTCATCGTTGATGAGGTTCAGGCTCTGCAGGATGGCGTCCGCCGAGCCCGAGAACCAGCGCTTTCCGAGCCGCTGCTGGGCGGGAACCGACGCCACGTAGGAGTCGAGCAGGCCGGACATCCGCCAGTGCTGCGAGACGTGCCGGTCGAGGCTGTGGGACTTGTACTGGGTGAGCACGACGACCTGGCGCAGGCCGGAATTGATGAGGTTCGATATCGCGAAGTCGATGAGCCGGTACTGCCCGCCGAAGGGCACGGCTGGTTTCGCCCTGTCCGTCGTCAGGGGCATCAGTCGCTTGCCCTCGCCGCCGGCGAGGATGATCCCGAAAACCTTCTTTGGTGCCGACATGGCTCCACAATAGAGCGCGCGATGACGGATGTACTACCGTGCAGTCATGCGAGTCGACATCATCACCAAGGAGTACCCGCCGGAGATCTACGGGGGAGCCGGGGTGCACGTCGCGGAGCTGGTCTCGGCGCTGCGGCGGAGCATCGAGGTGCAGGTCCGGGCATTCGGTGCCGATCGCAGCGAGCCGGGCACCAGGGCCTATCGGGTGCCTGCAGAGCTCGCCTCCGCGAACGCCGCCGTGCAGACGATGGGCACGGATCTCGCCATGGTCGGCGATGTCGCGGGCGCCGACGTCGTGCACAGCCACACCTGGTACGCGAACTTCGCCGGGCACATCGCCTCGCAGCTGCACGGCATCCCGCATGTGCTCACCGCGCACAGCCTGGAGCCGCTGCGGCCGTGGAAAGCCGAGCAGCTGGGCGGCGGGTACGCCGTCTCCAGCGGCATCGAGAAGCTGGCGTACGAGAACGCCGCCGCCATCGTCGCGGTCAGCGCGGGGATGCGCGAGGACATCCTGCGCAGCTATCCGCAGGTCGACCCGGCGCGCGTGCGCGTGATCCACAACGGCATCGACGTGGACAGCTGGCATCCGACGTCGAACCCGGAGTTCCTCGAGAGCATCGGCGTGGACCCGTTGCGGCCATCGGTGGTGTTCGTGGGCAGGATCACACGGCAGAAGGGCCTGCCGTACCTGCTGCGCGCCGCGCAGCTGCTGCCGGCCGACGTGCAGCTGGTGCTGTGCGCGGGCGCGCCGGACACGCCGGAGATCATGGCCGAGGTGCAGGACCTGGTGAAGGTGCTGCAGCAGAGCAGGAAGGGCGTGGTCTGGATCGAGCGGATGCTGCCGCGCGACGAGCTCTCGGCGATTCTCACGGCGGCCACGACGTTCGTCTGCCCGTCCGTGTACGAGCCCCTCGGAATCGTGAACCTGGAGGCGATGGCGTGCGGCGCGGCCGTCGTCGGGACGCGCACGGGCGGCATCCCGGAGGTCGTCGCCGACGGAGTGACCGGGCGGATCGTCCCGATCGACCAGCTGCAGGACGGCACGGGCACGCCCGTGGATCCGGAGCGATTCGTCTCCGACCTGGCCGCGACGCTGACCGAGGTCACCGGGGATCCCGCTCGTGCCGCGGAGTACGGTGCTGCCGGACGCGAGCGCGCCAGGACGCACTTCAGCTGGGGCGCGATCGCCGACACCACCCGCGCGCTCTACGAGGAGCTGACCGCCTGAGCCGATAGGCTGGACGTCATGTCGAGCGCCCTGGAATTCACCGATGTCGTCGTGCGCCGTGACGGCCGTGACATCGTCGATCACGTGACGTGGAACGTCTCAGAGGATCAGCGCTGGGTGGTGCTGGGGCCGAATGGCGCGGGCAAGACCACGCTGCTGCAGCTGGCCGACACGCTGCTGCACCCGACGTCGGGCACCGTGACGATCCTGGGCGAGACTCTCGGGCGCACCGATGTCTTCGAGATCCGCCCGCGCATCGGCTTCGCCTCGACGGCGCTGGCCCGGCGCATCCCTCAGGATGAGACTGTGCTCAACACGGTCATGACCGCGGCGTACTCCGTGATGGGGCGCTGGAACGAGCAGTACGAGGGCGTCGACGAGCGCCGTGCTCGCGAGGTTCTGGCGGAGTGGAAGCTCGAACACCTCTCCGACCGGCTGTTCGGCACTCTCAGCGACGGCGAGCAGAAGCGCGTGCAGATCGCGCGCGCGGTGATGACCGACCCGGAGCTGCTGCTGCTGGACGAGCCCACGGCGAGCCTCGACCTGGGATCGCGCGAGGAGCTGCTGCAGCTGCTCAGCGCCTACGCGGCGTCTCCCTACACCCCGGCCATGATCATGGTGACGCATCACGTCGAGGAGATCCCCGTCGGCTTCACTCACGTGATGCTGCTGCGTGCCGGCGGCATCGTCGCGGCCGGACCGATCGCCGAGACCCTCACCGCCGAGGCGCTGTCCGAGGCGTTCGGGATGCCGATCGCGCTGACCTCCGACGGCGGGCGCTACGCGGCGCGCGCGGCGTGATCTGCTAAAGTAGACCCTCGGTGCGCTCGCACCGCAGACTTCCCTCGCTCCTGGCAGAATCCAGGGCATCACGTAAGGAATCCCATGAAGACTGACATCCACCCCGACTACCAGGCCGTCGTGTTCCGCGACCTCGGCTCGGGAGAGACCTTCCTCACCCGGTCGACCGTCACCAGCGACAAGACGATCGAGCTGGACGGCGTGGAGTACCCCGTCATCGACGTCGAGATCTCCTCGGCTTCGCACCCGTTCTACACGGGCAAGCAGCGCATCATGGACTCGGCCGGTCGTGTCGAGAAGTTCAACCAGCGCTTCAAGAACTTCGGCGGCTCCTCCAAGTAAGCGGCCTCCGCGAAGGCCCCGCTCCGGCGGGGCCTTCGTCGTACCCGCGGGGCGTGATCACACGTCGATGCGGATGCTGTCCCCATCAATCGTCCACGGCGGCTCGCCGGGCGCCGGGGCCGGTGCCGTGCGCCTGGTCGCCCGATCGCGCTCGAGGTGCGCCTCGTACGCCTCGGGGGAGAAGACGGCATCGAAGCCGTCGACGAGGCCGGCCGCGGAGCTGTCGTACTTCGTCTCCACCCGACCGCTCGACATGCTCCAGCGGATGACGAGGACCACGGCGACGACGGGAAGCAGGAGCCATGCTCCCACCAGTACCCAGCCGAGAAGCTCGCCCATGATCACAGCGTAGGCCGCTCTCCGTGCTTCGGCACGGAGCGTGCGGGCCTCAGCCGCGGATGGGCCAGCTGCCGTCCAGGGTCTCCTGAGGATCCAGGCGGCCGACCTTGATGAAGTACTCGGTGAGGCTGGCGGCCTGATCGCGGGCCCAGCCGATCTGCCGGGTGTGCAGCTCGGCCGCGGTGCCGGGCAGGGCGAACTCCTTCGCCAGCGCCAGTGCGACACGGCCCGCGGCGATGGCATCCGCCGACGCCTCGTGCGCATCGTCCAGCGGGACTGCGTAGTGCTCGGCGACGACGCTCAGCGTGCGCTTACCGGGGCGATACCGGTCGTAGGCCTTGTCGATCACCAGCGGGTCGATGACCGGCTGCGGATCTATCAACGCGGGGATGCCGTGGCGCACGGCCTCGTGCGCCAGCAGCGAGAAGTCGTAGGAGGCGTTGTATGCCACGATCGGCATGCCTTGCGAGAACAGCATCCGCAGAGCGCTGCTGACCTCCGCCACGACCTCGGCGGCGGGCCTCCCATTCGCGCGGGCATGCTCGGTGCTGATGCCGTGCACGGCTGCGGCGCCGTCGGGGATCGGGATGCCGGGATCCGCCAGCCAGTCGCGCGCCGCGATCTCGCGCCCGTACCGGTCCAGCACACCCACGTGCGCGGTCACGATGCGGTCGGTCGTGACGTCGACACCCGTGGTCTCCAGATCGAACACTCCCACGCGTGTGAGCCAGGCCGGGAGCTGCGCTGCGGTGGTCATGCCCTCACCGTAGAGGAGGCGTCGGACATCGGTCGGACGGCCCGCCGGATGCCCCTACACTGTGCTGGTGACGTGGACGGTATGGCTCTCGCTGCTGGTGGCGTGCGTGGTGATCAGCTTCACGCCCGGAGCCGGTGCGATCAACACCATGACCAACGCGCTCGCACAGGGATGGCGCCGCTCGCTGTGGGGCGTGCTCGGCCAGCAGGCGGCCCTCATCGTGCACGTGATCATCGTCGCGGCGGGCGTGGGCCTGATCGTCTCGCGATCGCAGCTGCTGTTCGACATCATCCGCTACGCGGGAGCGGCGTACCTGGTGTACCTCGGCGTCCGGCTGATCCTGGCCAAGCCGGAGGCCGACACGACGGCCGCGGCCTCGCGTTCACGAGAGGGGGCATGGTCGATGTTCCGCCGCGGCTTCTGGGTGAACATCCTGAACCCGAAGGCCATCGTGTTCTTCCTCGCCTTCGTGCCGCAGTTCATCCGCCTGGACCACGAGCAGCTGCCGCAGTACCTGATCCTGATCACGACGTCGGTGGTGGTGGACGTGCTGGTGATGTGGTTCTTCTTCGCCGCGGCGGCCAAGCAGTTCCGCCGGTTCACGCGCAGCGCACGTGGACAGCGCATTCTCAACAGCGTGTTCGGATCGCTCTTCATCGCCGTCGCCGGACTGCTGCTGCTCGTGCACTGACACTCCGCCTGCACATCGCCGGGATTCGGCGACTTGTGCACAATCAGTGGGATTCCGCCCCTCGGCGTCGGTGGCCGGCGTGCACGCTGTAGTCACCCGGGCTCGTCCCGGCTGACAAGGAGCATGACATGACCATCAGGAACGACACCGTCGTCATCGCCGGGAACATCGGCAACGACCCGAGCAGGGGAGTGACGCGCACGGGCAAGCCCGTCATCAACTTCCGCGTCGCGTCCACGCCCGGCTACTTCGATCAGCGCACCGGCGCGTGGGTCGAGGGCGACACCAGCTGGTACGCGGTCTCGGCTTTCGGCAACATCGCCGACCACGCGAAGGCATCGCTGCGCTGCGGTGATCCCGTCATCGTGGTCGGACGTATGAAGGTGCGCGAGTGGGAGGCCAACGGCCGGAAGGGCGTCGACGTCGAGATCGACGCGGACGCCATCGGGCACGACCTCAACAAGGGCACCAGCGCCTTCGCCCGTCGGGCCAAGGGCGGCGGTGGGGAGCAGTCCTCTCCGGCTGCCGGTGCACCGCAGGAAGCCGGGTCCGGCACGCCCGAGGGCGGCGAGATGCCCGACGAGCCCAGCGCTGCAGAGCGCGAGGCCTGGGACAGTGAGGGGATGATCGATCCCGGCGCCGATCCGACGTCGGCCGAGGCAGATCGCGAGGGCGAACTCGCCTACACGTGAGCGCCGGCCGCCGCCGCGGTGACGGATGCTCCTCCGGCATGCGCCTAGACTTCTGAGCGTGCGTCGAAGGTCATCCGTCTCCGCCGGTCTGATCCGGTCGTCGAGCGTCTTCATCCTCGGTGCTGCGGTCGCGGCCGGCCTGATCTCCTGTTCTGCGCCGATGAGGGACGAGTCCCCGTCGGCGGCGGCGTCTCCCTCGGCTGCGGCATCCGCATCGCCGACGCCGACGGCCACTCCAGACCCGGTGCTCGTCCCGGAGGGGACGGCGTCCGACAACCTCCCGCTGTTCGCCGCCGTCACCGCGAAGGTGTGGGCGGGCCCTGACCAGGTGCACGGACGCGCGTACGTGGACGCGCTGGCCGCCGCAGGATTCGCCAAGGACCGGATGCAGGTGACCGCGGACCGCACCACCGTGGGAAATCCGGTCGAGAGCCTGCTGTTCTCCGTCGCCTGGGGCGACAAGGAGTGCCTGATCGGTCAGGTCGGCCCCTCGACGGGCACCCCCGTGACCAAGGTCGTGCCGCAGCTCGCGGAAGGGCGCTGCCTGATCGGCGAGACCAGGCCCATCGACTGGTGAGCGCCCGCCTCGCCGAGCGGCTGCGCGAAGACGGGTAGGCTGGTGTGTCGGCTCTCCGGAGCCGCCACATTGCCCGCTGACTGAAGGAGACCCTCGTCGTGGCCGAATACATCTACTCCATGGTGCGAGCCCGCAAGGCGGTGGGCGACAAGCTCATCCTCGATGACGTCACCATGGCGTTCCTGCCCGGTGCGAAGATCGGCATGGTGGGGCCCAACGGCGCCGGAAAGTCCACGATCCTGAAGATCATGGCGGGGCTGGACACGCCGTCCAACGGCGAGGCCAAGCTCACCCCGGGCTTCTCCGTCGGCATTCTCATGCAGGAGCCGGAGCTGGACGAGTCCAAGACCGTGCTGGAGAACATCCAGGACGGCATCGCCGTGAAGGCGAAGGTCGACCGCTTCAACGAGATCTCCGCGCTGATGGCCGACCCGGATGCCGACTTCGACTCGCTGCTGGCCGAGATGGGCGTGCTGCAGGAGGAGATCGATGCCGCCGACGGCTGGGATCTGGACTCCCAGCTCGAGCAGGCCATGGACGCGCTGCGCACCCCGCCGGCAGATGCCGAGATCGCGCCGCTCTCCGGTGGCGAGAAGCGCCGTGTGGCGCTGGCCAAGCTACTGCTGCAGAAGCCCGACCTGCTGCTGCTGGACGAGCCCACGAACCACCTCGACGCCGAGAGCGTGCTGTGGCTCGAGCAGCACCTGAAGGACTACAAGGGCGCCGTCATCGCCGTCACCCACGACCGGTACTTCCTCGACCACGTCGCCGAGTGGATCGCGGAGGTCGACCGTGGGCGCCTGCTGGGCTATGAGGGCAACTACTCCACCTACCTGGAGCAGAAGGCCCAGCGCCTGGAGATCCAGGGCAAGAAGGATGCCAAGCTCGCGAAGCGCCTGAAGGACGAGCTCGAGTGGGTGCGCTCCAGCGCCAAGGGGCGCCAGACCAAGTCGAAGGCGCGTCTGGCCCGCTACGAGGAGATGGCGGCGGAGGCGGAGCGCACCAGGAAGCTCGACTTCGAGGAGATCCAGATCCCCGCGGGTCCGCGCCTGGGCAGCATCGTCATCGAGGCGAAGAAGCTGCAGAAGGGCTTCGGCGACCGAATGCTCATCGATGGCCTGAGCTTCAGCCTGCCGCCGAACGGGATCGTCGGCGTGATCGGCCCCAACGGCGTGGGCAAGACCACGCTGTTCAAGACCATCGTGGGCCTGGAGCCGCTGGATGGCGGCGATCTGAAGGTCGGCGAGACCGTGAAGATCAGCTACGTCGACCAGACCCGCTCCAACATCGACCCGGACAAGACCCTGTGGGAGGTCGTCTCCGATGGCCTCGACTTCATCACCGTCGGCAAGATCGAGATCCCCTCGCGCGCCTACGTGTCGAAGTTCGGCTTCAAGGGCCCGGACCAGCAGAAGAAGGCCGGCGTGCTCTCCGGTGGCGAGCGCAACCGCCTGAACCTGGCGCTGACCCTCAAGGAGGGCGGCAACCTGCTGCTGCTCGACGAGCCGACCAACGATCTCGACGTCGAGACCCTCAGCTCTCTGGAGAACGCCCTGCTGGAGTTCCCCGGCTGCGCCGTGGTCATCACGCACGACCGGTGGTTCCTCGACCGCATCGCCACGCACATCCTCGCCTACGAGGGCACCGATGAGAACCCGTCGCAGTGGCACTGGTTCGAGGGCAACTTCGAGGCGTACGAGAAGAACAAGATCGAGCGACTGGGCCTGGAGGCGGCACGTCCGCACCGCACCACCCACCGCAAGCTGACCCGCGACTGAGGCCACGGGACGATGATTCCGGGTGAGCGCGTGCTGGACGACGGACGCCTGCACGTCCCTGTCCAACTGCGCTGGGGCGACCTCGATGCGTTCAACCACGTCAACAACACCTCGATGCTCAAGCTCCTCGAGGAGGCGCGCGTGCGCGCCTTCTGGAAGCCGGGCCCCGGCGAGGTCGCGCCTCCCACGGCCATCCTCGACTCGGGACTCGCGCACGGTCTGCTGACGCTCATCGCCCGGCAGGAGATCGAGTACCTCGCGCCCGTGCCGTACCAGCGGCATCCGCTGGACATCCAGATGTGGTTCGGCAAGCTGGGCGGCTCCAGCCTCGAGGTCTGTTATGAGGTGCGGACGGACACGGCGGCCGAGCAGCAGACGCTGTACGCGCGGGCGACCACCGTCATGGTGCTCGTGGACGCCGCATCCGGCCGCCCCGTCCGCCTCGCACCAGAGATGCGCGCGGCCTGGGAGCCCCTGGTCGGCGAGCCGTTGACCTATCGCAGACGCTGACCTGTCGCGGGCGCTGGCCGATCGGCGCGGAGCCCGGTCAGATCTCCGGAACCCGCACCATGACCTCCTGCGCGACGGTAGCCATCAGGGTTCCGTCCTGAGCGTAGATGCGGCCCTGGGCGAGTCCTCGCCCGCCGCGGGCGTTGGGCGCCTGCTGGACGTACAGCATCCATTCGTCCACGCGGCCGAACCGGTGCCACCACATGGCGTGGTCCAGGCTCGCGACCTTCAGCCCCGGCGTCTGCCAGGTGATGCCATGCCGGCGCAGGATCGACTCCTGGATGGTCATGTCGCTGAGGTAGGCCAGCGCGGCGCGATGCAGCCGCGGGTCGTCCGGCATCGGGGCGCGCATGCGCATCCAGACAGCCTGCTGGGGTACGCGTTCGCCGGCGACCTCGAGAAACAGAGGGCCCGTCACATGCCGGATGTCCGCCGGACGTTCCGACAGCAGGCGGCCGGTGATCGGATGCACGCGGCCGATGAGCTCATCGTCGGAGGGCAGCGACTCCGGATCCGGGATGCCGTCCGGCATGGGCTCCGCGTGATCCAGACCGGGATCCTCGTCCTGGAACGAGGAGATCATCGAGAAGATGGGCACGCCGCCCTGGTAGGCCTGCACACGGCGCGTGGAGAACGAGCGCCCGTCGTGGATGCGATCCACGGCGAAGGTGATGCCCTGCGTCGCGTCGCCGGGACGCAGGAAGTAGCCGTGCATGGAGTGCACGATGCGCTCCTCTGGAAGAGTCCGCTCCGCGGCCACCAGCGACTGCGACAGCACCTGGCCGCCGTACACCCGGCCCGTGGGCATCGAGTGCGAGACGCCTGTGAAGATGTCCTCGGTGGTGCGAGCCGCGGATGCGTCGAGATCGAGGACCTCGAGCAGATTCGCGATGGTGCGGGCGTCGTTGGTCGGGGCGGTCACCGCTCCAGTCTAGGAGCAGGGATCCGGCAGCCCGGGCAGACCCGGGAGAGCCCGTGCGGGGATAGCGTAGAAGACGTGACCCGACCCCTCGTCCTCGCCGATGCCGACACCGCCCGCGATGTGCTGACGTTCTCCGGACGCGCGGGCCAAGCCGGGGCCGACGGCGTGCGGCTGCAAGCGGCGGAGGGCGTGCTGGTGCTCACCTCCGCGGCCCTCGCGCCGCAGGGCCTGTTCGACCAGACGCCGACCATCCTGGCGATGCGCATCGTGCGCGCCGACCCCGAGCTCAGCTGCGATGTGGTCGTCGACTCACTCACCGAGAGTCTCAGCCCCGACTCGCTGGAGCTGCCGGACACCGGTCGTGCCCCGGCATGGGCCGGTGTCGCGCCGCCCCGCGGCGGCTGGCAGCACGTCGCCGAGCTGCCGTCCTCGATCCTCTCCGAGCGTGCGCAGTGGGGGATCTCCGCGGTCGCGCACGGCAGCCCCGCGGGCTCCCGGGAGGAGGCCGTACGGGCCCTGCGCGCCCGCATCTGGGGCGAGCCCGACGAGGACCTGCTGGGCCTGCCGCGCGGCGTGGCGTTCGCCGCGCAGGCGTTCGGATTCATCGCAGGGCCGGAGCAGGTGCGCATCACGGAGGCGGGTCGCTGGACCCGGCTGGCGTTCAGCCGCGGTCACGTGCTGAGCCGGGGACCGGCAGTCCGCGGACTCACCGCGGTGCGCACCACGGGATCCGCGCGCTGAAGCGCACCGCCGGCTGAAGCGCACTGCCGGCCGATCGACCAGAACGGCTAGGATGCCGCGAGCTCGAGAAGCTGCGTCCGCACCCGCGCCATGCGCACCGGGTCGGGGTGCGCGGTATGCGTGAGCGGCTCCAGGAGGATCGGCACTCCTCGGCGGCCGTTCACCGGTCCGAGGTACGTTCCGCCGCTGATGTCGGGATCGGTCAGCGCGCGCAGTGCCGGCCACGCCGCAGCATCCTTGCCCTGAGCCCAGGGCGTGAACGGATTGCGGCGGCGCTGCGTGCGCGGGTCGTACACGCCTTCCCGCGCCGGGGTGCGCGCGTCGACGCCGATGCCGGGATGCGCGACGATCGAGGAGATCGCCACGCCGTCGGCGCGGAACCGGCGGTCGAGGTCATAGGCGTAGAGCTCGGTGACGGTCTTCGCGTGCGTGTAGCCGCGCACGAAGCCGCGCTGCCGTGCGAGCACGTCGTCCACATCACGGGGGAAGCGGCGCACGAAGCCCGTCGACGCGTGCACGATCCGGACGGGGGCATCGGGTGCGGCGCCGTCGGAGAGCGTCAGCAGAAGGCGCTCGACGAGTGCGACGCCGGCGATCGCGTGCGTGGCGAGCAGCAGGGGCAGGCCGTCCTCCGTCATCGGCCCGGCGGACATCGCGCCTCCGTTCAGGAAGATCCCGTCCAGGCGTCCATGGTCGCCCAGCTCGTCCGCCGCGTCGCGGACCGACGCCAATGAGGCGAGATCCATCCGGACGGCGCGCACCTGGGCGCCGGGCACCTGGCGGAGGATGGATGCCCTGGCGCGGTCGAGCCGTTCCGCGGACCGGCCCGCGAGCACGACAGTCGCACCGGCGGCAGCGAGCTGCTCGGCGGCGAAGTAGCCGATTCCGGCAGTGGCTCCGGTGACGACGTGCGCTCGGCCGGTCTGATCGGGCAGCGCGAATGGGTTCCAGGGCATGAGGCCTCCTCGAAAACGGATAGATGATCCGAATAGACGCTAGCACCATTCGGATGACCTATCCGTTTCCGGTAGGATGGCGGGATGCAGGATTCCAGACGCGCCGACGCGAAGCGCAGCCGTGCTCGCATCGTCGACGTCGCGCGCGCATGCGACCCCGCGCAGCTGCGCCTGAATGACGTGGCGAAGCGGGCCGGCCTCGGCGTGGGCACCGTCTACCGGCACTTTCCGAGCGTGCACGCGCTGGTCGAGGCCGTGGTGAGCGACGACCTCGTGGCCTACCGTGAACTCGCACGCGCCGCGGCGGCCGAACGGGACCCGGCGGCCGCGTTGGAGATGCTGGTGCGACGGGGACTGGCGCTCCAGCTCCTGGACGGCGGACTCCAGGCCGTGCTGCTGGCCGCAGAGGACGGAAACGCGGAGATCGCGGCGCTCAAGAACGAGCTGCGGCAGCTGACGGAGTCACTGCTCATCGCGGCGCGCGATGTCGGCGCCGTGCGCGCCGATCTCACCGTGGAGAGGCTCATGCATCTGGTGTGCGGCATCGAGCACGCCGTGCGCACGAGCGGCACGGACGATGCGTCCTTCTACATCGACACGCTCATCGCCGGCCTGCGATGACCGATCCGGGAGCCGCGCGTCAGCGGCCGGCCGCGCGCCCGGCCTTGCGCCCTGAGAACAGGCATCCGCCGAGGAACGTGCCCTCCAGCGCGCGGTAGCCGTGCACACCGCCACCGCCGAACCCGCTGGCCTCGCCGGCCGCGTACAGTCCCGGAATCGGCTCGCCCGCAGCATCCAGCGCTCGTCCGTCGAGATCGGTCTGGATGCCGCCCAACGACTTGCGCGTGAGCACGTGCAGTCTCACGGCGATCATCGGCCCCGCCGCCGGATCCTGCAGGCGGTGCGGGGAAGCGGTGCGGATGAGCTTGTCACCGCGATAGCTGCGCATCGAGCGCAGCATGGCGATCTGCGCGTCCTTGGTGAAGTCGTTGCCGATCTCACGGTCGCGCGCGATGACCTCGGCACGAGCCCGATCGACATCCAGCGTCTCGCCGCCGGGCATCCGCTTCATCTGTGCCAGCAGCGACTCCAGGTCGTTCTCGACGATGAAGTCCGCACCTTCGTCGAGGAACGACTGCACGGGTCCGGTGGGTCCCTTCGCGAGCCGCGACTTCAGCAGCAGCTTCACATCCTTGCCGGTGAGGTCCGGATTCTGCTCGCTGCCGGAGAGAGCGAACTCCTTCTCGACGATCTTCAGAGAGGTGACGAACCAGGAGTGGTCGTGTCCGGTCGTCCGCAGGTGCGCGAGCGTACCCAGCGTGTCGAACCCCGGATACAGGGGCACGGGCAGCCTCGCTCCGGTGGCATCCAGCCACAGCGACGACGGGCCGGGCAGGATGCGGATGCCGTGGTTCGGCCACACGGGATCCCAGCCTGCGATGCCCTCGACGTAGTGCCACATGCGGTCGCCGTTGATCAGGTGCGCGCCGGCGGACGTCGAGACCGCCTGCATGGAGCCGTCGACATAGGCGGGGACGCCCGTGAGCATGTGCTCCGGCGGGGTGCCCAGGCGTGCGGGCCACGCCGCGCGAACCAGGTCGTGGTTGCCGCCGATGCCGCCGGAGGCGATGATCACGGCATCCGCTCTGATCTCGAAGTCGCCGACCACGTCACGGGACGACGGCATTCCGCGCGGGGTGATCGAATCCGCCAGCACGTCGCCGCGCGCACCGACGACAGCGCCGTCCTGGACCATCAGTTCGGAGACGCGATGCCGCGGCAGGATCCTCGCACGCCCCTCGGCCTCCGCCTGCTCGGCGGCGGCCGAGAACGGCGCGACGATGCCGGGGCCGGTGCCCCAGGTGATGTGGAACCGCGGCACGGAGTTGCCAGGACCGATGGCGCCGTACCCGCCGCGCTCCGCCCAGCCCACCACCGGGAAGAAGCCCACGCCGCGCTCACGCAGCCAGCTTCGCTTCTCGCCCGCGGCGAACTCCAGGTACGCACTCGCCCAGCGGCGCGGCCACTCGTCCTCCGGCCGGTCGAAGCCGGCGCTGCCGAACCAGTCCTGGGTGGCCAATTCCAGCGAGTCGCGGATGCCCATCCGGCGCTGCTCGGGGGAGTCGATGAGGAACAATCCGCCGAAGGACCACCAGGCCTGCCCGCCCAGGTTCGTGCGGGGCTCCTGGTCGATGATCGTCACGCGCTTTCCCGCGCGCAACGCCTCTCCGGCGGCGACGAGGCCGGACAGGCCCCATCCGATGACGAGCACCTCGGTCTCGGTGGCAGGCATGGCGACTCCTTCGTCGGCGGCTGGGAGGATCAGGCTTCGGGGGTGGGCTCGAACGTGTTCACGAGCATATGGGCTGCGCGCTCGAGGTAGTCCCAGAAAGCCGCGTCGTGCATGGGGGAGAGCTGCACGTCGTCCAGTGCGGTGCGCATGTGCATGAGCCAGCGGTCGCGGGCATCCGGGTTCACGTGGAACGCCTTGTGCCGCAGCATGAGGCGGGGATGACCGCGCTTCTCCATGTACGTCGTCGGCCCGCCCCAGTACTGCTCGAGGAACATGGTGAGGCGGTTCGCTGCGGGGCCGAGATCGTCCTCGGGGTACATGGGCTTCAGCACCGGGTCGAGCGCGACCTCCTGGTAGAACACGTCGACCATCCGCTTGATGGTGTCGTGTCCGCCGATCTCCTCGTAGAAGCTCACTTCGCGCCGCCTTCCTGATCTCCGGACTTCTTGCGCCGCCAGATGCCGCGCTCCGCCACCGGCGGCACGCCCGTGACCGGATTGGGGCGGGTCTTGGGCGGATTGGCGCCGCGCACGCGACGGGCGCCGTCGAGGCCGGAGAGGGTGACGGATGCCAGCCTCGGGACGGCGACGTCCTTCTGCGCCAGCGCAGCGCGCAGCCGCGCCCGCAGCTCCTGCGCCACATCGTCCATGGCGTTGGCGCGCGTCTTGATGACCACGCGCACGACGAGCGCGTCGCCGTCGATGGTCTCCAACCCCCACACCTCGGGGCGCTCGATGATGCGCGTGCGCCACTTCGGGTCCTTGGTCAGGTCCTGGGCGGTCTCGAGCATCGTCTGCTCGACGAGGTCGAGGTCGGCATCCGGCGCCACGCCCAGGTCGATGATGGCGCGTGCCCAGCCCTGCGACATGTTGCCGATGCGGGTGACCTCGCCGTTGCGCACGTACCAGAGGGTGCCGTTGACGTCGCGCACCTGGGTGATCCGCACGCTGACGTACTCGACCACGCCGGATGCCAGGCCCAGGTCCACCACGTCTCCGATGCCGATCTGATCCTCGGCGACGAGGAACAGGCCGTTCAGCACGTCCTTGACGATGTTCTGCGCGCCGAAGCCGAGGCCGGCGCCGACGGCGGCGGTGAGAAGGGTCAGAGAACCCAGCAGAGAGGGGCTCAGCTGATTCACCGTCAGGACGATCGCCACCACAACGAGGATGACGTTGACGATGTTCTGCAGGATGGTGCCCAGCGTGCGGGTGCGCTGCACGAGCCGCATGTCCGCCAGCGGCGAGCGCTCCAGCGCCTGCGTGTCATCGACCTTCGCCTTGGTCTTCGCGCTGTCGACGATGCGCTTGACGATGCGGCGGATGACGAGTCGCAGCACGAAGGCGGCGACCACGCACGAGGCGATGATGACCGCGACCCAGATGGCGTTCATGCCGACCTCACCCAGCACGCCGAGCACCTTGTCCCAGGTGGTGGGCTTCGGTGGATCGGTGGGTGCGGGCGCGGCGGCGAGAAGGACGTTCATCACCTCGATGTTACCGAGAAGGCCTCTCCGCACGCTGTGCGGAGCACTTCGACGGGCTCAGTGGCCCATGGGTCGCTGAGCCCGTCGAAGCGTCAGTCCTCGGCGTCGCGGGACTGCGCGGCCAGCGCGCGCTCGACGTCGGCGAGGTTCTCGTGCACCAGCCGGCGCAGCGCGGGCGCAGCATCCTGGTTCGAGGACAGCCACGTGCGGGTCGCGTCGCGCAGCGCGACGCTGGCCAGCGAGCGCGGGTACAGTCCCACGATCAGGTAGTCCGCGATCTGGTAGGTGCGACCCTCCCAGATCGGCACGAGCATCTCGAAGTACTTCGCGATGAAGCCGTCCAGCACGGCCACGCCCGACGGATGCACGAAGCCGGCGGCCGCGGAGCGGACGATGGTGTTCGGCAGGTCGGCGTTGTCGATCAGCGACGACCAGGCGGTCTGCTTGGCCTCGACGGTGGGCAGCGCGGCGCGGGCCTGGGCGGCGAACTCGGCGCCCTTGGACGTGTTGTCCGCGGCCAGTGCAGCGTTGATGGCCGCGGCATCCGTGGCGCCGGCGGCGGCCAGGCCGACCAGCAGCGACCAGGACAGGTCGGCGTCGATCTCCAGACCCGGCAGCGTCTCCTCGCCCGAGCGCAGCCTGCCGACGATGCCGGCCTGCTCGTCGGTGACGAGCGTGTTCGCGAAGGCGGTGACCAGCTGCAGCTGGCTGTCGCTGCCGGCCTCGGCCTGCTGCGCGAGCGCCCACAGTCCGTCGGCGACCGTCTCGCGGGCGGTGTCGCGCTTCTCGGGCGCGACGTAGGTGGATGCCGCCAGCAGCAGCTGCGCGAGCGTGGTGCGCACGGTGGTGGACTCGGTCTCGCGGCCGATGTTGCCGAGCACCAGGTCGATGTAGTCGGATGCCGCGGTCTCGGCGTCGCGGGTCTGATCCCACGCGGCGCCCCAGACCAGCGAGCGGGCCAGCGGGTCGCTGATGTCGGAGAGGTGCTCGATCGCGGTGGCCAGCGACTGCTCGTCCAGGCGGATCTTCGCGTAGGCGAGGTCCTTGTCATTCAGCAGCACCATGGCGGGGCGCTTCCTGCCCTGCAGCTCGGGGAGCTCGGTGCGGTCACCGTCGATGTCCACCTCGACGTAGTGCGAGCGCACCAGCGCGTCGCCTTCGAGGTCGTAGAACCCGATGCCCAGGCGATGCGGTCTGATGGTGGGGTAGTCGGCCGGTGCGGTCTGCGTCACCGCGAAGCGGGTGATGACGCCCGACGCATCCTCGACGATGACCGGCGACAGCGTGTTCACGCCCGCCGTCTCCAGCCACTTCTTCGCCCAGCTGCTGAGCTCTCGGCCGCTGGTGGCCTCCAGCTCGGCCAGGAGGTCGGACAGCTCGGTGTTGCCCCAGGCGTGCTTCTGGAAGTACTGCCCGACGCCGGCGAAGAACGCGTCGATGCCGACCCACGCCGCCAGCTGCTTGAGCACCGAGCCGCCCTTGGCATACGTGATGCCGTCGAAGTTGACCAGCACGTCCTGCAGGTCGTTGATCTCCGCGACGATGGGGTGCGTGGAGGGGAGCTGGTCCTGGCGGTACGCCCAGGTCTTCTCCATGGCGTTGAACGTCGTCCACGCCTCGCTCCACTCGGTGGCCTCCGCGGTGGCGATGGTGGACGCCCACTCGGCGAACGACTCGTTCAGCCACAGGTCGTTCCACCACTTCATGGTGACCAGGTCGCCGAACCACATGTGCGCGAGCTCGTGAAGGATGGTGACGACGCGACGCTCCTTGACGGCATCCGTCACCTTGCTGCGGAAGACGTAGGTCTCGGTGAAAGTGACCGCCCCCGCGTTCTCCATGGCGCCGGCGTTGAACTCCGGTACGAACAGTTGGTCGTACTTCGCGAACGGGTAGGGCACGCCGAACTTCGACTCGTAGTACGCGAAGCCCTGGCGGGTCTTCTCGAAGATGTAGTCGGCATCCAGATGCTGCCACAGGCTCTTGCGGCCGTAGACACCCAGCGGGACGACGCGGCCGGAGGCGCTGGTGAGCTCGGAGAAGGTGGACTCGTACGGCCCGGCGATGAGCGCTGTGATGTACGACGAGATGCGCGGGGTGGCCTCGAAGCCCCAGGTCGCGGTCTGCTGCGCACCCGAGTCGGTTGATGCGTCGTGCACGATCGGTTCGGGGGTGGGGGAGTTCGAGACGACCTTCCAGGCGGCGGGCGCGGTGACCGTGAACTGGAAGGTGGCCTTCAGATCGGGCTGCTCGAACACGGCGAACATGCGCCGCGAGTCGGGGACCTCGAACTGGGAGTACAGGTAGACCTCGCCGTCGACCGGGTCGACGAAGCGGTGCAGGCCCTCGCCCGTGTTGGTGTACAGGCAGTCGGCGTCCACGATGAGCACGTTCTCGGCCTGCAGGCCGGTCAGCGCGATCCGCGAGTCCGCGAACACCTCGTCGGGGTCGATCTGCTCGCCGTTGAGCGAGATCTCGCGCACGCTGCGGGCGATGAGATCGATGAAGGTCGAGCCGCCGGGCGTGGCGGTGAAGCGCACGACGCTGCGCGAGCCGAACACCTCCGCACCCTTGGTCAGATCCAGTGAGACCTGATACGACTGCGTGTCGATGACAGCACGGCGCTCCAGCGCTTCGCTACGAGTGAGGTTTTCTCCAGGCACAGCTTGTTTCTCCCAGTGGTGAGGGGATGTCGTCCTGCGGACGGCGCGTCTGGCGTCGTCGGCAACCATGACAGCCTACGCCAGACGCGGAATCGCGCGACGGGTCCCGCAACAGCGCCTCCGCGCTGGCTCATAGCCTGCGATGGCAGGATGGAGGCGTGACACGCAACGCATCGGATGCCGTCCTGCACGCCTCTCCCGCAGCATCCGGGGGTGATCCGTTCATCGAGCAGCCCGTCGCGTACGACGCGATCCTGCTCGCAGGGTTCGGCGGGCCCGAGGGCCAGGACGAGGTCATCCCCTTCTTGCGCAACGTCACCCGCGGTCGGGGCATCCCCGACGAGCGGCTCGAGCTGGTGGCGCACCACTACCGCGCTTTCGGCGGAGTGAGTCCCATCAACGGGCAGAACCGCGCGCTGAAGGCGGCGCTCGAGGCCGAGCTCGCCGCGCGCTCCATCGACCTGCCGGTGTACTGGGGCAACCGCAACTGGGCGCCGTATCTCGAGGACGCCGTGGCCGAGGCCGCAGCCAACGACGACACCACGCTGCTGGCGTTCGCCACCAGCGCCTACAGCTCGTTCTCGAGCTGCCGCCAGTACCGCGAGGACTTCGCCCGTGTGCTGGACGGCACCGAGTACGACGGCGTCGTGACCATCGACAAGATCCGCCCGTTCTACGACCACCCCGGCTTCGTGCAGGCGTTCATCGAGGGCGTGCACGACGCCGTCGCCGGCTTCCTCGCCGATGGCGTGCCGGCGGAGTCCATCCAGGTGCTCTTCTCGACCCACTCGATCCCCGAGGCGGATGCCGTGCGCTCCGGTCCGCGCGATGTGGAGTGGGGCCCGGGTGGCGCGTACGCCGCGCAGCACGAGGCCGTCGCGGCCTGGGTGATGGACCGCGTCGCGCAGCTGGAGCCCTCAGCGGCGTCCGTGCCGTGGGAGCTCGTCTTCCAGTCGCGCTCGGGCCCGGCATCCCAGCCGTGGCTGGAGCCGGACGTGTGCGACGTCATCGGCGAACTGCCCTCCCGCGGTCGCCGGGCGGTGATCGTCGTGCCCGTCGGGTTCATGAGCGACCACATGGAGGTGCTCTGGGACCTGGACACCGAGGCCAAGGAGGCCGCGGAGCAGAACGGCCTGCTGTTCGTCCGCACGCCCACGCCCGGAGTCTCGCCCGCGTTCGTCGCGGGCATCGTCGACCTCATCCAGGAGCGCCTGGAGGGCCGGCCGAACGCCGACCGCGCCCGGGTCGCCTCGGTCGGCGGATCGTTCGACGTGTGCCGTCCCGGATGCTGCGAGAATGTGCGCGCCGGGTTCAAGCGTGCGGCGGCCGGTATCGCACCCTGAATAAGATGGCCGGTATGCGCATCCACATCGCCACCGATCACGCCGGTCTCGACTTCTCCACCCGTCTGCAGGACCACCTGCGCGGTGCAGGGCACGAGGTGATCGACCACGGGCCCGTGGAGTACGACGCGCTGGACGACTACCCCGCGTTCTGCATCCGTGCCGCGCAGGGCGTGGTCGCCGATCAGCGGGCTGGCGTCGAGGCGCTCGGAATCGTGTTCGGCGGTTCGGGCAACGGTGAGCAGATCGCGGCGAACAAGGTCGCCGGAATCCGCGCCGCGCTGGTGTGGAACACGTCGACGGCCGAGCTCGCGCGTCAGCACAACGATGCGAACGTCATCTCGATCGGCGCTCGACAGCATCCGTTCGAGGAGGTCGTGTCGCTCATCGATACGTTCATCGCCACCCCGTTCTCGGGCGAGGAGCGCCACGCGCGCCGGATCGGTCAGATCGCAGACTTCGAACGCGACGGATCGCTGCTCCCGGACCCGCGGCAGGAAGGTGTCCGCCCCGCCGACGGGCGCGCCTGACATGCCCGAGGGCCACTCCGTCCACCGCATCGCCCGGCAGTTCGATCGCAACTTCGTCGGACGCGCCGTGCACGCCTCCAGCCCCCAGGGCCGTTTCGCCGAGGGCGCATCGGTGCTGGAGGGCCGCGAGATGCTGCAGGCGATGGCGGTCGGCAAGCAGATGTTCCTGGAGTTCGAGGGCGACATGTGGCTGCGCGTGCACCTGGGACTCTACGGCGCGTGGGATTTCTCCGGCGAGATCCTCGTCGACCCCACCATCGCGTCCGCCAATGGGCGGATGGGCCAGACCAACCAGCGTGGCACCGATCTGGACGCGCCGCTGGGGGAGGAGATCCTGGATGCTGCGGGAGAGAACTCCCTGACCTCCATCGGCGCCCCGCGCAAGGCGCGCGTGCACGTGCGCATGTCGGAGCAGACCAAGGGCCTCGCCGACGACGGCGAGGAGTGGCCGCCCCCGGTGGTGGGACAGGTGCGCCTGCGGCTGCTGACGGATTCCACCAGCGCCGACCTGCGCGGTCCGACGGCGTGTGCGCTCCAGACGCCCGACGAGATGCTGGCCACGGTCGCGAAGCTCGGGCCGGATCCGCTGGTGGGCGATCCCGCGGACGGCGAGGAGAGGTTCGTGCACATCGTGCGCCGCAAGCCCACCGCGATCGCGCTGCTGCTGATGGACCAAGCCGTCGTCAGCGGCATCGGCAACGTGTACCGTGCGGAGATGCTGTTCCGGGCCCGGCTCAACCCGCACACCCCCGGCCGCGACGTGCCCGAGGACGTGGTGCGGGCGCTGTGGCACGACTGGGTGCGGCTGCTGGCCATCGGCGTCCAGACCGGTCAGATGATGACCATGGACGGGCTCAATGCCGAGCAGTACCGCGCGGCCATGGCCAGCCGAGACGACCGGCACTGGGTGTACCACCGTGCGGGGCTGCCGTGCCGGGTGTGCGGCACCGAGATCGCGCTCGAGGAACTGGGCTCTCGCAAGCTGTACTGGTGCCCGTCCTGCCAGCGTTGAGCGGCGGACACGCTGGGATATTGCATTCTGTGAGCGCGCTGTGAATAGGATGGACGAGTCCGTTTGCAACGACGCGCGACAGGAGACGTCATGGATCTATCCGGCTTGCAGGCCGTTCTGGAGAACATCAGCTCATGGATCTGGGGGCCGTGGGTCCTCATCCCACTGCTGCTGGGAACCGGTCTCTACCTCACCATCCGCCTCGGCGGCATCCAGTTCCTCCGGCTCGGCGCCGCGCTTCGCCTGGGCTTGTTCACTCGCCGGGATCCCGGCTCGGACGGCGACATCTCACAGTTCCAGGCGCTGACCACAGCGCTGGCGGCGACGGTCGGCACCGGCAACATCGTCGGCGTGGCCACCGCCATCGGCATCGGCGGGCCCGGTGCGCTGTTCTGGATGTGGGTCACTGGCCTGCTGGGCATGGCATCGAAGTACTCCGAGGCGTTCCTGGGTGTGCGGTTCCGCACCACGGATGCCGCGGGTGAGAAGTCCGGCGGGCCGCAGTACTACCTGGAGCGAGGCATCAAGAACCGTTTCGGCAAGTTCCTCGCCATCTTCTTCGCGATCTCCGCCGTCATCGCCTGCTTCGGCATCGGCAACATGACGCAGGGCAACTCGATCTCCGCCAACCTGGAGAACAGCTTCAACATCCCCACCTGGATCACCGGCATCGCGCTGACGATCTTCGCGCTGCTCGTGCTGGTCGGCGGTATCAAGTCCATCGGCCGCGTGACCGCCGGGCTCGTGCCCGTGATGATCATCTTCTACGTGCTGGGCGCGATCTACATCCTCATCGCGAACATCGCCGGAGTCCCGGCCGCATTCGCGCAGATCTTCACGGAGGCGTTCACCGGCACCAGCGCCGTCGGCGGCTTCGCCGGGTCGCTGATCATCGTGGCCGTGCAGATGGGTGTCGCCCGCGGCATCTTCTCGAACGAGTCCGGGATGGGGTCCGCTGCCATCGCCGCCGCGGCGGCCAAGACCAGCCACCCCGTGCGCCAGGGCCTCGTGTCCATGACGCAGACCTTCATCGACACGATCATCGTCGTCACCTGCACCGGCCTGGTGATCATCACCACCGGCACGTGGAACAAGGTCGATCCGGAGACCGGCGAGCAGATCAGTGCTGCGCTGATGACCGGTGAGGCGTTCTCGCACGGCCTGCCGGGGAACTGGGGGCACTACATCGTCACCATCGGCCTGGTGCTGTTCGCGGGCTCCACGATCCTCGGCTGGTCGTATTACGGCGAGCGGAGCCTGGAGCGGCTGGTCGGCATCAAGGCGATCATGCCGTATCGCATCATCTTCTCGCTGGTGGTGTTCGTCGGCTGCACCACGCAGCTGGGCGTGGTGTGGGCGTTCTCCGACGTGATGAACGGCCTCATGGCGCTGCCGAACCTCGTCGGCCTGCTGGTGCTCTCGGGCCTGGTCGCACGGGAGACCAAGAAGTACCTCGACAACGATCCCAAGCTCATCGCGACCACCGACGAGGTCAACGCGTTCATGGCTGGGGACAAAGGTTTCGAAGACTGGAAGACGCAGGCGATCCCCGTGGTCGCGCGGAAGTAGTCGTCGCGGCGGGGGCCGGCCCCGGGCCCCCGCCGCAATACGATGAATCCATGCGCCAGAATCCCAGTTTCGCCATGACCGACATCGCCGAGCTGCGGAGGGTGATCCAGCAGAACCCGTGGGCCACGCTCATCGCGACCGGTGATGACGGGCTGGTGGCGTCTCACTACCCGGTGCTGCTGGATCCCGACCGCGACGACCTGACCGTGGTCGGGCACGTCGGAAAGCCCGACGATGCGGTGCTGCATCTGGGCGAGCGCGAGCTGCTGATGATCTTCCAGGGGCCCAACGGCTACATCTCGCCCAGCTGGTACGGCGACGTGCGCGCGGTTCCCACGTGGAACTACACGGCCGTGCATCTGGCCGGCATCCCGGAGATCGTCGACACCCAGGCCAATCTCACGATCCTCGACGACCTGGTCACGCGCTTCGAGCGGCAGCTGCCGCAGCCGCGGATGATGTGGCAGGCTCCGAACACCGAGGAGTTTGTGCGCGCGCTGGAGATGGGCACGGTCGGCTTCCGGATGACGCCCACGCGGGTGTCGGCCAAGCGCAAGCTCAGCCAGAACAAACCCGACTCGATCGTGGAGAGCGTGATCGCGGAGCTGGACGGCAACGGCGAGTACTCGCATCCCGCCCTGGCCGTGGAGATGCGGCGAGCGCACGAGATCCGTCTGGCGCACCGCGGATGACGTCCGGCCTGCTGCTGCGCGCGGTGCGCGTCGCCGGTCCCGGTCGTGAGCTGCTGCCGACGGGTGAGCCGGTGGACGTCCTCATCCGCGACGGCCTGATCGTCGACATCGCCCCCACCGGCAACCTGCGGGCACCCGCCGAGGTCGTCGACGGCGACGGATGCTGGCTCGTGCCGGGGCTGTGGGACCACCACGTGCACACCGTGCAGTGGGCGCTGGACGCCCAGCGCGTGCAGCTCGGCGGAGCGGTCAGTGCCGCCGAGGCGGTCCGGATGCTGGCGGATGCCGTGCCTCTGCCGGACGGGCGTCTGGTCGGCGCGGGGTTCCGCGACGCGTTCTGGGCGGACCGGCCCACGCGAGCGTTGCTCGATGCGGTCACCGGCGAGGTGCCGACCTACCTCATCAACGCCGACGTGCACAGCACCTGGCTGAACTCCGCAGCCCTCCGCCGCGAGGGTTTCGACGGCGTGGACGATGACGGCATGCTGCGCGAGGAGCACGCCTTCGAGATCTCCCGGCGACTCAACGCCGCCGATGACGCGACCGTCGACGCGGCGATCCGCTCCGCTGGGGCCCGCGCGGCGGCGCGCGGCATCACAGGACTCGTCGACTTCGACATGGCCTGGAACGCGCAGTCGTGGCGACGGCGGACGGATGCCGGCTTCGACAGCCACCGTGTCGAGTTCGCGTTCTATCCGGATCAGTTCGACCGCGCCATCGCCGAGGGACTGCGCAGCGGCGAGGAGCTTCCGGGCACCGGCGGATTGGTGCATGTCGGCCCGCTCAAACTCATCAGCGATGGGTCGCTCGGCACCCGCACCGCCGCGTGCGCTCAGCCCTACCCCGATGGCACGAACGGCGTGCTCACCATCGCGCCCGACGAGCTTCGCGAGCTGCTGACGCGGGCGACGGGCTCCGGCATCGACGTGGCCGTGCACGCCATCGGCGATCGTGCCGTGGCATCCGCGCTGGACGCCTTCGCGTACACGCAGGCGCGCGGCACCATCGAGCACGCTCAGCTGGTGCGGCACGCCGACCTGGCGCGCTTCGCACGACTGGGGATCGCAGCGAGCGTGCAGCCGCGGCACGCCGTGGACGATCGTGATCTGGTCGATGACCTGTGGCGGAATCAGCAGGCCATCGCCTACCCGCTGGCGTCACTGCTGGCATCCGGCGTTCCCGTGCGCTTCGGATCCGATGCCCCGGTGGCGCCGCTGGATCCGTGGATCACCATCTCGGCGGCGGTGTTCCGCACCGGCGACGACCGCGAGCCGTGGCGCCCCGAGGAGCGCGTGGCGATGGAAGCCGCGCTGCGCGCCAGCGGCCGGCACGGCGATGCCGTGATCGCCCCCGGCGCCCCGGCCGACCTGGTGCTGTGCGGTGCCGACCCGCACTCCGCCGACCGTCATGCCCTGGAGCGGATGCCCGTGGCGATGACGATCCTGGGCGGACGGATCACGCACCGCGCCTGATCGGACGGGTCAGGCGGCGATGTGGGAGACGAGGAACCAGCGGTCCTTCTCGAGGCCGCGCTGGATCTCGATGGCCACGTCCTGGCTGGTGAGGTCGACGGCATCCAGACCATCGACGGCGGTCTTGACATCGGCGATGATCGCATCCAGGTCGGAGATGACCGCGCGCACCAGCTCGTCGGACTGCGCGAAACCGGCGGGCACGGCGGTCGCCGCGACCTTCTCCGCGACGGAGCCGAGGCGCGAGTCGATCGGCAGGCCGAGGGAGACGATGCGCTCCGCGGCGGTGTCGGCGTGCTCCGCCGCATGCGCGACGATGGTGTCCAGCAACTCGTGAACGCCGACGAAGTTGGCGCCGCGCACGTGCCAGTGCGCCTGCTTGCCGTTGACGGTGAGCGCCTCAAGACCCAGGACGACAGGGGACAGGAACTGGGCGGCGGCCGCGGCCACGGTGGGATCGACGGCGGTGGTGGTGACGGTCTGTGCCTTGCTCATGGAATCCTCCGGAAGCGTGTGAAACGGTCTTACTGTCCTCAACGCTACCCAGCGCTCAGCATTCCGCAACCAAGCCAAGGCAACGCTCACCTGGCCGATCCGAACCGGGATTCCGCGGTAGTCTCGCCGTCATGAGGATCCCCGAGACAGCATCCGTGATCGTCCTGGAGGGGCGGGAGCCCGTGATCGACGATGGTGCATTCATCGCCGACGGCGCGCGCATCGTCGGCGCCGTGGCAGTGGGGCCCCGCGCGAGCGTCTGGTACAACGCGGTGCTGCGCGGCGACTCCGCGCCGATCGTCGTGGGCGCCGACTCCAACGTGCAGGACAACGCCTCTGTGCACGTCGACGCGGAGCACGGCGTGCAGATCGGCGAGCGCGTCTCCATCGGCCACAACGCCGTCGTGCACGGCTGCACCATCGGCGACGGCTCGCTGATCGGCATGGGAGCCGTGGTGCTCTCCGGCGCGATCATCGGAAGCGGATGCCTGGTGGCCGGCGGCGCCGTGGTGCTGGGCGGTACGGTGGTGCCCGACGGTTCGCTGGTGGCGGGCGTCCCCGCGAAGGTGCGCCGCGCGCTCAACGACGAGGAGAAGGCCGGTCTGGTGAACAACGCCGAGATCTACCTCGGCCACATCGTCACGCACAGCGCCGCACAGCACGTTGAGTAGGGCGGGCGGGACTTGAACCCGCGATCGTTGGGTTATGAGCCCACTGCCTTCACCAGCTTGGCCACCGCCCCGTAGGGAACCAGCCTAGCGGTGCGCCGGTGTCGCCGCATCGTGCCTACCATCGAGTGTGATCGATCTCGTTCCCGGCATGCGCGTGGTAGTGCGCTATCTGATCCCCTCCGGTCAGGCGACGGATGCTCTCGGCGTGCTGCTCTCCGCTGATGAGCACACGCTGACCGTCGACGGCAAGCACGGTGTGGTGACCATCGACCGCACCGCGGTCGTGGCCGCGAAGCAGGTGCCCCCGGCACCCGTCCGCCGCGTGCGGCGGCAGGATTAGCCGGGCGTCACGGCTCGTCGTCGTCGCGACCGCTGTCGTCCGTGTCACTGTCGTCCGTGTCGGCCTGCGGTCCGCCGATCACGCCGATGCCGACGGCGCGATGGTCCGGGTCGGGGTCATGCGGAGTGGGAGCCAGTGGCACCTCGTCGGGCTCCTTCTCGGTGCTCGGTTCCGTGAGCTGGTCCAGGCCGGGCTGCTGCTCGTCTTCAGGCTGCTGAGTCGTGTCTGTCATGCGAGAAGCGTCGCGCACGGTCACGGCGCCGTGAAGTGCCTTGACATGCCGGCTCGCGTTCGTTCCCACACCTGTCGGCGCCGAGTCCGCCCGCGTGCGCATCGGGATCAGCGCACGCGCCGCCCGTGCGCGAGGTCGACGAGGTGCTCCAGCACATCCCCGGCGCGCAGGCCATTGTGCTCGTGCTCGCTGGTCACGTAGGGAGTGACGCCCGGCATGAGAGCGGCGGTCTCGAGCGAGAACTCCATCGGCACGTACACGTCGTTCACGTACACGGCGGCAGCGCCGCGAGCCTGTGATGCCTGCAGCGCATCGGCGTCGTAGATCGTCGGCCATTCGTGCTCGGCCAGCTTCAGCGTCACGTCGCGCCACGGCCGGAACGCCGGCACAGTCTCGGTCCACTCGCTGTTCACGTGCTCGCCGGTGAACAGTGAGGTGTCCTCGGTGTAGTCGGCCGGTTGCACTCGCTGAGCGGACCAGCGCGTAGCGTGGCCGGAGGCGTAGCTGGACTCGTGGAACACGAAGTACAGCGGGTTGCGGCCATCGAACGGCATGGCCGCGGCCAGGTCGTAGCGGAAGGCGTTGGAGGCCGGATCCTGCTCCAGCAGCGACCACACGGTCGTCCAGCCGTCGTCGGTGCCCAGCGCCGAGCCGATGGAGCGGATGCGCGAGGGGGAGACGACCTCGCCGTCGGGCAGCACGATCGAGCCGGCGGATGCCAGATCCACCAGGCGCCGCATGCGGTCGCGATGCTCGGGGAAGCGGCGGTAGTAGTGCTCCGAGGCGCTGCGCATCTTGTCGTAGCACAGCGCGTACACCTCGTCGGGGGAGCGGTCCACGGTGCTGAGCCCGCCGGTGAAGTACACGCGGTCGAGCGAGGCGGCATCCGTCGTCAGATAGGCCAGCGTCGTGAAGCCGCCGAACGACTGACCCAGCACGTTCCACGTCTCGGCACCCAGGTGCTGCCGCAGCGCTTCGGCGTCTCGAACGATGGAGTCGGCTCGCAGGTGCGTGAGATGCTCGGCGACGGCATCCGCACCCTGCGCGAGGATCGCGTCGTTCACGGCTGTGGAGCGTCCGGTGCCGCGCTGGTCGAGCATGACCACGCGATGCTCCTTGAGGGCCGTCTCCAGCCACCACGCCGGCGACGCCGGGCGCTGGAACGCCCGCGGTGCCTCATGCCCGGGGCCGCCCTGCAGGAAGAGCAGGTACGGCAGATCCTCGCCTCCTTCGCGGCTCACCACGGCGGCGAACACGTCGATGGTGCGGGTGTCGGCGTCGTCGCCCCACACGAGGGGGAGCGTCAGCGTGTGCTCCTCGACGGTCAGGCCCTGCATGCGTCGGATCGTGGTCGTCGCGGTCATCACATCACATTCCCGATGTACGAGTACTTGACGAACACCTCGGAGGCGATGCCGGACTCCTCCAGCACCCCCTGCAGCGCCGTCATCATGTAGTTGGAATCCCACCCCATGTAGAGGTGGACGCCCTCGGCGAGGGTGTCCCAATGCCCCTTCCAGGCCATGGAGGTGTAGAGCGGCCCGCCGTGGCGCGCGCTGTAGGCGAGCGCGGCCGGCCTGTCATCGGTCCAGGCGCGGCGGAAGACCCGGTTGAACAGCGCCTTGACGTCCTTGACCTCCCAGTGCTCGCCGCGGTACTCGCAGTAGTCGAACTCGCGGTCCCAGCCCGCCGGCCAACCGCGGCGGCGCACAGCGTCCAGCACCGGCGTCAGGCCGTCGTCATCGATCTCGCCGACCTCGGGACGCGCCCAGATGCGCACCAGCTCGGCGGACAGGCGCACGGTGCGCGCGGAGATGGCTGCGGTGCCCCAGGATGCGGCATCCGCGAGTTCCCGCGTGGCCGCGACCGCGCTGCGCGCGTACGCCTGGTCTCGCTTCTCGGGGAAGGACGCCCCGAAGACGCGCAGCGTCAGCGACTCCTCCAGCAGCGTGAGGTTGCCGAGCGTCGGAGAGAGGGCGCGGTGGCTGTTCTGCTCGTCCTCGCTGTACTCGTTCCACGACCGGACCCCGTCGCCGCTCCAGGTCGTCGCCGGCACCGGCGGCACGATGCTCTCCACGTCGAAGTCGCTCGTGTCGTCCACGCCCTCGATGCGGCCCAGCACGTATGCGGGGTGGGGGAGCTCGCCGTACTTCAGCACGGCGCTCACCCGCTCATCGGACGGGGTGATCCGGGCGATCGCGCGCATGAGCCTGTCGCGCCCCTGCGCACGGGCACGGCACAGCCGTGCGATGAGCCGATCGGTGGGCAGCCCCACGATGGCGCGGCGCAGGAACAGCGCCTGCACCCACTCCAGCACCTCGCCGAGCTCCTCGCGGCTGATCAGGCCGCGACGATGGTCGGCGTACGCGCCCAGCACGAGCGGGTAGCTCACGCGACCGAAGGTGTTCACCTGCTCGAGTTGAAGACGGATGCCGGGGTCCGGCTCCCGTGAGGGGTCGAGCAGGATGCCGTACAGTTCGGCGTACTCGCGCCACGTCCCGGCGTCGGATCGGAGGGAGTCGACGTCCAGCCGCGGGAACGAGCTTCTGAAGGCCGCGTAGACCCCGTGCTCGCCGGCGACGTCGATCTCGCGGCCCGTCATCATGACGAGGCAGTGCCGCCAGAATGCGCCGATGGTCTCGCCGGTGTGCCGCTCGATGGGCAGCCAGTAGTCCTCCTCGACGTCCAGCTGCTCGGCGTGCGACAGGCCCATGAGGATGTAGTTGTGGATCAGCTCGTGATCGCGCAGCGGCTGGCCGGTGGAGTTCAGGCTCTCGAAGATCTGCTGCGCGTTGGCGGCAGAGCCCAGGGTGATGGAGACGTGCTCGAGTCGCTGCAGGCCCTCCCAGATCAGCGGCACCTCATCGGGGTGCACCTGACTGCGGAAGAAGGCGTAGTTGTCGTCGAAGCGCGACTCGCGGTCCGCGTCGGAGCGGCGGTCCAGCACGACCGACTCGTACAGGTCGGCCCACGCGTGGTGCGGCCGCAGCTTGGTGCGCGACGCGTCGTCGGCGCGCACCAGCACGCCCTCCAGCTCGGAGGCGAGCTGGGCGTCGCTCTCGCGGATCGTGTGATGCAGGGCGGCGATGAGCAGCATCACCGTGGTGATGCGCTGCTGCCCGTCGATGAGCACGAGGTCGCCGCCGCCGGCATCCGCCGCCGACAGGATGGAGCCGATGAAGTGCCGGTGCTCACCGTGGCCGCCGGCCACCGTGCGCACATCTGCGAGCAGCTTCTCGCAGGCGCCGATGTCCCAGCGGTACTGCCGCTGATACACGGGGACGACGATGTTCGTGCTCGGCGCTGACAGCCATTGAATGGTTCCCGTCGCGGTCGCCTCGACGTTCGTCGCCCTTGCCATCACTGCGTGAATCCTCCGATCGGCGGGGCAGCCGAACGCTGCCGGATCGAGTCTAGTCTTCGCCGATTTTCTCCGGCCGGCCTCTGTGAATCGCTCAGGACGCGGGGATAGGCTTGCCTAAGTAGGGCCTGTTAAAACGTGCTGGCCCGCTACGAAAGGACATGACTCGATCATGGGATACATCAAGTGCGCAGCGCTCGAGGAGAAGGGGTTCGTCGTGCTCGACAGCTACGACCAGTCCCAGGACCCCAAGGAGTGGCTCGACATCGAGTACAACGACTGGAAGTCCTCCGGTGACACCCGGTTCGCTCCGCTGGCGAGCGCCAAGGGCGACATCGAGTGCAACGGCTTCTGGAACCACAAGCCGCCGCGCACCGACAAGGACGGCGTGTGGATCGACTCGCAGGTGGCCAAGGCCCCGAACCTGACCCGCCGCGCCCAGGAGCCCGGCGCCAACGTCGGCCGGTGCCGCGTCATCGAGCTGCAGCCCACCCCGTACGGCGACTGCCTGTACAACCTGCACCAGGACGACAACAACCGGCTCAACCCAGACGGGACCGGCTGGGTCGTGCGCGGGTTCTTCAACCTGACCGACGACAAGGACAGCTTCTTCGTCCTGCGCGAGAACCGCACCGATCCCGCGGGCGAGGTGCGCATCGCACTGCCCGCCGGCGCGCAGCTGATCATCGACACGCAGCGCCTGTGGCACGCGACCACGCACAATGGCACGGAGCCGCGCTACAACCTCATCACCTCGTGGACGTCCGGCCCCGAGCTGGACGCCTACATCGAGAAGTACCACGGCACCGACCAGCACACCCAGTTCGAGGTGCCGCAGGATGTGCTCGAGCACGGCTACGCGGAGCAGGCTCGGAAGGATGCCGCTCGCGCGGCCTACTACGCGGCCAAGGGCCAGCAGGCCAAGCTCGCCATGAGCGAGGCCTGAGCACCCAGGCTCCCGTCGGTGGCCCCGGTCCTCGGACCGGGGCC
>NZ_JBASAK010000054.1:0-72448 GCF_049650565.1 Microbacterium sp.
CCGCGCAGCGCGGTCTCGGGGGACCCGCGGCTCACGCCCAGCGCGATGCGGCCGTCGGCGATGTAGTCCAGCGCGGCGGCTTCCTCGGCGAACTGGAACGGGTTCTCGTACCGCATGTCGATCACGCCGGTGCCGACCTCGATGCGCTCGGTGCGCGCAGCCATGGCCGTCAGCAGCGGGATCGGCGACGCCGACTGGCGTGCCCAGTGGTGCACGCGCACGTACGCGCCATTCACGCCGATCTCGTCGGCGCCCTCCGCGATCTCGATCGTCTGGCGCAGCATGTCGCCCGCCGTGCGCGTGAGCGAGCCGGGCACATCCGCGTAGTGCCCGAAGGAGAGGAAGCCGAAAGCCTTCATGCTCTATGCAACCGCATGAATTCGGATGCTATTCCGCCGCGTCCGCGGGCAACAGCAGGCCGTCCTCGACGAGTCGGCGGATGCGGGGCTCCAGATCCGCCCAGAGATCTGCCAGCGGCACCTCGAACAGGTCGGCGAGGGCCTGCACGATCTGCATCACCGTCAGCTCGCCGTCGCAGGCGCCCACGAAGCCCGCCAGCGCGGGGTCCACGCCGATGGTTCGCGCGAAGCCGCCGCCCTGGCGAAGCTCGATCACGCTGGGGGCGTCGTCGCCCGGCAGGTGGTGCCGAGCCTCGGTCACGTCGGCGGCCACCAGCAGGCGATCCGGGATGCCGTCAGCGAGCGCGTCGTGGGCCACCAGCCCTGCGAGCAGAGCCAGGCCGAGGTTGGACACCGGCCGGGTGACGGTCTCGAAGCGACGCAGGGGCTCGGGCGTGGACGGCCCTTCGACAGGCTCAGGGACCCAACCGCCCTGGGTCGCTGAGCCTGTCGCTGGTGCTGAGCGAGCGTCAGCGAGTCGACGTGAAGCGTCGACGGGCCGGCGCAGCAGGATGTACCCGAACCCGATGGCCGTCACCTCGCGCGCCTCGAAGTCGTCGAGCCAGGCCGTCAGCAGCCGGGTGAACCCGGCATCCCGCGGCAGGGTCCCGCCGTCGCGGATCCACAGCTCCGCATACGCCAGCGGCGAGAGCTGCTCGCGCTGGATGACCCAGGCATCCAGACCCTCCGGCACCCAGGAGCGCGCCCGATCCAGCCCGTCCACGCCGCCGCGGGACTCCCAGTTGCCCAGCAGCTGAGCGACTCCGCCCGGCGTGAGGTGGTCGGGGGCCGTGCGCAGGAACTGCTCGACCAGCGCGTCGCCGATCAGCCCGCCATCGCGGTACTCGTACTCCGGCACGTCGTTCACGCGGGGTGTGATGACGAACGGCGGATTGGAGACGATCAGGTCGAACGCCTCCCCCTCGACCGGCTCGAACATGCTGCCGTGGCGGAACTCGACATTGTGCACGCCGTTCAGGCGCGCATTCACGGCGGCGAAGGCCAGCGCGCGCTCGGAGATGTCCGTCGCCACGACGTGCCGCGCGTGCCGTGACACCAGCAGCGCCTGGATGCCGCATCCGGTGCCCAGGTCCAGGGCGCGCTCCACGGGAGCGGGGATGACCAGCTCAGCCAGCGTGCGCGAGGCGCCCCCGACGCCCAGCACGTGATCGGCGGGAAGAGAGGTGCCCAGCGCGACCTCATCGAGGTCGCTGGCGATCCACCATTCGCCGACACCGTCGGCATCCACGAATGACTGCGGACGGATGACGACCAGCGGCACGACGTCGGGCCCGTCGGCCTCGGCCAGGCCCAGTTCCACCAGACCGTCCACGCCCGTGCGGGGCACGGCCCACTCCACGGCACGGTGCGGCTGCGGCATCCCCAACACCCACAGGAGGCCGAGAGTGGCCAGAGCGTCATCGCGGCCGGCGATGGCGCGGAGGATCGGCTCGCGCAACCCGCGGGCCAGAGCATCGTCGGCCTCCTCGCCCCACAGCCCGCGCAACGGCTCGGAGCGGAAGTCCGCAGCATCCAGATCGGCGGCCAGCGCCCGCAGCAGAACGGAATCGGGGCGGGGGTGGGCACGATCCGGCACGGCCGTCACTTTACGCGCCTTCAGGGTTCCCCGTGGCGCGCCCAATAGAATCGGGGCGTCGTCTGCGCTCTCGATCCGCACGGACGACGCCACACCATGACTGCGATCTCCCCCCGCGAAGGCCTCCACCCGCGCGCGCGTAGGCTGCTGAGCCGACTCGCCGCGGTGCTCGTGGTCGGCTCGGTGCTCCTGGGCGGCGCGTCACCCGCATCCGCTGCCGATGCTCCGAAGGCGGCGTCGTCCACAGTCGAGCTCGCCGTCTCCACCGGCCCCGAGGCGCGTATCGCGCCCGGCGGGTCGCTGGTCAGCACGATCACCATCTCGAACACCACCCCCGACGAGCTCAGCACGGGCACCGTCGCACTGGAGATCGATCCCGCGCCGCTGGCGGACGATGCCGCACTGGATGCCTGGCTCGCCGACGGCACGGCGACCGGCACGTTCCGCTCGGTCGCCACCGAGCCATCACCGAAGGTCGGAGCGGGAGCCAGCGTCGAGGTCAGCACCCTGGCGGATTCCTCCGATCTGGGTGATCTCCCTCCCGGGGTGTACGCCGTCAAGGCTCTTCTCAGCGGCGCGACGACGGCAGGCGGGGTGGCCTGGAACCTGTCGGCGAGGTCCGTGCTGGTGATCAGCCCCACCGCGCGGACCGTCGGCGTGGTGGTGCCGATCACCGCGACGCCGGCCTCGGGCGCGCTGCTGAGCGCCGACGAGCTGGCCGACCTGACGGCGCCCGACGGCATGCTCACCGGTCAGCTCGACGCCCTCACGGACACCCCGGCGATCATCGCCGTCGACCCGGCGATCCCCGCCGCCATCCGCGTGCTGGGGATCCGCGCACCGCAGAGCGCGGTGGCCTGGCTGGCCCGCCTGGAGCGGCTGTCCAACGACATCGTCATGCTGCAGTTCGGCGATGCGGATGCCGCCACGCAGGCGCACGCAGGCCAGAAGACGCTGCTGGCCACTCCCGACCTCACTCCGCTGCTGGATGCCGCGGACTTCCCGACGCCTGCCCCCACACCGACCGGCACCCCCTCCCCCGCCGCGCCCAGCACCTCGTCGCTGTCGGCGATCAGCGGCGCGACCACCGATGTGCTGTGGCCGAGACCGGATCTCGCGGCATCCGATCTCACCGCCTTCCGCGGGTACCTCGGAGACGCCGTCACCACGATCCTGCCCTCCACGTCGCTGCAGGACCCCGTCGGTTCCCACGCGGAGGTCGACGGGCACAGCATCCTGGTGACCGATGCCGACGTCTCCTCGCAGCTGTCCCAGACCGCGCAGCTCACCGACCCCACCCGTATCGACCTCGGCATCGCAGGCGCCGCCGGGCACCTGTACTTCGCATCCCAGGCATCGCCCACCGTGCTGGTGGGGCTGAATCGCTCCGAGACGCGATCGCCCGTCGCGCTGCGCGAGCTGCTGAGCGCCTTCGCCACCCCGGGTGTGCGACTGTCGTCACTGAAATCCTCGCCGGCGGCATCCGCCACTCTGGTCACCACGGCCGACACCGTGCGTTCGACCGCGCTGACGTCGATGCTGGCGGGTGAGCAGCAGCTGGTGACGTTCTCGTCGATCCTCGACACTCCAGCGCTGATGCTGGCGCCCGAGCGCATCCGGATCCTGCGGGCCATCGCCGTCGGGCTCAGCGACAAGCAGTTCGCCGCCGCCGTCTCGGATCGGACCGCTCGCGTGCAGAAGCTGCTGGGCTCGGTCAGCATCCAGCGCCCCAAGCCCGTGCAGCTGGTCACCTCCGCGGCGCCGCTGCCGGTGTGGGTGCGCAACGAGCTGCCGTGGGACGTGCATGTGGTGCTGAACAGTGAGCCGTCCCAGCCCCGCCTGGACATCCAGCCCCGAACCACCGTCGAGGCCCTCGCGGACGGCACGACGCGCGTGGACGTTCCGATCTCAGCGCGCGTGGCCAGCGGCGAGGTGAAGGTGGACTTCCGGCTCACCAGCGCCACAGGCGTGCCGATCTCACAGCCGGCCGTCGCCGAGGTCACGCTGCGTGCGGACTGGGAGGGCATCGGCCTGGGCATCCTCGGCGGGGTGATCGCGCTGCTGTTCGTGCTCGGTCTCATCCGCACGGTGCGGCGTCGACGTCGTAAGGCGGATGCCGCAGTCTGAGCGATCGGCCGTTGCGATCAGCTGGGGGGAATGCCGCGCGGTTACCATGGGTTGAAGCAGTCGTGGCGGGTTTCCTCGCGTCCTGGTGACGCACTCGCCGGCAGAGGAGAGCACATGCGTCAGGTCATCATCATCGGCTCGGGACCGGCCGGGTTCACCGCCGCCATCTACGCGGCGCGCGCCAACCTGGAGCCCCTGCTGATCGCGAGCTCCGTCGAGGTCGGCGGCGAGCTGACCAAGACCACTGACGTGGAGAACTTCCCAGGCTTTCCCGAGGGCATCCAGGGCCCCGACCTGATGGTCAAGCTCCAGGAGCAGGCCGAGAAGTTCGGCACCGAGGTCGTCTACGACGACGTCGTCTCGCTCGAGCTGGACGGTCCGGTCAAGAAGGTCGTGCTGGGCACGGGCGCCGAGCACGAGGCATCCGCCGTCATTTACGCGACAGGATCCGCGTACCGCAAGCTCGGCGTCGAAGGAGAGGAGCGCCTCTCCGGGCACGGTGTCTCCTGGTGCGCCACCTGCGACGGCTTCTTCTTCCGCGAGAAGGCCATCGCCGTCGTCGGCGGCGGGGACTCCGCCATGGAGGAGGCCACGTTCCTCACGCGCTTCGCGTCGAAGGTGTACGTGATCCACCGCAAGGACACGCTGCGCGCCTCGAAGATCATGCAGGAGCGCGCGTTCGCCGACCCGAAGATCGAGTTCATCTGGAACAGCGAGGTCGACGAGATCCTCGGTGAGTTCGAGACCACCGGCGTACGACTGCGTTCCACGGTCGACGGCTCGCTGCGCGAGCTGGACGTGCAGGGCGTGTTCGTCGCCATCGGCAACGACCCGCGCACGCACCTCGTGCACGACAAGCTCGAGCTCACGCCCGAGGGGACCATCTGGGTCGACGGCCGCTCGTCGCGCACCTCGCAGCCCGGCGTCTTCGCCGCAGGCGATGTCATCGATCCCACCTACCGCCAGGCTGCCACTGCGGCGGGTTCGGGTGTGGTCGCGGCCCTCGACGTGGAGCACTTCCTCGCAGGACTCGCGGATGCCGTGCCCGCGGCTGTGGCCGCCAACTGATCGTTCGGAACACCTGACCTGCATCCGGTGTTGAACCGGGTGACATCCAACTAAGGAGAATCATGACTGCCAAGGCAACCACCGAGGCGACCTGGGAGCAGGACGTCCTCCAGGCCGAAGGACCCGTGCTCGTCGACTTCTGGGCCGCGTGGTGCGGTCCGTGTCGGATGGTCTCGCCCATCCTCGACGAGATCCAGTCCGAGCACTCGGAGAAGCTCACCATCCTCAAGCTCAACGTCGACGAGAACCCCAACCTCGCGATGAAGTACCAGATCACCTCGATCCCCGCGATGAAGGTGTTCCAGGGTGGTGAGGTCAAGACGACCATCATCGGCGCCAAGCCCAAGTTCGCACTCGAGCAGGATCTGGCCGCGTTCATCGGCTGAGTGCCTTCGGATCGCTGAGCTCGACTCAGTCCTGGGTCGCTGAGTTCGACTCAGTCCTGGGTCGCTGAGGCTGTCGAAGCGTCGAGAAGCCCGTCACCTCACGAGGTGGCGGGCTTCTTCTGCGAGCGGATGCCGGTGGGCATGAAGGGCATGACCCGGTGAGTGCGCACTGAGCTGCCCGCCAGCCGTGCGATTCGGGTGGCACCGATGAACGTCGAAGTCCGCGGTGCCTCTGAGCCGCACCACGATGTCGATGACGGGTTCGGCTCTCATCTTGGGAATCGCGGTGGATGTACTCGATGTCCCAGTTCGGGTCGCCCGCGGCACGCAGCTCGTCAGCGACTTCTTCGAACCCGCCAGGGCCAGTCCGGACCGTCATCGACGAGCATTCGACCGCCGACCTCAGGACGCGTCGGCGACGGTGGGATCCCAGCGGCGATGACGCCGCTCCCCCAGCATCCCCCACACCGTCTTCGTCAGACCTGGGTACTCCAGGGCGATCTGACGCAGCACGCGATAGTGTCGGGCAGCATTAGGACGGACGCCGTCGTTGGCCTTGATGTTCTCGGCGCGCAGCAGGTAGACGACCAGTTCGTCGACGCTGGGCAGGTCATCCATGAAGTCCCACGGGTCCTCACCGGCGCGCAGTCGCTCTTGGATCAGCACCGCGAGCTCGTCGGATGCCTCAGCACGGAGCACCTCGAGACTCGCACGGCGTGGAACGGAATCTGTCACCGTTCCAGCCTAAAGGAGACAGGTTGCGCCGGCTGCGCTGAAGCTTCGCGTGTGGAACCGCGCTTGTCGATGCCGGGCGGGCCGCCGGGATCGATATTTCGCAACTCGTGGTGCACCCCAGAGGTGTGCGGATCAAACGGATGCCAGCGAGCGTGTGCGGAGCGATGTTTCACGTGAAACGCGCAGCGAATTCGTTTCGTCTCGCTGCGCTCGCTCAACGACCGAGGCTCCTTCGGTCATTGAGGGACGAGCGAAGCGAGAAGACCATATTCCTCAACGACCGAAGCGCACCGTTTCACGTGTAAGGGTGCGCTTCGGTCTGACGAGTATCAGCGGGATCCGTACTCCTCTTCGCCGAGCTCCGCGAGAATGCGGTTGAGATCCTGAATCGAAGCGAATTCGATCTTGACCTGGCCCTTTCGTGCTCCCAGAGCGATCTGGACCCGGGTGTTCAGCCGGTCACCGAGCTTGCCGGCAACCTCGTCGAGGTAGGCGCGACGCGCTCCGGCCTGAGGCTTGGTCTTGCTGCCCGGCGCAGCCGGGAGGCTCTTCGCTGCCGCCTCGGTGGCGCGCACCGACAGGTCTTCGTTCACGACCTTGTCCGCCAGTCGCTGCATCCTCTCCGGATCCTCGACCGACAGAATCGCACGCGCATGACCAGCGGAGAGCACACCCGCGGCGACCCGCTGCTGCACGGGAACCGGCAGGCGCAGCAGGCGAATCGTGTTGCTGATCTGCGGACGCGACCGGCCGATCCTCGTGGCCAGCTCTTCCTGCGTGATTCCGAAGTCGTCAAGCAGCTGCTGATACGCGGACGCCTCTTCAAGAGGATTCAGTTCCGAGCGATGCAGGTTCTCGAGCAGAGCATCCCGCAGCAGGTTCTCGTCCGCCGTCTCACGAACGATCGCCGGGATCTCGGCCAGTCCGGCCTCGCGAGCAGCGCGGGTGCGCCGCTCCCCCATGATGAGCTCGTAGTCGCCCGCGGAGTTCTTGCGAACAACGACCGGCTGCAGAACTCCGAACTCCCGCACGCTGTGCACGAGCTCGGCCAATCGCTCCTCATCGAAGACCGTTCGCGGCTGACGAGGATTGGGGACGATCGCGTTCGGATCGACTTGGATCAGCTGAATCCCTGGAACGGCAGTGAGCTCGGCCTCTTTCGCCGCATCGCCCATGGATGCCGCATCCGCATTCTGCTTCGGTGCACCCGGGAAGAACACGTCCACCGGCCGCTCCGAATGATCCGCGGTGGGAATGAGGGCGCCGATTCCCCGACCGAGTCCGGTGCGTTTGGCCATCACTGCTCCTTCTTCTGCGGAGAGAGTGCCCCGCGCTGTGCGATCTCGACTGCTGCTTCCCGATACGCGATGGCTCCCGCCGACGAGCTGTCGTAGGTGATCACGGTCTGTCCGAAGCTGGGAGCCTCGGACACGCGGACAGATCGCGGGATGATGGCGCCGAGCACCTGCTCGGGGAAGTGGTTGCGCACCTCGTCAGCGACTTGCTGCGACAGGCGCGTGCGCGCGTCGAACATCGTCAGCAGGATCGTGGTGAGGTGAAGCTCAGGGTTCAGATGCTTCTGAATCATCTGGATGCTGCCGAGGAGCTGACTCAGACCCTCCAGTGCGTAGTACTCCGCCTGAATCGGAATGAGAACCTCGGATGCCGCCGTGAAGGCGTTGATGGTGAGAAGCCCCAACGATGGCGGACAGTCGATGATCACGATGTCCGTGGGGTGATCATCCAGGTAGGTCTGCAGAGCACGCCGCAGTCTGAACTCCCGTGCGACCTGAGAGACCAGCTCGATCTCCGCACCGGCAAGGTGGATCGTGCTCGGCGCGCAGAGCAGGTTGGGGGACTCGGGACTGGTCTGCACGATCTCTGCGAACGGCAGGTCGTCGATGAGCACGTCGTAGATGCTGGAGACATCAGCGGAGTGGGTGATGCCCAGTGCCGTGGAGGCGTTGCCCTGCGGATCGAGGTCGATCACCAGCACCTTGGCGCCGAGTTCCGCAAGAGCGGTAGCCAGATTCACCGCTGAAGTGGTCTTGCCCACGCCACCCTTCTGGTTGGACACCGTGAAGACGCGGGTCTCCCCGCTGAAATCAACAGTGACCCCTTTGAGAGCCCTGCGTCGGCTGCTGAGATCAGCGAGTTCGCGCGCGAGCGGCGTATCCATCCCGAAATCGTCGTTCGGCAATGCGTTGTCGGATGGTTTCACGTGAAACATCGACTCCTTTCGGGACCGTCTACCACTCTAATCGCACCCACCCACACTCCCCGTCGCAGGCCACCGTTTCGACTCGCTCCGCTCGCTCAACGACCGGTCATTGAGCGACGAGCGAAGCGACGAGACGAAATGCCTACGCCACCACGAGGACTCGTTTCGACTCGCTGCGCTCGCTCAACGACCGAGGGAGCGGAGGGCACGTTCCCGAGCGCTCCAGCCCTTGATTGCATCGAACCCACCCTCAATGAACGCGAGTCTCTTTGCGTGACTCCAGCCTTGGATTCTCTTCTCCAGACCGAAGGCCTCGTCTATCCGGTTGAACTCTGCGAACCAGACGAGCTCGACGGGCAACCGACACGACGTGTAATCACTCCCCAGTCCCTGTGCATGCGTAGCCAGGCGTCGATCCAGATCCCACGTGCTTCCGGCGTAGAACGTGCCGTCCGAACATCGGAGGATGTAGGTGTATGCGGTCATCCCCAGATCGTAGGCATTGCGGGGCCTCCGCTTCACGCGGTTCCCATGTCCTGTGGATGTTTCACGTGAAACAGCGTGTTGTGGATGAGAGTTCCTGCATCTGCGTTTCGACTCGCTGCGCTCGCTCAACGACCGGTCATTGAGCGACGAGCGCCAGCGAGGAGACGAAATGTGGATCCCACAGGCGCGTTTCTCGCTCCGCTCGCTCAACGACCGACGAGCGCAAGCACCTGTGGATGTTTCACGTGAAGCAGTCGGATGTGAAATCTGCTCTGTTAGGCGTTTCGACTCGTTGCGCTCGCTCAACGACCGGCGTCAGGAGCGGACGCGGGCGCGGAAGACGCGAGTCGTCTCCGTGAGGGTGCCCTCCCCCAGTACCTGGACAGACACCTCCGACACCTTGTGCTTCTTGAGAACCTTCTGCGCGGCCGCGATCTCGGCATCCACGTTCTGACCCTTGAGGAAGATCAGTTCGCCAGCATCCTTCGCGAGAGGTGCGGTGATCGGGATCAACGTACGAAGCGCGCTCACGGCACGAGCGGTGACGACGTCGAACTCGAGGCCGACGTCCTCTGCTCGAGCTCGCATGATCCGCACGTTGTCGAGGCCCAGCGAATCCACCTGCTCGGTGAGCCAGGCGATGCGCCGCTCCATGGGTTCGATCAGCGTCCACTCCACCTCGGGACGTGCGATGGCGAGCACCAGCCCGGGCAGGCCGGCGCCCGAGCCCACATCGGCGACCGACCCGTGGAAGAGTGGTGCCGCGATCGCGGAGTTCAGCACATGACGAGTCCACAGGCGTGGAAGCTCCAGCGGACCGATCAGGCCACGAAGCTCGCCCTCGGCAGCGAGGGAGGCAGTGAAACGGCGGGCGAGAGCGATGCGGTCGCCGAAGAGCTCCGCTGCGGCGGATGGTTCGGCTTCGACAGGGGATTCTGGCATTTCGTCTCGCTTCGCTCGCTCAATGACCGGGGAGGGTGAAATCGCTCAATGACCGGACGGCGACCCACACGCTCGACGACCGGACCGTTTCACGTGAAACATCCTCGAGAAGTCTCAGCGGGAGATCACCGTGTGACGGTCCGAGCCCTCACCGTAGGACTCCGAGACCAGACCCCGCTCGGACACGATGTCGTGCACCAGCTTGCGCTCGTACGACGACATCGCGGGCAGGGATGCCTGTGACGCTCCCCCGTCGAGTTTTGCCACTGCGGCATCCACGAGGGCCGCGAGCTGATGGCGACGAGCGTCGCGCGAGCCGCCGATGTCGAGGATCATCCGCGAGAATGAACCGGTCTTGCTCTGCACGGCCAGACGCGTCAGCTCCTGCAGCGCCTGAACGGTCTCGGGTGCAGAAAGCGTCGACAGTGAATCGCCCTCCGCCTCGACCGACACGTACGCGCGGCCCTGACGCACGTCGAGGTTCAGGTCGCCATCGATGTCGGCGATGTCGAGCAGTTCCTCCAGGAAGTCCGCCGCAACGTCGCCCTCGCGCTCCAGATCCTCGACCGTCGACTCCGCAGACGCCTTCAGCCCATCAGTCATCAGTTGGACCCCTTCTTCTTCGCACGCTTCTTGCTCATCGGCTGCTCGCGCTTGGGCGCCTCAGCCTTTGCCCGCTCCGCCTCATCGAGCAGGCGCTGCTGCTCAGCCTCGTACACGGCCATGGGGACGACCTTGCCCTCGGAGTTGATCGCCTTGCCCTTGGCTGCGAGTCGCTCCTCGCGATGCCGAGCAGCGTCCGATCCCGGCGTCGGCATTTCTCGGATGACCAGGAACTGCTGCGCCATGGTCCACAGGTTGGAGACGAACCAGTACAGCACCACACCGAGGGGGAAGAACACACCCGAGAAGATGAAGCCCAGCGGCAGGATGTAGAGCATGATCTTCTGCATCTGGTACGCCTGGCCGGTCTTGGCCTCGGGCGACAGGTTCTTCGAGATGATCTGCAGCTGCGTGTAGAACTGCGAGCCGATCATGAGCACCACGAGCACGATCAGGATGGTGGCCGTGGCCTCCCACCCAGAGGGCTTGGTCTCCAGGGCCGTGCGCAGGTCGATGTGCAGTGGGGCGACACCGAACAGGGTCGCGTTGTAGAAGAGCTTGGTCAGCTCCGGACTCAACAGACCGACGCCTCCGACACCGGCCTGCGCGTGGGTCGCGACGTCGCGCAATGTGTAGAACATGCCCAGCAGGAACGGCATCTGCACGAGCATCGGCAAACACGACGACACCGGCGTCGTGCCGTGCTTCTTGTACAGCGCCATCGTCTCGCGACTCATGGCCTCGCGACTGAGCTGGTCGCGCTTGCCCTTGTACTTCTCTTGAACCTTCTTCAGCTGAGGAGCGATCTCCATCATCTTGCGCTGGCTCTTGATCTGCTTCACGAACAGCGGGAACACCGCCGCACGGATCACGATCACCAGGCCGACGATGGACAGAACCCAGGTCAGGCCGGATGCCGGCCCGAGCCCGACTGCGGTGAACAGCCAGTGCCACGCGACCAGGATCGTCTCGACGATCCACTTGAAGGGCCACAGCAGGATGCTGAAGAAGTCGGTGCCTCCGCCAGCAGTGGCAGGAGGGGTGGTGGCGGCGAGCAGGAGGTCAGAACCCACTATTCATTTCCTTTCGAGCGGGTACGACGAACCCGCGTCGGGTCAGTTCGTAGCGGAAGTGAGCATGAGAGTGGACGTCGTCGACGCCCCCCTTGCTCCACGGATTGCAGCGCAGGATGCGCCAGGCGGAGAGAACCGTCCCCCACACGGCGCCGTGCTGCTGAACCGCACCTACAGCGTATGCGGAACAGGACGGGTAATACCTGCAGACGTCACCGTACATCGGGGACACGATCGCCCGGTAGACGACGAGGAACGCGAGAACCGCGTTCCGGGGCAGCAGCAGGATGCCGCGGAGCAGATCGGATGCCCGGAAGCGAGCCGTTCCGAAAGCATAGGAGGGCAGCGCACTCATGAGCGCACCGCGCCGGCGACCAGCCGGTTCAGGCAGCGCACCACATCGGAACGCAGTTCGGTGAAGTCGGCATGCGCAGATGCCGGAAGGGCACGGATGACGACATCCGTGCCCTCGGGGACAGTTTCGAGGAACTCCGCACACACCGCTTTCAGGCGACGACGAACGGTGTTGCGAACCACGGCGGTTCCTACCTGCTTGCTGATGATGAACCCGAATCGAGGCGCACGCGCTTCGGCTGCGGGCAGCACAGACGTCACCAGGCGCGATCCACCGCATCGCGAACCACGGCGCACGACCTGTCGGTAGTCGGCACCGCGCGTCAGTCGATTCGGCCGGGCGAGCACGGCGAGTCCGGACGCGGCTTACGCCGAGAGCTCAGCGCGGCCCTTCGCGCGGCGTGCCGAAAGAATGGCGCGGCCGGCGCGGGTGCGCATACGGGCGCGGAAGCCGTGCTTCTTGGCGCGACGGCGGTTGTTGGGCTGGAAGGTGCGCTTGCTCATGGAATCACTCCGGAAATGGTGTCACCGGGGTTCTGCATCCGGAGACAGGGGGGTACTGCCGTTAGGCATAAGTCAACCGATTAAGGGTACGACCTGCCGTCGCGCAGGGCAAATCCACCGCTGAGTGCCACTATGCCCCTCACCAGTTGCGCACACCCATTATCCACAACTGTGAACAGCTCGACCGATCACGACACACCCGCGTGTTTCCGCGCACGGCTTGCTGTTCCGTCGTGCTGTGACTACCGTGGCATCCGACGTTATCCACAGGGGGAGAACACGCTTCGCGCGCCTTTTCCACAACCTCGCCCGGAGCACCATGACCACTGCAGCCCACCCCGACGTGCCGATCTGGTCTGACCTGCTCGAACGACTCGGGGAAGACGACCGCGTCTCGCCGCAGCTGCACGGCTTCCTCAGCCTGGTCGTCCCGGCCGGGATCATGGGCGGAGTCCTCTACCTGGACGTGCCGAACGACCTCACCGCGGCGCAGATCAACAAGCGCCTGCGCATCCCGATCATGGAGGGGCTCTCGTCGATCGGCGAGGAGGTCACCTCGTATCGGACCGTCGTCAACCACGAACTCGCCGACCAGCCGGCCGCATCCATCGCCGTTCCCGACTTCGCCTCCCCCGAGCCCGTCCGCACGGAGAGCCCGGTCGAGCCCGCCCAGCCGTCGCGCCACGAGTCGCGACTGAACCCGAAGTACACCTTCGACAACTTCGTGATCGGTCAGTCCAACCGCTTCGCGCACGCCGCAGCCGTCGCCGTGGCCGAAGCACCGGCGAAGGCGTACAACCCCCTTTTCATCTATGGCGACTCGGGCCTCGGAAAGACCCACCTGCTGCATGCGATCGGCGATTACGCCCAGTCGCTGTACGCCGGGGTCAAGGTCCGCTACGTCTCCAGCGAGGAGTTCACGAACGACTTCATCAACTCGATCGCCAACAACCGTGGCGCCGCCTTCCAGAGCAGGTACCGCGAAGTCGACATCCTGATGATCGACGACATCCAGTTCCTGCAGGGGCGCGCCGAGACCCAGGAGGCGTTCTTCCACACCTTCAACCAGCTGCACGACCACAACAAGCAGGTCGTGATCACCAGCGATGTCGCCCCGAAGCTGCTCACGGGGTTCGAGGATCGGATGCGCAGCCGGTTCGAGTGGGGTCTGATCACCGACGTGCAGGCCCCCGACTTGGAGACCCGCATCGCGATCCTGCGCAAGAAGGCGCAGAGCGAGTCGCTGCACATCCCCGACGAGGTGCTCGAGTACATCGCGACTGTCGTCTCGTCCAACATCCGCGAGCTGGAGGGCGCTCTCATCCGCGTCTCGGCGTTCGCCAGCCTGAACCGCTCGGCCCTGGACATCTCCCTCGCGCAGACCGTGCTGCGGGACATCGTCGACACGACCGAGGACAACGTCATCGCGCCGACGGACATCATCACCTCGACTGCCGGCTACTTCAAGCTCACCGTCGACGACCTGTACGGGTCCAGCCGCTCGCAGCAGATCGCCCTTGCACGCCAGATCGCCATGTACCTGTGCCGCGAGCGCACCAACCTGTCACTGCCGAAGATCGGCCAGCTGTTCGGCAACCGCGACCACACCACCGTGATGTACGCGTGCAAGAAGATCAGCGAGCTCATGAAGGAGCGCCGCTCGGTCTACAACCAGGTGACGGAGATCACGACGCAGATCAGCCGTCGCTGAACGCGCCGGTCGCGAGGCCCCGACACGCCTGTCGCCGTGCGGGATCGCGCCAGTTGTCCGCAGGGCTTGTGGATAACTTGTGGAAAGATCGCCATCCGGATGCCGTCGAGCAGACGTCCCTGTGGAAAACCCACGGTCGGCGATCAGACGCCGATACCCCCGGAACCCGCGGATTCCTCAGGGTCTCCACATGTCACACGGCTGTAGTTTCCTACTCCCTGCTGATATCCACCGACTTATCCACAGTATCCACAGCTGTTAACACCGTTAAGAGATCTCTCTCAATCCAGGGCTCCCCGATCACCAGACGGGTGTGGACGCACCACACCGGAACCCGCCACGGCGGTGGACACCCGCACGCACCGTACGACTAGCATGGGATCGCCTGCAGTGGGCCCACTGCGCAAGGTGAAGTGCAACGAGGGAGCGCCCGTGAGGTTCCAGGTCAACCGCGATGTTTTCAGCGAGGCTGTGTCCTTCGTCGTCAAGCTGCTGCCGCAGCGCAATCCGCAGCCGATCCTGGCGGGTGTGCTCATCGAGGCTGGAGAGCAGGGACTGACACTCTCGGCCTTCGACTACGAGGCATCCGCGCGGACCACCATCGAGGCCAGCGTCGACGAGCCAGGCACGATCCTCGTGCATGGCCGGCTGCTCTCCGACATCGCCAGCCGTCTGCCCAACGCGCCGATCGAGATCGCCGTCGAGGAGGATGGCGGCATCGCCGTCACCTGCGGGTCCGCGCGCTTCACCCTGGCCGCCATGCCCGTGGAGGAGTACCCCTCGATCCCCGAGGTCACCGGTTCCACGGGTGTCGTGCCGGCCGAGGAGTTCGGAACCGCGATCGCACAGGTCGCGTTCGCGGCATCCCGCGACGACGTCACCCCGGTGCTGACCGGTGTGCAGCTCGAGGTGTCGGGCACGACGCTGAGCATGGTCGCCACCGACCGCTACCGCGTCTCGTTGCGCGACGTTCCGTGGGACGGCGAGGGCGCCGAGCAGACCGCGCTGGTTCCGGCCCGCACCCTCACCGAGGTCGGCAAGACGTTCGCGCACGCCGGAAACATCGAGATCGCGTTCTCGGGTGCCGGCGATCGCGAGATCATCGCGTTCACCGCGGGCAACAAGACGGTGACCTCTCTCCTGATCAAGGGTAATTTCCCGCCCGTGCGCCGGCTGTTCCCCGAGCAGACCGACCACTACGCGGTGGTTAACACCGGCGAGCTCATCGAGGCCGTCCGCCGCGTCGCGCTGGTGCTGGATCGTTCAGCGCCGCTGCGGTTCACATTCAGCACGGACAGCGTCACGATGGATGCCTCCGGAAGTGAGCAGGCTCGGGCATCCGAGTCGGTCGACGCGCACCTGACCGGTGGCGACGACGTCACTCTCGGCCTGAACCCGCAGTATCTGCTCGAGGCTCTCGGTGCAGTGAAGAGCGAGTTCACGCGCGTGACGTTCACCTCGAGCGACAACGCCAACAAGCTCAGCCCCGTGCTCGTGACCAGCCAGACATCCGTGGACCAGGCCGGCCTCGACTCGTACAAGTACCTGCTGCAGCCCAACCTGCTGCTGCGCTGATCGCGTCCGCCGCCGCGGGGCGCGGTCGCGACCTCCCGTCGTGTCCGACCCCGAAGGTAGGCTGAGCCTCGTGATTGTGGAGCACCTGAACCTGGTCGACTTCCGCAATTACGCGACCGCCGATCTGGCACTGCATCCGGGCCCGAATGTACTGGTCGGCAGCAACGGCCAGGGCAAGACGAACCTTGCCGAGGCCATCGTCTTCCTCGCGACTCTGGGCTCCCACCGGGTGTCATCAGATGCCCCGATGGTGCGCGACGGCGAGGAGTTCGCAGTCATCCGCGCCCGTCTCGTGCACGGTGAGCGCAGGGTGCTCGTCGAGGTGCAGCTGAATCGGCAGGGCTCGAACAAGGCGCGCATCAACGGCTCCCCTTCGAAGACCAACGAGCTTCCGCGCTACGCGCACGTCGTCCTGTTCGCGCCCGAGGACCTGCAGATCGTGCGCGGTGACCCGTCCTCGCGCAGAAGATTCGCTGATCAGCTGCTGATCCAGCGCACCCCGCGGATGGCCGGCGTGATCGCCGACTACGAACGGGTGCTGCGTCAGCGCACGGCGCTGCTGAAGTCCGCCCGTGCCCGTGGAATCCGAGGCGAAGGCCTGGCCACGCTCGACGTCTGGGACGACAAGCTCGTCGCGCTCGGCTCGGAGATCATCCATGCGCGCCTCCGCCTGGCATCCGATCTGCAGGGTCCGGTGACCGATGCCTACGCGGCCATCGCCGGCGCGGACCACCGCCCGAAGCTGGAGTGGGCGCTGTCGGTGCGGGGCGGCGATCCGGAGGAGGAAGACTCTGCGCTCGGCTCGGCGACCCAGGAGGAAGTGCGCGGCGAGATCGCCGACCAGTTCCGTGCGGCGCTGCAGGCGAAGAGAAGCAAGGAGCTCGAGCGCGGACTGACCCTGGTGGGCCCGCACCGCGACGACCTCATCCTGCGGGTGCGGGATCTGCCGGTGAAGGGGTACGCCTCGCACGGCGAGTCCTGGTCTGTCGCGCTGGCTCTGCGACTGGCGTCCGCCGAACTTCTGCGCGCCGAGTCTCCCGCCGGTGACCCTGTGCTGATCCTCGATGACGTGTTCGCCGAGCTCGACGCCGACCGCCGCCAGCGCTTGGCAGCCATCACGGTCGGCTACGAGCAGGTCATCGTCACCGCGGCGGTCGAAGCAGACATCCCCGAGGCCCTGCACCGCCATGTGGTGCGGATCCATGCGGGCACCATCAGCGACGAGAGGGACCCGGATGATTGACCCGCAGCCTCCCGAGACCGTCGCGACCTACCTGAGGCTGCGCGGCCTGAAGCCCAGCTCGAGGAACTGGAAGCGGCGCAAGCGCATCCAGATCGACGACGACCATGCGCCGTTCACCAAGGGACGCGATCCCGGCACTCTCGGCGATGTGCTGGCGAAGCTCACGAAGGATTCCGGCTGGGAGAAGACGCTCGCAGCCGAAGACCTGGTGCGGCAGTGGGCGGAGCTGGCGGGCGAGGACACCGCCAAGCACTCCGAACCCGTGTCGCTGCAGCACGGCGTGCTGACCGTGAAGTGCGACTCGACGGCCTGGGCGAAGAACCTGCAGTTCATGCGCGGCGTCATCATGACCGAGATCGGCAACCGCTATCCCGATGCCGGAGTCGAGAACCTCCGCTTCATCGGGCCGGACGTGCCGTCGTGGAAGTGGGGACCCCGCGTCGTGCCCGGACGCGGTCCACGTGACACCTATGGGTAGGTCATCGTAAGCGCACCCTCAAGCGCTCAGAACGCATCACACGGCGTTTGAGCGCTAGGTATCACCTCGAAACCCGTTAGAATGGACGGGTACCTTCGATGTGGAGAACATTTTGACGCCTGAAACCCCTGCCGACGAAAACGACGCTTCGACAAGCTCAGCGACCCAGGGCGGAGGGGGTTCCGTCTCCCAGGATGCGCCGAGCCACGAATCCACGAAAGTCACCAACGACTACGGCGCCGACGCGATCCAGATCCTCGAGGGTCTCGAAGCCGTCCGCAAGCGCCCCGGCATGTACATCGGCTCGACGGGACCGCGCGGCCTGCACCACCTGGTGTACGAGATCGTCGACAACTCCGTCGACGAGGCGCTGGCCGGCCACGCCGACAACATCGAGGTCACCATCCTCGCCGACGGCGGCATCCGCGTCGAAGACAACGGGCGCGGCATCCCGGTAGACCCGCACAAGTCCGACCCCACCAAGTCCACCGTCGAGGTGGTGCTGACCATCCTGCACGCCGGCGGAAAGTTCGGCGGCGGCGGATATGCGGTCTCGGGCGGTCTGCACGGCGTCGGCTCGTCGGTGGTGAACGCGCTGTCCACCCGCTTCGACGTGGAGATCAAGCGCAAGGGCCACGTCTGGCGCCACAGCTTCGCGAACGGCGGCGTGCCGCAGCAGAAGCTCATCAAGGGCGAGGCGACCGAGGGCACCGGAACCGTCATCACCTTCTGGCCGGATCCTGCGATCTTCACCGAAGGCGTCGAGTTCGACTACGAGACGCTGCGCACCCGCTTCCAGCAGATGGCGTTCCTGAACAAGGGGCTGCGCATCGCGCTGCACGACGAGCGCCCCTCGTCCGCCTACGAGGTGGACACCGAGGACGGCACCACGGTCACCAAGCAGCCGTCGAACGTCTTCCTGTACGAGCGCGGTCTGGTCGACTACGTCGAGTACCTCAACAGGGCCCGCAAGGCCGAGGTGGTCAACGAGGAGATCATCGACTTCGAGTCGGAGGACACCGAGCGGCACATCTCGCTCGAGGTGGCGATGCAGTGGACGACTTCGTACACGGAGAACGTGTTCACCTACGCGAACACGATCAACACGCACGAGGGCGGCACGCATGAGGAGGGCTTCCGTGCGGCGCTGACGGGTCTGATCAACCGCTACGCCCGGGCCAACAGCATCCTCAAGGAGAAGGACGACAACCTCTCCGGCGACGACGTGCGCGAGGGCCTGACCGCGGTCATCTCGGTCAAGCTCAGCGAGCCGCAGTTCGAGGGCCAGACCAAGACCAAGCTCGGCAACACCGAGGCCAAGGCGTTCGTGCAGAAGATCGTGAACGATCAGCTCGGCGACTGGCTGGACCGCAACCCCGCGCAGGCCAAGAACATCATCCGCAAGTCGATCGACGCGGCCAACGCCCGCATCGCCGCCCGCAAGGCGCGCGAGACCGCCCGCCGCAAGAGCGTCTTCGAGTCCGCGGCCATGCCCGACAAGCTCAAGGACTGCACGAGCAAGGACCCGTCCATCAGCGAGATCTTCCTCGTCGAGGGCGACTCGGCAGGCGGCTCGGCCGTGCAGGGTCGCGACCCGCACACGCAGGCGATCCTCGCGCTGCGCGGCAAGATCCTCAACGTCGAGCGCGCGCGTCTGGACAAGGCCCTGGCCAACAAGGAGGTCCAGGCGATGATCCAGGCCTTCGGCACGGGCATCGGCGAGGACTTCGACATCGACAAGGCCCGGTACCACAAGATCGTGCTGATGGCGGATGCCGATGTCGACGGCCAGCACATCGCCACGCTGCTGCTGACGCTGCTGTTCCGCTACATGCGCGGGCTCATCGAGGCCGGTTTCGTCTACCTCGCGATGCCGCCGCTGTACCGGCTGAAGTGGACCAACTCCCCGCACGAGTACGTGTTCAGCGACGAGGAGCGCGACGCGCTGCTGCAGTACGGCAGCGAGAACGGCAAGCGCCTGCCGAAGGATGCCGGCATCCAGCGCTACAAGGGTCTCGGCGAGATGAACCCGAAGGAGCTGTGGGAGACCACGATGGATCACTCCACGCGGACCCTCAAGCAGGTCACCATCGACGACGCCGCTGCCGCGGACGAGATCTTCAGCGTGCTGATGGGCGAGGACGTCGAGTCGCGACGCACCTTCATCCAGCGCAACGCCAAGGACGTCCGCTTCCTCGACATCTGACCCCCCTCCCCACCCACACCATCGGGTCGGGCAACAACAGCACAAGCACGTACAACAGCACAAGCACGTAGGACGGAGGAACCTTCTCGGAGCGAGCATCGGGGTGGCGCGCCAGCGCCGGGGCCCCCGCTCTGCGAGCGAAGAGAAGGCTCCGGAGTCCGGCAGTACCAGCATCCGAAAGCTGAGAAGAAGCGAACATGACTGACGAAGAACGCCCCGAGCCGGCACACGACCACGGCCGCATCGAGCAGGTCGACCTGCAGACCGAGATGCAGAAGTCGTACCTCGACTACGCCATGGCGGTCATCGTCGGGCGCGCGTTGCCCGACGTGCGCGACGGCCTCAAGCCCGTGCACCGCCGCGTGATATACGGAATGTACGACGGCGGATTCCGCCCCGACAAGGCGTTCTCCAAGTGCGCCCGCGTCGTGGGCGAGGTCATGGGTCAGTACCACCCGCACGGCGACTCCGCCATCTATGACACCCTCGTGCGCCTCGTGCAGCCGTGGTCGCTGCGCTACCCGCTGGCGCTCGGTCAGGGCAACTTCGGCTCCCCCGGCAACATGGGCGCCGCAGCCCCCCGGTACACCGAGACGAAGATGGCCCCGCTCGCGCTCGAGATGGTGCGCGACATCGAAGAGGAGACCGTCGACTTCTCGCCGAACTACGACGGGCGCACCGAGGAGCCCGACGTGCTGCCGTCGCGCTTCCCGAACCTGCTGGTCAACGGCTCCATCGGCATCGCGGTCGGCATGGCGACCAACATCCCGCCGCACAACCTGCGCGAGGTCTCGGCGGCGGCGCTGTGGGCGCTGGAGAACCGTGACCTCCCGCGTGAGCAGCTGCTGGACGGCCTGATCGCCCGCATCCCGGGCCCGGACTTCCCGACCGGCGCGCAGATCCTGGGAACCAAGGGCATCCAAGAGGCGTACCGCACCGGTCGCGGCTCCATCAAGATGCGGGCGGTCGTCGACGTGGAGGAGATCCAGGGGCGCACCTGCCTGGTGATCACCGAGCTGCCGTACCAGGTCAACCCCGACAACCTCGCAGTGAAGATCGGCGAGCTGGCCCGCGACGGTCGCATCAACGGCATCGCCGACATCCGCGACGAGTCCTCTGACCGCACCGGTCAGCGCCTGGTCATCGTGCTCAAGCGCGACGCCGTGGCCAAGGTCGTGCTCAACAACCTGTACAAGCACACCCAGCTGCAGGAGAACTTCGGCGCGAACATGCTGGCCATCGTCGACGGCGTGCCGCGCACGCTGGCTCTCGACGGCTTCATCATCCACTGGCTCAACCACCAGTTGGACGTCATCGTGCGTCGCACCGCGTTCCGGCTGCGCAAGGCCGAGGAGCGGATGCACATCCTGCGCGGTCTGCTGAAGGCGCTGGATGCTCTGGACGAGGTCATCGCGCTCATCCGCCGCTCTCCCAGCGCCGACGATGCGCGGGAGGGGCTGAAGGGCCTGCTCGGCATCGACGACGCCCAGGCCGATGCCATCCTGCTGCTGCAGCTGCGTCGCCTGGCAGCCCTGGAGCGCCAGAAGATCATCGACGAGGCCACCGAGCTCGAGGCGAAGATCACCGACTACAAGGACATCATCGCCACCGAAGCCCGTCAGCGCGAGATCGTGCGCAACGAGCTCACCGAGATCGTCGACAAGTTCGGGGACGAGCGTCGCACGCACATCCTGCACGGCTTCGACGGCGACATGTCCATGGAGGACCTCATCCCCGTGGAGGAGATGGTGGTCACCATCACCCGTGAGGGCTACATCAAGCGCACGCGCAGCGACAATTACCGCTCGCAACACCGCGGCGGCAAGGGTGTGAAGGGTGCGCAGCTGCGCGCCGACGACCTCGTCGAGCACTTCTTCGTGACCACCACGCACCACTGGCTGCTGTTCTTCACGGACAAGGGCCGTGTGTACCGCACCAAGACGTACGAGGTGCCGGAGGCCGGCCGCGATGCCAAGGGCCAGCACGTCGCGAACCTGCTGGCGCTGCAGCCCGAGGAGAAGATCGCGCAGGTGCTGGCGATCAGCGACTACGCGGCGAAGGACTACCTGGTGCTGGCGACGCAGGGCGGCCTGGTCAAGAAGACCCGCCTGGGTGACTACGACACCAACCGCCAGGGTGGAGTGATCGCCATCCGCATGCGCGAGGGCGACGAGCTGGTCAGTGCCAAGCTGGTCAACGCCGACGAGGACATCCTGCTCATCAGCGCCAAGGGCATGTCGGTGCGCTTCCACGCCACCGACGACGCGCTGCGTCCGATGGGCCGGGCCACCGAGGGCGTGCGGGGAATGAAGTTCAAGGACGACGAGGACTGCCTGCTCTCGGCATCCATCGTCGCCGAGGACGCATACGTGTTCACCGTCACCGATGGAGGCTACGCCAAGCGCACCAGCGTCGACGAGTACAAGGTGCAGAAGCGAGGCGGAACCGGCATCAAGGTGGCCAAGCTGAGCGACGAAAGAGGGGTTCTCGCGGGCGGTCTGATCGTCTCCGAGGACGACGAGGTCTTGGTGGTTCTGTCCAGCGGCAAGGTGGTACGCTCTGCCGTGGCCGAGGTGCCCTCCAAGGGCCGCGACACCATGGGAGTCGTGTTCGCACGCATGACCGGCAAGGATCGCATTCTCGCCGTCGCCCGCAACAGCGAGCGCGGAATGGATGAGGATGACGAGGCGGATGCCGAGACCTCCCAGGCCCAGACCCCCGACGCTGAGACCCCCGAAGCCTGACCCCGAAGAGAGCTGAGCAATGAGCACAGTCGCAGACAAGCTGGCGAAGAAGTCCACCCGCCGCAGCGGTGGCAAGCAGGTGCGCCTGCGTCTGGTCTACGTCGACTTCTGGTCCGCGGTCAAGCTCTCCTTCCTGGGGGCGGTGGCGCTGGCGATCGTCACGATGGTGTCGTTCTTCCTGGTGTACCTGGTGCTGGACGCCACCGGCGTGCTGTCGCAGACCAGCAAGATCCTGGACTCGATCACCGACGGATCCATCGACCTGCAGGGCCTGATCGGCCTGCCGCAGGTGATGGCATTCGGTGCGGTGGTCTCGATCCTGAACCTCATCGTGTTCACCGTGCTGGGAGCCGTGGTGGCGGGCATCTACAACATGGCGGTGAAGGTGACCGGCGGGCTGCTCGTCGGCTTCATGTCGAACTGAGTCAGACCACGCCGGTGGTGCCGAGCAGGGTGCCGATCAGCCAGGTGGCGCCCAGCGCGAGTGCGCCGCCGACCACCAGACGCAGGGATGCCCGGATCGGGTTCGCACCGCCGATCCTCGCGGAGATGAACCCCGTCAGCCACAGTGCGACCAGCACGGCGAGGAACGTGATGGGCACCCGCACCGAAGGAGGCGGCAGCAGAATGGCCAGCAACGGCAGCAGTGCGCCGATCGTGAACGAGATGGCCGACGAGATCGCGGCGTGCCAGGGGTTGACCAGGTCGTTCTGATCGATCCCCAGCTCCACCTCCAGGTGCGCGGCCAGGGCATCGTGCTCGGTGAGCTCGACCGCCACCTGGCGAGCGGTCTGCTCGCTGAGCCCCCGCTCGCGGTACAGGTCGACGAGCTCCGCGAGCTCCTCGTCGGGCATGGTGCGCAGCTCTTCGCGCTCCTTGTGGATCAGCGCCTGCTCGGTGTCGCGCTGGCTGCTGACCGACACGTACTCGCCCAGGGCCATCGAGATCGCACCGCCGACCAGGCCAGCCAGGCCCGCCACCAGCAGAGCGGCGTTGTCGGTGGTGGCGCCGGCCACGCCGACCACCAGCGACGCCACCGAGACGATGCCGTCGTTCGCGCCGAGCACACCCGCCCGCAGCCAGTTCAGTCGTTGGCTCAGGCCGGCCCCGTGTGGCTCGTCGTCATGCGCATCCGTCATGGTGACAGTGTAGGGAAAACCCGAATCCAGCTGGGGGGCTGGCCCCGTGTCGCCGGCATGCGCGTCACCGTAGCGTATTAGCCATGACCACGAATCCGACTCCCCTGGTGCCGCCGACAGCGGCTCCCGCCGCAGGACGGCCGGCGGATGCCGAACGACCGCCGTTGCGCATCCTCCTGACCATCCTCGAACTCGCCGCGCTCGGCGTGGTCGGATCCGCGGTGCTGGGCATCCTGTCCGCGGCCCTCGGCGTGGGACTGGGCATGCTGTTCGTCCTCGGCGCCGGCGTGTTCGTGCTGCTGGGGCTCGTCTACGCGCTCTACGGCGTGGCGTGGTTCGAGGTGCGCCGGGTCGGCGACCTGTACGCGCAGGACCTGACGGATCTGCAGTGGCGTCCGCGGACGCGCCCCGGATTCTGGGGCTGGGTGCGCAACGTCGCCCGGCAGAGCATCGACGGACGCATGTGGAAGGTCATCCTCAACTTCGTGCTGGCCGCCGTCGCCGGAACGATCGTGCTGCGCCTGGCCTGGGGCGCGGTGTGGTCGGGCTTCACCGCTTTCGCGCCACTGACCGGCCGGGGCGAGGTGGAGGGCCCGTGGGGTTCCCTCATCGCCACCCCGTGGGCTCCGCTCGTCGGCATCCTGGGCGTGCTCGCCTCGCTGGCCGGCATCGTGGGCCTGGCACTGCTGCACCGCACGCTCAGCCGGAGTCTGGTCATCCCCGACCGCGCCGCTCAGCTGAGCGAGCAGGTGCGCACCACGTCAGCGCAGCGGGAGGGCGCCGTCCGCGCGGCCGATCTGGAGCGCACCCGCATCGAACGCGACCTGCACGACGGCGTCCAGCCGCGGCTGGTCTCGGTGGGCATGACGCTCGGACTCGCACAGCAGAAGATCGACACCGATCCGGTGGCGGCGAAGGCCCTGATCGACGAGGCGCACACCTCCACCAAGGCCGCCATCACCGAGCTGCGGCAGCTGGCCCGCGGCATCCACACCTCCGTGCTCGACGACCGCGGTCTGGACGCCGCGCTCTCGGCGCTGGCCGGCCGGTCGCACATCCCCGTGCAGCTGGACGTGCGCATCGAGCCCGGCGTGACAGGTGCGGGCAGCGGATGCCGGGATGCCGAGGCCGCCGTGTACTTCGCCATCGCGGAGTCGCTGACCAACGCGGCCAAGCACTCCCGGGCCAGCGAGTGCCGCATCGTGGTGCGCTCACGTGACGGCGGGCTGTGGGCGCGCGTCGAGGACAACGGCATGGGCGGCGCGCAGGTGCAGCCCGGAGGCGGACTGGACGGCATCACCAACCGCATCCTCGCCGCCGGCGGCACGTTCCGCCTGGACAGCCCCGCCGGCGGCCCGACCAGCCTGGAGGTGATGGTGCCATGCGCATCCTGATCTGCGAGGATTCCGTCCTGCTCCGCGAGGGCCTGGTTCGCCTGCTGGAGGATGCCGGTCACGAGGTGATCGCCGCCCTCCCGGACACCCACGGACTCACGGATGCCGTGGTCGAGAAGAATCCTGAGCTGTGCATCCTGGACGTGCGGCTGCCGCCGACGTTCACCGACGAGGGCATCCGCGCGGCGCTGGAGATCCGCGCCGCGCATCCGTCCCTCCCCCTGCTGGTGCTCTCCCAGTACGTCGAGGAGCGCTACGCGAGCGACTTGATCGCGGCGCAGGGCGGGGCGCTCGGCTACCTGCTGAAGGACCGGGTGGCGGATGTCGCCGAGTTCATCGAATCCGTCCGGCGGATCGAGGCGGGCGCCACCGTGCTCGACCCCGAGGTGGTCGCGCAGCTGCTGACGCGCCGCAACAGAGACGAGCGGATGCTGCGCCTGACCGAGCGCGAGCGCACCGTGCTCGCGCTGATCGCGGAGGGCAAGCAGAACAGCACGATCGCCGAGCTGCTGTTCCTCAGCGAGGCCAGCGTCGAGAAGCACATCACGGCCATCTTCCAGAAACTCGGGCTGGAGCCCGAAGACGGCAACCGGCGGGTGCTCGCAGCACTCGCCCACATCGAGAGCACCGGATCTGCGGATGCCGGACACGAGACTCAGGGAGGTCTGCGATGAGCAGCACGAAGAAGAGCGTCGGAGCGCTCACGGTGGTTCTGGCGGTGGTCGGCGGCGTGGCGCTGCTGGGCGCCGGAGGGACGGCGGCGTTCGCGGGGGCGCGGCAGATGGTGACCTCGGACGGCGCCCTGCAGGCCGACGTGCAGGGGGTCTCGTCGCTGGACCTCGAAGTCGGCGTCGCGGATGTGACCGTGGAGTTCAGCGCCGGAGTGGAGAAGGCCGAGCTGACCATCGAGCGGGGCTCCATCAGCGGCTGGTCAGTGAATCGCGACGGCGATGAGCTGAAGGTCCGCAGCCCGAGAACCGATTTCTGGGTGTTCCGCCCGTTCTGGACAGGGGAGGACCAGCGCGCCACGCTGCTGCTGCCGGAGTCGCTGCGCGGCATCGACGCTGACCTCACCCTGGATGCGGGATCCCTCTCGGTCGACGGGGACTTCGCCGAACTGGACCTGAGCGTGAGCGCCGGAGCGCTCACCGTCACCGGGACGGCGAGGGCGGTGGATGCCGAGGTGAGCGCCGGCCGCGCAGAGCTGAACTTGGGTCGCGCGCAGACCGTGGAGTACACGATCAGCGCCGGGCGGCTGACCTCGACGCTGACGACCGTGCCGGACGAGGTCGACATCGAGGCGTCGGCCGGCGCCGCGCAGGTGACGCTGCCGAGGGCGGAGTACGACGTGCGGCGCGAGCTCTCCGCCGGATCGCTGGACAGCCGTCTCACGGAGCGGCCCGGCAGCGGACACGTGGTGAAGGTCTCCGCCTCGGCCGGCAGCGTGACTCTGCGCGAGGGATGACTCCGCGCGAGGGATGACCGGGTGGGCGGAGACGCGGCCCCGCCCACCCGGCGCGCCACGCCCGGCGTGCGCGCGGTGGTCGCCCGATTCGCTTTTCACCCGCGAGATCCGGTAAAGTCTTGGAGGTTGACGGGGCTATAGCTCAGGCGGTTAGAGCGCTTCACTGATAATGAAGAGGTCCCAGGTTCAAGTCCTGGTAGCCCCACTCCGTTCGCGGAACTCCTGCGGTGTCCGCGCCGTTCGGGGCCTTAGCTCAGTTGGTAGAGCGCCGCCTTTGCAAGGCGGATGTCAGGAGTTCGAATCTCCTAGGCTCCACAGTCAGGGCCCCGGCATATGCTGGGGCTTCTTGTTTCTGCGCCGCAGTCGTATCCTTCCGGGATCACACCCACCCGGGAAGAGCCCATCGGGCGCTCTGCGTGCAGTCGCCGGGATCGGCGACGGACAGCCCACCGTCCCGCAGTGCAGCTCAGCCCGGCCCCGTGAGGTGGTCGAAGTCGCCGCGCACCCAGGCGGCGTGCCGTCGTGCCGACGCGAACATCTTCTCGCGCGCACCGCTCGCGAGCCGGTGCCGGAAGTTTCCGTACAGACGATCGAACTCGTAGCGACCCACGTGCGCGGCGATGCGCTCGGCCACGGCGCCCGAGAGCGGCAGGTGGTTCGGGTACGAGCGCATGAACGTCACGGTCTCATGGTCGGGGTTCACGAACATGGTGTCGCCGGCCAGCACCACGCCCGCCCCGTCCCGCCCCGACCAGTGCACCACCACGCTGCCGGGGAAGTGCCCTCCCGGCTGAGAGGCCACGACGCCGGGAACGATCTCGATCGTGTCATCCCACACCCGCAGCTGGGCGGGTTCGTAGCCGAGCCAGGTGCGATCCAGCGTCGACACGTAGACGGGGGCATCGCCGAGCGCGTGCGACCACGCGGACTGCAGGCCGTACATGTGCGGATGCGATGCGATGATCCCGTGCACGTCGCCCAGTCGGCGCACGGCGTCCACCGCCTCGCTCGTGATCGCGCCGGGAACGTCGAACAGGACGTTTCCGCCGTCGGTCACGATCAGCTTGGCCTGCTGGCCGATACCGACACCGTCCAGGACATCGATGCCCCACAGTCCCGGCTCGCGCTCAGTCAGCTCGATGCGGCCGGTGAAGTCGGCGGGGTCCACCCACCGCTGCCCGCCTTCGCCGACGTACTGGCGCTCGTCGGCGCAGATCGGACAGACGTCGGGCAGGCCGTCCGTGGACCGCTCGACACCGCAGGTCGCGCACTGAACGAGGTGAGGAGGAAATTCTGTCATAGTCATGAGGCCAGCATCCGACTTCAAGCGCACTTGAAGTCAACCCCACCTGCGATGCAGACTCGTGTCGTGCTGAATGACGAGCTCACGATCGGCGAGGTCGCGGACCGCGCGGGCGTTGCGACGTCGGCGATCCGCCACTATGAGCAGCTGGGGCTGCTCACCAGCACGCGCACGACCGGCAATCAGCGGCGCTTCGCGCGCTCCGTGCTGCGCCGGATCGCCGTGATCCAGGCCGCCCAGCACGTGGGACTCTCGCTCGCCGAGATCAGGGATGCGTTCTCGCGGTTCCCCGCCGAGCACGCCCCTACCAAGCGCGACTGGGCGCGGCTCGCCCGCGAATGGCGTCCCCGGCTCGATCGTCGCATCGCCGAGCTCGAGCAGGTGCGCAACGGCCTGGCGATGTGTGTGGGATGCGGATGCCTGTCCATGCGCCAGTGCGCCATCTACAACCCCGACGATGCTCTCGCCGAGGGCGGCTCGGGCGCGAGGCGGATCTTCCCGCCGCACTGATCCAACCCCTTGGCGACCATGTCGGGAACCTCAGCCTCAATGAGCTGCGTGCGGTCGACGCGGCTCTGCGTCTGGTGCTGAGTCTCTGATCGTCGAATCCGTGCCGGCTCACAGGGTCTGTCCCGCGAGGAAGTGCCAGCCCAGCCACCACCAGATCACGATCACGGCGAGGCGCACGGCGCGGTCGGCCAGCAGCCGGTCGAAGAGCGCGGTGACGGTGGCCTCGCGGTCGCGCAGGCGGATGCGCCAGGACGCCAGCACCAGGGCTGCCGCGCAGAGCAGGAAGAACGCGGTGCTGACGATCATCGCGTCCCCCTCCCCCGCAGCACCAGGAACGCCCCGCACGCCAGCCAGGCCATCGCGAACACGGCCTTGCCGAGCGGCACGTCCATCAGCGGATCCACCAGGTCGCTGAGCGCGAAGCTCGGCTGCGTGGGGGCGATGCGCCCGACGATGAACTGGGCCAGCTCCCACAGGCATCCGGCCACCAGGATCACCGCCCACGCCACCGCCAGCCGGCGCAGTCCCGGCGTCCACGGACGGACAGCGGATGCCGTGCCCGCCCATCCCGCGATCAGCGCGACCACCCCGGTCACCAGCACCGCCGCCACCATCCCGGCACTGTGCCGCGGCAGCAGAGCGACCGTCACGGTCAGCACGGTGGCGGTGATCACGACCACGCTCGTGTGCACGTGCCGGCCCGCGCGCTGCGGCATCAGGATGCCGGCGATGACCAGCACGATGGCCACGGCGAACGCGACGGCGTCGAACGCGTCCCCACGCACGACCTGCACGATCCCGATCAGCGCCAGGATGATCAGCCAGCACACGACCGGCCAGCGCAGGGCGCGTGCGCTCTGCGATGACGCGTGCCCACCGGCATCCGATCCGGGCTTCATCAGTGCTCCCACCTGCATGGTAGAACGCGTGCAGGACACGAGTCAGCCTGGATCACAAACGCATCGCGGACCACGAACTCCGATGCACCGTTGATCCATCCTGCGCAGGAAGGCGTGCGAGAGGTTCCGCTTCGTGGAAGCCGGGTACCGAAACGCTCAGGCGGCCGGCTGCGCGGCCGCCTCCATGATGGGGCGGTAGCCGCCGCCGCGGATGTCGTCCAGCAGTGAGCCGCCTGCCGGCGTCCAGGCGAACGTCGTCCTGGCTCTGTCGCCGTCGAGCGTGCCCGGCGCTCCGAGGATCAGCGCCAGCGGACCCAGCACGTCGGCCGCACTCGCCGGAGACAGTGACACCGGCTGCGCACCCGTGAGGGCGCTGATCGCCTCGGCGAGCTCGCGCTGCGTGAACGGATGGGCGCCCTTGGCGTTGTACACGCCGGCGCGGGGCTTCGCCAGCGCCGCGAGGTAGAGGCTCGCGAGGTCGTCGACATCGATCGCGTCCCAGACCTGAGCGCCGTCGCCGATGTACCCGGCGGTCCCCGAGGATGCGGCGCCGGCGATCAGGCCCGTCAGCAGTCCCGAGCCGCCGCGACCGTGCACGAGCGCCACGCGCATCACGATAGGGGTGATGCCGGCGGTGCCGAGGAGCTCACGTTCGGCGTGCGCCTTGACGGGCTGGGCGCTGCGCTCAGGAAGCCGTGCGTCTTCGTGCCGCTCCTGGCCGGGGTCGATGCCGTAGACCAGAGCGGTGCTCGTGTACAGCACCGGCTTGCCGCTGCCCGACGCGCCCGCACCGGCGGCGAGGGCACGGATCGCCGTGAGCTCGGTCGCTGCCGCATCCTCGGACATCGTGGTGTCGAACGCTGCGTGGATCACGGCATCCGCTCTCACCGCAGCGGCGCGGAGCAGCTCGGCATCCGCCAGGGACCCATGCACGGCGCTCGCCCCTGCCTCCGTGAGCCGCGCGGCGCCGGCGGCGCTGCGCGTGAGCGCCTCGATGTCGTGCCCTGCGTCGATCAGATGCTCCAGCAGCACCGATCCCACGTATCCTGTGCCGCCCGTGAGGAAGATCTTCATTTCCGTCCTTTCCGTGCGAGCCCGCTGCCCGCCGGATTCGACGCTAAACTGTGACGCTGACGTCAAGGTCAAGTCGGAAGGCGGGATGCCGTGAGAATCGGAGAGCTCAGTCGCGAGACCGGTGCGAGCCCACGGGCGATCCGCTACTACGAGCAGACCGGGCTGCTGAAGTCGAAGCGCCGCACCAACGGGTACCGCGAGTTCGACGACGCCGCCGTCCAGACCGTCATCACGATCCGCACGCTGTTCGAGCTCGGATTCCCGTCCGAACTCGTCTCCCGCGTCCTTCCCTGCACGGGGGATTCGGGTCCGGTCGCCGGGGAATGCAGGGCGCTCATGCAGCGCGTCTCCGAGATCCGCGACGAGATGGATGCCAAGGCCCGGCGCCTCGACGCCACCCGCGATCAGCTGACCCGGTTCATCGCCGCGAATCAGCCGTAGCCGGTACCCGGGCCTTCCACGTCGCGGAACGCCCCTGGCCGGACGCGGAGTGCAGTGCCAGCCTGGGAGCATGAGCCTTCCCCACGACGACATCGACCCCGACGGCCTGCTGGAGTACTCGGTGGTCTTCACCGACCGCTCGCTCAACCACATGTCGGCGCGGTTCGTCGGCATCATGCAGCAGACGCTCGCCATCCTGTGCGAGACCTACGGCGCCGACAGCGCGGCCGTCGTCAATGGCGGTGGCAGCTACGCCATGGAGTCCGTCGCCCGGCACCTGGCCACCGGCAAGAAGGCCCTCGTCGTGCGCAACGGGCTGTTCTCGTATCGCTGGTCGCAGATCCTCGAGCAGGGGTCCATCGCATCCGCCACGACGGTGTGCCAGGCCCGTCCCGACGGCGATGACCCGCAGGCCGCATGGAGTCCCGCGCCCATCGGCGAGGTCACGTCCGCCATCCGCTCAAGCCGACCGGATGTGGTCTTCGCCCCGCACGTGGAGACCGCCGCCGGCATCCTGCTCCCCGACGACTACGTGCGCGCCCTCGCCGACGCCGTGCACGAGGTCGGCGGTGTGCTGGTGCTGGACTGCATCGCCTCCGGCGCGATGTGGGTGGACATGCGCGCGCTCGACGTCGACGTGCTGCTGAGCGCTCCGCAGAAGGGCTGGTCGGGCACCCCGGCGGTCGGGTTCGTCATGCTCAACGAACGCGGGAGGGATGCCGTGGCCGCAGGCATCCCGACCAGCTTCGCCCTGGACCTGAACCGCTGGCTGGCCATCTCCGACGGCTACCGCGACGGGAAAGCGGGCTACCATGCCACGATGCCCACCGACTCGATCGCGGCCAACCTCACGCAGATGATCGAGACCCGCGAGTGGGGCCTGGAGAACCTGCGCCGGGCGCAGATCGACCTCGGCACTCGGGTGCGTGCGCTGCTCGCCGAGCGCGGGCTGCCGTCGGTGGCGGCATCCGCCGTCGCCTCACCCAGCGTGGTCGTCGTGCACACCGCCGACGAGGGCCTGCGCACCGGCGCGGCCTTCAAGGCCCACGGCCTGCAGATCGCCGCCGGGGTGTCGCTGCACTGCGGCGAGCCGGAGTCGTTCTCCACGTTCCGGATGGGCCTGTTCGGCCTGGACAAGCTCGGCGATGTGGCCGGCACCGTCGCACGCCTGGCGGCTGCGCTCGACGCGATGGGCGTCTGACCGGGTTATCCACGGCGCACGTCCGAGCAGCAACCGTGCGGAGCCAATAGAGTGGAGGCCCCGCACAGATGGGAGCCGGAGATGTCGGAGAAGATCGTCGTCGGTGTGATCGACGCGCAGGAGAGCCGCCGTGCCATCGACTGGGCGGTGTCGCGAGCCCAATCACGCGGACAGTCCGTCGAGCTGCTCAGCGTCGTGGGTGGTGCAGTGGGCATGGTCGGCGAGGGCATCGTCATCCAGGCGGCGCTCGAGACCACCGAGCAGATCCTCGCCGAGGCTGCCGGCGGCATCCGGGTTCCGAACCTGACCGTCACCACCCGCGTCGCGATCGGGGATCCGGCAGGGGTCCTCGTCGAGGCGTCGAAGGATGCCGCGCTGCTGGTCATCGGCAGCGACTACCGCGGCCCGGGCGAGGGACCGGCGCGCGGATCGCACGGCATCCGCATCGCGGCCGCCGCACAGTGCCCGGTCGTGGTCGTGCCGGGATTCGATCTGGGCGCCGACCGTCATGGCGTGGTCGTGGGCGTGGACGGCTCCCCCGTCTCCGAGGCCGCGATCGCGTTCGCCGCGGCAGAGGCCGACCGGCTGAGCGAACCGCTCACCGCCGTCATCGTGTGGACGCCGATCACGGCGCCGCGCCACGCGCTGATGGTCAACACCGAGGACTATCGCAACGGCATGGAGCAGGCCGCCCGCGAGGCCCTCGCACTGTCCCTCGCGGGGCTGCACAGCAGGTATCCGGGCATCGAGATCGTCGAGGCGGTCGCGCAAGGATATCCCTCGCAGGTCATCAACGAGCTCGCGTCAGAAGCACGCCTGACCGTCGTGGGCAGCCGGGGGCACGGGGCCGTGCGGCGGTTCCTTCTCGGCTCCATCGGCCACGAGGTGCTGCAGCGCCTGGCATCCGTGACGGTCATCGTACGCTGATCGGGCTCAGCCCGCCGAGCGCAGCTCGTGCGGGGCGACATTGAGCCTGCGGCGTCCGGGCGCGATGTACGGCTCCTCGTGCACCGAGACGCCCGCGGCCTACGACCCCGGGTCAGGATGCCGCGAGGCGGACCCGCTCGCCGAGGAACGCCAGCTGCTCGTCGCCGAGCGCCGTCACCGCGTACGAGACCGGCCAGACAGCGCCATCGTCGAGGTTCGCGGCCTGATCGAACTCGAACGTCGAGTAGCGCACCGTGAACTTGGAGCGCGGCTTGTAGAAGCACACGACCTTTCCGGCCTCGTTCGCATATGCCGGCATCCCGTAGTACGTGCGCGGCACCAGGTGAGGTGCGACCTCGGCGACCAGCGCGTGCAGCGCCTCACCCAGCGCCCGATCGTCATCGGGCATCTCGGCCAGCTTTGCTCGCACCTCGGCTTCGCCCTCGCGGCGGAGCTCTTCCGCATCCTCCTTGCCCCTCGAGCGGGCCTTGCGCCGCTCGGTCGAGGCGGCCTTCATCGCCGCGCGCTCCTCGTCCGAGAACACCACTGTCTTGTCGGTAGTCGCCATGTCGGCCTCCTTGTGTCATCTCCCACGCTACGAAAGCGGGGCGGGAGCCGCTTCTCGACTCCTGACCGGTATGTGGCGCTACTGTGAGTCCATGGACCTGCGCGTCGCCGCCTACGCCGTCGTCACCGACGAGCACGACCGCATCCTGCTGGCCCGCTGGACCGAGGGCAGGCGCGTGGCGTGGACCATGCCGGGCGGCGGCCTCGAGGAGGGCGAGGCCCCTGAGCTGGCGGTGCGGCGCGAGCTGCGCGAGGAGACCGGCTTCCACATCGAGACGACCGAACTGCTGGGCATCCACTCCCGCGTCATCCCCGGCTCACGGCGTGTGCACAAGGCCGAGTCGCCGCTGCACACCCTGCGCATCGTCTATCGGGCCGACATCACCGGTGGCACGCTGCGCTTCGAGACCAACGGCTCCACCGACATGGCGGCGTGGTTCACCCTGTCCGAGGTCGCGAAGCTGCAGCGCGTGAAGCTCGTCGACATCGCCCTGCGCATGGCGGGCATTCTCTGATCACAGGCCGCCAGGCTCAGGCCGGCGGCTGCTCGGGAGACGTGATATCGGCGACCGTGGCGCCGTAGGCGCGGATGAGGTCGTCGGCGTCGACGAACAGGCTGTAGCCGTGCGCACCCGCGCCCATGGCCACACGCCGACCCACGATGGTCTCGTCGGCGTACACCGGCCAGTCGGTGGTGCTGCCGATGGGCACGATCGTGCCGCGCTCGTAGCCGGTCGCGGCCAGCGCGAGCTCGGGCTCCGGCAGCCGCAGTTTGTTCACGCCCACGAGCGCGCGCAGCTTGGGCCACGAGATCGACCTGCCGCCGGGCACCAGCACGAACAGGTACTGATCGGTCTTCTGGGCACCTGACCCCGTCGAATGACGCTTCACCACCAGGGTCTTCACGATGTCGGACGGCTGCAGGCCCAGCAGATCGGCGGCCTCCTGCAGGCTGTTCGCGGCGGGACGCTCGCGGATCTCGATGGCGAGGTCTCGAGCGGATGCCGCAGAGCGCACCCGCTCGAGACCGCCGTCGCGGTCAGGAACCGCCGACATGCTCAGGCGTTGGGAGTGGACAGCGGGTCATCCGCGACCCACAGCTCGTCATCCGCGCGCAGCGCCTGCCACGCGGCGACGACCACGCCGATCGCCGCCGCGGCGCCCAGCACGAGTGCGATGACCGAGCCCAGGCCGGGGCCCTTCTTCTGTGAGACGGCGGGGGCGGGAACGCCCAGCACACTGCGGCGCTTGGCGTTGGCGACATCCCAGGCCGACAGGGCGGTGCCCACGACGCCGCCCACCATGGGGACGACGCGCTGGTCGACGACCTTCCTCCCCATCTTCAGACCGCGATCGAGAGTCGGCGCCACACGGCGGCTGTAGGTGTCCTGTACGACGGGCACGACCTGCTCGCGGTTGAAGTGGCCGAGCTGGCGACCGGCCTCGCGTGCGATGTCGGCGGCGTGGCCGACCAGCACCTGCTGAGCCTCCCACAGCTGACCCGCATCGTCCTGAAGCTTGCGCAGCTCCTTCTTGCGCTTGCGGCTGAGATTCACGTTGCTCTCCCGTCGGTCTGAGTCCGTAGGTTCCTACATCTTGTCAGACGAGGCTGTATGCGGGCAGGGATCTGGCGCACACCCTCCTGATGTGCGACTATACGCGCGCGCACAGACGCGCTCTGAGAGAATGTGAGCATGCCTCACGCTTCTCACGTCGCAACACTGCACACCAACCACGGCGACATCGTCGTCAACCTGTTCGGCGACCACGCCCCGAACACCGTCGCCAACTTCGTCGGGCTGGCCGACGGCAGCAAGTCCTGGACGCACCCGGCCACCGGCAAGCCCGGCGAGGGTCCGCTGTACAAGGACGTCATCTTCCACCGCATCATCCCGAACTTCATGATCCAGGGCGGCGACCCGCTCGGGCAGGGCATCGGCGGCCCCGGCTACAACTTCGACGACGAGATCAACATGGAGCTGAACTTCAACGAGCCCTACATCCTCGCCATGGCCAACGCGGGCCTGCGCCGCAACGCCATCACAGGCAAGGCCGAGGGCACCAACGGCTCGCAGTTCTTCATCACCACCGACCCGACGCCGTGGCTGCAGGGCAAGCACACCATCTTCGGCGCCGTCGCCGACGACGCCTCCAAGAAGGTCGTCGACGCCATCTCCGCCGTCCGCACCGGCGCCCAGGACCGCCCGGTCGAGGACGTCGTGCTGCAGTCGATCGACGTCGCAGCGGCCTGAGAGCGCGAGCCGATCCGGATGACGACCCCAGAGTTCACGAGAAATCGAGACAACTTCTGCTACCGGCATCCGGATCGGCAGAGCTTCGTGCTCTGCCAGCGCTGCATGCGCACGATCTGCCCCGAGTGCCAGACGCAGGGCCCCGTCGGGGTGATCTGCCCGGAGTGCATGAAGGAGCAGCGCAAGGCGGAGTCCCCCGCGCAGCGCAGGGCGCGTCGCGCCTGGGGCCGCGGGCCCGTCGCGATGGCGGGCCGCAGCGGCAGGCCCGTCGTGACCTACGTGCTGCTGGCCATCACCACGGCCATCGGGCTGCTGCAGCTGATCCCGGGGCTCGGCAACGCGATCTCCCAGGCGCTGCTGTTCAACGCGGTCTACCTCTACCCCGAGCTCTCGGGGTTCCCGTTCGAGCCCTGGCGTCTGCTCACCACCGTCTTCGTGCACGGCGGCCTGCTGCACCTCGGGCTGAACATGCTCGCGCTGTGGATGCTGGGCCAGATCCTCGAGCCGATGCTGGGGCGCGGCCGATTCCTGGCGATGTATCTCATCAGCGGACTGGGCGGATCGGTGGCCGTCGCGCTGCTGGCACCCGGCATCTCGACGGTGGGCGCATCCGGCGCGCTGTTCGGAATGATGGCCGCGCTGCTGATCATCGGCCGACACATCGGGGCGAATGTCACCGGCATCCTGGTCGTGCTGGGGATCAACTTCGCCTACGGGTTCATCGTCACCGGCATCGCCTGGCAGGCCCATCTCGGCGGCCTCATCGTCGGGGCCCTCGTCGCCCTGATCTACGTTCGCACCAAGCGCAGGGATCAGCGCACCTGGCAGATCGTGCTGCTCTCAGTGCTGACGATCCTGGTGCTCGGGCTGGCCGTCGCCGGGCAGTGGATTCTGGCTTAAGGCTGATCAACGGTTGTTAACAGGGTTATCCCCCCGTGTGAATAACACCCGTGTAATTCTCCCCACCTGTGGATAAGTGCTGTGGATAACTTTGGGGAATTCTTCTCGTGGGTGGGCGCAGGGATGTTCCCGGTTGGGGGTACGGGAAAGGGCTCCTCGTTTCGCGAGGAGCCCTTTCGGAGTCTTGGATGCCGGTCAGCGCCAGCGGGTGGTCATGAGGAAGCCGGCGAGGGCGATGCCGAGGCCGATGCCGAGGTTCCAGCCGCTGAGACCGGGGATCGGGTAGATCGAGCCGGAGATGTAGTACACGAGGATCCAGGCCAGGCCCAGCAGCATGAGGGTCACCATGAGCGGCTTGAACCAGACGGCGTTGGGAGCATCGCCCGCCGTCTCCGGACGGTCGACGGGCTCTTCGGGTACGCGAGATCGTGCCATGGGCATCAGTCTAGCCGGGACGAATAGACTTCCACTCATGCATGCTGTCGATCGGAGTCGGCGCGCTCGCCGCGCGCGCCCTCGATCGCAGGCGACCGTCACGAGCATCATCGGCGAGTTGCTGCTGACGGCCGGCGTCATCGTGCTGCTGTTCGTGTCGTGGCAGATGTGGATCGGCGACATCATCATCGGCGCGCAGAACAACGACAAGGGCGTCGCGCTGTCGCAGAAGTGGGCGCAGCAGAAGCCTGCACCGCTCCCCTCGGCGACCCCTCCCACGGAACCCGACGACGGCGCCGTCTGGTACGACCCGCCCATCCTCCCGCATCCGGCGAACGCGCAGATCTTCGCCAACATGCACATCCCCCGCTTCGGCGCCGACTACAACGTCAACATCGCGGGCGGCACCACCCGCTCCGGCACTCTGGACCACATCGGCATCGGCCTGTACACGCAGTCGAAGATGCCGGGCGAGGTCGGCAACTTCTCGCTGGCCGGCCACCGCACCACCTGGGGCCGCCCGTTCAACAAGCTCGACAAGCTGCGCGTAGGCGACGCCATCGTCGTGGAGACCCCCGAGGGCTGGTACACGTACCGGTTCCGCACTCTCGAGTACGTCAGACCCACGCGCGTGGACGTGCTCGACGACGTACCGCAGATGCCCGCCCAGCAGACGGGCGAGCGCTACATCACCCTCACCGCCTGCTCGCCCCTGCACTCGCTGGCCGAGCGCATCGTCGCGTACGGGGTGTTCGAGGGATTCCAGCCCCGTGCGGCCGGCCCGCCGGCATCCCTCGCCCCCGTCGAAGTCGCCCCGCCGTCGCTGTAGGAAGGAGAACGCCGATGTATGCAGCCCTGTGGCGCCTGCTGCCAGGACCGTGGTGGGTGCGCGTGATCATCCTGCTGATCGTGGTGGCCGCGATCCTGTATGCCCTGTTCTTCTACGTCTTCCCCTGGGTGAGCCCGTTCATCACGCCCGGCGAGGTCGACGTGTCGTGACCGTGCGCGTGCTGGTGGTCGACAACCACGACAGCTTCGTGCACACCCTGATCGGCTACCTGACCGAGCTGGGTGCGGACGTGACGATGGTCGAGGCGGATGCGCTGGATGCCGACAACCTGTCGGCCCGGCTCAGCGGTCACGACGCCGTCATGATCTCCCCCGGACCGGGCACGCCTGCCGACGCCGGTGCCTCTCTCGCGGTCGTGCGCGTCGCGGCGGAGAGGCGGATGCCGCTGCTGGGCGTGTGCCTGGGTCATCAGGCCATCGCCGAGGCCTTCGGCGGCACGGTCGGGCGCGCCCCCGAGCTCATGCACGGCATGGTCTCGCAGGTCACTCACGACGGGTCGGCGCTGTTCGCCGGCATCCGCTCCCCCTTCGCCGCCGGTCGCTACCACTCGCTGGCCGTCGACGAGGAGACCCTGCCGCGCGTCCTGCGGGTGACGGCGAGAGCAGAGCGCGGCACGATCATGGGCGTCGAGCACGAGAGCCTTCCCATCGTGGGCGTGCAGTTCCACCCCGAGAGCGTCCTCACCGAGCGCGGGCACCGGCTGCTGGGCAACTGGCTGGCGCGCGCCGCGCAGGCGGGATCAGCGACGAGTCACTGAGCGGCAGAGCAGTAGCTCAGGCCCACGGTCGACAGGATGGGCACCTCGCCGGGTGCGACCGACATCGACAGCACCGTGTTCGGCGCCTGCCCTTCGGCGCACGGCCCCAGGTCGTCCTTCGTGACCGTCAGCGAGAGCGCCTCGAGCTCCTTGGTCGCGGCATCGACGGTGAAGCCCGTCATGTCCTTGACCGTCACCTGGCCGTTGGCCACCACCAGGTTCACCGTGGTGCCCGGCGTGACCTGCGTTCCGGCCTTCTGACTGGACTGGAGGACGGTGCCGGCCTTGGCCGTCGGATTGTTGGTCTGCTCGACGGTGCCGAGCTTGAGCTTGGCGTCGGCGAGGATCTTCTCCGCGGCATCCTGCGAGAGGCCCTCGATCACGGGCATCTCGATGGTCTCGGCGCCGGTGGACACGTACAGCACGATCGATTCGCCCTTGGAGACCTTGGCACCCGTCGTCGGCTGCGAGCGGATGACCTGGCCCTCGGCGAAGTCCGCGCTGGACTCGTCGCGCACGTCGGTCTTCAGACCCTTGTCCTTGAGGTCGGCCTGGGCCTGGTCGAACGGCATGCCCACGAGATTCGGCACCGTGATGCTCGTGGTGGGCACCTCGGCGGGCTGGATCGACAGCCGTACGACCCAGAACAGCACCGAGACCAGCAGCACGGCCAGCAGCGCCACGCCCGCCCAGATCCACGCCACCGGAGGGCCGGACTGGGTGCGGGTCATGGTCGTGTCGGTGCTCAACTGGCGCAACGATCGGGCGATCTCCTGCGCCTGACGGGGGTTCGGCCCGTACAGCTCGCTGGTGAGCGCACCGATCTGCTTCTTCGTCAGCGGCTCGCCGGTGGTGGCCGCATCCAGCGAGGCGCGGAACGAGCCGGCATCCGGGAAGCGCTGGTACGGGTCCTTGGCCAGCGCGCGCAGCACCACGGCATCCAGTGCCCTCGGCAGCTCCTCGTCGACCTCGGACGGCGGAACGGGGGTCTCGCTGACGTGCTGGTAGGCGACGGCCACCGGGGAGTCGCCGCGGAACGGCTGCCGGCCGGTGAGCATCTCGTAGAGCACCACGCCCGTGGAATACAGGTCGGTGCGGGAGTCGACGGACTCGCCCTTCGCCTGCTCGGGAGAGAAGTATGCGGCGGTGCCGATGATCTGCGTGGTCTCGGCCACCGTCGACGACGAGTCGGAGACGGCACGGGCGATGCCGAAGTCCATCACCTTCACGGTCCCCGCCTTGGTGATCATCACGTTGCCGGGCTTGATGTCGCGGTGCACGACGCCGGCGCGGTGCGAGTAGTCGAGAGCCTCGAGGATGCCGTCGGTGTACCGCACGGCGTCGGCGACCGGCACGGGCCCCTTCGCGATGATGTCCTTCAGGAGGGTGCCGTGCACGAGCTCCATGACGATGTAGGGCTCGTCGCCGGCGCGCGCACCGGACGCGGAGCCGGGATCGCCGGCGTCGAACACGCGCACGATCGACGGGTGCGACATGCGGGATGCCGCCTGGGCCTCCATCCGGAACCGCGTGCGGAACGTGGTGTCGCGGGCCAGCTCGGGGTCGAGGATCTTGATCGCGACCTCGCGGCCGAGCGTCAGGTCGTAGCCGCGGTGCACCCGGGCCATGCCGCCCTGGCCGATCACCTCATCGACGCGGTAACGGTCGGCGAGAATGCGCGGCTCTGTCGACACGTCCCGTCTCCCCCTTGGTGCTCCTGAAACTCTCCAGCCAGATTACCCGGCCGTTCCTGACTATTGAGCGGGAGGCGGGTTGACGCCCTGAACCGGATCGGTGACCGCCGGCTGGATGCTGGTGGACGTGCCGGAGTTGGACATGTCGGATGCCCGGTCGCCGCAGTACGCGAGGTAGGTGGCCGTGACGGTCTTGCCGGCCGTGCCCGCGTCGACGACGATCACGGCGGAGCCGGTGCCCGGGGTGAAGCTCATGGTGGTCTTGGTCGGATCCGCCTTGAACTTGGCGTTGGTGAGCGTGACCTCGTACGAGGTGAGCGGGCCGGCGCCGGACGGGCAGACGTAGCTGTTCCAGTTGACGGTCGCCTCCTTGCCCTCGGTCACGGTGCCCGGGATGCTCGGCGCCGTCTGTGGCTTGGGGATGGCCACCTGATCGGTGTAGTAGAACATCCGGATGGTGGCTCCCACGTCCTGGTTGCCGCCGTCGTCGATCTGGTAGATCTTGCCGACCTGGTCCTGCGACTCGGCCGGGTTGCCCGGCTGGCAGTCTGCGATCAGGCCATTGTCATCCAGCGTCTTGGTGGCTTCGTCGCATTTCATGCCCTTGAGGTTCAGCGAGTCCACGTTCACGGTCGCCGGGGTGGTCGGAGTGGGCGAGTCCTCCGGTGTCGGCTCAGTCGACGGCGTCGTGATCGAACTCTTCGTCTTCGCCGGGGTCTTGTCGTCCTGGTTGGACAGCAGGCCGATCAGCGTGCCGCCCAGCGCCAGCACCAGAAGCGCGATCAGGGCGATCAGCGGCCACGTCCACGGGCTGCGCTTCTTCTTCTTCTTGGTCTCGCCGTCGAGCTCCGCGGCCTGCTCGGTGGGCAGCTGCGCGGTGGTCGGCATGATGGTTGTGGCGGCGCCGTCGCCCATCCCGGTGAGGATGCGCGTCGCGTCATCCGCGTTCGCCACACCGGCTCCGGCGATGGCCGGAACGGCGATGGCGGCGGAGTTGAGGTCGCCGCGCCGCAGCGCCTGCGCGGCGCGTGCGACGGTCGCCGCCGACGAGGGCCGGTCGGCGGGCTTCTTCGCGATCATCGACATCACGAGGTTCTGCACGGGCACGGGAACCGTCTGAGGCAGCGGCGGGGGCTGCTCGTTGATCTGCGCCATCGCGATGGCCACCTGCGACTCGCCCGTGAACGGGCGTTTGCCCGCCAGGCACTCGTAGGCGACGATGCCCAGCGAGTACACGTCGGTGGCGGGGGATGCCGAGTGGCCGGACGCCTGCTCGGGCGAGAGGTACTGCACGGTGCCCATCACCTGGCCGGTGGCGGTGAGCGGAACCTGGTCGGCGATGCGGGCGATGCCGAAGTCGGTGATCTTCACGCGGCCGTCGGGCGTGATCAGCAGGTTGCCGGGCTTGATGTCGCGGTGCACCAGTCCCGCGGCGTGGGCGGCCTGCAGAGCGGATGCCGTCTGCGCGACGTAGTCGAGCGTCTTGTCGGCGCTCAGCGCGCCGTCGCGCTCGAGGATCGTCGACAGCGCCTCGCCGGGCACCAGCTCCATGACCAGGAAGGCCGAGCCGTTCTCCTCGCCGTAGTCGAACACGCTGGCGATGCCCTCGTGGTTGACCAGAGCGGCGTGACGGGCCTCGGCGCGGAAGCGCTCCAGGAAGCCCGGATCGCCCATGTACTCGTCCTTGAGGATCTTGATGGCGACCGTGCGTCCGATGACGTGATCGGTCGCCTCCCACACCTCGCCCATGCCGCCGATCGCGATCCGCGACTGCAGCTCGTAGCGCCCACCGAACGACACACCCTGCGTCGGCCTCATCTGCCCAGCACCGCCTCTATGACTTTCTTCGCAATCGGGGCGGCGATCCCATCGCCGGAACCCGACTGTCCCTTACCACCGCCGTCTTCGACGGCGACTGCCACCGCAACCTTCGGATTCTCCGCCGGCGCGAAACCTGTGAACCACAGGGTGTATGGATTCCCGCCGTTCTCTGCGGTTCCCGTCTTTCCGGCGACGTCGACGCCGTCTATTCTTGCACCCGTCGCGGCTCCCGAAGCCACGCCCTGCACCATCGCGGCGGTCAGCGTCTTGGCCTGCTCGGCGCTCATCACCTGGTCGAGAGCCTCGTCGGTGTACTTCTTGTAGGGCGCGAAGTCGTCGGCGATGATCGCGTCCACCATCCGCGGCTTCATCACCGCTCCCCCGTTGGCGATGCCGGCGGCCACCATGGCCATCTGCAGCGGCGTCGTTCGAACATCGCCCTGGCCGAATCCGGTCAGCGCGGTCTGCGGGGCATTGAGCCCGTCCGGGTACGTGGACGGCGTCACGGCGAGCGGGACGTCGAGCTCGGAGTTGAACCCGTACTTCTCGGCCGTGGCACGGACCGTGTCATCCCCCAGCTCGACGGCCAGCTCGGCCATCGGTATGTTGCAGCTGAGCCGGATCGCGTCAGCGATCGTGGCGGTCTCGCCGGGCCCGCAGGTGCCGCTCCAGGCGTTGGAGATCTGCCGCGAGGTGCCCGGCAGCGTGTAGCGCGCGGGGTTCGGCAGCGTCGACTCCATCGTGTACTTGCCGGACTCCAGGGCGGCCGTCGCGACCACGAGCTTGAACGTGGAGCCGGGAGGGTTCAGATTGCCGGCGATGGCCCGGTTGTACAGCGGCTTCAGCGGGTCGGCGACCAGCCGATCGTGCTCCGCGTCGACTGCGGAGGTGTCGTGTGCGGCCAGCTTGTTGGTGTCGAAACCCGGGGTGGAGACCATGGCCAGCACGCGGCCGGTGGACGGCTCGAGCGCCACCACCGCGCCCTTGTAGCCGTTCTCGTTCAGCGCATCCCATGCGGCCTTCTGCACCGCCGCGCTCATGGTCAACTGGGCGCTGAGTCCCTGCTGGGGCTGGCCGGACAGGATGCGCTCCACCTCGGCGACCAGCGAGTTCGAGCTCGAGCCGGAGAGCTCGGGGTTCAGCGCCCGCTCGATGCCGGTCGAGGACTGCAGCGCCGGGTTGTAGTAGCCGGTGACGGGCGCCCACATCGCCGCATCCGTGTAGACCCGCTGGTACTGGTAGCGATCCGCCACCGGCACGGACGTGGCGATGGCGTTGCCGCCGACCAGCAGCGACCCGCGCTGGATCTGGTAGCTGTCCAGCCGCGTGCGGGTGTTGGCCGGGTTCTGCGCGAGGTTGTCGGCATCCACCACCTGGATCCAGCTCGTGGCGATGAACAGGGCGATGAACATCGCGAGGATGACGAAACTGAGACGTCGCAATTCTCTAGTCATGCGACACCCCCCGGGGTGGAGTGCACACCGGCTCCTGAGCGAGGAGCGGAGCGACGAGTCGAAGGCCCTTCGTCATCCGATCACCACCCGGGGCTGACGGCGCACGCCGTCGCTGATGCGCAGCAGCAGTGCGACGATGAGCCAGTTGGCGACCAGCGACGAGCCGCCGGCCGCCAGGAACGGCGTGGTCAGACCCGTCAGCGGGATGACGCGGGTCACGCCGCCGACCATGATGAACACCTGCAGCGCGAGCGTGAACGAGAGGCCGGTGGCCAGCAGCTTGCCGAAGTCGTCTTGACCTGCCAGTCCGATGCGCAGGCCGCGGCTGACGAACACCATGTACAGGCAGAGGATCGCGAACAGCCCGACGATGCCGAGCTCTTCGCCGAGGCTCGGGATGATGTAGTCGCTGTTGGCGAGCGGCGTGATCTGCGGGCGGCCCTGGCCCCAGCCGGTGCCGATGAGGCCGCCGCGTGCCAGGCCGAAGATGCCCTCGACGAGCTGGTAGCTGCCGCCCTGCTTGCCGATGATGTCGGGGTTGAATGCGTCCAGCCAGTTGGTGAAGCGGCGCTGCACGTACGCCAGCACCCGTGTGGCCAGGAACGCGCCGATGGCGACACCGGCCAGGCCGATGAGCACCCAGCTGGTCTTGCCGGTGGCGACGTAGAGCATGGCGATGAACATGCCGAACAGCAGCACGCCGGTGCCGAGGTCGCGCTGGGTGACGATGATCAGCAGCGACAGGAGCCACACCACCAGCACGGGACCCAGCTCGCGCATGCGCGGCCACGTCATCCCGAGGAAGCGGGTGCCGACCGAGCTGAGGCTCTCGCGGGTGCGCACCAGGTAGCCGGCGAAGAAGACGGCCAGGCAGATCTTGGCCAGCTCTCCCGGCTGGAATGAGATGAAGCCGCCCAGCGACACCCACACGTCGGCGTTGGAGCCGCGGGCCTTGAGCCCCGGGATGAACGGCAGGATCAGCAGCACGATCCCGGCCAGGCCGAAGATGTACGTGTACCGGTACAGCACGCGGTAGTTGCGCAGCGCGATCACCAGGGCGATGACGCCCGCCAGCGAGATGGCGGTCCACGCGAGCTGCTTGTTGGAGAAGGCCGGCCAGCCGGAGAGCTGCTTGGCGATGTCGATGCGGTAGATCATCGCGATGCCCAGGCCCGTCAGCAGGGTCGCGATGGGGAGCACGAAGGGGTCGGCATCGGATGCCACGGCGCGCAGCACCACGTGCACGGCGAACACGAGCACGGCGAGGCCGCCGCCGATGACGAGGATCATCGGGTCGATGGTGTGCAGGGCGCCCAGCTGCACGAGCGTGAGGGCGCCGCCTGCCAGCAGCAGGGCGAACAGCAGCAGCCAGAACTCCCGGTTGCGCTGCTTCTGCGGCATCCGGGTCCTCTTCAGCGCCTTCAGGACGCTGGTGTCGGCGGCGACGTCGGTCATGGCGTCGGCGCCTCCGTCGGGGTCGGCGTCTCCGGCACGGGCGACGGGATCGGGACGGGCACGGGCGGCAGCGCGCTGACGCGCAGGCGCTCGGTGATGGCGATCGCGTCGGCGTACGAGCGGGCGTTGATGGTGCGCTCCACTGACGCGCGCTGGTAGTTGGGCAGGTCGGCCAGCAGGATGAACGTGTCCTTGACCTCGGTGGACAGCTTGATGGGGCCGAGGTCCTGCTGAACGCCGCGGTAGATCACCACGCTGTCGTCGTCGGCGCCGACGAAGTAGCGCGTCTGCGTCCAGTTGTAGGCGAGGATGCCGGCTCCCACCAGTGCGAGCAGCACGACCACCAGCGCCGCCAGCCAGGCGATGCGGCGGCGGTTGCGGCGGCGCTTGTCCTCTTCGATGATCTCCTCGAAGTAGTCCGAGTCGGGCTCGAAGTGGCTGGGCTCGTTGGCGGCCTGCAGCACGGGGTGCAGCCACCCGCTGAGCGAGGCGCGCGCGGCGGGCACCGGGAGGCTGGTCGGGTTGGATGCCGCGCCGACGACCGTCGGGGTGCCGGAGGAGAGCGGATGCGCGCCGCCGACGTCCACGAGCACGACCGTGACGTTGTCGGGGGCGCCGCCGTCGAGAGCCTGCTTGAGCAGGATGTCGGCGGTGCGGCCGGGGGCGAGCCCGTGGCTCATGGCCTTCGCGATGTGCACGTCGTCGACCACACCGGACAGGCCGTCTGAGCACAGCAGCCACCGGTCTCCGGGGCGGGTGGGCATGACGAACAGGTCCAGGTCCGGGGCGATGTCCATGTCGCTGAGCACGCGCATGAGCACGGAGCGGCGGGGGTGGTACCTGGCCTCCTCGAGCGTGATGCGGCCCGAGTCGACCAGCCGCTGCACGAACGTGTGGTCGGTGGTGATCTGGGTGAGGGCGTCGTCGCGGTACAGGTAGATGCGCGAGTCGCCGATGTGGCCGATGACAGCGTGGTCATCGACCATGATGATGGCGCTGAGCGTGGTGCCCAGGCCCGCCAGCTCGGGGCGCTCCTTCGACGCGCGCACCAGATCGCCCGCGGCGGTGGTGGCGGCGGCCTGCAGGGTCGCCTGCGCGTCGTCGGTGGAGTCGTAGTGCTGGTCCAGGTCCTTCATGCGGCCGATGGCGATGCTCGAGGCGACGTCTCCGCCGGCGTGTCCGCCCATGCCGTCGGCGACGACGAACAGGTTGGCCCCGGAGTAGCCGGAGTCCTGGTTGTTGGAGCGGACCTTCCCGGTGTGGGAGATCGCGACGCTGGAGCCCTCGAAGACCATCGGGATGCGGGCCCTACGCTCGCAGCTCGAAGGTCGTGGCGCCCACCTTGATGGGGGTGCCGATCTGCACCTGCACGGGCTTGTCGCTGAGCTTCTGGCCGTTCAGAAAGGTGCCGTTGGTGGAGCCGAGATCCTGCAGCGTCCAGATGTCGCCGCGGCGGGTGAGCCTGGCGTGGTGGCTGGAGGTGTAGTCGTCGCGGATCACCAGGCCCGATTCGCTGGAGCGCCCGATGGAGAGGGAGTCGGCGGTGCCCAGCGGCACGTCGAGACCCTCCTTGGGGCCGGAGGTGATGACCAGATGCGATGCGGCCTTGGCGTGCGAGCCGCTGCCCGGGCGCGGAGCCTGGTGCACGGGCGCGGGAGGTGCGGATGCTGCGGCTTCGCCGGCGGGCATCTTGCGCACGCGGACGCCGAACAGATCGGCGCGCAGCGAGTAGACCACCGCGAACACGAAGAACCACAGCATCACCAGGAAGACGATGCGAAGGACCAGCAGCAGGAGCTCGCTCATCGCAGGGCCCCCGCTCTGCTTCCGGGGGTTCCTGAGCCCGTCGAAGGGACGACGCGGAAGGTCAGCTGCGTGCGCCCGATGGTGAAGGTGGAGCCGGGGGCGAGCGGGGCCTCGCGCACCTTCTGCCCCTCGACCTTGGTGCCGTTGGTGGAGCCCAGATCACGCAGCATCGCGCGTTCGCCGTCCCACAGCACCTCGGCGTGGCGGCGGCTGGAGCCGGCATCCGAGATGGTGATGGTCGCATCGCTGCCGCGGCCGATGATGGTCCGCGCGCTGGTGAGGACGTGCTGCCCGCCGTCGACCTCGATGACGCCCTGCCAGGTGACGCCGCTCTCCACCGAGGAGGAGCTCACGCGCACCGTGCCGGTGGCGACGTGCTCGTCGGCCTCGATGATGATGTGCAGCGGGCCGGCGAAGCTGTACCCCTGGGTGCGGGCGTGCTTGGTCAGCAGGGCGTACAGCTCGTCGTTCAGGGCGCCGCCGAGGCCCCGCATCCGCTCGTCGTCGTCGGGGCTGAGGCGCACGAGGTAGTCGCTGGGGGTGATGATGCGGTCGCGGCTGACCACGGCCGCCCTGGTGTCGGCCTCGCGGCGCAGGGCGGAGGCGATCTCGACGGGCTGGATGCCGCTGCGGAAGGTCTTGGCGAACGCGCTGTTCACTGCGCGCTCGAGACCTTTCTCAAAGCTGTCAAGTAGTCCCACAAGGTTCCTCTGGCATGCCGACTGGTACGGCCATCGTAGCCAGCCCCGCTGAATGCGCGCTTCATCGGGCGTGATTCCGGCGGGATGGCGGGGACGGGCGCTGTCTGGAGGTGACGCGCGCGGAGTGCGCGCGGAGTATGAGGCACGCGTTTCGTCATGTTAGTGTTAGCAGGTTGAGTTCTCCGGAACGAGACACTGCGCGAGTGGCGGAATAGGTAGACGCGCTGGCTTCAGGTGCCAGTGCCTGCAAGGGCGTGGGGGTTCAAGTCCCCCCTCGCGCACAAACGAGAAAGACCCCGGTCCGAAGGATCCGGGGTCTTTCTCATTTGTGAACGCAGGGTGGCACCTTGGAGCGGCCGCGAGGGAATCAAGCCCCCCTCGCGCACCTTCTGGGAAGCGATCCTCATGACCGATTCATACGCCGCCACCGGCCGACGGATGTGAACGCAGCTCACCGTCTCTTGCATCTGTACCACTGTTGTAATACAGTGAGACAAGAACGAAGGAGAGCGGATGCTGATCGACGACTCCCGTCCGATCTGGGCTCAGCTCGCCTCCGAGTTCCGCCGCCGGATCGCGGCGGGCGAGTGGTCGCCGGGGGCGAAGGTCCCCTCGGTGCGCGAACTGGCCCTCGAGCTCGGCGTGAACCCCAACACCGTTCAGAAGGCGCTCGGCGAGGTGGACCGGCAGGGTCTGACCACGACCGAGCGCACGGCCGGCCGATTCGTCACCCAGGACGAGGGGGCCGTCGCCGCCGGGCGCGCCGCGCTCGCAGCATCCACCGCCGACGGCTTCGTCCAGGCGGCACACGGCCTCGGCATGTCGCTTGAGGACGCCACCGACCTGCTGGCCCGCCGTTGGGCCGACGCCGAGGGCACGCACACCACCGGAGAGGAAGCGCGATGACCACGCAATCCGCCATCAAGATCACCGGACTCACCAAGTCCTACCGCGGCAGACCTGCCCTGAACGGCCTGGACCTGAACCTGGCTCCCGGCCAGATCGTCGGACTGATGGGCGACAACGGCTCGGGCAAGACCACGTTGCTGAAGATCCTGGCCGGTGTGCTGGCCGACTGGCAGGGCGAGGTGCGCGTCGTCGGACACGTTCCCGGACCGGAGTCCAAGGCTCTGGTGTCGTTCCTTCCGGACGCGTCGTTCCTGCCCGACTCGCATGAGCCGGCGGACTCCATCGCCCAGTTCGCGCGCTTCTTCGCGGACTTCGATGCGGCGAAGGCCCGGGAGATGGTCGACTTCTTCGGCCTCCCGTGGGACCGCACGCTCAAGGAGATGTCCAAGGGCATGCGTGAGAAGCTGCAGATCTCACTGGCCATGTCGCGCCGCGCGGAGGTCTATCTGCTGGATGAGCCCATCTCGGGCGTCGATCCGGCATCGCGCGACGTGATCCTGCGCGGCATCCTTCAGAACTTCGACGAGGACGCCCTGATGCTCATCTCCACCCATCTCATCCAGGACGTCGAGCAGATCGTCGACTCTGTGCTGTTCCTCAAGGACGGGCGGATGCTGCTGCAGGGCGAGGCCGACGCGCTTCGCGCCGAGCACGGCTCCAGCCTGGACGCGCTCTTCCGAAAGGTGTACGCATCATGATCGGCACACTGCTCGCGCAGGAGTTCCGCTCCACGCGCAAGAACCTGCTCTCGACCGTCGGGGTCGCGCTGCTCGTGGTCCTCGTCTCGCTCACGCTCACCGCCCTGAAGGTGCCCGTGCTCGGATCCGTGACGATGCTGCTCGGGATCGCCGTCGCCGTCGCTGTCACGCCGATCGTGCTGGGGCTGCTGGTGGAGAACTACTGGCGCTCGATGTACGGCCGCGAGGGCTATTTCACCATGGCGCTGCCGGTGCGCGGGCGCACGCTGTTCGCGGCCAAGGCTCTCTACGGGTTCGTGGTCGCGCTGGTCGCGCTGCTGATCACTCTCGCGGGACTGCTGGGCGCGGGGACCGCCTACGCGCTCGCCATCGGTCGCGACCCCGGCGAGTTCCTCCGCGAGGGCCTCGCCATGATCCAGCCGTGGATGGTGTGGTTCGGCGTGATCGTCGCGCTGCTGCAGGTGGGCTACCTGGTGGTCGCCGGCGCCGCCATCATGAGCATCGGCGCTCAGGGCCGGTTCAACCACCTCGGCTTCGGCGCGCCGGTCATCGGCGGCGTGATCGTGTACGTCGTCATGCAGATCGTCACGTTCGCGGCGATCCTCTTCATCCCTCTCGGCGTGGTGCTCACAGGAGAGGATGCCGGCAGCGTCGCTGCCGACGGGATGCTGCCCGGTTTCATCGCCTCGATCCAGCACCAAGCGGCCCCGCACGTGCTGGGCCTGGGCTTCGTCGTCACGAGCCTCGCCGCGATCGTGCTGCTGGCCTGGTGGGGCATCCGCTCGATCGAACGGCACACCTCGCTGCGCTGACGCGGGTCTCCTCGATGAGATGGTGAGAGCAAGAGCAGCGCGCCGGGCATCCCTCAGAGGAAGGTCGCCAGGGGGCTCTCATGATTTGTCCCCCAAAAGGGGGACAAATCGGCGCGAAGTTGTGTACACTGAAGTCTGACGCACCCTCCGGTCGTCTTCGGCCCTCATCGCTCCCCCCGCGGTGAGGGCCAACTTATTCTGCCTCGGAGCGGTCCCGACCCTTTCAGGCGTGCATCGAGTCCATCTCCTCATGCAACATTTCGGTCACCTTCTGCTGACCACTGTTGCCGGGCGCGTCGGCTGGGATAGCGTTAGCGACAGTCGGTGCATCCTGCGTCGGCATCGCAACAAGCAGAACGGCAGTAAATGAGCACCCAGGGCACGGTCAAGTGGTTCAACTCGGAGAAGGGCTTCGGCTTCATCTCCCCCGACGACGGAGGCGCTGACGTGTTCGCGCACTACTCCGCAATCCAGTCTTCCGGCTACCGCTCCCTCGACGAGAACCAGCGCGTCGAGTTCGATGTGGCGCAGGGCCCCAAGGGCCTGCAGGCTGAGAACATCCGCCCTATCTGAGGCGAATGACAGAAGAACCCCGCCGGTCCTCTCGGATCCGGCGGGGTTCTTCTGCATGAGGAGTCGGGTCAGGCGTCGACCTTCTCGCTCTTGCGCACGGCGCGGCGGCTGCCCTCGGGTGCCTTCTGCGCTGCGGCCTGGGCGGCCTCGAAAGCCTCCTGCGCGGCACGGGCGGCCAGGAACAGGCCCTCGCGGTTCAGGTGGCGCGAGTAGCGGGCATCCAGGTACAGCACCGGCACGTCGCCGGCGGCCTTGATCAGCTCGGGGTACAGCTCGTCCTTGATGGGGCCGGAGCCGCCGCCGTAGACGTACACGACCTCGGTGGACTCGCCGGACTGGCTCAGTGTCTCGCTGAACGCGCGGCGGATCTGCTCGACCAGGTGCTTCACGTCGGGTTCCACCAGGTGCACTGCACGGGTGTGGCGGTTGCGCTGCAGCACCGACGGGGTGGACTGCAAGAAGTCCGCGAGCTGCTTGCGGCTGGTGAAGCGCAGGTCGGCCTCGTCCTGACGGTCCAGGGCGTTCTCGAGGATGGTGCCGTAGCCCATGTCGAGGGTCGAGGCGGCCTCGGCGTTGAACCTGCCGTTGGTGAACACCGGGAAGTTCACGGTGCCCTCGCCGATGTCGATGCCCACGGTGTTCTGCGCGGCGACGAGGTCGGCGCCGGTCACCCCGGGGAGGATGTCGGCCTCGCGGGTGCGCAGGTCGGCCAGCAGGGCGTCGGCCAGGGGCTCGCCCTTCTCGGAGATGGCGTACTGGGCGGAAGCGCCCTCGGCCACGACCTGCACATCGTCGAACTCGATGCGCACGCTGACGGGGGTGTTGAAGTTCTTGATCGTGACCAGGTGCACGGCCGAGCCCTTGGAGCCGATGAACTCGCCGGCGTAGCCGTAGCGGCGGGCGACGAACTCGCTGATCGGCAGGGCGAGGCCCGTGCGCACGCGCACGCGCAGCTCGTGGTCGGGCAGCGCGTCGTGCTCGCGCACGTAGTCGCGCAGCGCCTTGGCCGCGTACACGCCCAGCACGAGGATCTTGCTGAGCTGCTGGTCGGCCTTGCTGGCGTGGCCGTCGTGCACCTCGAACTCGCTGAACACCGAGCCGCGCACGCTGAGCGCGGAACGGCCGAAGATGCGGCGGTCGTTGTCGGACACCAGTGGCGACGAGAACGAGGCGTCGAGGCGGTTGTAGAAGTCCTCCTCGGCATCGCTCATGGTCTGCGGCGCCTCGGCGTCCTCCAGCGGCACCTTCGGCGACTGCCGCGGGGTGGCCACGATCGCGCTGGGCAGGTCGATGCGGTCCCGCACCCCGGTGTCGGTGTTGAGGATCATGCCCTTGACGTAGCCGTTTCCGACGTCGATGCCGCCGGTCAGGTGGATGATGTCCGAGCTCATGGGAAGGCCTTTCGTTCCGAGTCGTCGGTGTAATTGTGGAGGATGCTCATAGACCGAGCAGGTCGTCGATGGTCGCCGTCGCCGCGCTGGGAGCCGCACGCTCCCGGCGGGTCCTCGCCGGGGCGGGTTCGGCATCCGGCTCCTCGTCGGGTTCGGCATCCGCGGGGGCGGGCGCCGTGCGCGCCGCCGGCCGGGGCTTCTTCGAGGCGGGCAGCGGCGCTGCGGTGGGCTCGGGGGATTCCGGCCGATCGTCGTCGGGCAGCTGCTCCCCGACGTACACGGGGATCGCCGGTGGGCGCACCGGACGGTTCGCCACGTCGACGAAGCCCTCGCGGGCGACGGACTCGCGGATCAGCCGACGCACGGACTCGGAAGCCGAGAACTGCAGATCGAGCCATTCGGTGACAGTGGTATCGGCAGCGGGCACGATGAGCTGCACCTTGCGCATGCTCGGCGCTTCAGCCACTGCTGCTCCTTCACGTCATGGCGCGCGTCATCGGCAATGTCGCGCCTAGATCACGGTACAGTACCCGGCTGTCAGTCGAGCAGTGCGCGCCTCAGTGCGACGGTGTCGGAGACCTTCTGGTGCGCGAGGTCGGCCTCGTGAGGCCCGCCGAACCCCCAGCCCACGAAGATGACCGGGATGCCGTGCTCGGCGGCGCCGTCGACGTCGTGATGCCTGTCGCCGATCAGCACGGGGCGGGACGTGTCGACCCCGGCGGCGCGCAGTCGATCGAGCGCCTGAGTGATCACGAACGCCTTGCCGTCGGCGCGCCCCTCGGGCAGCGGGCGCGCGCCGGAGATCGCGGTGAACAGACCGGTCAGCGCGTAGTGGTCGAGGATGGCGCGCACCTGGTTCTCGGGTTTGGTGCTGGCCGTGGACTGCGGGATGCCGGCATCGTGCACCTCCTGCAGGAGCTCGGCGACGCCCGGGTAGATCCGCACCGAGGCGGCGTAGCCGTCGGCCTTGGCCAGCCCGCGGTAGCGGTCCACGGCTTCGTGAGCGCGCTGCTCGTCGAGGCCCGCGCGCAGCTGGAACGACTCGTGCATGGGCGGGCCGATCCAGAGCGACAGCTCAGCGGCATCCGGCTCCGGCAGTCCGTACGAGGCGAACACCTTGCGCAGCCGCGGCATGATGCCGGCCGACGCGTCGGCGATGGTGCCGTCCACGTCCCAGAGGATGCAGGAATAGGGCGATGACGGCATGGCTCCAGCCTACGGGCGGGCGGGAGCGCTGTTTCAGAAGAGGCGGGGAGCGCCGGATTCGGTGCCCTTCATGCCCTCGTAGTCGAGAACGACGCAGCGGATGCCGCGGTCCTCGGCCAGCACGCGGGCCTGCGGCTTGATCTCCTGAGCGGCGAACACGCCGGTGATGGGCGACAGGTGCGGGTCGCGGCCCAGCAGCTCCAGGTAGCGGGTGAGCTGTTCGACGCCGTCGATGTCGCCACGGCGCTTGACCTCCACCGCGATGGCCGCTCCTTCGGCATCCCGGATCATCAGGTCCACCGGGCCGATGGCGGTCGGGAACTCGCGGCGCACGAGCTTGCCGCCCTCGCTGATCAGGTCGACCTGCTCGGCGAGCAGCCGCTGCAGGTCGGCCTCCACGCCGTCCTTCTGCAGGCCGGGGTCGATGCCGAGGTCGTGGTTGGAGTCGTGCAGGATCTCGTAGATCTGCACGCGCAGCGCATCGCCGGTCTTCTTGTGCGTGACGCGCCACACCTCGATGACGCCGGCCGTGGCCTCGTCCTCACCCGGCTCCTCGGAGGCCAGGGTGCACGGTGGACTCATCCAGTTCAGCGGCTTGTAGCTGCCGCCGTCGGAGTGCACGAGCAGGCTGCCGTCGCCCTTGTGCACCAGCAGGCGCGTGGCGAGCGGCAGATGGGCATGGAGCCGCCCGGTGTAATCGACGGAGCAGCGGGCGATGACGAGGCGCACCCGACGAGCCTACTTCGTCGTGACCGGGGCGCCCTCGCGCAGCGGCTTCGCCGCACTGGAGAACAGCCCTGACATGACCACCAGTGCCACCAGGATGAACAGCGTGTTCAGCAGGCCGATGTGCTCGCTGATCACCCCCAGCACCGGGGGGCCGCCGAGGAACGCCACGTAGCCGATGGTGGCGGCGGCGCTCACGCGCGCGGCAGCCTTGGTCGGATCGTCGGCCGCGGCCGACATCCCCAGTGGGAAGCCCAGCGATGCGCCGATCCCCCACAGAGCCGCTCCCACCAGCACCAGCGGCAGGTTCGGGCCGAGGATGAACAGCAGGATGCCGGCTGCCGCCGTCCCCGACAGCACGCGCAGCACCGTCACGCGGCCGAACCGGTCGACGAGCGGCCCGCCGAACAGGCGCACCACGCTCATGCCGACAGAGAACACGGCCAGCGCCAGGGCGCCCATTCCGGACGGCTGGTGGTGCCCCTCGACCACGCCCAGGGCGATCCAGTCGTTGGCGCCTCCCTCCGCGAACGACATGCCCAGCATGACGATCCCCAGCGCGTAGGTGCGGGGCTCGCGCCAGGCCTCCAGTGCCGTGTGCATGCGCTGGCGGAAGGTGGGCCTGATCTCGTCGGTGGGGTCGAGGGCGACCTCGCGCACCGGCACCTGGAAGAAGCACACGACTGACGCCGCGACGATGACCGCGCTGATGATGCCGGCGTGCGCGGCGACATCCAGTCCCCCGCGTGCGGCGAGCACGCCGATGCCCGCGCCGATCACGGTGCCGAAGCTGAAGAAGGCGTGGAACACCGGCAGGATCGTGCGGCCCATGTGCTGCTCGATGGCCGTAGCCTCGACGTTCATCATCACGTCGACCGCGCCGTTGCCGAAGCCGAACAGTATGAGCCCGGCCATGACGACGGGGATCGAGCCGAGCAGGTCGGTGCCGAGGCCGATCAGCAGCACGCCGGTGCCGAACATCAGCATCGCGATGAGCATCCCCAGCCGCGCCCCGGTGCGGGCCATGACCAGGGGCCCGGTGGAGATGCCGATGATCGACGAGACCCCCATGCCCAGCAGCAGCAGGCCGATCTGCGCCTTGTCGATGCCGAGTGCGGCCGCGATGTCGGGCACGCGGGACGCCCACGTGGCGATCGAGAGGCCGCTGGCCAGGAAGATCGCGAAGATGGCCGCGCGCCAGCGCACGAACTGGGAGCGGGTGAGCGCAGTATCCATCCCGGCATTGTATCGAATCGATTCGATGCCGCGACACCGCAGCGCGTTATCCTCGGAGGATGAGCAGCACCGCACGCCGCGCGACCATCGCCGACGTGGCCCGAGAAGCCGGCGTGTCCACGTCGACGGCATCCGTCGTGTTCAGCGGCAAGGTCAACGTCGCCGACGCCACGCGCGAGAAGGTGCTGACGGCCGCGGCGGCGCTGGGCTACGCCGGCCCCGACCCCCGGGCTGCCTCGCTGCGGCTCGGTCGCAGCGGCATCGTCGGTGTGGTGCTCGGCGGCGAGCTGCGGTACGCATTCCTGGACCCGGTGACGACGGCCATGATGGACGGGCTCTCTGACGCGCTCGCCGCGGACAGCACGGGCATTCTGCTCCTCCGCGACGATCCGCAGGGTGATGAGGCGCCGCCCATCACCGAGGCTCCGGTGGATGCCGTGGTGCTGATCGGATGCTCGGGACGAACTCGTAGTGCCCTGGAGACCGTGCGCCAGCGCGGCCTGCCGGTCATCGTGATCGAGGGGGATGCAGGGGAGGGGGTCCCGCAGATCACGCTGGACAACCGCGAGGCGAGCGCGGAGATCTCGAGGTACGTATTCCAGCTCGGGCATACGGACGTCGCGACGGTGACGCTCTCTCTGGACGCCGAGCGCGAGCGCGGGCCGATCACGCCCGAGCGCGTCGCGGCGGCGACCGTCGATGTGACCCTGCACCGGCTGGCCGGGTTCCGCGAGGTCTACCCGGATGCCGACGGCGTGACCGTCGCGGCGAGCCTGGTCGACGAGGGAATGATCGCCGCGCGATCGCTGCTGACCGATGCATCCGGTGCGCTCCGCGCGAATCGCCCGACGGCGATCGTCGCGCAGAGTGACCTGCTCGCGGTGGGCGTGATCCGCGCGGCCGAGGAGCTGGGGCTGCGTGTGCCCGAGGATCTGACCGTCGTGGGCTTCGACGGCATCAACGCTGACGGCCTGGGCTCGCTGAAGCTCACCACCGTCGCTCAGCCCGCCGTGGACAAGGGCCGTGCGGCGGGCGAGCAGGTGATCCGCATGCTGGCAGGCGACCCGGGGGAGTCCGTGCACTTCACCTGCACGTTCCGGGAGGGACAGACCACGGCTCCGCCCGCGCGCTGACCCGCCTCACCGGACCTTCAGGAGCGCTGTGAACCGAGCTGAAGAGGATGGGTCGCATAGTCGAGGATGCGGTAGCGGCCGCAGGAGATGACGTCGTCGGGCTGCGGCGAGCCGGCGATCCTCCACGGGACGGTCTGCGCATCCTCCACGAGGAACGTCACCTCGCCGGCGGCGAAGTCCGTGCGGTTGGTGAGCCAGTTGTAGCCGCGCAGTGTGTGATCCACCTGCACGAGTTGCGCGGGATGCGCGAGAAGCAGCTTCGGCAGGCGCACCGTCCAGAACTGACCGGCTCCCATGCGGCCGGAGGCGTTCACCCAGTCCACGACGCAGGCGACGTCGGGGTCCGGAGCCGTCACCGCGGCGTGGATGCGCGGAACCGACAGCACGGCACCGGCACCCAGCAGCACGGCGCCGGCGGCGGCGATGATCCGCGTGGGAGAGGGGAGTCTCAGCGACAGCGGATACGCGACGAGCCCGAGCACGGGCGCGAAGGCGATCGGCTGCAGATATCGCGCGGCGTGCGTGCCCAGCAGGATCGCGCCGACGACGGTGGCGATCGGCGCCAGCCAGCCGTAGGCGGCGAGCAGCATGCCGCGCGTACCGGGGCCGCCCTCGCGGGGCCGGGGACGGACGGTCCGCAGCACGCACATCAGCATCAGAGTCAGCGTCAGAGCGGTCGCGGCGATGCCGCCCGCCGTGGCCAGACGCTCGCCGGCGAGCCCGCCGTAGTACCCCAGCGACACCAGTGCCTCGGCCGGGTGCGCGTAGCCGTCGCCCGGATCCGCGATCCATGCCGAGAGCGGAATGCGTGCCAGCATCCCGAGTCCGGAGCCGGCCGTGAGTGCGATCAGCGGCGGCAGGGCAAGGCGTCCGGCGAATCGCGGATGCAGAGCCACGAGCAGCAGGACTGTCAGCGGAGCGGCGGCCCACGCGAGGAAGAGCAGGTTGGTGGTCGTCGAGACCAGCGACACGACGCACAGCCACCCGAGCAGCGGGCGGCGGGGTGCGCGGCCGTCCACCCCGCCCCTGCCGGCCGTCGCAGCCCCTGCTGAGCGGCGTCGCCGAGCAGGGGCACCGACGCTGAGCAGGGGCGCGGCCCGCGCTGGTGCGTCGAACCAGCGACGCACCAGTCCCGCCGCCAGCACGGCGCCGACCACGGTCGCCGAGTAGTAGGAGGTCGTCAGCAGCATGGATGCCGGATCCAGGGCATCCCGCGAGGAGGAGGTCTCGGTGATCGCGAGGATGCCGAACGCGCCCAGCGCAGCCAGCGACCATCCCACCGGCGCCCGACCCGGACCGCGCCTGCCTGCGGCCAGGCGGATCGCCCCGTAGAGGGCCACCAGATTCATGACGGCGTTCACCGCCAGCACGCCCATGATCGACACTGTCGGGAGCAGCATCCGCAGCAGAGTGAACACTGCCGTCTCGGGCAGGAACAGCACGCCGGAGAACATCCAGTCCAGCCCGTCGCCGTCCAGGATCGACCGCCCGACCATGGCGACGATCAGGGAGTCGCCGTCGCGGAACATCAGCTCCGAGCGCGGCGTGGACGCGACCTGGCCGACGATGATCGTCGACATGGCGATCGCCGACGCCCACCCGGCGGCCTCGCGCCATGCCCCACGCATGAGTTCATGTTCGCACGGGCGACCCTTCACTTCGACTCGCCGGCGCTCGCTCAGTACAGACGACAGGCTCGGGGGCCGGATATCCGAGGAGCGCAATCCAGCGCGCCGGTAGACTGGCCGGAAGAACCGCCCGCCTGCGCCGGAAGGCCCCGAGACGAGCTTGAGGAGCCGCTGATGCAATTGCTCCTCGCCGCGTTCCTGGCTGGGTCTCTTCTCCTCCCCCTCCTGGTGCGCTGGCTCGGAGCACGGGCGTTCATCGTGGCAGCGCTCATCCCGGCCATCGCCTTCGTGCACGCGCTCACGCTCACTCCGGTGGTGCTCGCCGGCAAGCTGCCGTTCGAGGACTACGAGTGGATTCCGCAGCTGGGTCTTCATCTCTCGATGCGCATGGACGTGCTCAGCTGGGTGCTGACGCTCATCGTCACCGGCGTCGGGGCACTGGTGCTGCTGTACTGCCGCTGGTACTTCTACGACGATGCGGCCGAGGTCGGCCAGTTCGCCGGGGTCCTGCTGGGCTTCGCGGGCGCCATGTACGGTCTCGTGCTCACCGACGACCTCATCATGCTGGTGATGTTCTGGGAGCTCACCAGCATCCTGTCGTATCTGCTGATCGGCCACTATCGGCGCCGTGCGGCGAGTCGCCGCGCCGCGCTGCAGGCGCTGCTGGTGACGACGCTGGGCGGGCTGGTGCTGTTCGTCGGCGCCATTCTGCTGGTCGTGGATGCCGGCACAGCCAGCATCCGTCAGCTGCTGCAGATCGCTCCGGCGGGGCCGCTGGTGGATGCCGCGGTCGTGATGATCCTGATCGGCGCCATCTCGAAATCCGCCATCTTCCCGTTCCACTTCTGGCTGCCGGGTGCGATGGCCGCGCCCACGCCGGTGAGCGCGTACCTGCATGCCGCCGCCATGGTGAAGGCCGGCATCTACCTGATCGCGCGCTTCGCGCCGATCTTCGCACTGACCGGCCCGTGGCGCCCCATCGTCATCTCGTTGGGCGTGCTCACGATGCTGCTGGGGGGCATCCAGGCGCTGCGCGAGACCGACCTCAAGCGCATCCTCGCCTTCGGGACGGTCAGCCAGCTGGGGTTCTTCTCGGTTGTGATCGGCTTCGGCACCCCGGGCGCGGCCCTCGCCGGCCTCGCACTCGTGATCGGGCACGCACTGTTCAAGTCGGCGCTGTTCCTGATCGTGGGCGTCATCGACCGCCAGCTCTCCACCCGTGATCTGAACGAGCTGTCGGGTCTGGGGCGGCAGGCGCCGGTGATGGCCGTGGCCGCCTTCATCTCCATCGCCTCGATGATGGGCCTCGCGCCCACCATCGGCTACGTGGCCAAGGAATCCGCGCTGACCGCCTTGCTGGAGGAGGCCCAGCAGGGATCGCCGTGGGGCTGGGTAGCACTGGCGGGAGTCGTGCTCGGGGCGGTGCTGACCGTGGCCTACGGATGCCGGTTCCTGTGGGGCGCGTTCTGGCGCAAGAGCAACCGCCACGGCGAACGTATGCCGGATACGGAATGGCCGGATCCGCCGGTGGGGTTCCTGGCGTCACCGATCATTCTGGCCGGGCTGAGCATCGCCGTGGGCATCGGAGCTCCGGCGGTGGACGTGATGCTGCAGGGGTATGCGGGCGACTTCGACCCGGCGCTGGGGCAGGCCGGCCATCTCGCGCTGTGGCACGGCTTCGAGCCGGCGCTGCTGCTCTCGCTCGGCGCGATCGCCCTGGGCATCGGCGCCTTCGTGCTCAGCATCCGCTCCGGCTGGCACCGGTGGCCGCGGATGCTGCGCTTCACCGCCGCCGACGTCTACTACCAGGTCATGCGCGGCGTCGACCGGCTGTCAGTGCTGACCACGAGCCTCACCCAGCGCGGCTCCCTGCCGATGTACGTGGGCACGATCTTCATCGTCGTGCTCGCCGCCGAGGCCACGGCGCTGGTCGGCGCGGCTCCCGAACGCCTGGCTCTGTCGGCCTGGCATACTCCGACCCAGCTGGTGGTGGCCCCGATCATGGCCGTCGCCGGTGTGATCGCCGTCCGCGCCCGCAAGCGCTACACCGGCGTGGTGCTGGTCTCGGTGACCGGTCTGGGCATGGTGGTGCTGTTCGCCACCAGCGGCGCTCCCGACCTGGCGCTCACGCAGATCCTCGTCGAGACCGTCACCATGGTGACCTTCGCGCTGGTGCTGCGGAGGCTGCCGTCGAGGATGGGGGAGCACAACGCCTCGGTCGGCCGAGTGCCCCGCGCGATCCTTGCGATCGGCGTGGGCGTGACCATGGCGCTGGTGGCCATCGTCGCCACGCAGGCGCGCATGTTCGCGCCGATCTCCGAGGCGTTCCCGCAGCTGGCATACGACCTGGGGCACGGCAAGAACGTCGTGAACGTGGCACTGGTCGACCTGCGCGGTTGGGACACCATGGGCGAACTCAGTGTGCTGGTGCTGGCCGCCACGGGCGTGGCATCCCTGGTGTTCGTCACCCACCGCGCCGACCTGCTGTCGGCGACCAGGGACCTGCCGCAGACCGCTCGGCGGCGCACCGCACGACGGCCGATGGTCGAGACGGCCGACGGCGTGAAGTTCCAGACCCCCGAGAACCGTGGCGCCCCGCGTGCGTGGCTGGTCAGCGGCACGCGGCTGAAAGCCGAGAACCGCTCGATCCTGCTCGAGGTCATCGTGCGGGTGCTGTTCCACACCATCATCGTGGTGTCGATCTACCTGCTGTTCGCCGGCCACAACGGCCCGGGAGGCGGCTTCGCCGGCGGACTGGTCGCGGGCATGGCCCTGGTCATGCGCTACATCGCCGGCGGCCGCTGGGAGCTCGGTGCGGCGGCCCCGACGGATGCCGGACGGCTACTCGGCTTCGGCCTGGTGCTGGCCGTGGGCGACGCCATCCTGCCGATGTTCTTCGGCCTCGCCCCGCTGCAGAGCACGGTGTGGTCGGCCGATGTGCCGGTGCTCGGGCACCTCGAGTTCGTCTCCTCGACCGTCTTCGACGTGGGCGTGTACCTGGTCGTGATCGGTCTGGTGCTCGACGTGCTGCGCAGCCTGGGCGCCGAGGTGGATCGGCAGACCCTGGAGCGCCGCGCCCTGTTCCGCGCGGCACCCGAGCGTGCCGCACCCCAGGGGGTGCACGGCTGATGGACGTCTCGCTGACCCTGATCATCATCATGGCCGTGCTGTTCGCCGCCGGCGTGTACGCCATGATGGAGCGCAGCCTCACCCGCGTGCTGATCGGATTCCTGCTGCTCGGCAATGCCACCAACCTGCTGCTGCTGATCGTGATGGGCGTGCCGGGCAAGGCACCGTTCTTCGGCGAGGACGGAGCGCTCAGCGACCCGCTGCCGCAGGCGCTGACCCTCACGGCGATCGTGATCACGTTCGCTGTCTCGGCGTTCCTGCTGGCGCTCATCTACCGCTCCTGGCAGCTGGGCCAGGCCGACACCGTCGAGGACGACGAGGACGACGTCGCGCTGCGCGAGAGGACGGATGCCGAGGACGAGATCATCGAGGACGAGTCGACGCCCGAGGAGGAGGAGGCCACCACGGACTTCCTCGGAACCGTCACCTCGCCCATCACCGTGCTGAACATGCGCGATTACGCATACATCCACGACGACGCTCCGGTGGACGTTCCGGATGCTGTGAGAAGCGACCCTTCGCTCCCCATGGCACCCTCCGACCGTCGCTCCGCGCCGGCCGGAACCTCCGGGCTGCGGGGCCCCGGCTCAGGGACCCAGGTGGTCGAGGACCACGATGACGAGGAGGACCGCCCGTGACCGCGCTGGTCCCCCTGGTCGTGATGCTGCCGCTGCTGGGCGCCGCCATCACCCTGATCTACGGCCGCAACCCGCGCCTGCAGATGCTGGTGACCGCCGGCACCCTGGCATCCGTCTCGGTCATCGCGGCGATCCTGCTGGCGACGGTCGACGGATCGGGCAAGCCGCTGGCGGTCTCGGTGGGCGGCTGGCCGGTGCCGTTCGGCATCGTGCTGTACGTCGACCGGCTGGCGGCGCTGATGGTGCTGGTCTCCAGCATCGTGCTGCTGGCAGTGCTGCTGTTCTCGATCGGCCAGGGCGCGGCCGACGGGATCGAGGAGACCCCGATCTCCATCTTCAACCCGACGTACCTGATCCTCGCGGCGGGCATCTTCGACGCGTTCATCGCGGGCGATCTGTTCAACCTGTACGTCGGGTTCGAGATCCTGCTGGTGGCCTCCTACGTGCTGATCACCCTGGGCAGCACCGAGTCCCGCATCCGCACCGGCGCGGTGTACATCGTCGTCTCGCTGGTGTCGTCGATCCTGTTCCTGGCCGCGATCGCGATGATCTACGGCGCCGTCGGCACGGTGAACATGGCGCAGATCGCCGAGCGGGTGTCGCAGCTGCCGCCCGAGACCCAGCTCGTACTGCACCTGATGCTGGTGATCGCGTTCGGCATCAAGGCCGCGGTGTTCCCGGTGTCGTTCTGGCTGCCGGACTCCTATCCGACCGCACCCGCGCCGGTCACCGCGGTGTTCGCGGGACTGCTGACCAAGGTGGGCGTGTACGCCCTGATCCGCACCGAGACGCAGCTCTTCGCCTCGAGCGACATCAACACGCTGCTGCTGATCGTGGCTCTGGCGACCATGGTGGTGGGGGTGCTGGGCGCTGTCGCGCAGGCCGAGCTCAAGCGCATCCTGTCGTTCACGCTGGTCAGCCATGTCGGGTACATGGTCTTCGGCCTGGCCATCGCCACCGAGGCCGCCATCGGCGCCACGGTGTACTACATCGTGCACCACATCGTCGTGCAGACGACGCTGTTCCTCGCCGTCGGGCTCATCGAGCGCAAGGCCGGCAGCACGTCCATCCTGCGGGTGAGCGGGCTGATGAAAGCCGCTCCGCTGCTGGCCATCCTGTACTTCGTGCCGGCCATCAACCTCGGCGGCCTGCCGCCGTTCTCCGGTTTCATCGGCAAGATCGCGCTGTTCGAGGCCGCCGCGCAGGTCGGCACGCCGCTGATGATCGTGCTGATCCTGGGCGGCATCCTCACCTCCCTGCTGACCCTGTACGCGCTGATGCGCGCCTGGAACCTCGCATTCTGGCGCGAGGGCGACGACTTCTCCGAGATCGAGGGGCGCGTCGGCTACCTCGGCAAGGCGCCCGCTGCCGACGTGCAGCAGGAGACTCGCCGCATCCCGGCGATCATGACCGTGGCGACGGCGGGCATGGTGGCCGTCACGGTGTCGCTCACCGTGTTCGCCGGCCCGCTGTACGCTCTGTGCGACCGGATCGGCGCCGGACTGCTGCAGCCGGTCTCGCTCGTGCAGATCGACGAGGAGGCGGGATGAACCCCGAGTCGAAGCGCGGCTTGGGCCGCGACCTTCTGCTGCAGCTGCCGTTCCTGCTGTGGCTGATCCTGCTGTGGATGCTGCTGTGGAACCAGTTCACGCCGCTGGCGCTGGTCACCGGCATCGTGGTCGCGTTCTTCGTGACCCGCGTGTTCCGGCTGCCGACCGTCGAACTCGTCGGCCGCGTCAACGTCTGGTACTCGCTGGTGTTCGTCGTGCTGTTCCTGGGCGCCGTGGTCGCGGGCGCCATGAGCGTGGCGATCCAGGTGTTCGACTTCCGCCGCCAGCCGGGCGCCGCCATCGTCGAGGTGCCGCTGCGCTACGCCGACGACATCATCACCACGCACGTCGCGGTCACGGCATCCCTGATCCCGGGTTCTCTGGTGGTGGAGAGCGATCGGAACCGGCGCACGCTGTACCTGCACGTGATCGGCATGCACACGTCCGAGGACGTTGACCGGTTCCGCGCCGAGGTGCTGCGCTGGGAGCGCCGGATCGTGCGCGCCGTGGGCACGCCCGCGCAGTATGCGGCGCTGAAGGCGGATGCTGCGGTCGGGGGTGCTTCGACAGGCTCAGCAGCCCCTGGGTCGCTGAGCCTGTCGAAGCGTCGTGCCCAGACGAACGGAGACGTCCGATGAACCCGCTGCTCATCGCGATCATGGTGGTGTTCGGCGTCGCCGCGATCCTCACGGTGATCCGGATCGTGCGCGGACCGTCGATCCTGGACCGCACCGTGGCATCCGACGTGCTGCTGACCGAGGTGATGTGCGTGCTGGGTGCCGACATGGCCATCAACGGGCACACCCGCAACATCCCGGTGATGCTCATCATCGCGGCCGTCAGCGTGTTCGGGTCGATCGCCGTGGCCCGCTACGTCGCACGGAGGGACAACCCCACGCCATGACCTCCTTCCTCGAGCTCGCGATCCCGCAGCAGGTGGCCGATGTCGCCGTGCTGGTGCTGGTGCTGATCGGCGCGATCCTGTGCCTCTCGGCGGCCGTGGGGCTGCTGCACTTCCGCGACGTGCCCAGTCGGCTGCACGCCGCCACCAAGCCTCAGGTGCTGGGCCTCGTGCTGATCTGCGTGGCGATCGCCGTCGCGCAGCGCACCATCGGCGGGATGCTGATGGGACTGCTCATCGTGATCCCCGTGATCCTGCTGCAGTTCGCGACCGCCCCGCTGTCGGCGCACATGGTGGGCAGGCAGGCCTACCGCAACGGCACCATCAACCAGCGCGCCCTCGTGGTCGACGAGTACGCCGAGTCCAAGACCACGCCGCCGGGGGCCGGCTGACGCACTCACGGCGGTTGACTCTCAATACACGGTGAATTCGAACGGCAGGTCGCCGCCGATCGACGCAGGCAGCAGCGCGCGGTGACGATCTGTCAGTTCATCGCACATCAGCCAGATCCGCTCCGGTGTCGCCGACGAGGAGGCATTGCCATCCGCGAGAACCGCCTGACGCACCATTCGCGCATCTCCGGTCTTCAGCGCTTCGACGGTGAGCTCGGCGACGGAGAGATAGGTGCGGTTCAGCGCGGCGCCGAAGGCAGGGATCCGGCCCATCGGCTGCGGGTGCACTCCGTCTCGGTCGACGGAGGCCGGAACCTCCACCGGCGTGCCCTCGGGAAGGTTGTCGATGAGCCCGTCGTTGAGCACGTTTGCGTGGATCGTCCGCGTGGAGCCGGTCAGTAGCGAGTGGATGATGAGAGGGGCGTACTCGGCGGCGTCGCCGGAGTCGGGAAGGGTAAGGTTCTCGCCCGCTGACAGCAGTCGCTTTGCCTCGGCGACCTCGGCGAGGTTCTCGTCCGAGATCCCCAGGTACTCCAGAGGCGTGATCCGGAAGCGCTCGATCTGCTCGGGGGAGCGCATGAACCAGGGCAGGTACTCCGCCGAGTGCTCGCTGCTCTCCGTGGGGAAGCGTCCGATGCGGGAGTACATCTCGACGCGTACGCGTCTGCGGAGTTCCGGATCATCGGCGAACAGGGCATCCAGCCTCGGGTAGAGGTCCTCACCCTGGTGGGAGAGCTCCATCATCCACGCCTGGTGATTGACGCCGGCTGCGCGGTAGGTCACCTCGCTCAGCGGAACGTCCAGCAGTGCGCACAGGCCCTTCGCTGTCCAGTACACGCTGTGGCACAGGCCGACCGACTTCAGATCCGGCGCGACGGTCTTCCACCACCAGACGTTCATCGCCATCGGGTTGGTGTAGTTCAGCACCCATGCATCGGGGCAGATCGCGCGGATGTCGGCGGCGATCTCCGAGATCGCCGGGAATGTGCGCAGAGCGCGGAACACGCCGCCGACGCCTGTCGTGTCTCCGATCGTCTGCAGCACGCCGTGCTTCTCCGGTACCTGCAAGTCGATCTGGGTGGCGGGCACGCCACCGACCTGGATCATGATGACCACGGCGAGAGCTCCTTCGAGTGCCGCTCGTCGATCCTGCGTGGCGATGACAGTCAGCGGCTTGCGGAGCTGGGCGGCCACGTTCTCGGCGGTCAACCGAGCGATCTCCAGTCGCTCGGGATCGATGTCGTGCAGTGCGACTTCGAGGTGGGGAACGTCATCGAAACGAAGCAGGTCGACCAGCAGTTGGCGGGTGAACACCGCGGAGCCGGCGCCGAGGAAGACAATACGGGTCATGACCCAGATAATCGCCAACTCTGTTTACATGCGCAAGGATTATGGCGATATCGTTGGGAACTGCTCAATCTGGCTGAGCGGTCGGATCTTCAGGAAAGGTGCTCACTGTGTCGTCACCGAATTCTGCGCCCACGGACCACGTGTCACGAAAGCGCGGGATGCGCTTCGTGGCGATCCTCGATCTGGTCGCCGAGCGGCGGGTGCTGTCGATGCATGAGCTGGTCTCAGCGCTGGGCGTCTCTCCGGCGAGCGTCCGGCGTGATCTCGTGGAACTCGAGCGCCGCCGTCTGATCGCGCGAACGCATGGCCATGTGCGGGCCCTGGATGAACCGGAGATCCCTCCGGCGCTGCGGCGCACGCGTGGTGAGGTCTTCAAGCGCAGGATCGCTCGCGCCGTGGCCGATCGGCTCCCTGACGAACGCTGCGCTGTCGCGCTGTCCGGCGGCACGACGACGGCAGCCGTCGCGGCTGAGCTCATCGGTCGCCAGCGTCTGACACTCGTGACGAACTCGCTGACAATCGCAGAACTGGTGCACAGTCAGCCGTCCGCGAGGATCGTCCTGACGGGTGGAGCGCTCCGACCGCAGTCGCTGGAGATGGTCGGCCCGATCGCCGAGCACACCTTCAGCGGTTTCAACGTGGGCTGGGCGATCCTCGGCGCGGATGGCGTTGACGCCGAAGCCGGCGTCACGACGCACGACGACACGGAGGCTCGCACGAACCGCGCGATGATGACCAGCGCGCAGCGCACGATCGTCGTCGCCGACGGTTCGAAGATCGGCATGGTGACGCTCGCCCAGATGGTCCCGATCGGCGACGTCGACCTGCTGGTCACGGACACGTCCGCCGACACCTCGCACCTGGACCGCATCCGGGCCGCGGGTATCGAAGTCGTCGTCGTGAGCGACGAAGTCATCATCTGAAGTGAGCGATTTGGGACCGAGCGTTGACGAATGTTCATTTGTGCACTTGAGTGTGGGGCAATGACGACGGGCACGAAGGTGCGCTCTCGTCATCCCGCGGCATGACTCCTCGTGCCGCGGCCAGCGCGAGAAAGGGCTCCCGTGGCAAGTTCGAAGCAGAAGACGAACCGGGCACGACAGCTGGTAAGCATCGGCGCGACGACGGCCGTCGTGGCAATGGTGCTGGCCGGTTGCTCCAGCTCGGGTGCGCCCGCCGGTGGCAGCGATGCGACGACAGGCGTCACCATCACCGTCGCATTGGCGCAGGATGCACCACCGCAGGCGGCGCTGGATGCGTTCAAGAAGGACACCGGCATCACGGTGAAGTGGGTCAATCTCGATTGGGACAGCCTGCAGACGAAGATCTCCGCGGCGGCTTCCGCCAACTCCTACTTCGCTGACGCCACCAACGTCGACTGGTCACGCGTGGGCCAACTGGGCAGGCTCGGCTGGTTCCAGCCGATGGAGGATCTGGTCGACACCGAGGCGATGGAGAAGGACATGCCGCAGATGAAGTCCTTCACTTCGGACGGCCACGTCGTCGGCGTTCCGTACACCGCGTCCTTCATGGTCACCACCGTGAACAAGGAGATGTTCGAGGCAGCCGGCGTCAAGACGATGCCCACGACCATCGACGAGTACACCGCAGCGCTGCATGCGGTGAAGGATTCCGGTGTCGCGAAGTATCCGCTGAACGTCCCATTCGCCGCAGCGGAGGGTCTCTCCACGTACTGGTACGAGACCACCGGAGCATTCGGCGGCACCGTTCTCGACGGCAAGGGACAGCCGCTGTTCACGGACAAGGCCTCGGCGGGGTACAAGGCCTTCGAGTGGCTGGTGAACGCCGCGAAGGACGGGCTGGTCTCGCCCGGAAGCATCAACACGACCGATACGGAGGGCGAGCAGGCGATCATGGCCCAAGGCGAGGCCGCCAGTACGTTCTCGGACTATTCGGGCCTGATCGGCACTCTCTATGACGTCCCCGACATGTCCAAGGTCACCGGCAAGGTCGTGTACATCCCTACTCCCGGCGTCACCGGGCCCGCCGCGAATCTGTCCAACCCGGACGGAATCGGCATCCCCGCCAAGGCGAAGCACCCGGCTGCTGCAGCGAAGTTCATCGAGTGGTTCACCAGCGCAGACGTGCAGGCCGACTTCACCGGGCTCAACGAACCTGAGGCGATCTGGTCCACCTATGCGCTGCCATCCCGTCTGAGCGTTGTCAAGGACATGGCGGCGTCGGGCAACCTGCCCGGCGGAGACGCACTGGCCGCCATGCTGGAGACAGCAGCGCCGGTGTTCCCCGAGGGCGCGCCCATCTGGTATCCGGAGTTCTCGAGCGCCGTGTACACGAACCTGCACGCCGCGGTGGGGGGCGAACTGACGGTCGAGGAGGCGATCACCAAGATCGCCGACACCGTCACCAAGCTCGCCGCTGACGAAGGATGACGCTCGACACCGTCGCCGTCGTCACCGGCGGCAGGAAGAACCGGTCCGGCGCGCCTGGAAAGCGCGCCGGACGGCGGTTCGACCCATTGCCCTACATACTCGTCGCGCCCGTCACGCTGTTCATCATCATTCTGGCGCTGGTCCCCGCCGGCTACACGATCGTCCAGTCGTTCTTCACAGTCGACGCGCTGCATCCTCCGGAGCGATTCAGCGGCCTGAAGAATTTCCGGAATCTCCTCGCGGATGACCGGATCATGACGGCGCTCGGCAATACGGCGTTCTACGTCGTCGTCGGCGTGACGCTGTCGACTGTTCTCGGCATAGCCTTCGCCGTAGCGCTCCAGCGCCCGTTCCGAGGTCGGGGTGCGGTCATCGCCGTCCTGGTCCTGCCGTGGGCGCTGCCCGGTGTCGTCAACGCGATCCTGTGGTCAGGCATCCTCGACGCGAACGGCAGCCTTGTCGGCGGACTGATGGATCTCGTCGGCATGGGCGGCGATCATGTACTGCTCGGGCAGAATCCATGGCTGACCCGCACGCTCATCGTGCTGGTTCAGGTGTGGCAGATCACGCCGTTGTCGACTCTGCTGATTCTGGCCACGCTGCAACTGGTGCCGTCAGAGCTGTACGAGGCGTCGAGCATCGACGGGGCGGGGCGCTGGAGATCGTTCACTTCGATCACTCTTCCCCTGGCCCGAGCGGGCATCGCCGTTGCGATGGTTCAGGCGGTCGTGCAGACACTGAACATCTTCGATCAGCCCTATGTGCTCAACGGCTCGGCGGCGATGGGCACTTCGCTCACCATCGAGACGTACAAGGTGAGCTTCCAAGCGCTGAACTTCGGCGAAGGGTACGCGCTCTCGCTGTTCATCGCCGTCGTCACGGTGGTGCTCTCGCTGGCGATCATCAAGATCGTCTATCGGAAGGTGGAGATGTGAAGCGCGCACGGCCCGCCGGGCGGCTCGTGTCCGTCGCCATGATCGTCCTGTGGTCGATCGTGCCCATCTACTGGACGCTTCGGACCAGCCTGCAGACGGAGGGCGACGCCCGGGCGACTCCGGTGCAGTTCCTCCCGTTGCGGCCCACACTGGACAACTTCAGGTCGATCCTGTCCTCGGGTCCGATGGCCGAGCAGTTTCGGCAGTCGATGGCGAACATCGTCATCGAGTGCGTCGCGGCCACGATTCTGACTGTGGGGCTCTCCGCACTGGCCGCCTACGCGTTCGCGAGATTCGAGTTCCGCGGCAGGAACGTGCTGTTCTTCGCCGTGCTCGCCACGATGGCGTTCCCGCCCTACACCACGCTCATCCCGCTGTACCGGTTGATGAGCGGGGTCGGCCTGGTCAACACCTATACGGGCATCGTGCTGGTGTACGTCTCGGGATTCCTGCCGTTGGCGACGTGGATTCTGCACAACTACTTCGCCAGCCTGCCGCGCAGTTTGGAGGAGGCAGGTCTCATCGACGGGGCGAACAGGATGCAGGTCTTCTGGCGGATCATCCTTCCGCTGTCGCTGCCCGGCATCACCTCGACGGCGCTGATCACCTTCCTGTTCGCCTGGGGGCAGTTCCTGTTCCCCCTGGTGCTGTCCACCGACATCAGCACGCAGCCGGTGACGGTGATCATCGCGGCGATGCAGGGGCGCCATGTGGTGCCGACCACGGTTCTCAGCGCGGCGGGAGTGCTGGCGATCGCTGTCCCGGCGATCCTGGCCGTCGCCTTCAACAGGTACATCGTCAATGGCATGCTCGCCGGAAGCACGAAGTGATGCTCTGCATCGAGCAGGCCCGGACATCGAGAGAGGGACTATGAACGAGGACATTGTCGTGCGGGGAGACCGCGGAGGCGCGACCGGGCGCGAGATCGGGCAGCAGCCGGCGATGTGGCGGCAGACCGCAGCGATCGTCGCGGAAGACCGGGAGCGTCTGGATGCGCTCACCGACCCCATCCTCTCGCGTCCAGGCGCACGAGTGATCTTCACCGGAGCTGGTTCGTCGGCGTACGCCGGTGGGCTCATCTGCGCTGAGCTCGCGCATCGCCGCGGCGTGCGAATGGACGCGGTTGCGACGACCGATATTGTCTCGAACCCGCGCGATGTCTTCGCAGAGGATGTTCCGACTCTGCTCGTCTCGTTCGCACGCTCCGGGGACAGCCCGGAGTCGATCGCCGCCACGTCTCTGGCCAACCAGCTGCTCACCGTCGTCGGACATCTGGTGATCACCTGCAATGCCGACGGCGCCCTCGCTCGGGCTCACGCCGCTTGCAGTGGATCGGAGGTGCTGCTGCTGCCACCGGAGACCAACGACGCCGGCTTCGCGATGACGTCGAGTTTCACTTCGATGGCGCTCGCGGCATTGCTGGTCTTCGCGCCGGAGCTGGAAGCACATGTGGAGTCGCTTGCCGGCGAGGCGGAGGATCTGCTGCGCGGACGACTGGCGCAACCGGCTGCGATCGCGCGACGCTCGGTCGAGCGCGTGGTGTACCTCGGCTCCGGCTGTCTTCATGCTCTGGCTCAGGAGTCCGCACTCAAGGTGCTCGAGCTGACTGGGGGGCGCGTGGTGGCGATCTCCGAGTCCTCTCTGGGATTCCGGCACGGCCCCAAGTCGATCCTCTCCGCCGGCACGGCCGTCGTGTGCTTCCTGTCGAATGACCCGTACACGCGGCGTTACGACGAGGACATCGCCGCAGAGCTTCAGAGCATCGTTCCCTCGGACCTTCTGATCCGGCTCTCATCCCGCGGTGAAGGGTTGATGGCGTCAGATTCGGCTTCGTCTGCGCTCGCACAGCTGCCGGATGCCATGGCGGGCATCGTGCTGCTGCTGTTCGCCCAGGTGCTGGCGCTGGACTTCTCGCTCAGCTCGGGCGTCATCCCGGACAACCCGTCTCCGTCGGGCGCGGTCAATCGGGTGGTGCGTGGTGTGACCATCCACGCACTGGACGCGGCGTGATGTTCCTGGGCATCGACGGCGGTGGGACGAAGACGTCGTTGTGCCTGATCGATCTGGACGGGACCGTCCGCGGGCGTGTTCGGATGCCGGGGAGCTACCCCTTCGCCGATGCGGATGGGGTGGGGCGCGTCGCCGAGGTCCTCGCCGCAGGAGTCCGCGAGGTGAACCGCGTTGCGGGGATCGGGCTGGACGACATCCACTACACCTTCGCTGGTCTGCCGACATTCGGAGAATGGGCCGGCAGCGAGGAGGCGTTGTCAGGGGCGGTCGCTACGGTGCTCGGGACTGACCGGTTCTCCTGTGGGGACGACTCCGTAGCCGCATGGGCGGGTTCGCTCGGAGCACGAGACGGGATCAATGTCATCGCGGGGACGGGGTCGATGAGCTACGGGGTATGGAACGGGAGGTCGGTCCGGGTCGGAGGGTGGGGGGAGATCTTCGGCGACGAGGGTTCCGCATACTGGATCGCAGCGCGTGCGTTGCAGGCGTTCAGCATGATGGCCGACGGCCGTGAGCCTCGTGGTGAGCTGTACACGGCCGTGCGTGCGCGCCTGGGCATCGACAGGGATCTCGATGCCGTCGGCGTCGTTCACGGTGATTGGGCGGGTCGGCGTGATCGAGTTGCCGCCCTCGCTCCCGTCGTCTCCACAGTTGCGGCAGAGGACCCGGCGGCAGCGCGCATTCTTCAGGATGCCGGGCGGGCGCTGGCGCGTCTGGCTGCCGTGGCCGCAACCAGGATCGGCTGTCCGGCGGGCGACGAGACGCGAGTCTCGACCTCAGGGAGCGTATTCGGTGCGGAAGAGGTCCGGGCAGCGTTCGCGCAGTCTCTGAGCGACGAGCCCCACGCATTCGCGCTTGCCGCGCCGATGCTGCCGCCGGATGCCGGGGCGGCAGCGTATGCGGCCCGCCTTTCGGGGACCCCGCTGTCCGACGCCGCGTTGTCGCGCCTGGCCACAGTCGCCGCTGCTGCTTGAGGCGCACGTCACGCGCCCACCGCCTCACACCCCGCGCACGAACTCCAGGATCTGCGCCGCGGCGAGCCCGGAATCGCTGATGAGCGTGCCGTGACCGTGGTCGGGGATCTCGGCGAGCCGGGCGCCCGGGATCAGCGCCAGGATCTCGCGGCACCAGGTCACCGGGGCCAGCGGATCGCGCGAGCCGCGCAGCACCAGCGTCGGGACCCGTACCCGGGGGTAGGCCTTCTCGGGTTCGTGCACGATGGTGGCTCGTATCTTGCGGATCAGGTGCGGTCCGCCGCGGAGGTACTCGCGCGCGCCGCGCCACAGCACCGTCGGGCGCTCGCCGATCAGGTCGCGCAGCAGGT
>NZ_JBASAK010000055.1:0-9470 GCF_049650565.1 Microbacterium sp.
AGGTCGGCGATGAGGTCGGCGGGATCCTCGATCCCGATCGACAGGCGGATGGTGTTCAGCGAGATGCCCGCCGCCGCCCGCTGATCGGGCGTGAGGTGGGAGTGGGTCATGGATGCCGGGTGCGAGATCAGGCTGCGGGCGTCACCCAGATTCGCCACGAGGCGGAAGTACTTCAGCTCCTCGACGAGCCGTGAGATGCGCGCGAAGGCGTCCTGCTCGTCTCCTGCGATCTCGAAGGAGTACACCGAGGGCACGCCGTTCGGCAGGTACCGCTCGGCCAGTGCGTGCCAGGGGTTGCCTGCGAGACCGGGGTGGTTGACCTTCGCGACCGACGGATGCTGCGCCAGGTGCTGCGCGATGGCCAGGCCGCTCGCCGACTGGCGCGCCACGCGCAGGTCGAGCGTCTCGATGCCCTGCAGGATCTGCCAGGCGTTGAACGGGGAGAGTGAGGGGCCCAGGTCGTGCACGTACTTGGACTTCACCAGCACGGCGAACGCGCGGCCCTGCCCGAAGCGCTCCCACAGCACCAGATCGCCGAAGCGCGTGTACGGCTGGGTGAACTGCGGCCAGCGCTCGGGTTCGGCGCCGAAGTCGAAGGTGCCCTGGTCGACCACCACGCCGCCCAATGAACTTCCGTGACCGGCCAGGAACTTGGTGGCCGAGTGCACCACGAAGTCCGCCCCGTGGTCACCCGGACGCACCAGCGCCGGGGTGCCGACGGTGCTGTCGACCACCAGGGGCACACCGGCGGCATGGGCGATGTCGGCGACGAGCCGGGTGTCCAGCACCTGGGCCACGGGGTTCGCCACGATCTCCGCGAACACGGCACGGGTGTCGGGGCGGATGGCCGCCCGCCAGGCATCCGGGTCATCCTGATCCACGAAGGTGACGGCGATGCCGAAGTCGTCGAGGGTGTCCTGCAGCAGGTCGACGGTGCCGCCGTACAGCTGGTCGGCGGCGACGATGTGCCCGCCGCGGCCTGCCAGCGCCAGCAGCGTCACGGCCACCGCCGCCTGCCCTGAAGCGACGGCCACGGCGCTCGTGCCGCCCTCCAGCGCTGCCACGCGCTCCTCCAGGATGAGCTGGGTGGGGCTGGCGTTGCGACTGTAGATGATCCCGGGCTTGCGCAGCGCGAACAGGTCGGCGGCCTCCTGCAGTGACGAGAACTCGTACGCGGCGGTCTGGTGGATGGCGGGGACGGCGCTGGAGTACGGCAGGCCGGTCGTGAAGCCCGCCTGCACCTGGAGGGTCGCGAATCCGGCGGTCACGCTGCAGCCGCCTCTCGGGTGGTGTCGATCGCTCGGACGACGGCGGTGTGCACGTCGCCGGCGCGCAGGCGCTCCAGCCACAGCACGATTCCCGCCGCCACGCTGCGATGGCTGGCGTCGTTGAGCGCGTCGTGCAGGCCGCCGACGGTCTCGAGGATCTCGAGGTCCGGCACGGCCGACAGCGCGGCGCGCGCCTGCGCGAACGGAGAGACCGGATCGGCGCCGCCGTGCACGGCCAGCACCGGCACCGAGATCGCGGCGAGGTCGGCCGGTGCGGGGAGCTCGGGCTGGGTCGACCCATCGACAGGATCAGGGCCCGAGCCCTCCCGGGCCGTTGAGCCTGTCGCCTGTGCCGGCCGAGCGCCGGCGAGTCGAAGTGAAGCGTCGTCTTCGTGCTGCTTCGCGAGCACGCCCAGGTGCACGGGGCAGGCCGTGCGCTCGGCATCCGCCGGTCGTCGCTCCACGTCGGTCACGACGCCCGCCACGATCGCCGCGTCGGCGACGTCGTCCTGCGCGAGCGCCTGCAGCACCGCCGATGACCCGGTGTCGGAGCCGACCAGCACGCGCGGGCTCTCCTGCTCGCGGAGCCACGCGATCGCCGCACCCGCCTCGGCGAACACGCCGACGCCGTACCCGTCGGCGCTGATGCGCGTGCCGAAGCGGCGGTAGACCGCGGCTGTCTCGTCGCGACCCGGGATCAGCGCGAGCGTGCCGCGGGCACGGGATGCCGGTGTGAAGACGGCTGTGGGGGAGGGCGTACTGCTCATGCGGTCAATCCTTGACGGTCGTCGGCGGTTCGCGCAGGGGTGTGTCGAACTGTTGCGCACGATGTCACTGGATGACCTCCACGGCCTCACGCAGCTGACGGCGGCGGTCGCGGTCGGCGCCGGTGGAGGTCAGCGACGGCGCGGATTCGATCAGCAGTCGAGTGTATGGATGCCGGGGATCGGCGAGCACCTCGGCGGTCGGCCCGTCCTCCACGATGCGACCGCGGTACAGCACGATGAGCCGGTCTGTGGTGCCGGCCACGGAGCCGAGGTCGTGCGAGATGAACAGCTGTGCGAGGTTCTGCTCGTCCGCCAGCAGCCGCAGCAGATCGAGCACCTGGACGCGGCTTGCGGCGTCCAGGGCGCTCACCGGCTCATCGAGGATCAGCAGGCGGGGGTGCAGCACGAGCGAACGGGCGAGCACGATCCGCTGTCGCTGTCCGCCGGACAGCTCGGAAGGCAGCCTGTCGGACAGCAGCGGATCCAGCCCGACGACGGTGAGCACGTCCTGGACGTGTCGTGCGACCTCATCGCGGCTCAGACCACCCCGGATGACGAGTCCCTCCGCGATCGAATCCGACACCCGCATGCCGGGGTTCAGGCTGCGCAGCGGATCCTGGTGCACGTACTGGATCGCTCCACCGCGGCGGAACGCCCGCAGGCTCCGGCCGCGGAGCGCGGCGATGTCTGTCCCCGCGACTTCGACCGTGCCGTCGAGGATCGTCGTCAGGCCGAGCAGGGTGCGGGCGAGCGTGGACTTCCCCGAACCGGTCTCGCCGATCAGGCCGATGCGCTCGTCGGCTGCGATGCTCAGGGTGATGCCCTTCAGCACCGGCAACGCGCGGCGCCTCGGTCCGTAGCCGATGCTCGCATGCTCCAGACGGATGAGCTCAGGCATGCGCGGCCTCCCGCGTGAGGACCCGATCCAGCCCGTACTCGGCGTGTGCCCGCACCAGAGCGCGCGTGTACTCGTGCGCGGGGGCACTCAGGACGGTGCTGGAGTCGCCGGACTCGATGATGCGCCCGTGCCGCATGACGTGGATGCTGTCGCACACCTGGACGACGACCGGCAGATCGTGGGACACGAACAGAATCGCCAGTCCGGTCGTCGCGCGCAGGTCGGCCAGGACGTCGAGCACTTCGGCCTGGACCGTCACGTCCAGGGCGGTGGTGGGCTCATCGGCGATCAGCAGTTCGGGGGACTCCGCAATGGCGATGGCGAGCAGAACGCGCTGCAGCATCCCGCCGCTGAGCTCGTGAGGCAGCGCGCGCGCGACGCGTTCCGGCGCGACCAGGCCCAGATCGCCGAGGCCGCTGACCGCGGCAGCCCGTGCGTCTCGGCGGGAGAGGCCGCGCTTGACGCGATGCACCTCCGCGAGCTGCCGGCCCACGGGAATGGACGGGTTCAGGTGCGAGCCAGGGTCCTGGAACACGGCGCCGATGCGCGGGCCGCGGATGGCGCGCCACTGCGCGCGTGTGGCGCGGTTCAGGTCGATGCCGTCGAAGAAGCGGCGCCGGGCCGTCACGGTGAGCGCATCGGGGACGATGCCCAGCACCGAGCGGCAGGAAAGGGATTTGCCGCTGCCGGACTCGCCCACCAGTCCGAGCGTCTGCCCGCGGTCGATGGTGAACGACACATCGTCGACGAGCAGCGAGCCGTCCTCGGTGGTGATGGAGAGCTGCGAGACCTCGAGAAGAGTCATGCTGTCACTTCCTGTCCGATGCGCGCCGCATTCTGCGGCCGCAGTGCGCGAGTGCTGCGGGTCTGGGCGTCCCTCAGCGCATCGGCGAGAGCGTTGAACGCCCATACCGTCGCCACGATGAGTGCGGCGGGCGCCAACGGGCCGGCCGGGCGCTGGTAGAGGTACTTCAGGTCGCCGGCGAGCAGTCCGCCCCAGGTCGGCTCCGGCGGTACGACGCCGATGCCGAGGAAGGTCAGGGAGGCCACGACGACCAGCGCCGCGCCCATCATCGACGCCGCGGTCACGGTGATGGCGGGGAGCACCTGCTGCCACACGTGCCTGCGGAGCACCCATCCGGTGGACGCGCCCATCAGCTCCGCCGCCTCGACGTACTGCGATCGAGCGGTGCTGAGTGCGGCAGCGCGGGCGACGCGGAAGAACGCGGGGGAGATCAGGATGCCGACGGCCACCATCGCCTGCGGCACGCCGTTGCCGAGCAGCGCGGTCATCGCGATCGCGAACACCAGGAACGGCAGCGTCATCAGCGCGTCCGTCAGGCGGAGCGCGAGCCACTCGAATGTTCGCGACAGCTGAACCGACAGCAGCGCGGGCACCACTCCCATGGCTGCGCCCACGAGCACCGCCAGCAGTGCCGAGATCACCGAGAGCGGAGACCCGGCCAGCAGCCTGCTGAGCACGTCGCGTCCCAGTTCGTCCGTCCCCAGCAGGTGCGCCGGACTCGGGCCCTGCAGCATCGCTGCGGTGTCCTGCACGAAAGGATCTTGTGGTGCGATCAGCGGACCCAGGACGGTCAACAGCGCGATGACGACGAGGATCGCGACTGCTGTCCGTGCGCTCGTGGACCGCAGGATGTCGGTGATTCTCATGCTGCGCTCCTTCTTGATGCCGGCTGCAGGATCGTCAGCCCGATGTTGACGAGCACGTTGAAGACCAGAACGAGGATGATCGAGACGACCAGGGTTCCCAGCACGACGGGCACGTCGCCTCGGAGCGCCGAGTCCGCGGCGAGCAGACCGAACCCCGGCATGTTGAAGATGGTCTCGGTGACCACTGCACCGCCGAGTAGCGCGGGGATCTTCATGCCCAGTGCCGCCACGGCGGGCCCGGACCCGTTGCGCAGCGCGTGCGCGAACAGGATCCGAGCTGGGGTGAATCCGCGCACCACGGCGCCGGTGATGTACGGCTCGGACAGCGTGTGAACGAGGCCCGTGCGCAGCTGCCGGGCGATGTCGGCCGCCGGCTCCAGGCTGAGCGCGATGGCGGGCATGATGATGAGCTTCAACCACATCGAGGGGTTCTGCTCGAACGACACGTACCCCGACGAGGGGAGCAGCCTCAGCCACACGCTGAGCACGACGATCAGGCCGATCGAGACGACGAACGGGGGGAGCGTGGACACCGCCGACACGAACGCGGTGATGGCACGATCCACCAACCGTCCCTGGTGGATGGCTGCGGTCAGGCCGAGCGCGATGCCGGTGGCCACGCCGAGCAGCAGCGCCACGACCACGATGGACGTGGTGATCGTCAGCCGCTGCCCTATCAGCGTGGAGACCTGGAAGTGGTTGTACCAGCTGACGCCGAGATCGCCGGACAGCAGCGACTTCATCCAGTCGAGGTACCTGACCAGCAATGGCCGGTCGAGACCCAGCTGGTGCTCGATCTGCGCGATGCGCTCCGGCGTGGCCTCATCTCCCGACAGCGACGCCGCCGGGCTCAGGCCGCTGGCGGCGCCGAGCAGGAATGTGATGAGCGTCGCAAGGACGAACACCGGGATGACGGTGATGAGGGTCGCGCCCACAGCCCGGAGGGCGCGACCCGAGATGTTTCTCATAGTGAGGAGTCAGCGGCATCAGCCGTCGACTCGCACCCCCTCCCAGCGCACCTGCGAGGGCAGGAGGTTGAGGTCGCTCACCGCGGGCGCGGAGATGAAGATCCACGGCGAGGTGTAGAGATAGTTCGTCGGCGACTGCTCCACGCCCGCCCTCACGGCTGCGCGCAGCACAGTCGGATAGTCCGGCGAGTCGATGGGAGTCGCACGGACGGCATCCAGCGCCTTCTGGAACTCCGGCGACGAGTGCGGGCCGGACAGGTTCATGATCCCGGCGGGACCGTAGGTCGCGAGCAGGTTCGCCACGGGCGATTCGCGTCCGATGGTGCCGTCGAGGGCCAGCTGCGGGGACTTGGCCACGTACACGTCGTCCTGCCAGGTGGTGGAACCGGCGGGGACCAGGCGGATCGTGGAATCGATGCCGACGGCCTTCAGCTGCGACTGCGTGAGCTGTGCGTCGAGCTCGCCGCCGGCGTGCGCGGTGATCTCGATGGACAGCTGTCCGTCCTTGTAGCCGGCGTCGGAGAGGATCTGACGGGCCTTCGCAGGGTCGTAGCTCCAGAGCTTCTCGACCTCGGGGTTGTAGGCGATGTAGCCCTTCGGGAAAGGCTGGTGCACGGCGGTGCCCTTGCCGGCGGTGATGGCGTCGACGAATGCCTTCCGGTCGAACGTGTAGCGCAGCGCCTCGATGACCGCGGGGTCGTTCAACGGTGCCTTGTTGAGATTCAGGGATGCGTCATTGACCGCCAGGGTGTCGGCGATGGTCACATTCAGACCTGCGGCCTTCGCCTGGTCCAGTTGAGTGGCGGGGAGCCTGGCCACATCGACAGAGCCGGACTGGACCGCGGAGACGACGGTGGCGGCATCCAGCGCCGTGCTCAGCTCCAGCTTGTCGATGTGGATGTCCTTCGCATCCCAGTAGTCCTTGTTCTTCACGAACGTGGCGTGCGACTCGGGCACGAACTCGGTCAGGACGAACGGTCCCGCGCCCACCGGGTCGATGGCCAGCTTCGCGGGGTCCTCCGCAGCCGCGGGACTCGCGATGGCACCGGTGCGCCCGGCGACGAGGTAGGGGATCTGGTAGTCGACCTCGGAGAGGTGCAGAGTCACCTGGGTCGACGAGTCGGCGGTGACGCCCGCGAGGTCGGCGAGCTGGTCGCGCAGGTGCGAGTCGGCCTGGGTCTTGCCCCGCTCGAAGTGCGCCTTGACCGCCTCGGCATCCAGGGGCGTCCCGTCGCTGAACTTCAGGCCTTCCCTGAGCGTGAAGGTGATGGCCTTCCCTGTGGCGTCGTACTTCCAGCTCTTCGCCAGCCCAGGGGTGACGTCGCCCTTGGCATCGAGTTGCGTGAGCGATGCGTAGGCAAGTGAGATCGTGTTGATGTCGAAGCCGGTGCGGCTCGCCACCGGATCCCATGACGTGGGTAGGCCCATCGACCAGCGCAGCACGGTCTGGTGCCCTGCGGATCCGGCATCGCCGGATGCGCCGGACGCGCATGCGGCCATGCTCGCGGTGAGGGTCACCGCGAGGGCTGCTGCGGCAAAGGTGCGCCATGATCTGGTCACTGTCGGTCTGCTTTCTGTGGGGTGGTTCAGGTGGGGAGGGGAGAAGCGCGGTCAGGAGATCGCGGTGAGCAGGTCCGCTTTCACGGCGGATGCCGCGGACGCCGCCGTCGTGTGGCGGTTCTGGGGGACTGGCAGTCCGAGGTGCTCGCGGAGCGTGGTGCCCTCGTACTCGGTGCGGTGCAGGCCACGGGCCTGCAGGATCGGGATCACATCCCGTAGCAGGCGGCGGAACTGCGCGGGTTGGGCGACGTAGACGTTGAAGCCGTCGACGGCCCCAGCCTCGAACCACTCCTGGAGACGGTCTGCGACGGTGGTCGGCGAGCCCACGAACGGAGAGGGGTGGAAGGCCGAGAGCCGCTCGACGACCTGGCGGAGCGTGAGCGAGTCCTTCTTCGCGAAGGCGACGATGTGCTCCGCGTTCGTGCGGAAGCTGCGCTGGGCGAGATGCAGCACGTCGGGGAACGGCGCATCCAGGTCGTGGACGGTGAAGTCGTGCCAGCCGAACGGCCTCCCGAGCTCTGCCAGGGCGATATCGAATGAGTTGCTCTGCTGGTGGGCGGCGCGCTCGAGCGCCCTAGCTTCCTCATCCGTGTCGCCGACGAAGATCCGCGCCCCGGGCAGGATCAGCACGTTCTCGGGGTCGCGACCGGCCGCTGCGGCCCTCCCTCTGATGTCCTGCCGGAACGCGATGCCCGCCTCGATCGTCGATGCGTGGGTGAAGATGCCCTCCGCGTGACGTCCACCCAGGTCCCGACCGTCGTTGCTGTCGCCGGCCTGGAAGATCACCGGCTGGCCCTGTGGGGAGCGCTGGATGTTCAGCGGACCGGCGATGTCGAAGAACTCCCCGTGGTGATCGGTGTCGTGCAGCTTCTCCGGATCCAGGAACACCCGTGTGTCCCGATCACGGGGGAACGCGTCGTCCTCGTAGCTGTCCCACAGCGCCTGCGACGCCTGGATGTGTTCGGCGGCGCGACGATACCGGGTCGGATAGTCGAAGTGCTCGTCGAGTCCATAGTTTCTGGAGGTCCCCGCGTCGCCGCTGGTGACCACGTTCCATCCGGCCCGACCGTGGCTGATGAGGTCGAGCGATGCGAATCTTCGGGCGAGGTTGTACGGGGAGTTGTACGACGTCGTCGCGGTGCCGACCAGGCCGATGCGATCCGTCGCGACGGCGAGGGCGGACAGCAGCGTCAGCGGCTCGAGCCGATTCAGGTAGTGGGGCGGTGAGTTCGGGGTGATGAACTGGCTGTCAACGATGAAGACCAGGTCGAACTTCGCCTGCTCGGCGAGACGCGCGTACTCGATGTACCAGTCGATGTCGACGCTGGCATCACCGGGGATCTCCGGATCCAGCCAACGCAACTGATCGCCGGGCCCACCGGTGCCGGTGAGGATCGCGCCGAACTTGATCTGACGCGGGGTGTTCGTCTCTGCCACTTTCCGACTCCTGTTCCTTGTGCTGTCCCACGATTGTGGGACGCGGTCCAGGAAGGCGGAAGGACAGATGTAACACGGCGTGACTTCGCGAAATCGGATGACGAGGGACTACCGCTGGAGCAGAAGTTGTGCTGCAGGTCATGCGATCGGCGGCAGTGTCGATGGTGTTCTCCGTGCGGAGACCGCTCTGATCAGGGGATCAGCACGATCTTGCCCGTGGCGGCGTGCTGCTCGATGAGTTCGTGGGCGTGTGCGGCCTCGGCCAGCGGCAGCTCGGGACCGAGCTCGACTTGGAAGTCGCCGGCCTCGATGAGGTTGATGGCCACGCCCACGGCTTCGTGGCGCCACGCCAGCTGCTGCTCGGTGAGCGGAATCGGGTTGCCGCCGGAGTATGCCTGGATGCCCAGCTCTGCGGCATCCGGCCCCCGCACGATGGTCGCGATGCGGTCGTGGTCTGAGACCAGGTCCAACGAGGTCTGGATGGCCTCGTCGGTGCCCGCGCCGTCCAGGGCTACGGTGACACCCTGCGGCGCGGCCTCGCGGACGCGGTCGGTGAGGCCCTCGCCGTAGGCGACGGGGATCGCGCCCAGCGCGCGCAGCTGGTCGTGCCGCGCGGGACTTGCCGTGGCGATGACCGTGGCGCCCCACAGCACGGCGAACTGGATCGCGGCCTGGCCGACAGCGCCGGAGCCGGCGTGGATCAGCACGGTGTCGCCCTTGCGCACCCCGAGCGAGCGCAGCGACTGGTACGCGGTGCCGGCGGGGATCGCCAGAGCCGCGCCTTCGGCGGAGGTGACGCCGTCCAGCAGCCGGGTGATATTGCCGACCGGCACGGCCAGCGCCGTCGCATACGTGCCGCGGGTGTCGCCGATCGCGACCCGCTCGCCGACGGCGTAGCCGC
>NZ_JBASAK010000056.1:0-19281 GCF_049650565.1 Microbacterium sp.
AACGGGCACCCGCCACAACACGGAACGCCCCGCCCTCCGAAGAGGACGGGGCGTTCCGCGACAGGCTCAGAAACCCGTCGTTCTGTCGAACTACTTCGCGGCGACCACCTGGAGGGTGATCACGGCGACGACGTCATCGTGCAGGCGCACGGTAGCCTCGTGCTCGCCGGTCGCCTTGATGGGCGCGGCGAAGTGGACCTTGCGCTTGTCGATCGAGCCGAGGTCGGCGGCGGCGACAGCGTCGGCCACGTCGGCCGTCTTCACCGAACCGAACAGGCGACCCGCGGCGCCGGCCTTGACGGCCAGACGCACCTTGGTGCTCTCGAGCTTGTTCTTCAGAGCCGTGGCCTCGTCGAGGTCGTGGATCTGGCGGGCCTTGCGGGCTGCCTGGATCGACTCGACCTGCTTGGCGCCACCGCGGGTCCATGCGACCGCGAAGCCCTGGGGGATGAGGTAGTTGCGGGCGTACCCGTTCTTGACCTCGATGACGTCACCGGCGCTGCCCAGCCCGGCGACCTCGTTCGTGAGAATCAGCTTTGCCATGTTCGTACCCCTTAACGGCCGGCGCCGGCGTAGGGCAGCAGGGCCATTTCGCGAGCGTTCTTGATCGCCTTGGCGATCAGACGCTGCTCCTGGACCGAGACACCGGTGATACGGCGGGCGCGGATCTTCCCGCGCTCGGAGATGAACTTGCGAAGCGTTGCGACGTCCTTGTAGTCAATGACGCCCACGCGGATCGACTTCGCGGGAGCGGTGGGCTTGCCACCCTTCCGCGGCTTGCGGCGATCGCCGCTCGACTTTCCAGCCATGAGTTTTCCTTAAGAAGAATTTCGGATGCTGCGCCCCGTCTACACGCTCAGGGACCCAGTACCTGCAGATTTAGAACGGGGTGTCGTCGCCGAAGCTGCCCGGGGTGCTCCATGCGTCAGCGCTCGACGAACCGGGCGTGGACCACGGCTCCTCCGAGACCTGCTGCTGGGGACGGCTGCCGCCGCCCTGGAAGCTTCCGCCACCGCCGTTTGATGCGGCCCGCGTGACCTGTGCCGTCGCATAACGCAGCGACGGACCGATCTCGTCAACCTCCAGCTCGATCGCCGTGCGGTTGTTGCCTTCGCGGTCCTGGTAGGAGCGCTGACGCAGACGGCCCTGCGCGATGACGCGCATGCCCTTCGTCAGCGAGCCCGCCACGTGCTCGGCGAACTCGCGCCACACCGACGCGCGGAGGAACAGCGCATCGCCGTCCTTCCACTCATTGGCCTGGCGGTCGAACGTGCGCGGGGTCGAGGCGATGGTGAAGTTCGCCACCGGCAGGCCGTTCTGCGTGTAGCGCAGCTCGGGGTCTGCGGTGAGGTTGCCCACCACGGTGATGACGGTTTCGCCGGCCATGGTGCTTACGCCTTGGCTGCCGTCTTGGGCTTGCGAGCAGCCTTGGCGGCTGCGCGCTTGGCCTCGGCCGCGACCATCGCCTGGGCCTCTTCGGCGCGCAGGACCTTGGTGCGGAAGATGAGCTCGCTCAGCTTCAGCTGACGGTCGAGTTCCGCAGTGGCCTCGCTCGTCGCGGTGAAGTTCACGACGGCGTAGATGCCCTCGGTCTTCTTGTTGATCTCGTAGGCGAAACGACGCTTGCCCCAGACATCGACCTTGTCCACCGTGCCACCATCGTTGGTGATGACCTTCAGGAACTTGTCGAGGTTGGGGGCAACCTGGCGCTCGTCCAGCTCGGGAGTCAGAATGACCATGAGCTCGTACTGGTGCGTCACTTACCCACCTCCTTCGGACTAGAACGGCTCCCGGGACTTTCCCGGAAGCAGGAGGGTGTGCTGCATGTCGTCCGCTCCTTCGGCAAGAAGCCCCGCATGCAGACACACGGAGAGCAGACAACCACAACAGTCTAGCCGAAGACAGCGGACGCCGCTGACCGCCACGGTCGGATGCTGTCCGTCCACGGCGCGACCTCGGTCAGCTGCTCGAACTCACCGTCGTAATGCACGACCGATACGACACATTCCCCTCTCGTGTGCCGGATCGCCGTGGCGGCGATCTGCAGATCCTTCACACCGACAGCACGGCCGAGACCCGCTGCGAAGAGCCGGGACTGAAGATCGAGCGCGATCTCCGCCACCTCGGCATCCACCTGCAGGAAGACATTCGCCCGCGCGTTGGCATCCAGAGAGCGTCGTCGACAGCGGCCTTCTTCGTGGTCGCCCCGGTGAGGCGCATGGCGCGCAAGCAGCGCGTCGTCGATGTCGATGAGCGTCTTCGTCATTCCACACCTCCGTATATCCGCGCCGTGCGCTGAGTACAGACTCCTCCTGCGCGCGTCGCACACGGGGAGCGCACGAGCGCCGCGGGTACCGTTGACGCATGGAGTGGATCGACGACCCCTCCCGGGGGGACTGGCTGCGCGAGCTGCTGGAAGCCGGGGCCCAGACGACGCAGAGCGTCGTGCCCCGCGGGTACGAGGCCTACGCGCGGGTGTTCCACCCGGCGTACCTCCGATCCCTCCCCGATCGCGCGGTTCCCACGCCGGCCGAATACGAGCGGATGCCCGATGCAGAGCTGCAGGCTCTGCACGGCCAGTACATCGACGAGGAGACCACCTGGACGGCCACCGCAGAGGCGTTCGGCACGACCCTGCATCCGCTCGCGCAGTGGCAGCGCCTGGTGCGCACCCCGGAGGGCGAGGACTGGCGCACGCGGGTGGCGCCGGACGGCCGCGAGTTCACCTCGCCGGAGGAGGGGGCGATGCCGCCCGAGCTGCTGGCGTCGATCTCACGCCATCTCGTCGCGCACACCTCGACTCCGGATGCCGGGTTCGCCGCGCTCTGGGAGGGATGGGGCGGCCTGCTGGGGTTCATGGGACGAACCCCGTCGCGGGCCTGGCTGACCTTCTCGGACACGCCCGCGCACGAGCAGCTGCTGGAGCGCAGCATCCACAACCCCTTCGAGGATGCCTATCGCAAGAAGACGTGGCAGCCCGGCATCCTGTCGGAGGAGATCTCGCGCGGCCCTCGCCTGCAGCTGCCGGGCCGCGACCACGTGCTGTTCTCCGCCGCGCCGCGCGCATTCGCCGACCCGGCCTGGATCCTCGACGCTCCGTGGCGCGACATCGAGGCCGAGGAGCACGGGTTCGCGCCGTCCGCCCAGCATCCGAACCTGATCTGGCCCGAGGACCGCGCCTGGGTGCTGGTGAGCGAGATCGACTTCGATTCGACGATCGTGGCGGGCTCGGCCGCGCTGGTGGCCGAGATCTGCGCAGACCCGGCCCTCGAGGCGATGCCGGTGCCGGCGGACGCCGACCTCGGCTGGCAGGGGGACGGAGTGAACCGGTGACCATTCCCGCTCAGGCCTATCCGTTCGACGCCCGCCCGCTCACCGATCCCGTCGACCCGCGGGCCGTCAGCGCGTTCTGGCGCAGCATCCGCTCCACCCACGCGACCAGCGCGACGACGGTCATCGCCTGGGTGATCGTGGGCATGGTCGCGGTGACGGCGATCATCCCGATGATCGGCGTCGCGGCCTTCGGGATCGCCACCGGCGGACTCGCGCACGGCGGGATCAGCGGGGCGTTCGTGCTGCCGCTGGTGCTGGTGCTCGTGCTGCTCGGCGCCGGCATCCCGATGGGTGTCGCGGCGATGCGCCGCACCCGCACGAACGCCTTCCGCATCGCGCGGTTCGCCCAGGCCAACGCCATGACCTACGAGCACGAGATCGTGAAGCCCGCATTGCCGGGCATGATCTTCCAGCTCGGCGACAGCCGGGTGGCGTCGTCGCTGGTGCGCGGGCACACCCCGCGATTCGTCGAGTTCGGCAACCACCGCTACACGACGGGCTCCGGCAAGAACCGCACGACGCACCACTGGGGGTACGTGGCCGTCAAGCTGGATGTGCCGCTGCCGAACATCGTGCTGGACGCCCTGGGCAACAACACGCTCGGCACCAACCTGCCCGCGTCGTTCTCGCGTGATCAGCGGCTCTCGTTGGAGGGTGACTTCGATCAGCACTTCACGCTGTACTGCCCGAAGGGCTACGAGGCCGATGCCCTGTACCTGTTCACGCCCGACATCATGGCGCGCTTCATCGACAACGCCGCCCAGCTCGACGTGGAGATCGTCGACGACTGGATGTTCCTGTACATGCGGCGGGCGGCCTCGACGACGGATGCCGCGACCTGGGCGTGGCTGTTCAGCGCCGTCGGCGCGCTGATGACGAAGTTCGACCAGTGGGCGCGCTGGCGCGACGACCGGCTGCGTCAGACGCAGGCCGCGACGGACACGTCGTTGAACCCGACGGCCGGGTCCCTGGGCCCCACAGTTGGACCCCAGGGCCCCACAGTTGGACCCCTGGGCCCCACGGCTGGGTCCCTGAGCCTGTCGAAGGGCGGTGCGGTCGGCTCACCGGCATCCGCTTCTCTGCCGTTCGCCGCCCCCGCCGGCCTTCTCCAGCCCCCACCCGGGGTCGCCCTGCAGGGGCGGCGACTGCACCGCAGCGTGCCATGGGTGACGATCATCGTCTTCGCCGTGGTGATCGGCTTCATGATCGTCCCGCAGCTCGTGGGCGCCCTGGGCTTCCTGCTCCTGCACTGAGGCCGGCCTCGGTGGCATCCGGTCCTGGTCGACTACTGCGTGGGCGCGAGCCCGAAATACTCCAGCTCCGCGTCGGTCAGCATTCTCGACCGGGTGAGGAACCGCATCCCGGTCGGACCCTCCACGCTGAACCCCGCACCGCGGCCTGGCACCGCATCGACGGTGAGGTGGGTGTACTTCCAGTACTCGAACTGCGACTCCGACATGAACATCGCCACCGGGGCGTCCAGCCCCACGTCGAGATCGCCGAGCTTCACATCGCTCGGCCCCGTGATGAACATGCCGACCGGATAGCACATGGGCGAAGACCCATCGCAGCATCCGCCCGACTGGTGGAACATCAACGGGCCGTGCTGCGTCGTGAGATCGCGGATGAGAGATGCCGCGGCATCCGTGACATCCACCCGCTCGTACCTGCCGATGCTGACCATGAGCCCTCTTCCCTCCTGCGTGAATGGAATCCGGGCGGAGCCGCTCGGCCCCGCCCGGATGGTCGATCAGAAGAAGCCCATCGGGCCTTCCGCGTACGAGACCAGCAGGTTCTTGGTCTGCTGGTAGTGGTCGAGCATCATCTTGTGGTTCTCGCGGCCGATGCCCGACTGCTTGTACCCTCCGAAGGCGGCGTGCGCCGGGTACTGGTGGTAGGTGTTGGTCCACACGCGCCCCGCCTCGATGGCCCGGCCGGCACGGTACGCGGTGTCGCCGCTGCGGCTCCACACGCCCGCGCCCAGCCCGTAGAGGGTGTCGTTGGCGATCGAGATCGCGTCATCGAAGTCGGCGAAGTTCGTCAGCGCCAGCACCGGACCGAAGATCTCCTCCTGGAAGATCCGCATGTCATTGGTGCCCTCGAACACGGTCGGGGCGACGTAGTAGCCGCCGCTGAGGTCACCGCCCAGGTCGACCCGCTCGCCGCCGGTCAGCAGCTTCGCGCCCTCCTGCTTGCCGATGTCGATGTAGCTGAGGATCTTCTCCAACTGGTCGTTGGACGCCTGCGCGCCGATCATGGTCGACGGGTTCAGCGGGTTGCCCTGCACGATGCGGTTGACGCGGGCGACGCCGTCGGCGACGAACCCGTCGTAGATCGAGCGCTGCACGAGCGCGCGCGACGGGCAGGTGCACACCTCGCCGCCGTTGAGGGCGAACATCGTGAAGCCCTCCAGCGCCTTGTCGTAGAACGGGTCGTCCTCGCGAGCGACGTCCTCGAAGAACACGTTGGGGCTCTTGCCCCCGAGCTCGAGTGTGACGGGGATGAGGTTCTGCGACGCGTACTGCATGATCAGCCGGCCCGTGGTGGTCTCGCCGGTGAACGCCACCTTGCGGATGCGCTTGTGCTGCGCGAGCGGGGCGCCCGCCTCGATGCCGAAGCCGTTGACGATGTTCACGACGCCGGCCGGCAGCAGATCCCCGATGATGTCGAACAGGAACAGGATCGAGGCCGGCGTCTGCTCGGCCGGCTTCATGACGATGCAGTTGCCGGCGGCGAGCGCGGGTGCCAGCTTCCACGTCGCCATCAGGATCGGGAAGTTCCACGGGATGATCTGGCCGACGACACCGAGCGGCTCGTGGAAGTGGTAGGCGACCGTGTTCTCGTCGATCTGGCTGATGCCGCCCTCCTGCCCGCGCAGGACGCCGGCGAAGTAGCGGAAGTGATCGATGGCCAGCGGGATGTCGGCGGCGAGGCACTCGCGCACCGGCTTGCCGTTGTCCCAGGTCTCGGCGACCGCGATCTCCTCGAGATGCTGCTCCATGCGATCGGCGATCCTGTTCAGGATCACCGCGCGCTCGGCGGGCGTCGTGCGCTTCCAGGACTCGAACGCCCTCCACGCGACGTCGACGGCGCGCTCGATGTCCTCGACGGTGCCCCGGCCGACCTCGGTGAAGGGCTTGCCGTTGACAGGGCTGATGTTCTCGAAGAACTGCCCCTTGACGGGATCGACGAACTCGCCGCCGATGTAGTGCCCGTAACGCGGGCGATAGTCCGCGACGGCGCCGGGCTGACCCGGCGCGGCGTAGGCGGTGGACACGTCCTCTTCGACGATTGTCATCGTGGTCTCCTTCGACGGGCCGCGGCATCGGTGCCGCACGGCTGTTCTCAGAAGGTACGGCGAGGCGGGTTGCACCCCCGTGCGTCACATTGCATCGAGTTGCAGCACTCGCGACGGGCCTACTCGTCGAGCCTGGCGATCCGATTGACCAGCCCCGCCCTGCGCGGCGAGCGCGCCGGCAGCATCTCCAGGCACAGTCTCAGCACCTCGGCATCCTCCGCACCCTCCGGGATGTCCGCGTACGCCAGCAGCACGTCGATGCTCGCCTCGCTGAGCATCGTCTCGCGCAGGGTGCCGCGCAGGCTCTCCCGCAGCTCCACGACGCCGGGTGCGTCGGAATCGGGCAACGCGGGTCCGGGGTACGCGCTCAACGCCACCCGGTGCGCCCCTCGGCCCAGCAGCGAGAGCACGTTCTGGGCGTCGGTCTCCAGCTGCGCGGTGAGCCGGTACGGCCGAGACTGCGGCACCAGTTCGGACGACACGCGTTCGAGCACCTTGCGCAGCCGCACCATCTCCGGACGCAGGGTGTCCGCAGATGCATCCTCGCCGTAGACGAGCTCGGCCAGCCGCTCCGCGGAGAGCCCCTGACGGTGGGTGGCGAGCATCAGCAGGATCTCGGCGTGCCTGGCGCTGAGCTCGATGATCGACTCACCGCCGTCGCCGATCACCTCCAGCCGCGCCCGGTCCCTGCCCAGCACCTGCAGGGTGGCCCTGGTCCGGTGCAGCGCGCGAGGCGGAGCGGATGCCGTCCGCGGGGCGGCCCGCTCCCGCAGCCGTGCGATCATCAGCTGCGACTCCACCGCACGCGCCGTGGCGTCCACCAGCATCCGCGCCTGCGGCGTCACCGCCTCCTCACCGCCGGTGACGTCCAGAACCCCGAGGATGCGATGAGTCTCCGGATCGAACACCGGCGCCGCCGTGCACGACCACGGCTGCACGAGCCGGTTGTAGTGCTCGGCGTGATGGATCTGCACCGATTCGCCGAGCGTCAACGCCGTACCCGGCGCCGACGTGCCGACCGTGGTCTCGGACCAGTTCGCGCCCTCCACGAACCCCATCTCGCCTGACAGCATCCGCTGGCTCAGGTCCCCCTCCACCCAGAGCAGGCGGCCGGCGTGGTCCCCGACGGCCACCACGACACCGGAGTCGTCAGCGGATCCCGGCAGCAGCAGGGAGCGGATCAGGTCGATCGCACCGGACAGCGGATGCTGCGAGCGGTACTCCTCGAGGAGCTCCCCGGTGAGGTCGACCGGCGGCAGGCCTTCCGCGCCGACCCTGTCCTGCCAGGCGCGCTGCCAGGACGCCCTGATGAGCGGACGCACCTGCTGCAGCCGGTGGTCGTCGAGGTTGCCTGCGACGAGTTCCTCGTGCGCGCGCTCGATGATCAGGCGCGAGGCCTGAAGGTCTCGCCCAGAGGACCAGGCAGACGGCATGCGACCTCCGATCGGCACTGACGGATGTGCCCAGTGTAGGTCGGTTGTCCATCGCGGGGAACGGATCGTGGGCGGTCGCTGCGCGCGCCTCTGGGTCGCAGGTCGTTCCCGGGCTCCGCTGAGCGGGCGAAGCCCGGGAACGATCATCGTCAGTGCCTGCGCACGGCCTCCCACTGCGCCCGGCGCTCGGCCTGCTTGACCGGGTCGGGCACGGGCAGGGCGGCCAGCAGCTCGCGGGTGTACTGGTCGCGCGGGTCGCCGAGCACCTGAGCGGTGGTGCCCTGCTCCTTGATGCGGCCCTGCTGCAGCACGATGATGCGGTCGGAGACCGCGTCGATCACCGCCAGGTCGTGGCTGATGAACAGCGACGCGAAGCCCAGCTCGGCCTGCAGCTGCACGAACAGCTCCAGCACCGTGGCCTGCACCGACACGTCCAGCGCGCTGGTCGGCTCGTCGGCGATGAGCAGCTTCGGGTCCAGCGCCAGGGCGCGGGCCAGCGATGCGCGCTGACGCTGGCCGCCGGAGAGCTCGTGCGGGTAGCGGTCGCCGAAGCTGGTCGGCAGCCGCACGGCATCCAGCAGCTCGTTCACGCGCGGACGCGCGGCCTGCATGTTCGCGGCCCGGCCGTGCACGATCAGCGGCTCGGCGATGCACTCCGCGATCGACAGCAGCGGGTTGAAGCTGGTGGCCGGATCCTGGAACACGAAGCCGATCTGCGGACGCAGCGGCGCCAGCGTGCGGTTCTTCACGCCGCGCATCTCCTGGCCGAGCACGGTCAGCGAGCCGCCGAGGACCGTGGTCAGTCCTACGACCGCACGGCCGATGGTGGTCTTGCCCGAGCCGGACTCGCCGACCAGGCCCACGACCTCACCGGGTCCGACGTGGAAGTCCACGCCCTTCACGGCGACGACCGCGTTGCGGCCGAACCGGCCCGGGTAGCCGATCTCGGCGGCGGATGCGACGATCAGCGAGCCCTCCGGCACTGGCGGCGCGGCGTGCGGGGCCGACCCGACCTCCTCGGTCCCCGAGCCTGTCGAAGGGCCGTGCGTCGAAGGCTCGCCCGTCGAGGCGGCCGACTTGCCCTGGCCCACATGCGGCACGGCCGCCAGCAGCTTCTTCGTGTACTCCTCGCGCGGGTTCGCGAACAGCTCGCGCACCGGCGCCTGCTCGACGATGTCGCCCTGGTACATCACCACCACGCGGTCGGCCAGGTCGGCCACCACGCCCATGTTGTGCGTGATGAGCACGATGGTCGCGCCGAACTCGTCGCGCGCGGTGCGCAGCAGGTCGAGGATCTCGGCCTGCACGGTGACGTCCAACGCGGTGGTCGGCTCGTCGGCGATGATCAGGCCGGCATCCAGCACCAGCGCCATCGCGATGACGATGCGCTGCTTCTGGCCGCCCGAGAACTGATGCGGGTAGTCGTCGACACGGGTGGCGGCATCCGGGATGCCGACCCGCTGCATGATGTCGATCGCGCGCGCCCGGGCATCCTTCCTGGAGATCTTCGTGTGCGCACGAAGGCCCTCGGCGATCTGCCAGCCCACGGTGTACACCGGGTTCAGGGCCGTGGACGGCTCCTGGAACACCATCGCCGCATCACGCCCGCGCATCGCGCGCATGCGGTGATGGCTCGCGTGCACGATGTCGGTCTCATCGCCCGAGCGGCCGCGCACGATCACCGCGCCCGAGGTGGTGGCGGTCTCCGGCAGCAGCCCCAGCAGGGTGTTGGCGGTGACGGTCTTGCCCGACCCGGACTCGCCGACGATGGCCAGCACCTCGCCGGCGTGGGCGCTCAGCGAGATCCCCTTGACGGCGACGACCGGCTCGTCATCGGTGGCGAAGACCACCCGCAGGTCGCGGACCTCGGCGACCGTGCTCTTGTCTGCCACGTCAGTCACGACTGTGCTCCTTCACTCGCGGCACCGGATCCGGCATCCGCAGCGCCCGACTTCTTCTTGCCACCCGCACGGCGACGCAGGCGCAGGCGCGGGTCGGCGAGGTCGTTCAGGCTCTCGCCCACCAGGGTCACGCCCAGCACCACCAGCACGATGGCGACGCCGGGGAACACGCTGGTCCACCAGATGCCGCTGGTCACGTCGCCCATGGCGCGGTTGAGGTCGTAGCCCCACTCCGAGGCGGCCGTGGCCTCGATGCCGAAGCCCAGGAAGCCCAGGCCGGCCAGGGTCAGCAGCGCCTCGGAGGCGTTCAGCGTGATGATCACCGGCAGCGAACGGGTGGAGTTGCGCAGCACGTGGCGCAGCAGGATGCGGGTGGTCGGCACGCCGATCACCTTGGCTGAGTCGACGAACGGCTCAGCCCGCACGCGCACCACTTCAGAGCGCACCACGCGGAAGTACTGCGGCACGAACACCACGGTGATGGCGATGGCCGTGGCCATGATTCCGCCCCACAGCGTGGACTGGCCGCGACTGATCACGATGGACATCACGATGGCCAGCAGCAGCGACGGGAACGCGTAGATGGCATCGGCGACGACCACCAGAAGTCGATCGAGCCAGCCGCCGAAGTAGCCGGAGATCAGGCCCAGCGCGATGCCGATGAAGATCGAGCAGGCGATGGCGGCGAGGATCACCAGCAGCGCGGTCTGCGCACCCCACAGCACGCGGGAGAGCACGTCGAAGCCGGAGACCGTCGTGCCCAGCGGGTTCAGCGCATTCGGCGCCTGCTGGGTACCGAACGAATGCCCGTCGACCGTCTGCTGCTGCGCCCACTCGTACGGGGCCAGCACGGGGGCGAGGACGGCGACGAGGATGAACGCGACCGTGATCACCAGGCCCGTCACCAGCATCCCGCGCTGCAGTCCGACGCTCTGCCGCAGCTCCTTGAGCACAGGGGTCCTCTCGACCCAGCTCTTCTTCCGGACGGGGACGGCCGCCAGCGCCGTGGTGCTGGGAGTGGGCATCCCGTCGTAGGAATCGGGGATGGTCATCTCAGTACCTCACCCTCGGGTCGATGAACGCGGCGACGATGTCGACGATGAAGTTCGTCACGGCCACCACGACGGCGATCATGACGACGATGCCCTGCACCGCGACGAAGTCTCGCGATTTCAGGTACTCGGCGAGCATGAAGCCGATGCCCTTCCACTCGAAAGTCGTCTCGGTCAGCACCGCACCCGCCAGCAGCAGGGCGATCTGCATGCCCATCACCGTGATGATCGGGATGAGCGCGGGACGGTAGGCGTGCTTCGTCAGCAGCCGGTACTCGCTCACGCCGCGGGAGCGCCCCGACGTGACGTACTGCTGTCCGAGCGTGCCGATCACGTTGGTGCGGATCAGTCGCAGGAACACGCCTGCGGTCAGCAGTCCGAGTGCGACGGCCGGCAGGATCGCGTGCTGCAGCACGTCGGCGATGGCGGGGCCGTTGCCGAGCCGTATCGCGTCGAGCAGGTAGAGGCCGGTGGGCGTGTCTATGCCGCTCATCAGCAGCTCGGTGCGGGTGTTCCCGCGACCGGAGACGGGCAGCCAGCCCAGCCACACCGAGAAGATGAGCTTGAGCAGCAGACCGGCGAAGAAGATCGGGGTGGCGTACGCGAGGATCGCCATCACGCGCAGCGTGGCGTCCTGCCAGCGGTCGCGGCGGTAGGCGGCGATCAGGCCGAGCGGGATGCTGATGATCAGGGCGACGATGAGCGCGTAGATCGCGAGCTCGAGCGTGGCCGAGCCGTACTGCAGCAGGATCGCAGTGACCGGGCGGCGGTCGGTGATCGTGGTGCCGAAGTCGCCGTGCAGGATGCCGGCGAGGTAATCGCCGTACTGCACGATCAGCGGCCGGTCGTAGCCGGCCTCGTGGATGCGCTGCGCGAGCTGGTCGGCCGGCAGCCGGCCGCCGAGCGCGGCCGTGATGGGATCACCGGTGATCCGCATCAGGAAGAACACGGTCGTCACCAGGATGAAGACCGTGGGGATGATCAGCACGAGCCGGACCAGGATGTAGCGCCACAGGCCGCCACCGCCCTTGGACTTGCTTCGCGGTTGGACGGGGGCGAGGGCAGCGCCGGCATCGACGGCCATATGGGTACCTAACTTCTACGTTCTGGGAGCGAGCGCAATCGGGGGCGCTGCGTGAGCAGCACCCCCGATTGTGGAACGCGTTACTTCTTCAGCGGCGCGTAGCGGAACTTGAACGAGGCGTCGAGCGTGGTGCCCTGCACGTTCTTGCCCACGACCGCGACCTGCTTGCCCTGCAGGATCGGCAGGGTGGAGAGGTCCTTGGCGACCATCTCCTGGATCTGGCCGATCTCCTCCAGGCGCTTGGCCTGGTCGGTCTCGGTCTGCTCCTGGACGATGGCGTCGTTGACAGCGGGGTTGTCGTAGTGGTTGGCGAGGAAGTTGTCCTTCATGAAGAACGGTGCCAGGTAGTTGTCCGGGTCGGAGAAGTCCGGGAACCAGCCCAGCTGGTACATCGGGTACACGTCGGCCGAGCGGTCCTTGGAGTACTGCACCCACTCGGTCTGCTGCAGGTTGACCGTGAACAGGCCGCCCTTCTCGAGCTGCGTCTTGTACGCGGCGTACTCGTCACCCGACGACGGGCCGTAGTGGTCGCCGTTGTACTGCAGGTTCAGCGTGACGGGCGCGGTGATGCCGGCATCCTTCAGCACCTGCTCGGCCTTCGCCTGGTCGGGTCCGCCGTTGCCGTCGCCGTACATGTCCTTCAGGACGGTCGTCGCGCCGGGCATGCCGTCGGCGACGAAGGAATACAGCGGGCTGTAGGTGTCCTTGTACACGTCCTTGGCGACGGCGTTGCGGTCGATCAGGTCGGCCATGGCCTGGCGGACGGCGAGCGCCTTGGCCGGGTCGGCCTCGGCGGTCTTGGCGCCGAACGGCATGGTGTCGAAGTTGAAGACGATGTAGCGGATCTCGCCGCCGGGGCCGTCGACGATCTTGACCTTGCTGTTGCCCTTCAGGCTCTCCACGTCGGTGGCCGACAGGCTGCGGAAGGCCACGTCGATGTCGCCGTTGCCGATCGCGAGCTTGAGGTTGGAGGCGTCGGCGTAGTACTTCGCCTGGATGCCGGTGTTCTCGGCAGGGCCGAGGTTGCCCTGGTAGTCCTTGTTCGGCTTGTACGAGATCAGCTCGTTGAGCTTGTACGAGTCGATCGTGTACTGGCCGGCGAAGGCGTCGCCCTTCACGATGTCGGCGTCGGGAGTGACGGCGTCAGGCGAGAAGACCTCCTCGTCGACGATGGGAGCGGCGGGGCTGGAGAGGATCAGCGGCCAGGTCTGGTCGTTGCCGTTCTTCAGCGTGAAGACCACGGTGGTGTCGTCCGGGGCTGCGACCGAGGCGAGGTTGCCCAGCAGCGAGGCGGGACCGTTCGGGTCGTTGATCTTCACCATGCGGTCGAACGTGAACTTCACGTCGCTGGAGGTGAGCTCGTGGCCGTTGGCGAACTTCAGGCCCTTCTTGAGCTTGACCGTGTACTCGGTCGGCGAGGTGAACTCGGCCGACTCCGCGATGTCGGGGCTGACCGTGGCGTCGCCGTACTTGCTGTTGAGCAGGAACGGGTAGACCTGGTTCATGACGACGAACGAGCCGTTGTCGTAGGAACCGGCCGGGTCGAGCGAGACGACCTTGTCGGTGGTGCCGACGATCAGGTCGCCGCCACCCGAGCTGCTGCCCTCATCGGATCCGCCGGTGCTGGTGGCGCAGCCGGACAGAACAACAGCCGCGACGCTGAGCGCGCCGATGGCGAGGCCGAGTCGGCCCCTGGAGATCTTCATTGACATAACCTGCCCTGTGATGGTTCGGGTATTCGGTTTCCGCGCTCGTGATGGACGCGGCATGGGCTCAAATCTACTCAGGAGCATGGGACATACCCAACCGCTCGGTCAGGATCGTGACGAGACCGACACTCTGTCATGCCCCTGGAGACGGAGGGACTGGGTCGCTGAGCCTGTCGAAGCGCCGCTCCCGTTCACCCCCGGGCGGACCACCACTCGCGCAGGCGCCGCTCGGCGGCATCCGGTCCGATGACGCCCTCGTCCAAGCGCAGATCCAGCAGGAACTTGTAGGCCTCGCCCACCTCGCGGCCTGGTGCGATGCCGAGGATCAGCTGGATCTGATTGCCGTCGAGCTCGGGGCGGATGCTGTCCAGCTCCTCCTGCTCGCGAAGCTCCTCGATGCGGCGCTCGATGTCGTCGTAGGCGGATGCCAGACGCCCGGCCTTGCGCTTGTTGCGGGTGGTGACATCGGCGCGCACCAGGATGTGCAGCCGGTCGACCAACTCGCCGGCATCCCGCACATAGCGGCGCACGGCACTGTCGGTCCAGGCGCCCTCGGCATAGCCGAAGAAGCGCAGGTGCAGCTCGATGAGGCGGGCCACGGCATCCGTCGTCGCGCCGTCGAAGCGCAGCGCCTGCAGGCGCTTGCGCGCCATGCGCGAGCCGACCACGTCGTGGTGGTGGAAGGTGACGGCACCGCCCGGCTCGAGCTTGCGAGTGCGGGGCTTGCCGATGTCGTGCAGCAGGGCGGCCAGGCGCAGCGGCACGTCGGGCTCGGCGCCCGGATGCCGCGCATGCTCCAGGTCGATGGCCTGGCGCAGCACGGTCAGCGAGTGCTCGTAGACGTCCTTGTGGTGGTGGTGCTCGTCCACCTCCAGGCGCAGCGCGCTGACCTCGGGCAGGAACTGCTCGACCAGGCCGGTGTCCACCAGCACGCGCAGGCCACGCACGGGATCGTCGGTCTGCATCAGGCGGATCAGCTCGCCCTGCACGCGCTCGGGGCTGACGATGCTGAGCGTCTGGCGCAGCTGCTCGATGGCGGTGAGGGTGTCCGCGTCGATCTCGAACTCGAGCTGGGAGCTGAAGCGCGCCGCGCGCAGCATCCGCAGCGGATCGTCGCCGAAGCTCACATTCGGGTCGATGGGGGTGCGCAGGATGCCGGCGACGAGGTCCTCGACGCCGCTGGTCGGGTCGATGAGCTTCGAGATCGGCGGCTGTCCCGGCATGGCGACCTGCAGGGCCATGGCGTTGACGGTGAAGTCGCGGCGCAGCAGGTCGCCGTCGATGCTCTCGCCGAACTCGACGACGGGCTTGCGGGTGAGTCCGTCGTAGCTGTCGGCGCGGTAAGTGGTGATCTCGACCTGCTCGCCGTGCACGCGCGCGCCGATCGTGCCGAAGGCGCGGCCGATGTCCCAGTGCGCGGATGCCAGCGGCTTGACGATCCGCAGGATGTCATCGGGCCGGGCGTTCGTGGTGAAGTCCAGGTCGTGGGTGGTGCGGCCCAGCAGCGCGTCGCGTACGGGGCCGCCGACGACCGCCAGCTCGAATCCGCCATCCGCGAAGGCTCGGGCGATGGCCGATACGACGGGATTCGCGGCGAGCGCGCCGAGACGTTCCAGTCCTTCGGCCATATTGAGCATGATCTCCAGATTACCGGGGCGGCTGCTGCAGCATGGAGCGCAGCAGGATGCCGGGAGCGGATGCCGCGACCTCGGGCAGCCCAGCGGCCAGCGCCCACTCGTCCAGGCCTCGCAGCATGCCGAACGCGGCGGCGGCGAGCGCGTCGGCCTGGAGGTCGTCGCGGACGGCACCGGATTCGACGCCGACGTGGAGGACCTGGTCCACCCAGGTGCGCACGGTCTCGAGCAGGGTCGTGCGAGCATCCGCCCCCGCACCGGCCGGAAGGGAGAAGATGCTGCCCAGCAGCCCGAGGGCGCGATTCTCTGCGGCCAGCGCGCCCAGGTCGGAGAGGACGCGATCCACCTGCGGCCAGAACCCCTCCTCCGCGAACTCGACCGGCGCGGGAGCCGTCCATTGCGCTCGCACATCGTCGACGAGGCTCTCGACCACGGCATCCAGCAGCTCGGCCTTGGAGGCCGCCGCGTGGTAGAACGAGCTCTTGCTGAGCCCTGCGGCCCGGATGATCCTGTTCAGCGAGGCGCCCTCGAACCCGGCGGATGTGAACTCGGCGATGGTGGCCTCGATGAGGGCGTCGCGATGCGGTCCAGTCAGAGCGGTCATGATCCCAACCTACTGGACCACCCAGTCCAAAGCGGCGTACAGTCGAGGATGGACCAGGTGGTCCAAAGGAGGAGCATGCTCATCGACACGCCACTGGCGAACCAGCTCTACGCCCAGCGCGACGACCGCCTGCGGGTGCTCATCGTCGGCGCGGGCGTCGCCGGCACCACTCTCGCGCAGCTGCTGCGCCGCGACGGGCTGCACCCCGCGCTGGTCGACCGGATGCCGGCCTTCGACCATCCCGGCTACATGCTGGCCCTGATGCCCCTTGTCGACCAGGCCTTCATCGACCTCGGCGTCCACGACGAGTACCTCGCGGCAGGCATGCCCATGGCTCGCTACGCGTTCCGCTCCCATCGCGGAAGGGTGCTGCGCACCGACTCGATGAGCGAACTGCTGGGCGCCTACGGCGACTCCCTCGGCATCTCCCGCGAGGCGTTGATCGAGGTGCTCACGCACGACGGATGCCCGGTGACCCTGGGCACGACCGTCGACGCGGTCACCGGCGCGGCTCGGGGAGCCGGTGGCACGGCCCGGTTCGTCGACCGGGAGGGCCGGGCGATCGGCGAAGCCTCATTCGACCTCGTCGTCGGCGCCGACGGCATCCGCTCCCGCATGCGCGACGTGCTGGGGGCAGGACCGCTCGACGTCGCGAGGACGGGCTGGTCGGGCTGGGTGGCCTGGGCGGACGAGCGCGGCGACTCAGGCCTCGGCGAGGAACTCTGGGGAGATGGGTTCTTCCTCGGCGCGTATCCGGTGAAGGACCGGCTGGGCGTGTTCCTCGGCGGACCGGATGCCGACCTCGCAGGGGGACCGGCCGCATTCGCCGCATCCGTACGCGGCCGCGTCGACGGTATCGGGCCGCGACTGGACGAGGCTCTCGCCGCGGTCGCGGCGGCGCCCGACCCGTATCTCTGGAGGCTTGAGGATGCCGGGGTCGCGCACTGGGTGCTGCCGCAGGGCGTGCTGCTCGGCGACGCCGCCGCCGGGTTCCTGCCGACGGCCGGGATCGGCGCGGGGATGGCGATCGAGTCCGCCTGGCTGCTGGGCAGGATGCTCACGGGCGCGGCGCCCGACGCGCTGCCCGGACTGCTGGCCGCGTGGGAGCGCGCGGAGCGCCCCCGCGTGGAGGCCGCGCAGGCGAACTCGCGGATGCTGGCCCGTCTGATGTTCCGCAGAGGACGGCTCACCGCCTGGCTGCGCGAGACGACGATGCGGATGCTCAGCGTGCAGTCCGTGCTGGGCCCGATCGTGCGGCTCGTCGCCGCACGCCCCGATCCCGAGGCCGTGCTGCACCCCGAGAGAGCCGGCACGCGCTGAAGCGACGACGGCGTGTCACAGCGCCTGTTCGAGCAGTTCCCGCCGCGTTCGCGGATCACCGGCGATCTCGACCACCCGCACGCCCGCCGGCACGACGCCGGGGCCGTCGATGAGCTCCATCAGGATGCCGTCCATCGCAGTGCGCAGCGCGGGGTGCTCCTCGACGCCGACCTCGATGACGTCGCGATCGTTCAGCGGCAGCACGACCAGGAGGTCGGCCGTGAGCAGGGCGCCGGCGGTCAGAGCGGTCATCCGTTCCAGGTAGCCGTCGGGGAAGTCGTGACCGGTCAGGTCGGCGAGCGCGAGCAGGTAGGCGAGGAAGTCGATCGGGCCGCGCTCCGCGATCAGATCGACGGCGGGCTCCTCGTGCAGGCGCTCCGCGCTGAGGCGCAGCTGCGCGGAGAGCATGGCCGCGCCCGGCGCATCGGAGGCCTCGTCCAGCAGCTCGAACGGGTCGGGCAGGACGGTGAACCCCGGATGCCGCAGTGCGAAGTCCGAGATCAGAGTGCTCTTCCCGCTGGCGTGGGTTCCCGAGACGACGATGCGCATTCCGCGAGCGTACCCGCGCCGGGCCGCTGGATGTCCGGACGAAGTCTAGATTTGTCTGCATGATCAGCGCCGCAGACTTCGACGACCACGCGCTCGCGCGGTTCCTCCGAGAGCACCTCGAGGATCTCGCGCCCACCGCCCCGGCCGAGAGCAGGCATGCGCTCGATCTCGACGCGCTGCGGGGGTCCGATGTCCGGATGTGGGTGGCGCGCGACGGCTCGCAGGTGATCGGCACGGTGGCACTCGTCGCCATCGATGCGGGTCACGAAGAGCTCAAGAGCATGCGCACCGCCCCCGAGCGTCGCGGCGAGGGCATCGCCTCACGGCTGCTCGCGCACGCGCTCGACGATGCCCGTGCCCGCGGCGTCGCCCGGGTGTCGCTGGAGACGGGGAGCATGGACTTCTTCGCTCCGGCCCGGGCTCTGTACGCCCGAGCCGGCTTCGTCCCGTGTCCCGCATTCGGCCCCTACGCCGACGATCCCCACAGCGTCTACATGACGAAGGCGATTGAGCGCCGTCGGGCGATGCAGGACGACTGAATCAGGCCGCGTAACCGGTGACCGGTCCCTCGGTGTTGGGCTTCCATCCCAGCGCCGGGGCGACGTGTTCGGCGAAGGCCTGCAGCACGTGCACGTTGTACTCCGGCCCCAGCTGGTTCGGGATCGTCAGCATGAGGGTGTCGGCGGCCATCACGGCCTCGTCGGCCTTCAGCTGCTCGATGAGAACGTCGGGTTCGGCCGCGTAGGTCTTGCCGAAGGTGGAGCGCAGCCCGTCGATGATGCCGATCTGGTCGTGGCTGTCCTCGGAGCGCAGGCCGAAGTAGGCCCGGTCCTTGTCGCTGACCAGCGGGAACACGCTGCGGCTGACCGAGACGCGCGGAGCGCCGGTGTGACCCGCCTGCTTGTAGGCGGTGCGGAACATGTCGATCTGCTCGCGCTGCAGCTCGTGGAACGGCTGCCCGGTGGCTTCGGTGAGCAGCGTGGAGCTCATCAGGTTCAGGCCCATCCGGCCGGTGCTCTCCGCAGTGGCGCGCGAGCCGGCGCCCCACCAGATGCGATCGCGCAGGGTGGGCGAGTGCGGCTCGATGGCCAGGTACTGCCCCGCGCCGACCATCCGGGGGTCTCCGGGGGCGATGCGCTCCCCGTCGATGATCCTGAGGAACAGGTCGAACTTCTCGCGGGCCATCACGCTGCCGCGCTCGAGGTCCTCGCCGTCGTGGTAGCCGAAGGTCTCGTAGCCGCGCAGCGCGGTCTCGGGGGACCCGCGGCTCACGCCCAGCGCGATGCGGCCGTCGGCGATGTAGTCCAGCGCGGCGGCTTCCTCGGCGAACTGGAACGGGTTCTCGTACCGCATGTCGATCACGC
>NZ_JBASAK010000057.1:0-24719 GCF_049650565.1 Microbacterium sp.
GGCCCCGGCGATGCGGCGGCAACGGGCCGCCCTGCCGACGACTCCACGGGCGGCAGGACCACACCGGCCGCCGTCGGCACCGGAGCCGCATGGGGCACCCGGCCACGGGCCTCCTCACGCTCCCGCAGGGCCTCGACCGCGGCGACCGAGGCGCTCCACAGCGCACTCCCCTCCGCGCCGCGCAGGTCCGCGCCGCAGCGCCCGCAGCATCCTTCGACGAGGCGGGACTGCTCGCACACCGGGCAGGTCGTGCTGTCCGACAGCCGCGAGATCGCGGCATCCGCCCACGCCGCGTTCATCTCTCCTCCTCGGGAACGTACCGCAGCACATCGCCGGGCTGGCAGTCCAGCACCCGGCAGATGGCGTCGAGCGTGGTGAAGCGCACGGCCTTGGCGCGCCCGTTCTTCAGCACAGCGACGTTGGCCGGAGTGATGCCGATGGCATCCGAGAAGTCCTGCACGCTCATCTTGCGGCGGGCCAGCATCACGTCGATGTCGATGACGATGGGCATCTCACACCACCTCGGACAGGTCCTGCTCGAGCTGCAGCGCCTTGCGCAGCAGCCCGCGCATCACGCCCACCAGCAGTGCCAGCGACAGGCTCACCACCACGCCGAGCACGCCGAGGATCAGGATGCTGGGATTCACGGCGCCGGTGATGAGCAGCACGATGAAGGAGGCGATCAGCAGCACGGCGGATGCCAGCATCATGGCGATGATGATGTCCACGTAGCGGAACGCGTGGGTGGAGAAGATGCGATCGGCACGCACCAGCGAGAGCAGCACGAACACGCACACCAGCACGACCTCGATGAGCACCAGGAACAGCACTCCGCCGATGATGCCCGGCACCTCGAGATAGGCCAGCGCGGGGTTGCGCGCGGCGGTGTCGGCGGCGACGCCGGGGATCATGAACACCTGGGCGACCAGCAGCAGCGCGAGCAGGATGGCGATCATCGCTCGCAGCAGGACGGTGGCGACGGGCTGCATGGCACTCCTATCGATAGACAGCAACTATCTATCGAGAAACGATAGCCAGCAGCTCCCTTCGCTCGCAAGATCCCCAGGGTGATTCCCAGGTCAGGGCGTGTCGGGATCCCACGGCGAGTCCAGCGCCTCGCTGAGCTCGGCCAGCATGGCTTCGATCTGCGGCTCGACGTACTGCGAGATGGCGGCCTGCACCTGAAGCCGATGCCGCAGCAGCAGGCCGCAGATCTCCCGGCCCACCATGTTGGCGTACTCGTCGGCCAGCGTCACCTCCTGCCTGAGCGCGGCCTTCTCCTCCTCGCTCAGCGGCGGGAGCGGCGGCAGCTGAGCGGACGCCTCATCGGCCAGCCCCGCGACGGTGAACAGGAACGGCGCGCCAGGCACGGGATCGGGGTCCAGCGGCATCCCCTCGTACTCCGGATCCAGTCCCTCGCCCGGACGGTAGGCGCGCGACCGGTTGCGGTCGGCCTGATGATCCAGCTCGCCCTGCAGCATCGGCAGATTGCGGGCGGTGTACTCGGCGACGGCGTGGTCGACGATGGCCTTGATGCGGGTCGACAGCCCGTGCTGCACGCCGTGCGGCACGTTGGCGCCGATCCCGGCGGCCGAGAGGATCGGAGATCCCAGGCACCGGCGACACGGGGCCACGCGTCCGCGGTGAGTTGCGGGCTCCCAGCGCGGCACCCACCGCAGCCAGGCCTCGACTGCCTGGCTCACCTGGGTTTCCAGTGACCGCTCCACGGTTACAGGGTAAGGCCCACGGCCTCCGGCGGCGTGGCATCCGCGCGTGTCATTCGGGGTCTTCGTGCTCCCAGGGCCAGGTGGGCGGCTGTGCGCGGGTGCGGCGCAGTGCGATGGCGAACCAGGAACTCAGCAGCGCTGCCACCAGCACGACCCCGCTGGAGCCCTGTGTGATCAGTTGGACCGCGGCGGTGAACGCCGCCGCCGTGCCCGCACCGCTGAGCAGTGCGCCCAGCCAGACCGCGACGACGTGTGCGACGGCCGATACCAGCCCCACCGCGAACACCGGCATGAAGGAGGGATGCTCGCTCTTCAACGTCGGCCAGAGCATCCAGGCGAACACGCCGATCGCGACGATCATCCCGACGATGCCCGGCCACCAGTCCAGCCCGGGCACGGCGAGGATGTCGAGGTCGGCGAAGAAGCTCAGCATCCCGAGCCCGAGGATCGTCAGCGCCGCGAACGAGACGAACGCGATGACCAGAGCCAGAGACGCCGAGACCCCCGCCGGCGGGATGCCGTGGGGGTCGTCGGTCGTGGTCATAAGCGCCACCCTACGCGCCGCGCGCAGGGCCTGAGCCCGGTCAGCGCAGGGCTGCGGGCCCCGCCTCGAGCGTGCGCTCGTACTCGGCCTGCGCCTCGGCGTTCAACGCCTTCTTCTTGGCGCCGCTGCGCGATGCCCAGGCGCCGAACCAGATGGTCAGCTCGCGGGCGAACACGAAGGCTGCGATCGCCAGCGGCGCCAGCACCTGCTTGTTCACCAGCTGAGTGGACTCCGTGGGGGTGAGCTGCCAGAACCGCTCCTGCAACAGCTGGCCCAGAATGTGTCCGCCCCAGGCTGCGAGGCCGACCAGGATGCCGAAGATGACCCACTTGCCCCAGCGGGCGCGGTTGACGAAGGCGCCCAGCAGCCAGAACGCGAGGAAGAAGACGACGACAGGCGTCCAGAACCCGAAGGTGCTCAGCGGCGCCAGTGCGGCTTCGCCGATGTTGTCGATGCCGACCTTGCCCGACCAGGCTCCGAAGCCGAGGATCGCGCCCAGGTACAGGATCGCGAAGGCGATGGCGGCGACAAGGCCGATGGCGCCTGCGGCGCCGCGATTGCCCAGGTCTCGCGGGGGCTCCGGGGCCTGCACGAAGATCGGCTGGGGAGCTGCGGGCGGGGCGAGCGGCTCCGCGGGGACGACCTGCGTCTCGGCTGCGGAGGCCGCTGCGGCGGTGGCGCCTGCGGTGTAGACCTCGTCGGCGACGCTGGGAGCATCGCCCGCGGGAACCTCGGCGACGTCGGACCTGTCGGCATTCGAGGACAGGATGCGCGTGGTCGCCGCGGGCTCGGCATCCGCCTCGCGCGTCTCCGCGGACGGTGTCTCGAACGTGTCGAAGGCGCCGGGGTGGTCGCGCTCGGCGGCGGCGAAGGCCTCCATGTCCGCATCGACGGGCTTCGCGTCGCGCTCGGCCGGCCCGTCATCCGAACCGGCGGGCGTCTCAGCATCCGCGTGCTCGGCCGGAACGTCGGCGCGGGCAGCAGCGGCAGCGTCCAGACCCTCGTTGGCGCTGCCGACGACGTCATCGATGTCGTTCGGCTGGTCGTTCTGGGGAACCTCGGGGTCGCTCATGGCCTCGCCTCTCGTGGATAGGTGCACAGCGAGGGTAACGCCCGGGCAGAACCAGAACCCGGAGGCGTGCCGATGTGTCGGGTCATCGCCGCGTGGCGGGCGCTATCCGGCCCCCGGCAGCATCTGCTCGAGGAGGGCCAGCATGCCGGGCCCTGCGGGGAGCGCGAGCCACAGCAGCGCGCCGACGATGCCCGCGCAGAGCAGCCCGACGATCCAGCTGATCGCCCGGTTGCGCCCTCCCACGCGAGCCGCCATGGCCTCACCGTACGCCCGCCTGGGCTCGCGCGCCGAAGGCCGACCGCCGTGTCCGACGGATCCCGAGGCCGACGGCCCGCTCTGCGCACCGCGGTCGCCACCGCCTTGACGAGGCGCCACGGCGCGCGCGTGCTGAAGTTTCCCTCGCCGAGCTTCAGCAGTTGGTGGTACCGTCGCAAAAAAGGGGGGACGCGACGTCACCGCGCGCCTGAGTCACCGCGCGTCCGATCGGCGGCGACAGAGCGTGCTTCCCCAGGGGAGGCAGGACGATGCGACAGGTTGCCGGAGTCAAAGTGTCAGGAGCGATCGGGGCTGTTCTCGCCCTGGTGGTCTCGATGATCGCCTTCTCGGGGATCGCGGCCCAGGCCGACGTTCCGGATCCTCCTTCCGCCGCGGAGTTCACCGCGCCGCTGTGCCCTGGCTCGACGGCCTTCGATCCGACCCAGAACGCGGGTGCACCGGTACTGGATCTGACCAGCGTCTTCGGCGAGCGCCTCGTGACGTACAACGCGGGCGGGATCGTGCCCCTGTACGACGCGTTCGGCGGCTCCGTACTGCTGGGCCCGACGGGGACGGTGCAGAGTGAAGCCGCGTACCCGCCGATGTGCGGGACCCGTTATGTCGCATCGGTGGGCCATGCCGTCTCGGAATGGATGTTCTGCACTGATCGGCTCTCGCAGTCGTGCGGCGACACCAACGGCGCAGGAGGCCTCGTCGATCACGATGGCAGTCCGATCGCTCCTATGACGAGCCTGGCACGGAATCCGAGGCTGGATTCCGATCAGGAGAAGCTGATCGCGTACCTGATCCAGAACGGACACGCCTATCAGGGCGTGGGCGACCAGTCGTGGAGCGGAGCGACCAGGGCAGTGTCCGACGGGACGACTGACGAGCGCGCAGCCCTGCAGACGCTGATCTGGTGCATCAGCGACCCTGCGACGGACGCATCTGACTTCGCGACGACGTGCGACGCGAACATCGACGCAGGGGAGCAAGCGCGCCTGCTGAGGATGATCCCCGACGCACCGTCGCTCGAAATAGCACTGTCGTCTCCGACGACTCCCGTCGCAGTCGGCGACACGGCGAGGCTCGCCATCGCGACCAACATCCTCAACCAGCCCATCCAGCTCGCGATCGGCGGTTCGGCAGCAGACGTGGCCGTGTGCTCTGGACCGGCGACGCTGAGCGCCGGCGTGCTCACGGTCGCCGGCACGGATCCGACGGCGACGACGACGATCGAGCTGTGCGCAGTGCCGTCGGAGGCCGGGACTGTGACCGTCGACGCCAGCGCCACGCCGCCCTCGACCTCGCACATCGGCTGGTCGCAGAGCGTGAACCCCCTGCTCACAGTGCCGTGCCAGGTGTACGGAACATTCCATGAGACCCAGGAACTCAGAATCGACGCCACGGGCCGGCTCCAGGTTCACGCCGATGCCACGTCCGGCACGGCCACCGATACGCCGGCGACGTTGTCAGGAGCTGAGCTCGCCGCCACGGGCGGTGCTGCGAACCTCGGCGCGCTGTGGCTGGGGCTGGGTCTGCTCGGCTTCGGCGGCGCTGCAGCGCTTCGCCGTGTCCGTCATCCTCGGCGCGATTCCTGAGCGCCGAGCCGACGCCGTGGACTGCGGCGGCGTGCGACCCAGTGATTCGGAGGTTCACGAGGCAGCGCGGCCTCGCATCCGCCACAGCAGCCAGAGGCCGGATGCCGGGATGAGGACCACGACCGCCAGGATGATGAACAGGTGAGGCCCCGCGAACAGGTTGGCCGCGAAGGAGTCGTCTGCGGCGGCTGCGCCGATCTCGGTCGCATCACCTGACTCCGTCACGGTGAGCGCGGCCGCGGAGTCGGTCGCGGCGAGCGCCAGTGCCCCGAACAGCGCCAGCGGCACGATGATCGCGACCGTCTTCTCCCAGGTCCGCCACATGGAGCTCATCACCACGAGTCCGACGCCGATGATCCACCCCACGAACGGGAGCACGTAGGCGCCGAAGCTCAACGACAGTGCGGCGGCGATCGCAAAACCACGACTGTGGGAGACGGGGACGGATGCCGGCGACGCGGCAGATGCGGTACCTGGAACCGCCACTGGCGCCGATATCCGCGCCTCCGCATACTCCCCGGCATCCATCGCCTCCCGTGCAATCACGGCAGGATCGCCCAGCTGCGCGATGCGCTCAGCCGCGCCTTCCGCGTCGAGGCTCTGCAGTTCTTCAGCGATGCCGGCTCGGATCTCGGCGGCGACTCCACGGGGCACGCTTCTCAGCGCGTCGTCCAGGCGGGCGAGGTACTCGGAGGCCACGGTCATGTTCTTTCCTCTCCCACGAGGCTGAAGTCTCAGCGGATCAGGGCGCGGGAACTCGCACGCCCGGCAGCGCCCACGCGGCGAACGCGGGGCCCTCAGCTGCCAGCGCAACCGCGCCGTCGGATGCCGTGGCCAGCGTCGCGTCGCCGTACAGCTCCTCGGCGTCGGCGGCTCCGGCCACCAGGCCCGGTTCGAGCTCGACATCGGCTCCGCCGCGCGTGGCCAGCACCAGCAGGCTCTGCTCCGCACCCTCCCGTATGAACACGACGGTCTCGTCGTCGATGTGCAACCAGCGCATGCCGCCGGTGGCCAGCACCTCGTGCGAGCGGCGCAGTCCCACCAGCGACCGGTACATCTCGAACACCGCGGCGAGCTCCGGCTCGTCCTGCCGCGACCACGGCATGGGCGTGCGGCTCGATTCTCCGTCGGCGCCGATCAGGCCGAACTCGTCGCCGGCGAAGATCACCGGCAGCCCTGGCAGGGTCATCGAGAGCCCGACCGCGACAGGCAGCGCTCCTGGCGCGGCGTTGGTGGCGAAGCGGGCGGTGTCGTGCGTGTCCAGCGGCTGCATGCTGCCCAGCCGCACCCGCCACGGTATGCCGGCGGTGAACCGCGTCACGGCATCCGCGAACTCCCGTGCGGTGTACCGCGGGATGCCGCCGACGGGCTGCGTGAAGAACCACGGCTCGGTGACCTGCTCGCCGTCGTAGGTGAGGTACGGCGCACCGGTGGGCTCGGAGAGCCATCCCCACACCGGGCGGGTGAACGCCGGATAGGTCATGGCCCCGTCCCAGCCGTCGCCCTGCAGATCGGACGCCGCGTCGTTGGTGGACTCCCCCAGCACGATGGCGTCAGGGTTGATCGCGCGCACGGTCTCGCGCAGCAGCTGCCGCACCTCGGCGTTCAGGTCGACGGCGCCCAGGCGCCCGGTCATGTTGGCCACGTCGATCCGCCAGCCGTCGATGGAATACGGCGGCTTCAGCCACTTCGCCACCACGGAGTCCGAATCCGTGATGAACCGCTCACGCAGCGCCGCCGACGCCCAGTCGAACTTCGGCAGCGACGGCACGCCCAGCCACGACTCGTAGGTCGTGTTGCCGGCATCCGTGAAGTAGTAGAAGCTCTCGGTCTCGGCACCCGGATGCCCGTACGCCTGCCGGAACCACTCGTGCCGATCGCCGGAATGGTTGCTGGTCAGGTCGCCGATCACCCGGATGCCGCGGGCGTGAGCCGCCTCGATGAGCCGGACGTACGCGTCCTCGCCGCCCAGCAGCGGGTCGATCTCATCGAAGCTCGACGCGTCGTAACGGTGGTTGGAGCCGGCGGGGAACACCGGGGTGAGGTAGAGCAGGTCGACGCCGAGTTCGACGAGGTGGTCGAGGTGCTCCCGCACGCCGGGCAGGTCGCCGCCGTAGAACTGCTGCGAGCGCCCGGGCACGACGGGGTCGACGGGATCGTCCCAGGATGCCGGGATCGCCCAGTCCGGGGTGGGATGCCGATCTGCCTGCGCGGATCGTGCGAATCGATCGGGGAACACCTGGTACAGCACGGAGTGGTGCAGCCAGGCGGGCGGGGCGGGGTTGGCGACGAGGGCGAAGTCCTCGGCATCCAGCGTCTCACCTGTGTGGATGCCGGTCTGGTTCAGCCACTCGACCCGACCATCCTCGTGCAGCAGCACGAAACGATAGCCGTGCCGCGGGTTGCGCACGTGGATGGGCGCCTGGAACCAGTCCCAGCCGTCCGCGGAGCCCAGGAGCACGGCATCCGTCCACTCCGGCTCGTGGTCGGGGTTCGAGCGGGTTCGCACGGCCTTCAGCGGGCCGTAGCCGGAGGGCACGCGCAGGCGCACCGCGACGGTGTCGCCGAGAGCGGGGGCGTCGTTCGAGACGTGCAGGGACGAACCGTCGTGGTGCGGGCGCAGCATGGTCATGACTGCAATCCTGCGCTACTTCACCGCGCCCGCGGTGAGACCGCCCACGATGTACTTCTGCAGCAGCAGGAACAGCACCATCACGGGGACAGCCGCCATCACCGCACCGGCCGAGAACGCCGACCAGTCCGCGTACCGCGGGTTGGCCACCAGCTTGGTCAGTCCCACGACCAGCGTCTGCTTGTCCGGATCGATGAGCATGACGCTGGCGATGACGTACTCGTTGACGGTGCCGATGAACGACAGCAGCGCGACCACCGCGAGGATCGGCGCCACCAGCGGCAGGATCATGGTGAAGAAGATGCGGGCGTGCCCAGCGCCGTCGATGCGGGCGGCCTCGTCCAACTCCATCGGCAGCGTGTTGAAGAAGCCGTACATCAGGTAGGTGTTCACGCCGAGCGCGCCGCCCAGGTACACCAGGATCAGGCCGGTGTGGGTGTTCAGCCCGATGGCGGGAAACCAGTCGCCGAGCGTGGACATCAGCAGGAAGATGGCGACCACGGCAAGGAGCTGCGGGAACATCTGCACCACGACGATCGTGACCAGGCCGACGCGACGACCGGTGAATCGCATCCGCGAGAATGCGTACGCGGCCAGCGCGCCCAGGAAGACCGTGACGAAGCCGGTGACCGTGGCGATGACCAAGGTGTTCCAGAACCACATCGGATAGGGGTTCTTCGGGTCGGTCAGGATGCGCACGTAGCTGTCGATCCCGACCGCGGAGAACAGCCGGTTCGAGCCGGTCAGCGTGCCCTTCGGATTCAGCGAGGCCGAGATCACGTACAGCAGCGGGAAGACCGCGAAGGCGCTCACGACGATGGCGATAACGTGCCGCCATCCGGTGTCGGCGAACCACTTCCCGAACGATCTGCGGGCGGGACGGACGGAGGATGCGGTGCTCATCTCAGTTCAGCTCCTCGAGTGCCTTGGTCTTGCGGAAGCTGATGATGGAGATCGCCGCCACCACGATGAAGATCAGGATGGTGAACGCCGAGGCGAGCCCGTAATCGCGGGTCTGACCGGTGAAGGCCACCTTGTAGACCATCGAGATGAGGATGTCGGTGTGCCCGACCGGGATCGACACGTCGTCGAAGCGCGGTCCTCCGCCGGTGAGCATGTAGATCAGGTTGAAGTTGTTGAAGTTGAACGCGAACGACGAGATCAGCAGCGGCGCCACGGTCACCAGCAGCAGCGGCAGCTTGATGCTGCGGAAGATCTGCCAGGGGTTCGCGCCGTCCATCTCGGCGGCCTCGTTGACATCCGCCGGGATGCCCTGCAGCGCGCCCATGCACACCAGGAACATGTAGGGGAACCCGAGCCACAGGTTCACGATCAGCACGGAGACCTTCGCCAGCGTCGGGTCGGTCAGCCAGGGGATCGATGCTCCGCCGAAGATCACCTGGTTCAGGAATCCGAAGCTCTCGTTCATCATCCCGGCCCACACCAGCGCCGAGAGGAACGCGGGGAACGCGTACGGCAGGATCAGCAGGATGCGGTAGCCGTTGCGGAAGCGCATCCGGCTGTTGTTGAAAACCAGCGCCAGCAGGAGGCCCAGGAAGAACGTGGATGCCACCGAGATCAGCGCGAACACGAACGTCCAGACCGTCACGGAGATCAGCGGGCCGCGGATGGAGGCATCCGTCACCGCCCGCACGAAGTTGTCGAAGCCGACGGTGATCTGCCAGCCAGGCAGCAGCTGCTGGCCGCTCTCGGCGGTGAAAGCCCCGACGCCGGTGTCGCTGTACACGGTGCCGCTGCGCGTGTCGGTCATGGTGCCGGCCTGCTCGTTGTACTGCAGCGTGGGAACGTACAGGTATCCGCTGCGACCGTCCGGCGTGCGGATGGCGCCGTCGTTGGGGTCGTCGCTGAAGGGCACCGACAGCTTCTCGATGTCGCTCGAGCGCGCGATCACCTTGGCGAACGGGAGCGTGGTCCAGCCATCGGCCGCCACCGCGCGATCGCCGTCCATCGTCGCGCCGGAGACAGCCTGCAGGGGCTGGTCCTCCGTGCCGACGGAGACGTCGCTGTCGTCGGGATCCGTGACCAGCAGCCCGAGCGTGCCGTCGCGCTCGACGACTGCGACCGGGTAGGTGGGCGAGTCGGCCACGCGCTCCTGCGCGGAGCGCATCAGCGCGGCCACGGCCTGAGTCTTGCTGCCGTTGTGGCCGGTCCCGTAGTTGGTGAAGCCGATGTAGCCGGTGTACAGCAGGGTGAAGACCTGGAAGATGATCAGGAAGACCACTCCGGGGGCGAGGTACTTCGCGGGGATCCGCTTGCGCGAGAAGTAGATCCAGTTCACCAGGATCGTCACGGCCGCGACGATGCCCAGCACCAGCCATTCGGATGCTGTGAACAGCACGAACGCGGCGTACACCGCGACCGCGTCCACGATCGCCAGCAGAACGATCTTCAGCAGCGTCCAGCCGACGTGGCCCGACGCCGCCTCCGCGATCGCCGCAGCCTGGCGCTGCTTCCTGGTGCGGGGCGCCTGCGGCGCCTCCTGCTCAGTGACCTGACTCATCTTCACCTCATCGTGCAAGGCTGCCGGGATGGCAGTCCCATCCCGGCAGCCGTGTTCAGCATCGATCGATCGCGATTACTTGATCGCGCCGGCGACGTCGTCGGTCAGCTTCTGCCACGTCGCCGCCGGGTCGGCGCCGTTGATGACAGCCGCCTCGGCGACGCCCCAGAACTGCCACACGGAGCCCATCGCGGGGATCGCGGGCATCGGCACGGCCTCGCCGCCGACGGCCTGGAAGCCGGCGATGATCGGGTCGGATGCGGCCTTGTCGGCGGCAGCGGTCAGTGCGGGCAGGATGTTGCCGGCCTTGAACAGCTCCAGTTGCACATCGGCGGTGCCGATGTAGTTCACCAGGAAGTCGTTCGCGGCGACCTTGTTCTTGGACTCCGAACTGACGAAGAAGCCCTTCACGCCGGCGAACGGCGAAGCGGCCTTGTCGGTCGGGCTGGGGATCTTGTCGATCGCGACGTCGATGCCGCCGTCGACAGCCGCGCCGACGTTCCACGGTCCGGTCAGCCAGAAGGCGGCCTTGCCGTCGAGGAACTGCTGCTTGGCGATCTCACCGTCGATGTCGGTGTTGAGCGTGCCGGCCTTGCCCTGTGCGGACAGCCAGTTCGCGAAGGCGGTGCCGCCCTCGCCGCCCAGCTTCAGGTCGGTGGCGTCGTAGGCGCCGTCGGCGTCGGTGCCGAACACCGGGGCGCCGAACGCGGTCTGGAACGGGTACAGGTGGTACGGGTTGCCCTCGGCGCCCTGCTCCACGACGAACGGCTGAGCCAGGCCGGCGGCCTTGCCCTTCGCGATCATGTCGTCGAAGCTGGTCGCGGCCTCGGGGACGAGCTTGGTGTTGCGCAGCACCGCGATGTTCTCGACGGCGTAGGGGAGCATGTAGACCTTGCCGTCATAGGTCGAGGCCTGCAGGGCGACCGGCAGGTACTCGGCTGCGGAGTCACCGAGCTCCAGCGGAGCCACGACGCCGTTGGTGGACAGCTCGCCGAGCCAGTCGTGCGCGCCCATGGTGATGTCGGGGCCCTTGCCGGTGGGAACCTGCTGGATGAAGTCATCCTTGATGTCGTCGACGTTCTTGCCGACGAGCTGGACCTTCACCCCGGTCTTCTTCTGGTACGCGTCGGCCGCACCCTGGAGCGCGTCCACGCGCTCGGAGTCCACCCAGACGACGAGCTTGCCGCTGCTGCCCGCGGCTGCTCCGTCCGTGCCCTTGTCATCGCTCTGCGCGCCGGAGCAACCGGCGAGCGCCAGCGAGGACAGGACCGTGATCGCGGCGAATGCGGCGATGCTCCTCTTGGTCACCTTCATTGGTGTCTGCCTCTTTCGTGATCGGGCCTGCACGGACTGCAAGCGCTTACAGTATTGCCCGTCACGAACGATTTTCACAACGTCAGATTCCACCGATATCAAGCTGTGACATACCCGGACATTCACGGCGCAGCCATGGAAGCGCTTCCAAACAGTCAGCCAGTCGGCTTCCTCGCTAGACTGCGGGCATGGCTGACTCTTCTTTCGACATCGTCTCCAAGGTCGACCACCAGGAGGCCGAGAACGCGCTCAACCAGGCCCGCAAGGAGGTCGAGCAGCGCTACGACTTCAAGGGCACCGGCGCCTCGATCGCGTGGAGCGGCGACGACATCCTCATCAAGGCGAACACCGAGGAGCGCGCCAAGGCGGTGCTGGATGTCTTCCAGTCCAAGCTCATCAAGCGCGGCATCTCACTGAAGAGCCTGGAGTCGGGCGAACCCTTCGCCAGCGGCAAGGAGTTCCGGATCTCCTCGAGCCTGAAAGACGGCATCTCCAGCGAGAACGCCAAGAAGATCAGCAAGATCATCCGCGACCAGGGCCCCAAGGGCGTGAAGTCTCAGATCCAGGGCGATGAGCTGCGCGTGCAGTCCAAGAGCCGCGACGACCTGCAGTCCGTGATCGCACTGCTCAAGGGCAGCGACCTCGACGTGGATCTGCAGTTCATCAACTACCGGTGAGTCCCTGAGCCGCGGTAGACACACCCTCGGTCACACCGTGATGCTGCCACGTCGGTGATGTCCGGCGAGCCGATAGAGTGCATCGTGTACGGCACTGCGGGCGTTGAGGGACGCTCCGCAGGCTCGGATGGGGCAAAGGAGTGCACTGTGGTGCTCGAACAACCGCGGATGGGGGTCCGCGATGCAGGAATGAAGAAGGAACCGCTGGCCGAAGGAGTCTTCCACCTCATCGGCGAGCGGATCGTCCGCGGCGAGCTCGCTCCGGGTGACCGGATCCGCGACGCAGAGCTCGCCCGGGAGCTCTCCGTCTCACGCACCCCCGTGCGCGAGGCGCTGCAGCGGTTGGAGCGGATCGGCCTGGTGAAGATGTATCCGAGCAGGTTCACGGAGGTCACGCGGCTCACGCCCGATGCAGTCCGCGTCGCCCACGAGTTCGCAGGGCTGCAGGCGAGCGTCATCGCACGCCTGGCGTGTCCGCGCCTGGCCGAGGACGAGATCGACGCCGCGGTGCGACTGGTCGCGCGGGTACCGCCGACGGTCGACGACCCCGCGGCGTGCTCGCAGGCCCGACGCGAGCTCGTCGGCTATCTGGCGGCCCGCAGCGGGAATCGGCTGCAGCAGGACCTCGTCGACGAGGCGTCGATCGCGCTCGCCCGCGTGCTCCGGGGATTCGTCGTCACGCCCGAGCATCGCGAAGCGCTGCTGAGGGGATGCGGTGAGATGCCGCGTGCGCTGCGCGAGCGGGATGCGGATGCCGCGGAGCACGCCATCCGCATGATCTACGGCGTCGCCTGAACTCTCGCCCACCCATTCACGGCATCCGCATGAATGCCGTGAACAGCCGACTGCAAGACTTGCACGCTGGGACCTCGCTCCTGGTTTCTGGGGAGCCCTGCAGCGAGGCCGTCGGTGTTTCGGGCACCAGGCGCTGCGGTCCAGAACCACAGTGCAGACGGGCGGGAGGGCGGCGACTACGGCTCGCCTTCCCGCCCGTCGCCGGTGCCGATGCGAAGCCCGTCGGCACGCGCTCAGTCGGGCCATGCCCAGTCGACTCCGATGATGCCCGGCCCGAACCCGCGCACGACCCGGTGCAGCTCTCCGTCCACGCAGTGGACAGCCTCCTCCTGACGGCCGTGCAGACTCTCCAGGATCATCCGTGAGGCATCCGGGAGCGCGGTCGGCGAGAACCTGAGCCAGATCGACGCGGCAGCCACGCGGCGCTCCACGACGCTGTACAGGCATGTCACCTCATCCTGCTCGCCGAGCCCCTCGAGGATGTACTCGTTGATCGACGTCTCCCCGCGCTCCAGCGCGCGAGGCAGCAGCAGCTCGGCGACGAAGGTGCGGTGCGCCCTGTCGAAGATGGTCCTGCCGACCGTCGCCCCGTCGACGGATGCGATCCTGGGCTCCTCGTCCGGCGGAGAGTCGAACCGCCATGACGCCATGACGCTGCGGGCGCCATCCGTCCGCGCGACCCAGACGTTGTGGAAGCGAGCGCGCTCGATGCGACGATCCGCTCCGATGTCGTAACGGTGATGTGTCAGGATCAGCGCCGTGTCCTTCGCACGATGCCCGAGCCTGGCGGAGAGCTCCTCGACGTTGGACGGGACGTCGCCTCGCGCCTGCAGCTCGTCGAAGGAGCGGCGACGGTCCGGCCCCGGCGTGCTCCGTGCGGGGATCCTGGAGACCAGCTCGCCCGCCTGGAGCCCGAGCACCTCCTCGAGGCGGACGACGGCGTCGTACGAAGAGTCGCCATGCGGCGCCCGCCTGCCACGGCGCCAGTGGCTGAGGGTGGCGACGCTCACCGGGTCGCCCCTGGCTGCGAGCAGCCTGCTGAGACGGTGGAGCGAGATCTCGCTCTGGGCGATCGCACGATCGAGCATGATCGCGAAAGTGAGCTCATCCGACATCGTCATGTCAATCGCTCAGCCCTGCGGCCCAGCCGCGCACCCATCGATCCAGCCGGGCGTAGGCGTCCTCGCGAGCTTCGCGGCGCGAGAGGAACACGTCGTGAAGGGCTCCGTCGATGCGCTCGACGGTGACCGACGGGCCGAGCTTCAGCGCGGCCCGGGCGATGTCGTCGACCACCAGTACGCTGTCGGCCCTGGTCAGCTCGTCGGACCAGCGGGTCGGCACGGCCGTGCGCGCCGACAGCAGCACGCACACCGGCACGGGGATGCCGAGTCCTGCGGACACGGCGCGATGCCCTTGCAGGATGGCGTGCAGCCACGCCACGTGCACGGTCATCGACTGCTCTGGGCGCCACGCCAGGTCGACGGACATGGGATCGTCGGGATCGGCGACCTCGTTCTGCGCGCGCGTGTAGAACCCCAGGTCCACCTGCGGCGCGGCATCCTTCGGCCACCACCGCGCCTGCAGCCCCACCATCGGCGCGATGGCGGGCCGGGCTGCGCCGAGCTGAAACTCCAGCCAGGGCGAGTTGAGGATCACCGCATCGGCCTGGTCAGGATGCCGGGATGCCCACAGGCTCAGGGTCAGACCGCCGGTGGAGTGGCCGAGGAGTACGAGCCGGCGACCGGCACTGCCACCGCGTGCCGCCAGCGCCCCCGCGATGTCCTCGTCGTATTCCGTGAGATCCGTGACGTACCCTGGCGTCTGATGCGACCGCAGACTGCGCCCGTACTTGCGCAGATCCAGCGCGAAGAAGCGTGCTCCGCGCGAGGTCCAGAACCGCGCGAGCCGCTTCTGGAAGAAGTAGTCGGACCATCCATGCACGTACAGCACGTCCACGTCGGCGAGCGGACGACGGTCGTGGAGGCGCCACCATGGCGAGGGGTGCGGCAGCGCACGCACGAGGGTCGCGACGACCTCGCCCTCGGCATCCGCCTTCATCGGCAGCGTCAGCTGCTGGAACTCATCGCCGAGCACATCCGGCACCCACTCCCCCATGGGCTCAGACTAGCGGCCCGCGACGACCCTTCGACAAGCTCAGGGACCCAGTGATGGAGCGACCCCAGCGGCCCGGATTCACTCCCCGCGGGATACGCGGATCATCTCCTCGCGCGGAACCAGCTTGACGCGCTCGCGCTCGTGGGTGTGGGTCGAGCCCAGCTCGATCTCATGCGCGTCCAGGCGGTGCCAGCCGTCGAGGTCCGTCCACTTCACGCCGCGCTCCGCCAGCAGCGCGGGGACGGCGTCCTCGGATGTCTCCTCAGGGTGCCACCAGGAGCCCTGGTCGTTGATGAGATGGCTGACCGTCTCCATCGCGTCGGACTTGGTGTGCCCGATCAGGCCCACCGGTCCGCGCTTGATCCAGCCGGTCACGTAGATGCCGGGCACGCGCTGGTTGGACTTGGCCTCCAGCACCTGGCCCTCGCGGTTGGGGATCACGCCGTGCTTCTTGTCGAACGGCACGCCCGGCAGCGGGGAGCCGAAGTACCCGATCGCGCGGTACAGCGACTGCATGGGGATCTCGCGCATCTCGCCGGTGCCGACCACGCCACCACTGCCGTCGGGCTTCGTGCGCTCGTAGACCAGGGCTGCGACGCGGCCGTTCTCATCCTTGCGGACCTCGACCGGACGCGCCCAGAAGTGCATGTGCAGGCGACGCGATGCCGAGCCGCCGGCGTTGTTGTTGGACTCGCGCTTGCGCCAGGACTGCAGGATGCGGTCGATGACCATCACCTGCTTGTTGGTGGCGATGGCGCGCTGGGACGCCTCGTCGTAGTCGAAGTCCTCGTCGTAGAGCACCATGTCCACGTCGCGCAGCTCGCCGAGCTCGCGCAGCTCGAGCGGGGTGAACTTCACCTGTGCAGGGCCACGACGACCGAACACGTGCACGTCGGTGATGGTGCTGGCTTTCAGGCCCTCGTAGACGTTGTCGGGCACCTCGGTGACCAGCAGGTCGTCGGCGTGCTTGGCCAGCATCCGCGAGACGTCGAGCGCGACGTTGCCGTTGCCGATGACGCCCACGGAGGTCGCGTCCAGCGACCACTCGCGCGGCACGTCGGGGTGGCCGTCGAACCAGCTGACATACGAGGCGGCGCCGAACGAGTCGGTGGCGTCGATGCCGGGGATGTCCAGCGGCGCGTCGCGCACCGAGCCGGTGGCGAAGATCACGGCGTTGTAGTGGCGCTTGAGGTCTTCGATCGTGATGTCGGTGCCGAAGCGCACGTTGCCGAACAGGCGCATGTCGCCATGGTCGAGCACGTTGCGCAGCGCGGTGATGATGCCCTTGATACGGGGGTGATCGGGCGCGACACCGTAGCGGACCAGGCCGTAGGGAGCGGGGAGCTGCTCGAAGATGTCGATGGACACATCGAACTTGCGCTCGGCCTTGAGCAGGATGTCGGCGGCGTAGATGCCTGCCGGTCCCGCCCCGACGATGGCCAGCTTGAGCTTCGTCATGGGGATCCTTCCGTCAGCTGCTGCGATCAGCGAGAGTCTCGGCGAACCTGGTGAGCGACTCGCGCACGGTGCCACGCGGCAGCGGCGACAGCGCGGCGACGGCATCCGCCGTCCACGTTCGGGCCAGCTCCATGGTGCGCGCGGTGGCGTCGTGGTCGCGCAATTCGGCGAGCGGCCCATCGAGGATGGCGGGATCCGCCCCCTCGGCGATACGCGTGACGCCCTCGTCGATGCGATTCGCGAGATCGATGTCAGCGGGTGCGGTGCCGGTCTTCAGCAGCAGCGAGGGCATCGTCGGCACGCCCGCGCGCAGGTCCGTGCCCGGCACCTTGCCGGTCTCCGCGGCATCCGCGGAGAGATCGATCACGTCATCCAGCAGCTGGAACGCGACGCCGACCTTCTCGCCGTACACGCGCAGCGGCTCCTCGAACTGCGCGGGGGCGTTGGAGAAGATCACGCCGCCCTGCGTGGCCGCGGCGATGAGCGAGCCGGTCTTGTCGGCCAGCACCTGGATGTAGAAGTCGATGGGATCGTCGCCGGGCCGCGCACCGACGGTCTCGTGCATCTGCCCGAGCACCAGGCGCTCGAAGGTGTCGGCCTGCAGGCGCATCGCCCGCTCGCCGTAGCGCGACATGATCTGGCTGGCGCGCGAGAACAGGATGTCGCCGGTGAGGATGGCGACATTGTTGCCCCACACGCCGTGCGCGGCGGGAACACCGCGACGGGTGTCGGCCCCGTCCATGACGTCGTCGTGGTACAGCGAGCCGAGGTGCGTGAGCTCCAGCGCCTTGGCGATGTCGATCACCGCGGCGCTGTTGCCGTCTCCCAGCTGGGCGGCCAGCAGCGCGAGCACGGGGCGGATGCGCTTGCCGCCGGCCTCGTACAGGTAGCGGGCCGCGGCATCCGCGACCGGGTCGGCGAACTTCAGCTCTTCCGCGAGACTGGCTTCGACAAGGTCCAGGCCGTCCTCGATGCGGGCGGCGACGCGCCGGGCAGCGGGGCCGAGGAAGACGCGGTCGCTGAAGCCGAGCCGGCTCGCCAGTCGCGTGCCCGGGGTCGCGGGGCTTGAAGTCACGCCCTCCAGCCTACCTGCGCCTCGGCATGCACAAGTCCGTCAGGCCAGTGCATCCACGAGCGGGCGGAACTTCACGCGGGTCTCCAGGAGCTCCGCCTCGGGGTCGCTGCCGGCGACGATGCCGGCGCCGGCGTACGCCGTGACCCGCCGCGCGTGAGAGGCATCCGCCGGCGGGAGAGCGAACTGCGCGCAGCGCAGCGCGATGGCCCATTCCCCGTCCCCGGATGCGTCGATCCAGCCGACCGGGCCGGCGTAGCGCCCGCGGTCGAAGGGCTCCAGCCGCCGGATCGCGGCGATGGCGGCATCCGTCGGCGTTCCCGCGACAGCGGCGGTGGGATGCATGGCGCCGACCAGGTCGAGCGCGGAGTCGCCGTCGGCCAGGTCGCCGCGCACATCGGTGGCGAGGTGGAAGAGGTTGGGCAGCTCCAGCACGAACGGGCCGTCGGCCTGGAGGGCACGGGTGTGCGGGCGGAGAGCAGCCAGCACGCTCTGCACGGCGAAGCGGTGCTCGTCCAGGTTCTTGGAGCTTGCGGCGAGCGCAGCCGATGCCGTCGCGTCGGCCACCGGGTCGGCGCCCCGCGCCGTGGTGCCCGCCAACACCCGCGCGGTGACGGTGCGGGCGTGCGCGGTGACCAGGGTCTCCGGGCTCGCCCCCACCAGACCGTCCACGGCGAAGGTCCAGGTGTCGGGGTAGTCGGTCGACAGCGCGCCCACCAGCCGGCGCAGGTCGGCGTCGCCCGGCACGGTGCCGGTGAGGTCGCGGGCCAGGACGACCTTCTCGTACGCACCGTCGGCGATCTCCCCCAGGGCCGCGCGCACGGCATCCTGATACCCCTGCGGCGTCTGCGCGCCGGGACCGACGCGGCCCGCCCAATGCGGGGCGAGGGCTGCGGGTTCGGGAACGGGGGCGAAGTCCCCGTCGTCGAGAGTGCGGATGCGGGTGATCCAACTGCGCCCGTCGCGGCGGCCGATCACGGTCTGCGGCACGACCAGGACGCTGTCGGCCTTCGATTCCTCGGCGAAGGCGAGCGCGCCGAAGGCCACCAGTCCGGTTCCGGGGACGGTGACGGCGTCGTCGATCTCGGCATCCTGCGCGAGCTCGCGCCAGGCGTCTGCGAGGATCCGCTGCCGGCCGCGCCCCTGCGCGCCGCCGGTGCGGACGGATGCCGCGATCCCGTCGCCCGCGGCCACGATCCCGTCGCCGCGGCGCAGCCAGGCCAGCGGGTTCGCGGCGGAGGTGTGCGCCAGCAGATCATCGACGGGTGGGATCTCGCGGGTCTGCGCGACCAGGCGGATGCTGCTCACCCCTCCAGCCTAGTTGTGCGGCGTCAGGTCGAGTGCCTCGAGACGATCCAGCCACAGATCGGCCGTGGCGTCGTCGAACGGCGGGACCTGCGCGCGGACCTTGTTCTCGAGATCTTCGGTGAGGGCTTCGAGGTGCGCCATCACGTCGGCCGGGTAGCCGTAGCGGATGCTGTGCTCCGCCCACTCGTCACGGTCGTCGACGTACGTACCGCGGCCGTCCAGCCGGCGCACGACGTCCAGGTCCATGTCGATGCCGGTGGCGAGGATGGGCAGGCCCGTGACGGGCTCGATGCCGGCATCCTCCCAGCGCATCTCCCAGCCCAGGTCGATGTAGATCCGCATCGCCGTGGAGTGACGCCGGTGGACGGTGACGGCGTGGTCGGCGCCGTGCTCGGCATCCGATCGGGGGATCAGCGTGACGTCGGCGGAATCCGCGATGAATTCGCGGCCGGGCCGAGAGCTGCGCCAGCCGGCGGGCTGGCCGAGCCAGTCGCCCCACCGGTCCGACCCGAGGTACACCTCCTGATTGGCCCAGTGCGGCGAACCGTCCCATTTGCGCCACTGGAAGATCATCGACGTGCCGGGCTCCGGACGATTCGCGCTCACCCGCCGAGTCTACGGCCGGGGATGTCCCGAGCATCCGCCAGTCGCGCTGGAGAACGGATGTCGGCTCAGACCACGGATGTCGGCGCGGATGCCGGATTCGAGCCGACATCCGTGATTCCTGCCGACATCCGTCTCAGGCAGCACCGCACACGCCCGCCTAGGATCGAAGCATGGAGCCGAATCGCGCCGACCTCGGCAAGGACCCCTCGCACGTCAGCGGAATGTTCGACCAGGTGGCCGCCGGCTATGACCGCACGAACACCCTCATGACCTTCGGCAACGATGCGCTGTGGCGCGCGGCCACGACGCGCGCGGTGGCGCCCAAGCGCGGCGAGCGTATCCTCGACCTGGCCGCGGGCACGGCATCCTCCTCGGCATCTCTTGCCGGCAGCGGCGCGCAGGTCGTCGCCGCGGACTTCTCCTCCGGGATGCTGGCGGAGGGCCGCCGCCGGCACGGCCACCTGCCCAACATCACCTTCGTGCAGGCGGATGCGATGGCGCTGCCGTTCGGCGACGACGAGTTCGATGCCGTGACCATGTCGTACGGGCTGCGCAACGTGCAGCAGCCGAAGAAGGCGCTGGCCGAGCTGTTCCGGGTGACCCGGCCCGGGGGGCGCATGGTGATCAACGAGTTCTCCACGCCCCCGGGCACGCTGTTCCGCACGCTGTACCGCTTCTACAACGCGCAGGTGCTCCCGAAGGTGGCGCGGATCGCGGGCACCAACGGCGACGCGTACGACTACCTGAACGAGTCGATCCGCGACTGGCCCGACCAGAAGACGCTGTCGGCGTGGATCCGCGAGGCCGGCTGGGCGGATGTCGAGTACCGCAACCTCACGTTCGGCATCGTCGCGCTGCATCGGGCCCGCAAACCCCTCGCCTGACGCCGGGACCCCGGCTTCTCGCCGACACCCCGCCGTATGGTCGCCCGCAGGGCGGGGTGCGGACGGCAGCCCGGGGCGTCGGGAAAGTCAGCTGGCGGCGAGCCTCTTCTTCTCGGCCGCCACGTCGAAATCGGCGACCGGCCACTGCGGATCGACGTCTTCAAGAGCCGCGATCAGCAGCTCCTGCACGGCCAGGCGCGCGTACCATTTGCTGTTCGCCGGAACCACGTGCCAGGGGGCGACGGGCGTCGAGGTGCGGTCGAACACGGTCTGGTAGGCGGCCATGTAGTCGTCCCACAGCATCCGCTCGTCGACGTCACCCGGGTTGTACTTCCAGTGCTTGTCGGGACGGTCCAGGCGCTCCATCAGTCTCTCCTTCTGCTCGTCGGGGGAGATGTGCAGCATGACCTTGACGATGCGGATTCCGGATGCTGCGACGCGGCGCTCGAAGTCGGCGATGGCGCCGTAGCGGCGCTCGATCTCGGCCGGCTCCGCCAGTCGGCGCACCCGGCCGATCAGCACGTCCTCGTAGTGCGAGCGGTCGAAGACGCCGATGAAGCCGGGCCGCGGCAGCCGCTTCTCGATGCGCCAGAGGAATTCGTGCGCGCGCTCCTCGTCGGTGGGCGCCTTGAACGCGGCCAGTTCCACGCCCTGCGGATCCACGCCGCCGACCACGTGCCGCACGATGCCGCCCTTGCCTGCGGAGTCCATGGCCTGCAGCACCAGCAGCACGGCATCCTGCGCCTCGCCGCTGCGGGAGCCGGCGAACAGCCGCTCCTGCAGGTCGCCGAGGTGCTCGCGACGAGCAGCCAGTTCCTTCTCGCCCTGCTGCTTGGAACCGGTGAAGCCGGGGGTGCCGCCGGGATCGACATCCTCGAGTCGGAAGCCGTCGTCCACCCGCAGTGCGGCGGTCCATGTCGTCTTCATCATGGTGCCATTGTGCAGGGTGATCTTCGCTGCGATGCACTGAGCGAGCGACGGCGAGACGAAATGTCGGTGGCCCCGTGCACAATCGGAGCATGGACACCTCGCTTCTCGTGATCGTCGTCGCGGTCATCGCCGCGTCCCTGGCCGGCGCGCTCGGGTTCGTGCTGGGCGCGCAGCGCGGCCGTTCGACGGATGCCGAGGGCCGAGCCGCGCTGCTGCGGGTGCGGGCGATGGAGGCGGAAGCCTCGGCGCTGCGGGATGAGACCGTCGCACGCGTGCAGGAGGAGCGTGCGTTGGGCGAGCGGCGGATCGCCGAGGCGCGCCGGCTGGGCGAGGCTGCGGTGTCGGATGCCCGCACGCAGGCGCAGGCGCTCCTGGAGCACGAGCGCGAGGAGCACGCGCAGCGGCTGGCAGAGGTGCGTCAGGAGGCGGATGCCGATGTGCTGGCCGAGCGTCGCCGCGCGGCCGAACGGCTGGAGGAGCTGAAGGCCGATCAGAAGCGGCTCTCCGACGAGTTCGATGCGCTGAGCCGCCGGGCGCTCGAGGCGAACTCGAAGGTGTTCCTGCAGCAGGCGGAGGAGCGTCTCAAGCGCAGCCAGAGCGAGGGCGCGGCAGAGCTGCAGAAGCGACAGGATGCCGTGCAGCAGCTCATCGAGCCCATCCAGAAGACGCTCGAGGGCGTGAAGACCGAGATGGGCACCGCCGAGAAGGCGCGGCTGGAGGCCAACGCCGCGCTGCACGAGCAGGTGCAGCTCATGCGGCAGTCGTCCGAGACGCTGGGCTCCGAGACCCGCAATCTGGTCAACGCGCTGCGTGCGCCGCAGGTGCGCGGGCGCTGGGGCGAGCTGCAACTGCGGCGCGTGGTCGAGGCGTCGGGGATGATCAACCACGTCGACTTCGACGAGCAGATGCACCACGACACCGACGACGGCGCGCTGCGCCCCGACCTGGTCGTGCATCTGGCCGGCGACAAGAACGTGGTCGTCGATTCGAAGGTGGCGTTCAACGGGTACCTGGAGGCCATGGAAGCCACGGACGACACGGTGCGTGCGCAGCGCCTGGCCGCGCACGCCCGGCATCTGAAGAAGCACATCGACGACCTGGGCGCCAAGGAGTACTGGGACGTGGTGGCCGGGTCCCCCGAGTTCGTGGTGATGTTCGTTCCCGCCGAGCCGTTCCTGGCGGCGGCGCTGGATCAGGACGCCACGCTGTACGAGTACGCATTCGAGCGGAACGTCGTCATCGCCACGCCGTCCACGCTGATCGCGCTGCTGCGCACGGTGGGGCACGCCTGGCGGCAGGATCAGCTCGCGCACGAGGCTCAGCAGATCTTCACGGTCGGCAAGGAGCTGCACAAGCGCCTGGGCACGCTGGGACAGCATCTTGCCAGGCTCGGGCGGAGCCTGAACTCCACGGTCGACGCGTACAACCGGTTCGCGGGGTCCCTGGACCGCAACGTCGTCACGCAGGCCCGCCGGTTCAGCGCCCTGCAGGGTCTGGACGAAGTGCTCACCGAGACCTCGCCCGTCGAGGCGCTGGCCATCGCCCCGTCGAAGGCGGATCTGTACGGGGGGTCGGATGCACGCGCGTCCGACGAGGAAAGCGTGCACGTGCTCGAAGCCGCGGACGGTGCAGATGCGGCCGAGGCCGACGGAACGCCCGGTGAGGGATCTCACTTCGCCAGCGCGGACCTCGGCGAGATCGCACAGCGGCTCGAGTAGGCAGGATCTTCGCGAGGCCCCCGCTGCAACGAGCCGTGCAGAAGCGCATGCGCGCAGTAGTTCGACCCCGCGGCGGTTCTCGACCCGTGCGGAGACTCACCGACGATGAGGAATGCAGCGCGGACTCATCGCTCCAGCGGGACCTCGATGATCTGCGGGCCGGCGGCGGGCGACGTCAGCGCCTGCTCCAGCGCGGAGCGCGTGGAGACCTTCGTGTGCTCCCAGCCGTAGGCCGTGGCCAGCGCCGAGAGATCGGCGCCGTGCGGTGTGTAGAACGCCCGGTCCAGATCCTCGCCAGGAGCGGATGCCGCGACCTCGAGCCCGTCAAAGATCGTGCCGCCGCCGTCGTTGCCGACGATCACCTGGATGCGGGGGCTCGGCTCATCGGCCGGCAGCAGCAGAGCCCCGACGTCGTGCAGGAACGCCAGGTCGCCCAGCAGCACGCGCGTCACGCCGGCCGCGCCGGAGGCCTGACTCGCCAGCGCGACACCCAGGCCGGTCGCGATGGTGCCGTCGATGCCGGCGAGCCCGCGGTTGGCGTGCACGGGCACCTTCTTGCCGCCCAGCACCTGATCGGCCACGCGCACCAGCCGCGACGAGCCGAACATCAGCCGGTCGTGCGGCCAGGTCGCGCGCCACACGGCATCCACGAGGATCTCCCGATCCACCCGGGCCCGCACAGCCGCCAGCTCCGCACGCACGGCACTGAGTCGGGCCTCCTTGTCGTCGGAGAACAGGCCGTCGTTGTCGGGCGCCGGCGCGCTCAAGTCGATCACGTGCGCGGCCGACGCGTTCATCCAGGCGCCCAGCCACTGCCGGTCCCTGTCACCGTCGGCGATCGCGACACCGTCCACAGCCATCGTGCGCCCGTTGAGGTTCAGCTCCTCACCACCGCCCCGCACGGCGACGACGTCGACATCAACACGCGCCAGCAGCTCCGCCACCTCGCGGCTGAGGGTCGGATGCCCGAAGACGACGGCGCGCTCGATCCGTCCGCCCAGCGACTCGTCGCGAAGAAGTTCGCGGTATCCGTGCACCACCAGGCGCCCGAACCTCGCGCCGCTGACGATCTCCGCGATCAGAGGCCAGCCGCCCTGATGCGAGATCTCCTCCGCACCGGGGCCGGCATCCGCTCCCGCGACCACGATCGTGCGCGGGCCGCGCTCCAGGATCACCGGCTCGACGGCAGCGCGGGCTGGGGCGGGCCCCGGCTGGGCGACGACATCCGTCACGGCGGACAGCGGCTCGCGCGCGGGCAGGTTCAGCTGCACGGGTCCAGCAACCCCAGGCACGCCCTCCCCGGAGAGCCCGAGCGCCGCAACCACGGCACGACGGCCGAGCGCGGGCCACGCAGTCGCGCCGTCATCCGGGACACCGGTGGTCGCGGCGTCACGTTCCTCCGAGACGCGATCCGCACGTGCCCCCCGCTCCAGGCGACCGGGCACGACAGCACCGGGTACCTCGGCATCCGCCTGCCACCGCACGAACGG
>NZ_JBASAK010000058.1:0-20391 GCF_049650565.1 Microbacterium sp.
ATCGTCGTGCCGGAGTCCGTCGCCGACCCGCTGGGCTACTACGACGTCAACGTCGGCCGCACCATCACCATGTTGCGGCTGCTGGCCGCGCGCGGCATCACGCGCGTGCTGTTCAGCTCGTCGGCCGCCATCTACCTCGGGGAGTCGGGCGAGGGCGTCGACGAGGAAGCCGCCATCGCCCCCGGCAGCCCCTATGCGAACACCAAGTGGCTCGTCGAGCAGATCCTGCGCGACGCGGCGGCAGCCGGGCAGCTGCGTGCGGTGGCGCTGCGCTACTTCAACCCGATCGGCGCCGACCCGCAGCTGCGCACCGGGTTGCAGAACCCCACGCCCTCGCACGCGCTGGGCAAGATCATGACCGCACACGACTCCGGCATCCCGTTCACCGTCACCGGCACCGACTGGGCCACGCGCGACGGCTCCGGGCTGCGCGACTACATCCACGTCTGGGACGTCGCCCGCGCGCACGTCGCCGCCGTGCAGCGATTCGACGAGATCGCCACTGACGCCTCGCCCTACACCGCGATGAACATCGGCACCGGCGACGGCGTGACCGTGCGCGAGCTGGTCGCCGCCTTCGACCGCGTCACCGGCGAGACGCTCGACGTCGTCGACGGGCCGCGTCGCCCCGGCGACCAGGCGGGCGCGTTCGCGCTGGTCGGCCGTGCGCAGCAGGCACTGGGCTGGCAAGCCGAGAAGAGCATCGACGACGGCGTGCGCGACGCCCTCGCCTGGGCGCAGAAGCTCAAGACCCTGGCCTGAGGATCAGAGCTTCTCCGGCCCCACGGTCGGGATGACGCCGGTCTGCGCGTCGTCGATGTTCTGCCGCCACGACCGGGTCTGCCCGGCGCGCAGCGCGCACAGCACCAGCAGCAGCCACCCGGCGCCGGCGAGCGTGAAGCTCTCGAACATCGACTCCACCGCCAGCGTGACCAGCAGCAGAGGCGTCCAGGCGTACACGACCGAGCGCCGCACGCTGGCCACCAGCCAGGAGCGCACGGTCGCCACTCCTCCCAGCACCAGGAACAGCACCAGTCCCAGCCAGCCCAGCTGCAGCAGCACGTCGAAGTACGCGTTCAGTGCCGACAGGTGGTGCTCGGACAGCGCGTAGTTGATGTACTGGAACGGGTACTCGCCGCCGCTCCAGGAGCCGAACCAGCCGTAGCCGGTCGTCGGCTTGTCGGCCACCCAGTCGAGGATCGTGTTCCACAGATCGGCACGCAGCGAGAAGTCCGAGCCGGCGTCCAGCATCGCGATGATCTGGTGCCGACGTGCGAAGGCCAGCACCAGCGCCGCGGTCACCAGCACACCCAGCGCCCACTGCGTCCCCACCCGACGGGCCGGCGGCGTGTGCCGCACGATCGTCAGCGCGACGGTGGTCACGCCGACGGCGGCGGCCAGCACGACGACCGTGGGCGACGCCGACAGCAGCGCGAGGAATCCGGCCAGGCCCACCGACAGCACTCCCACCAGCCGCGAGACCGACTGGGTGCGCCATTCGATCACGAAGGTGATCAGGGCCACCACGGCCATGAAGCCCAGCATGTTGCGCGTGCCGAAGATGCCCTGGATCGGCCCGCCGTAGGCCAGGTCTCCGGTGATGCCCAGGGTCTTGAACGGGACGTTCAGCAGGATGCCGGAAAGGATCTCCAGCCCCAGGGACAGCGCGAGGAGCCACCGCATCGTGTCGCCGAGCGCGCGCACGGTCTGCAGCGTGTCGCGCACGTGCCCGATGGTGATGGCGATGACCGCGATGCCCAGCAGTGCCAGCCACCCCAGCACCGTGTGCGACTGGCGGGGGGACCACAGCACGCTGAGGATGGCCAGCGCGAGGAACCCGATCAGCGAGGTGGGGGCGAAGCGCAGCAGCGACAGCTCCTCGCGGCGCACGAACAGGATGCCCGCACCGAGCAGCGCGAGGAGCGCGAGGATGGTCACCAGCGTGGTCGTGGAGGTCAAGCGCTCGATCAGGAATGAGGCGAACACCGCCACCAGACCTGCGATCGTGTAGGCGCGGGCGAACTCCGCCGACCCCAGCAGCGAGACGACGTACCGCCGCGGGGTCATGGCGCCTGCCGGGTCCGGACGCCGTGCTCGATGAGCGGCGTGCGCTCGCTGACGCCCACCCCGATCAGCGGCACCGACTTCATCTTGAACGACAGCAGGATCAGCAGCATCCAGCCCCACAGCATGATCGGCGCCGACTCGGCGATGCCCTCGAACAGCAGCGCGACGGTCAGCAGCAGCGGCAGCAGCGAGAGCGCGGAATAGGGGCGCTTGTCGTCGAGATCCCACCGGGGACGGTCCACCGCGAAGAACCAGGAGCGCCACAGCAGGGCGAGCCAGGCGACGGCCATCACCATGACGCCGACGACACCCAGCTGCAGGAACACGTCCAGCCACATGTCGTGCGCGTGGAACACGGTGATGCCGTGGTTCAGGATCCACCCGTCGAACGCCGGGTCCCACGGCACCCAGGGTGAGGAGAATCCGTTCCCGAACACCGGGCGGGTGATGGCGCGCTGCCACACGGCCTGCCAGATCTCCACACGCCCGGTCAGGTCCGATCCCTTGCCGAACAGCGCCAGCACGCGGTCGCGCATCAGGATGCCGCCCGCCGCACCGCACACGACGACGGCCGCGAACGCGATGTACACGGCGCGCCGGGTACCCGGGCCGGTCGCCGCGCGGGCGATCAGCGCGGCGACCAGCACGACCAGCAGCACGACGATGCCCAGATAGACAGTGGTGGACGCGCCTTTGAACAGCAGCACCGCCGCCAGCACAGCCCAGGCGATCAGCATCCCGCGACGGCGCACGCGCGCCGCATACAGCACGGCGAAGACGAGGACGGCGAACAGGCACATCATGGCCAGCTCATGAGCGTTGCCGACCACGCCCTGGATCCGACCGCCGTTGAACAGATTCCCGCGCACCCAGTAGCTGACCGGGTCGATCCTGCCGGGCGGGACCGTCGCGAAGTTGGGCAGGATCGGATGCCGCACCACCAGCGCCACCCACAGCTCGATCAGCAGCGACAGCCCGAGGATGACCTTGAACGTCGTCGACAGCGCGCGGACGATCTCCTGCCAGGTGAGCATGGTCGCGATCATCAACGCCGTCACGGTGATGGCGGCCACCAGCGTCCAGGTCAGCAGCGTCGCCCCCGGCCAGCGCGACCACAGCACCGAGACCAGGGCCAGCGCCCCGTAGCCCAGCGCGGCCCACGGCAGCCGGCGCCAGCGGAAGCGGGTCGGCCGGTTCATCACCACGGCCGGGATCCAGATGCCCAGCGCGCCGAGCGTGAGCACCGCGAGCACCACGACGGCGCCGACCGGCCCCACCAGGTTGTACACGGCGGTGTGCCCGAACACCGCGAACAGGCACAGCACGCTGTAGGCGCGCACCATCAGGCGCCCCGTCGTCGCGCGGGCGGGGGGAGCGGGCGGCTCCGCCACGGGATGCTTGGTGTACACGGCCATCGCGTTCAGGCTACCGCCCGCCGCCCGCCGCGCCCTGAGGAACACCGACGCACGCCATAGGCTGAGAACCATGCTGCTGACCATCACGAATGAGCCGCGCGACTACGCCTGGGGATCCACCTCGCTTCTGGCGGGCCTGGAGGGGCGCAGCCCGTCCGAGGCGCCCGAGGCCGAGGTGTGGTTCGGCGATCACCCGGGCGACCCCGCCGACGTCGCGGGAGCCGGCACGCTGGATGCTGTCACCGGGGGCTCGCTGCCGTACCTGCTCAAGCTGCTGGCCGCGGCCGATCCGCTCTCGATCCAGGTGCACCCCACCCGCGAGCAGGCTCGCGCCGGATTCGCGAGGGAGGCGGGGATGGATGCCGCCGATCCCACTCGCAACTACCGCGACGACAATCACAAGCCCGAGCTCATCGTGGCGCTCAGCGATCGTTTCGAGGCGCTGGCAGGTCTCCGCCCGGTGGCGGACACGCTGCGGCTGCTGGCGGCGCTGCCCGAGTCCCCGGGAGTGCGCGAGCTGCAGGAGCGGCTCGCGGCGGGCTCCGAGGCCGACGCGCTGCGCGCGACCCTCGGCTGGCTGCTCTCCGGTGGCGCGCAGGCGGCCGTCGACGACGTGATCGACGGTCTCCGGAACGCGGATGCTGTGGAGTTCCCCGACGCGCTGCAGGCCGTGCGCGGCATGGCCGAGCACAACCCCGGCGACCCGGGCGTGGTCGTGGCGCTGCTGATGAACTTCGTCGTGCTGCGCCCCGGTGAGGCGATCTTCCTGCGCGCCGGCCTGCTGCACGCGTATGTGTCGGGGCTCGGCGTGGAGATCATGGCCGCCAGCGACAACGTGCTGCGCGGCGGGCTCACCCCGAAGCACATCGACGTGGACGAGCTGCTGGCCATCGTCGACACCGAGCCCGGTGCGGTGCCCGTGCAGCGCGGCGGCGGCGACGAGACCGTCTACGAGATCCCGGTTCCGGATTTCGCCCTGCGGCGGTTCGAGCTGGCGGGACCCCGAACCGTCGACGTCGCGGGCCCGGCCATGGTGCTGGCGACCGCCGGCGATGTCGCGGTGACCGGGGCTGCGGGAGTGCGCACTCCGGTGCGTGTGGGCGCCGCGGTGTTCGCCTCGGAGGATGAGCGCGTGCTGACGCTCTCCGGCATAGGGGAGGCGTTCGTCGCCGAGCCCGGACGCGCCTGAGATCTCGCGCCGAGGCCGCGACACGCCGAGGAACTCGCGGTGAACCTTGAAGTCGCGCTTGAGGGTTTACCATCTGCGACTTGACCGGAGCGAATGACACGGGTGTAATTAGTGGGAAGGACAGCCCGAGGGGGGCTTCGAGCAGGGGTTGGAGGATCGACATGACGGGTTACCGTTCAGACGTTCCCGAGAACTGGTTCGTCGATCCGGTCAACCTCGGCGTTCCCGGTGTTCGCCGAGCGGATGTCGATGAGACCGGCGCACTGGCCTGGCAGGTCGACGCGCTGTGCGCGCAGACCGACCCGGAGGCGTTCTTCCCCGAGAAGGGCGGCTCCACGCGCGATGCCAAGCGCATCTGCGCCTCGTGCGAGGTGCGCAGCGAATGCCTCGAGTACGCGCTCAGCAACGACGAGCGCTTCGGCATCTGGGGCGGCCTCAGCGAGCGGGAGCGTCGCAAGCTCAAGCGCCGCGCGAGCTGAACGGCGAGTCCGCTGCCGGATCGGACCGGTCGCGGACGGGATTGTTCCCGAACGCGCCGAGGCGGTGAGCAATATGGCGCGGTGTCCTGCTTAGGCTGACAGAGCCATGCCACCACGCGTCCACGCCATCATCGTCGCGCGCACCGGAAGTCCCGCGAGTGCGAGTCTCAGCCGAACCCTCGAGTCGCTGACCTCGCAGAGCGTTCCGCCCGCCGCCGTCACCGTCGTCGTGCTCGGCGACTCCGCCGCAGTGCGAGGCGTCCCGGGCATCGGGCGCACCGTCGAGGGGATCATCGAGGCGCGCGGCGGCACCACCTTCTCCGAGGCCGTCGCCCTCGCCCAGCCGCGCGTGCGCGAGAGCAGCGCGGTGTGGCTGCTGACCGACGACGCCGTGCCCGACCGCGATGCCCTCCAGCTGCTGGCCGGCGCACTGGAGCGCTCGCCGTCCGCGGCCATCGCCGCACCCAAGCTCGTGCAGCGCGACGACGACCGCGAGATCGTCTCGATGGGCGTCAGCATGACGCACGGCGGGCGCACGGTGGAGCTCGCCGCCGGCGAGCTCGATCAGGGGCAGCACGATGACGCCGAGGACGCGCTGGGGGCCGACGTGCGCGGCATCCTGATCCGCGGCGAGGCGCCGAACGTGCTGCGCCCCGACCTCGCACTGGCCGGTGCCGACGAGGGCCTGGACCTCGGCGTGCGCGCGCGTCTGGGAGGCGCCCGCCTGGTGCTCGTGCCGCAGGCGCGCATCGGGGTGCCCGCCGAGGGCTCAGCCACCCGCCCGCGCACGGCCATCGCGAGGGCCTGGGCATCACGTCGCTCGCAGCTGCACCGCAGGCTGGCGTACGCGCCGGCCGTGCTCGTGCCGCTGCACTGGATCTCGCTGCTGCCGCTGGCGCTGTGGCGCTCGGCCGCGCACCTGATCGCCAAGCGCCCCGGCGAGGTCGCGCCGGAGTGGGGTGCCGCGATCGCGACCATGGTCCGCCTCGGCGCCGTCGCTCGCTCCCGCCGTGCCATCCGATCCTTCCGGCGCGCCTCATGGGCCGCCATCGCGCCCCTGCGCGTGACCAGGGTTCAGCTGAAGGCCCGGCTGGACGACGGGCACGGCACCGAGCGCGGCGCGGTGAGCGAGCTGAACTTCTTCGGCGGCGGCGGCGCCTGGGCCGTGCTGGCCGCGCTGGTGGTCGGCGTCACCGCCTTCGTGTCGATGCTGGCCTGGCCGGCCATCGGCGGCGGAGCGCTGCTGCCCCTGCGGCAGACCGTCACCGCACTGTGGACGGACACCGCGTGGGGGCTGCGCGACGTCGGCCTGAACATCGTGGGACCTGCGGATCCCTTCGCCGGGGTGCTGGCGGTCGTCGGCAGCCTGTCGCCTGCGTCGCCGTCTCTGGCCATGGTGTGGCTGTGGCTGCTGGCGCTGCCGCTGGCCGTGCTGGGCGGGTGGTTCGCGGCCACGCGCGTCACCGACCGGGCGGGACTCCGCATTCTCGGCGGTGTGCTGTGGGCTCTCGCGCCCACCTTCCTCACCGCCCTCGTGCAGGGGCGCCCCGCCGCGGTGCTGCTGCACCTCCTGCTGCCGTGGGTGTTCCACACCGCCTCGGTCGCGCACCGCTCGTGGGGTGCCGCCGGTGCGGCATCCGTGCTCACCGCCGCGGCGCTGGCCTGCGCACCGTCGCTGGCTCCTGCCTTCGTGCTGATGTGGGTGCTGACGCTCGTGCTGCTGCTGGCCGGACGCCGCCTGCGCGGCGCCGCCCGGGTGCTGTGGACGTTGATCCCCAGCGCCGCGCTGTTCGCACCTCTGGTGGTGCGGCAGCTGCGGCACGGCAGCCCGTGGGCGCTGCTCGCCGACCCCGGCGTGGTGATCACGGGCGGTCAGGACGCAGCACGCGCCGACATCGCGATGGGATTCCCCTCGCCGGAGCGCGCGGGCTGGGACTGGTTCCTCGGGGGATCGCTGCTGACCTGGGCACCGCTGCTGCTGGCTCCGCTGGTGCTGCTGGCGCTGGCCTCTGTGCTCTCCCCGCGCTGGCGCGGCGGATATGTGCTGCTGGTGACCGCCCTGCTGGGACTGGGCACTGCGCTGCTCGCCTCGCAGATCGTGGTGGCCTTCGCCGCGGGCGTGGGCGCTGCGGTGTGGCCGGGAACGGGGCTGAGCCTGGCCTGGCTGGGCGTCGTCGGCGCCGCCCTGGTGACGCTCGACACCGTGGTGGTGCTGGCACCGCTGCGCACGGGCGCAGCCGTCGTGGCCGGACTCACCATCGCGGTCTGCGCGATGCCGGGACTGCTGGCGGTGCACACCGACCATGCCGCAGTGCAGAACGGCCCCACGAGCACGCTGCCCGCCCTGGTGGCGGCGCAGGCCGTCGGGGACGCCGACCGCGGCACTCTCGTGCTGACGCCCCGCAACGACGGCAGCCTCTCCGCGCAGGTGGTGTGGGGTGCGAGCGCCACGCTGAGCGCACAGAGCACGCTGGTCAGCACCGCCACGCGCGTGCAGGGCGATGACATCGCGGTGACCGCCGTCGACATGCTCTCCGGGCGCGACTTCGACGCGGCGAAGACGCTGGCCGACGACGGCATCGGCTTCGTGCTGCTGGGGCAGACGCCAGGGGAGCAGGATCGGGCGCGCGGCATGCGCGATCAGGCCACGACCTCCATCGACGCCCGCTCCGGTTTCATCAAGGCAGGGCAGACCTCCCGCGGCATGCTCTGGCGTGTCGACGCGAAGATCGCGCCTCGCGCCGCGCTGACCGCCGCGCAGAGCACCGCCGCCTCGCTGATCACTCTGGTGCAGGTGCTCATCGTCATCTCCGCACTCCTGCTGGCCATCCCCACCCGAGCCTCGCGTCGCGCTGCTCGCTCGCGCTCGCGCATCGTCGGGCGCGAGCCGTCCGAGCCGATCGTGCTGCCGAAGCGCCGCATCGCGGACCACATCGACGAGCAGGCGGCCCCGTCCTCAGTGGCAGACGACCGCAGCGCGCAAGACGACTCCGCTGACGCGACGGCGGATGCTGCCGCCCCCGACGCCCTTGCCGAGACGGAGGCCACCCGATGAAGCAGCGCACCCTGCGCCTCGCTGCCACCGGCGCGCGCCTGGTCACGGGCACGGTCGTCGCCGCGGCCTGCGTGCTCGGCGTGATCGCCGCCGCCGCCGCACCGTGGCCCGGCGTGCGCGACGAGCCCGCCACCACGACGATCCAGCCCGTGCCGCGCGACGCGGTGCTGGTCTGCAACGGCGCCTTCCGGGCGCTCGGTCGCGATGCCACTCAGGCCGGCCAGATGGTGTCCGCCTCCGCGATGAACGCGCGCACCGACGGGGCGATGGAGGATGTCGACACCGCCGACCTCGTGATGCCCGACGTGCTCGGCGGTACCGGTGCGGTGTCCTTGACCGGCAGGGTGAAGGACCGTGAGGTGCCGCTGTTCTCGGCATCCGAGTCGGTGCTGCTCTCCGATGCCGACGCCAGCGGGTTCGCCGCAGCACCCTGCCGTGAACCCGGACTGGAGAGCTGGCTGGTCGGCGGCGACGTGTCCGTCGGCGCATCCGACATCATCCTGCTGAGCAACCCGGGAGCGGTGACGGCGAACGTCGAGCTGACCGTGTACGGCGACAAGCCCTCGGCCTCCACCGTCGTGGTGCCCGCCGGCACGCAGATGGGCGTTCCCCTCGCGTCCGTCGCCGCCGGCTCGCGCATGCCGGTCGTGCACGTGGTGTCCTCCGGCGCGCCCGTCCGCGCGACGCTGCAGTCCACACTCGTGCGCACTCTCGACGCCGTGGGCATCGACCTGCAGGACGGCGTGAGCGGCCCGCAGAACGCTCAGAGCATCCTCGGCGTGCAGTCGTCCCCGGCCGCGCAGGGCGATGACAGCACCACCGGCATCCAGGTGCGGATGCTGGCGCCTGGCGCCGACGCGAAGGCGACGGTCAGGATCACCGCCGCCGGATCCGATTCGGTCATCGACGAGTATCCGATCGACCTCGCCGCGGGCAAGCCCGCCGAGGTGGCGCTCTCCGGTCTTCGCCAGGGCGCCTACGACATCGAGGTGTCCGCAGACGAGCCGGTGGTCGCGGGCGCCCGGCAGGTCGTCCGGGCAGGCGATGGCCAGGACCTGGCCTGGTCCCTGCCGTCCCCGGAGCTCGAAGAGAACGCCACCACGATGTTCTCCGTGCCCAGTGGCGCGCCCGCGACGCTGTACCTGCACAACCCCGGCGATGCGAAGCTCAGCGTCGAGGTCGGCGGGGATGCCTCGCAGACGGTCCACCTGGGACCCGGCGCTTCGGCGACTCTTGCACTGAGCGCAGGCGGATACACGCTCACGCCGACCGGGCGCGTGAACGCCGCGGTCGGCATGCTCGGGGGCGGCGGATCCGCCGCCGTCGCGAGCTGGCCGCTGTGGCCGGGAGCGGCCACCACGCAGCCGATCGTCGTGCGCCCCTGACCGGCGTGCTGCGCCCGATTCGCGGGGCAGTAAACCTAGTACTCGCGCCCGCCCGCGCCGAGCTCCCACGGCTCACGGCCGACGTACTCGGCGGCCGCGTGGAACACCGCGGATTCGATGGCGACGCGGCGGTGCATGGCATCGTCATGGCCCTTCGGCAGGAGTCGCTCGATGGGAACGCGGAACAGCGACACCCGCCCGGCGGCGTGGTCGATGCGCCAGCGCGGGATGCCATCCTCGCGGTCGTGCACGGGCATCGCCGAGATCTCGAACCGCACGTCGCGCAGCTCCTCCCACGAGTCGCGAAGGTACTCGACGGCGCTGCCGACGGTGATCTCGAACCTGTCGAGACGGCCATCCAGGGGCGGCAGCGGAGGACGTACGACCTCGCTGCGACCCAGCCGGCCGTGTCTGCCGTGACGCGCACCGCTGCGGGTGTCGGGGCGGGATGAACGACGACGGGGCATGAGGACGAGTCTAGGCTCCTGGGCTCTGCGCCGCGCGGCACCGCCGGATGCGGCATCCGTCGTCCTACTCTGAGCGGGATGGACGATTCACTGCGCACCGAAGATCGGCTCTGCTCCAAGGTGACGTGCACGCGCGAGGCCGTGGCGACACTGACGTTCGACTACGGCGACCAGATGGCGGCACTCGGCCCGCTGGGTCCCGGCGACGACCCGCAGGCGCGCGACCTGTGCGCGCTGCATGCGGAGCGCGTGTCCATGCCCGCAGGCTGGCTGGTCGTGCGGCACGAGTCGCTGCGGAGCTGAGCCCTGCATCCGGTCCCCGACGGGCCCTGAGGGTCAGACCCTGATGCGCCTGCCGGTGAGGCGCTCCGCGCGCTCGTCGGCGTGCTGCAGTGCCTGCTGCTCGCGCGTGCGGCGCAGCACGGTCACCCCGCGGAGCAGCTCTTCAGGGGCGACCTGCGGGAGAGGGGAGACGAAGGGGGCGGTCTCGGATGCGAGCTCCGCGGCCACCCGCGCGCGGGCGGCGGGGGAGAGCTGCTCGGCGCCGGCCAGGAACTGCGAGATCCGGCGCGCCAGCCGGTCCGGAAGCCGCGCCACATCGGCGACCGACGACCACGTGTGCAGCGACGGCGGCAGATAGGGCACGTGCACCGGCAGTCGCGGAGTGCGCACCCGCTGCGAGTAGGTGCCGGCGACCAGATCGCCGAGCCGCTGCGAGCGGGCCGTGACCGCGCCGGTGATGACCGCACCGCCGCCCAGGGTCATGTAGATCTCCAGCAGCCCGACCAGCGCGCGGATGAACGTGTGCCGGAAGCCGATGGCGCCGCCGTCGGCGCGCACGATCCGCCCGCCGACCGCCAGCTTGCCGAGGCTGCGTCCGCGGGTGGCCATCTCCAGCGTGATCGGCAGCACCAGGAAGCTGAGCACTGCCGCCCACACGCTCAGGATCGTCATGAGGTGCCCGTCCAGCAGGCCCTGCGACATCAGCCAGATCTGCAGCAGCTCGACGGCGAAGAACACGACGAAACCCAGCACCATGTCGATGGCGGCGCCCGCCGCCCGCAGCACGAATCCCACCGGCTGCACGTCGATGGCGACGGCCTCGCCGGACAGGATCTCCTGCTCGTCTGCGATGGGGGATGACACAAGTAAAGTGAACCACGTGGATGCCGATGCCCTCACCGACGCGCGCCGCCCCGAATGGGAACGGCTCGACCAGCTGAGCAGAAGGCGCAGGCTCTCGGGCGACGAGGTCGATGAGCTCATCGTGCGCTACCGCGCGGCATCCGCCGATCTCGCCGACCTGAAGACCTCGGTGGGCGACTCGCCGCAGGGCGCGTACCTGTCGACCATCCTCGTGACCGCCCGGCTGCGTCTGACCGGTGCTCCGGAGAACATCCTCGCGCAGATCGGGCGCTTCTTCACCCTGCAGCTGCCGGCGGCGCTGTATCGCCTGCGCTGGACGACCCTGGTGATCGCCGTGGCGTTCGTGCTCGTCGTCGCGCTGGCGGGAGCCTGGATCGCGTCGGACCCGGCCCGCATCGCCGCCCTCGGCACGCCCGAAGCACTCGCGCGGTACGCCGAGGAGGACTTCACCGACTACTACGGCCCGATGGCGTCGTTCGCCGGCATGGTGTGGTCCAACAACGCGCTCATCGCCCTGCAGTGCGTGCTGTTCGGTGTCACCGGCGTGTGGCCGGTGTGGATGCTCGTGCAGAACGCCATGGGGCTGGGTGTCGCGGCCGCGGTGATGGCAGCCCACGACCGGCTCGACGTCATGCTGCTGTACATCCTCCCGCACGGGATGCTGGAGCTGACGGCCGTCTTCATCGCCGCTGCGGCGGGCCTGCACGTCTTCTGGGCCTGGGCCGTGCCGGGGCGCAGAGGGCGGGGCGAGTCGTTGGCCTCCGGCGGCAGATCGCTGGCGACCGTGGCGATGGGACTGGTGCTCATCCTCGGCCTGTCGGGACTGGTGGAGGGTTTCATCACCGGCTCCGCCCTGCCCTGGCCGGTGAAGATCGGCGTCGGCGCGCTGGCGCTGGGCGTCGTGCTGTTCTACCTGCTGGTGGTGGGGCGTCGAGCCCATCGCCGAGGGCAGACCGGGGATCTGGCCGAGTTCGACGCCGGCACGCCCACCCTCACCGCGGGCTGAACCCGCATCCGTCGGCATCCCGGCATCCGGCGGCAACTGTCTCAGGGCAGCGGAAGAGGGGACGGCCGGAGCCGCCCCCTCGGGGTCTCCGCCTGCGGATCAGTCCCTGGTGGTGCCGTCGAACAGCGCCTTGAAGGCGAAGCCCACGATCAGCGCGCCCAGGGCGGGGAACACGATGAACACCCACAGCTGGCCGAGCAGCTCGCCGCCGCCGTAGATGGCCGCGGCGAGCGACCGGGCGGGATTGACGGAGGTGTTGTCCACCGGGATGGCGATCAGATGGATGAGCGTGAGCGACAGTCCGATCGCGATGCCGGCGTGCTTGGAGCCGCGCGTCGGATGGGTCGAGCCGAGGATGACCAGCACGAAGAAGCCGGTCAGGATGACCTCGATGATGATCGCGGACATCATGCCGAACCCGCCGGGCGAGTGGGAGCCGAACCCGTTCGCGGCGAAGCCCGCGTCCTGCGCCGTGCTGAGCCACTTGTCCGGGCCGAACAGCCCGATCAGGACGAGGGCGCTGGAGGCGAACACGCCGCCGACGACCTGCGCGACGATGTAGGGCACGACGTCGCGCCAGGGGATGCGGCCCGCGGCGGCAGCGCCGAGCGTGACGGCGGGGTTGAAGTGACCGCCGGAGAGCGGTCCGAAGGCGTACACGCCCACGAGCACCGTCAGGCCGAAGGCCAGGGCGATGGCGACGTACACGGCGGACTGCGCGCCGGGCTCGGTGAAGTGGTTGGAGGCGAACACGGCGGTGCCGACGCCGCCGAAGACGAGCAGGAACGTGCCGAAGCCCTCGGCGGCGAGCTTCGCCCCGAGGGTCGGACGTTCTGTGATCGTGGGTGAATCCGTCATCTCTCTGCATGTCCTTCCGGTCGATGCGCGGCGAGTGCCGGGCGAAGACATGATCTCGAGTCGCACGGGTGTCGGCGGGCAGGCGCGCCGTCGGTCCGTGCTCGCCAGTTTTTTGATTCACTCAAAACAAGCTAGACTGAAGGCATGCGGACGGATACCACAGAACTCGACGCGGCGATCAGGACCGCAGGCCTGCGGGTCACCGGATCGCGCCGCGCGGTGCTCGACGCGCTGCATGAGCATCCCCACGCGCGCGCCGACGAGGTGCTCGCCATCGTGCGCGATGCGACGCCGTCGGCCAGCCTGCAGTCGGTCTACAACGCGCTGAACGATTTCACGGCATCCGGCCTCGTGCGAAGGATCGAGCCCGCCGGGCATCCCATGATGTTCGAGGTGCGCATCGGCGACAACCACCACCACCTGGTCTGCAGCTCCTGCGGCACGGTCGTGAACGTCGACTGCGCGATCGGCCACGCCCCCTGCCTCGAGCCCCGCGATCCGCAGGGCTTCCGCGTCGTCACCGCCGAGGTGACCTACTGGGGCGTCTGCGCGGCATGCTCCGCGGTCTCCGACGCCGTCTCCGATGCGGGATCCGCCACGGAGTCGTGGCGCGGCATGACCTCCCCCTGACATCCCCCTGAACCACTCCACCGGAAGGACATCATGACTGAGAACCTGACAGACGAGACCGAGGGCGTCATCCCCACGCCCACCGACACCGAGCAGGCCATCGCCGCGGAGTCCGCGTGCCCCGTCGTGCACACCGGGGCGACCCGCGCCGGTGGCTCGACGGCGCGCAGCTGGTGGCCGAACCGGCTGAACCTGCGCGTGCTGGCGAAGAACCAGCCCGCCACCAACCCCTACGGCGCGGAGTACGACTACCGCCGGCAGTTCGCCGAGGTCGACCTCGACGAGCTGCGCGCCGACATCGAGCAGGCGCTCACCACCCCTCAGGACTGGTGGCCCGCGGACTTCGGCAACTACGGCCCCGCCGTGGTGCGCATGGCATGGCACAGCGCGGGCACGTACCGCGTGACCGACGGCCGCGGCGGCGGCAGCACCGGCCAGCAGCGGTTCGCACCGCTGAACAGCTGGCCCGACAACGTCGGACTCGACAAGCCGCGCCGCATCCTCTGGCCGGTCAAGAAGAAGTGGGGCTCGCGCGTGTCGTGGGCCGACCTGATGATCTTCGCCGCCAACGTGGCCATGGAGCAGATGGGCTTCACGACCTTCGGCTTCGGCGGAGGCCGGGTGGATGCGTGGGAGCCCGACGACGACGTGTACTGGGGCTCGGAGAGCACCTGGCTCGCCGACGACGGGCGCTACGAGGCCGGAAGCACTCGCGACCTGGAGAGCCCGCTCGCGGCCACCCAGATGGGCCTCATCTACGTCAACCCCGAGGGCGTCGGCGGCAACCCCGACCCCGTGGAGCTGGCCGCCGACATCCGCGAGACCTTCGGCCGGATGGCCATGAACGACGAGGAGACCGTCGCGCTCATCGGCGGCGGCCACACCTTCGGCAAGACCCACGGCGCCGGCCCTGCCGACCAGGTGGGTCCCACGCCCGAGGACGCCCCGATGGAGCAGATGGGCATCGGCTGGAAGAACTCGTTCGGCACCGGCAAGGGCGACGACCAGACCGCCAGCGGCCTGGAGGTGACGTGGACGTACCACCCCACGCGCTGGGACAACGAGTTCTTCCACATCCTGTACGCCTACGAGTGGGAGCTCATGGAGAGCCCCGCGGGCGCCAAGCAGTGGCGCCCGAAGAACGGCGCCGGCGCCGACATGGTGCCGATGGCGCACGACCCGTCCACGCGTCGCGAGCCGCGGATGCTGACAAGCGACCTGTCGCTGCGGTTCGACCCGATCTACGGGCCGATCTCCGCGAAGTTCCGCGATGACCCGCAGGCGTTCGCCGACGCTTATGCCCGTGCCTGGTTCAAGCTGACGCACCGCGACATGGGTCCCTCCACCCGGTACGTCGGCAAGCTGGTGCCGACCGAGGAGCTCATCTGGCAGGACCCGGTGCCCGCCGTCGACCACGAGCTGATCTCGGAGGCGGATGCCGCCGAGCTGCGTGCGCGCATCCTCGAGTCGGGCCTGAGCGTGCAGGAGCTGGTCTCGACGGCGTGGGCCGCTGCGGCGTCCTTCCGCGGCAGTGACCGTCGGGGCGGCGCCAACGGCGCGCGCCTGGCGCTGGAGCCGCAGGCGAGCTGGCAGGTCAACAACCCCGCCCGCAGCGCGAAGGTGCTGGACGTGCTGCGCGGCATCCGCTCCTGGTTCGAGGAGTCGGGTCGACGCGTGTCGCTGGCCGACCTGATCGTGCTGGCGGGCAACGCCGGTGTCGAGAAGGCGGCAGCGGATGCCGGTCACGACGTGACCGTGCCGTTCCGGCCCGGTCGCACCGACGCCACGCAGGAGAACACCGACGTCGAGTCGTTCGAGTACCTCGAGCCGGTGGCCGACGGGTTCCGCAACTACCAGGGGCCTGAGGCCACGAAGGCCGGGCTGCCGGCCGAGTTCCTGCTGGTCGACAAGGCTGCACTCCTGAACCTCACCGCGCCCGAGATGACGGTGCTGGTCGGCGGCATGCGCGCCCTGGATGCCAACTGGGACGGCTCGAAGTACGGCGTGTTCACCGAGCGCCCCGGCGTGCTCACCAACGACTTCTTCGTGAACGTGCTCGACATGGGCTACGAGTGGAAGCCGCTGGACCCGGGCTCGCACGCCTTCCAGGCGACCTCGGTCGAGACCGGAGAGCTCGCCTGGATCGGCACCCGCGCCGACCTGGTGTTCGGTTCGAACTCCGAGCTGCGCGCGGTCGCCGAGGCCTACGCCTCCGACGACGCGCTGTTCGTCGACGCGTTCGTGCAGGCCTGGACCAAGGTCATGGAGCTGGACCGCTTCGACCTGGAGTGAGCTCGGGTCCTCGTTCCGCGAATGACGGCCCCCGCTTCGGGCGGCCCCTGCCCCTCACCGGGCGGGGGCCGTCGCCGTCCCCGGCCACGCCTCGGCAGTCGGATCCGGCCGCGCGGGCTACAGGCGGCCGGCGGCCTTCAGCTCCAGATAGCGGTCGGCGATGCGCGGGGGGAGCGCTTCGGGGTCGGCGGCGATGGCCTCGCCGCCGGCACGGCGCACGGCATCCGCCACCACCTGCGCGTCGCGAATGGTCTGCTCGGCGGCGGCCGCCAGGTACACGTCCAGCCGCGAGTCGCGACGGCGCGCCAGCTCGGCGATCGCATCGTCGGTGGCCGAGCCCACCAGCAGCGTCGTCGCCCGCGACGCGTCGGGGAAGGCACCCAGGAACCCGCGCGCTGACTCCGCGGCATCCTGCGCGGTGAGCACCACCACCAGTGACGGGCGCGTGGTGAGCGTGCGGATCGACGCGAACGCGGCCGTCCAGTCCGTGTCCACCAGCCGCGCGTGCACGGGCGCCATCGCGTCGGTGAGAGCGGGCAGGAGCGCCGTCCCCTCCACGCCGCTGACCCGAGCACGCACCGCGCGGTCGAACATCAGCAGGTGTACGTGGTCTCCGGCGCGCGCCGCCAGTGCGGCCAGCAGCAGCGTGGCCTCGAGCGACGCCTCCAGCCGCGTGCTGTCGCCCACGCGCGCAGCCGCCGTGCGCCCGGTGTCGATGAGGATCACGACGTGGCGATCGCGCTCCGGGCGCCAGGTGCGCAGCATGGTCGTTCCCGCGCGGGCGGTCGCGCGCCAGTCGATGGAGCGGACGTCGTCGCCGCGCACGTACTCGCGCAGCGAGTCGAACTCGGTGCCCTGGCCGCGCACCTGGATCGACGTGTTGCCGTCCAGCTCGCGGAGCCTGGCCAGCCGCGAAGGCAGGTGCTTGCGCGACGCGAACGCAGGCAGGATGCGCAGGGCACTGCGCACATCGTGCCGTGCCTGCCTGCCCGCCAGGCCCAGCGGCCCACGGGAGCGGATCACGGCGAAGTCGCTCCTCAGCTCGCCGCGGCGGCGCGGCAGCAGCGGGATCGGCATCCGGCGCCGCTCCCCGGGCGGGATGCTGAGCTGCTCGCGCTTCAGCGGCGCACCGGCGGTCGGCTGCCAGGCATCCCGCAGCCAGCCGCGCAGCATGCGCGTGCCGGTGTTCTGCACGGCGATGTTCGTGAGCACCTGCTCGCCCAGGCGCGCGCGCTCGCGAACGCTGCGGGTGACGACCACCGTCCGCGGGCTGGCCGCCAGCAGCAGGTCGAGCGCCACCAGCACCGTGCACAGCAGCAGCCACGCGCCGAACACCGCCCACGCCGGAAAGCCGACCGCGCTCAGCAGCACGAGCGGCACGACGCCCAGCGCGATCAGCGGGGCCAGCAGTGCGGTGACGAACATGTCAGATCGGCACTCGGGTCTGCTGCACGACCGACGCCAGCACGGCATCCGCCGTCACGCCCTCCATCTGCGCGTCGGGACGCAGCTGCAGGCGGTGCCGCCAGACCGGCATCAGCATGGTCTGGATGTGGTCGGGGGTGACCGCGGCCTGTGCGTTCAGCCACGCCCACGCCTTGGCGGCGGCCAGCAGCGCGGTCGATGCCCGGGGGCTCGCGCCCAGCTCGACGGACGGCGACTGGCGGCTCGCGCGCGCGAGGTCCACCACGTAGCCCAGCACGTCGTCGGTGACCTGCACGCGGTCCGCGGCATCCTGCGCGGCACGGATCTCCTGGGCGCTCACGGCCGACTGCACTCCGGTCAGCAGGCGGGGCGAGAAGCCGTCGGCGTGCAGCCGCAGCACCGACACCTCGGCATCGCGCTCGGGCATGCCCACCACGAGCTTCATCAGGAAGCGGTCCAGCTGCGCCTCGGGCAGCGTGTAGGTGCCCTCGTGCTCGACCGGGTTCTGCGTGGCGGCGACGAGGAACGGATCGGGCAGGGCGCGGCTGACGCCGTCGGCGGAGACCTGGCGCTCCTCCATGGCCTCCAGCAGCGCCGCCTGCGTCTTCGGGGGAGTGCGGTTGATCTCGTCGGCCAGCAGGATGCTGGTGAAGACCGGCCCGGGCCGGAACTCGAACTCCCCGGTGCGGGCGTCGTAGACCAGTGATCCGGTCACGTCGCCCGGCATGAGGTCGGGGGTGAACTGCACGCGCTTGGTGTCCAGGCCCACGGCGCGGGCGAAGCTGCGCACCACCAGCGTCTTGGCGACGCCCGGCACGCCCTCCAGCAGCACATGCCCGCGCGCCAGCAGCGCCACGAGCAGCCCGGTGACGGTGCCGGCCTGGCCGATGACCGCCTTGTCCACCTCGGTGCGCACGCGGTGCATGGCCTGGCGCAGTGCCTCGTCGGAGGGTGCGGCGGGCGGAGCGGGTGCCACTGGCGCGGCCTGCTCGGCGTACGGGACGGAGTCGTCGCTCACGATCGGTTCCTTTCGGTGCGGGCGGCGTGGATGCTCTGCTCCACGGCCGTCTCGAGTTCGGAGAGTCTGCGGGCGAGCTCGACGAGCTCGCGATCGTCCTGCGGCGCCGGCCCGCCCAGCAGGCCGTACAGCGAGGTGCGGGGCACTCCGAGGCGATCGGATGCGGCATCCGCCACCTCCTCCACGCTCGAGCGCGGCCCGAGCGCCAGCCTCGCCGCCAGCCGGGAGAGCGTCCCCGAGCGGATGGCGCTGCCTGCGTGCGGGGAATCGGCGGCCTTCGCGGTGAGCCTGGCCCTGCCGCGCATGGTCTCGGAGGCGCGGACGGTGACCGGCAGCGACTCCGCCACCAGCGGCCCGAAGCGGCGTCCTCGCCACCAGATCGCGGCGACGCCCGCCAGCATCAGCAGCAGGATCGCCGGCGTCAGCCAGTCGGGGCTCAGATCGCCGAGGGTCTTCTGCGCCGAGGAGATGTCGCTGTCGGCGAAGTCGGGCACGTACCAGACGACGTCGCGCTGCTGCGCGATCAGGGCCAGGCCCAGCGCGGCGTTCCCGTTCTCAGCGAGATGCTCGTTGGAGAACAGCTCCGTGCCCTCGACCAGCGTGATCGTGCGCCCGTCGGCAGCCCTGCGCAGCACCGCTGCCGACTCGTTGCCGCCGAAGCATCCGTCGACTCCGGGCGCCGGGACGAACGTGCGCTGCGGCTCGATGCCGCCTACGCGCGCGAATTCGGGAACCGAGCAGTCGGGCTGAGCCTCGCCGCCGCCGTCCCAGGCATCCGTGCCCAGCTTCAGCAGCCGCAGCATGCGCGCACTGCTGGTGAGCAGCACCACGCGATCGGCGCGCTCCAGCAGCGCGCGGACGCCGTCGTCGCTGAGCGTGTACGGGTCGGTGAGCACCAGCGTGGTGTCCGGCCCCAGCAGGGATGCAGCCTCGACGCGGCTGCGCGTCTCAGTGATCTCGACACTCTGGGCGCGGGCGAGCTCCGCCAGCGCCTTCGCGCCGGCAGGTCCGGGGCTCGAGGGGCTGAGGATCCCGGACATGTCCGCGCCGATGATCGGCAGGCGCGTCGTCAGCAGCACGATGCCCAGCACGAGCGCGATGAGGATCGCCCAGCCGAGAATGCGTCCCCGGCGCCCTGCCGGTGGCGGGGCTGCGGTGGACGCGGAGGTGTCGGGTGCCGTCTGCGGGGCGGGGGACAGGATGCTCATACCTGCACCGCATGGATCGTCTGCGGCTGTGCGCTCTGCAGAGGCGGCGCCGTGCGCAGCTCGTCGTCGGTCGCTGCCAGCAGGGAGTGCGCCTTCTCGTCGGCGGGGGTGCGCAGGTATCGCACGGCATCGAATGCCGTCGCGGACGCGCGAAGCCGGTCCGCGAAGCCGGGGAACGAGGCGGCGGCCTGCCGTGCGATGCCCTGGGCGGTGTCGCCGGGCGCCGGGTCGATGAGGTCCCGCTCCAGCAGGCCGCGGGCCAGGGCCCGGTAGCGCAGCACGACTGCGGTGTCCCAGTCGTGCTCCCGGGCGGCGCGGTCGGCCTCGGCCCGCAGCTGCGCGGCCGTCCGGTCGTCGCGCTCACCGAGCAGTGCTGTGCGCCGACGCACCGACCGGGACGCACGGGGCCGCACCCACACCAGCAGGGCGACCACCAGTGCCAGGACGATCACCACGACGATGATCGTCAGGAACACCGGGGCGAGGTCGCCCGTGCCCTTGCCAGTGAACAGGTCGGAGATCCACTTCACGACGCCCATGGCCCACTCGTCGAACCAGGTGGGCTTGGCCGCCTGATACGCCTGCTTGGAGAGCTCGTTCTCGGCCCACTCCCGCGCCTGATCCCCGTCGGGGATGAACAGCTCGTCGGCTGCGGGGAGGAGGATCATGCGTCGCCGCCCGGCGGCGCCCACGGGCTCGGCGAGGACGGCGGGATCGGCTGCGCCTGCGGGGCCGGGGCGGGCTGCGGTGC
>NZ_JBASAK010000059.1:0-14298 GCF_049650565.1 Microbacterium sp.
CGGGACGGCATCCGACGACGAACCGAGCCGGCGCGTCTCGTGCCTGTGGATAACTCCGTGGGCGTCTCCACCTTTCGGATGATCTTCGTCGCCCGCGCGGCTTCTGAGCCGGAAATCCAGCGGATCCTGGGAAGGCGTCGCCTAGCGTTGAGGAAGTCCTACCCGAGGAGACCCATGTTCCGCAGCCCTGCCCGCCTGTTCCGCGTGCTCGCGATCGCCGAGGCGATCACCTGGACGCTGCTGATCGGGGCGCTCATCGCCCGCGCCATGGGTCTCGCGCCGGCACTCGTGACAGCGGCCGGCGGCATTCATGGGTTCGTGTTCCTCTCCTACGGCGCGACCGCGGTGCTGCTGGCGTTCCACCAGCGCTGGCACGCCGGCGTGGCCATCACGACCATCGCCAGCGCGATCGTCCCGTACGTCACCATCCCCGTCGAGGTCTGGCTGCACCGCTCGGGCCGGCTCGAGGGAGACTGGCGCATGGTCGAGACCGACGACCCGCGCGATGCGACCTGGTACGACCGGACGATGCGCTGGTTCCTGCACCGTCCCTGGGTGCTCGCGGTGCTGATCCTCATCGCGATCGTCGCGATCTTCAGCATCCTGCTGCTGATCGGCCCTCCCGGCGGGAAGTGACCCGGAGGGAGGCGAGTCGGCCGGAGGCGACTCGGCACTCCCCGGCCTCCGCCTTCGGGTGCTCGACGGCAGCCGAGATCCGAGGAGCGGGACGCGCATCCCATCGCTGACGCGCAGTCAGGCCTCGGGGTAGTAGACGACGAGCTTCAGGCCGGCCGTTCCATTGATGCCGAGCTGCTCCCGGCTCAGTCGCAGGAGCCCCCTCTGCGGATGGTTCAGCCGCAATGTGGCACCGCGCTGAGAGCGGACGTCGTGCCGCGCCCAGATCCTGCGGAACTGCGCGCTCTCGCGATGCAGCTCGTCGGTGAGCCGTGCGAACGCGGGGTCCGCGACGTCGCTGCCCATCGTGTGGCGCAGCCCGGCGATGAGGCAGGCGGCGGCGAGTTCCGGATCGGGATGCATGGCCTGCTCCGCACTGTCCAGCAGAAGGTCACGAAGCTGGTTCCTGCCGGGTGCGAGACGGGGATCGAGGGCGGTGGCGGCCGGATTCGCGGCGAGGATGTCGAGGTATCGGTCTTCGATGAACGCCGGATGCGGGAGTGAATCCAGCAGCCGTATGGCGCCAGCGGGCGCTGCCGCTGCTGAGGGCGCGGTCTGCCCGACTCGGGAGGACTGTGCGACCAGGGCTTCGAGGTGCGCGCGGTGGTCCTGATCGAGCCGGAGCGCCCGCGCGAGCGCTTCGAGAACCTGAGGAGAGGGATTGCGGTCGCGACCCCGCTCGAGTCGCAGGTAGTAGTCGGCGCTGATCCCCGCCAGCAGAGCGAGCTCCTCGCGCCTCAGCCCGGGCACACGCCGGACGCCGTGCCTGGCCAGGCCCACCTGCTCGGGAGTCACGCGCTCGCGGCGGGCGCGCAGGTAGCTCCCGAGCGGGTTGGCGCGCTCCCGTTCGAGCGCCGACCGGCCTCGACCGGGGGATGCCAGGGGGAGGTCTGATGGACCACCCCCTGAAGAGGGCACTGGCTGAGTCTCCAGGGTGTGCATACCGTCGACAACGTCGTTCTGACAGAACCTATTTCAAGGAGAGACTGCTGTGGATATTGCTCTGGTCACCGGCGCCAACAGGGGGATCGGGTTCGAGACGGCCCGGATCCTCAGAGAACTGGGTCACCTCGTGTACCTCGGCGCCCGCGATGCGGAACGCGGCCGGCAGGCGGCGGCACGGATCGGAGCGCGTTTCGTCCAGCTGGATGTGACCGACGACGGCTCGGTCGCGCGAGCATTCGCGCAGATCGCCGATGTCGATGGTCGGCTCGACATTCTCGTGAACAACGCGGGAGTGCAGGAGTTCGGCACTGTGGACGGCCCGCTGGCGCTGCGCGGCTTCGATACGAACGCTGTGGGCGTCGTACGGGTCACGGAGGCAGCGCTTCCCCTGCTGCGCCGGTCCTCTTCGCCGAGGATCGTGACGGTGTCCAGCAGCGCGGGGTCGTTCTGGGCCGTGACCAATCCCGACCGTCCCGAATACAACCTGACGAACGCGGTGTATGCGGCGTCGAAGGCCGCGGCGACGATGCTGACTCTGCAGTACGCGAAGGCGAACCCGGGCATGCAGATCAACGCGATCGAGCCGGGCTACACTGCCACCGACATGACGGCGGCGTTCGGCGGCGGTCGCCCCGTCGCAGACGCCGCTCGTGCCGTTGTCCGGCTCGCGACTGCCGGGCCGGACGGACCGACCGGCACGCTGAGGGACGAGTCCGGGGAGCTGGGCTGGTGACCACGATCGGAGTCCTCGGGGCGGGACAGGCCGGCAGCACGTTCGCCCGAGCAGCGGTGGCCGCCGGGTACGGGGTCGTGATCGCGAACTCGCGCGGACCGCACACACTGCGCGCGCTGGTGGGGGAGCTGGGTCCCCGCGCTCGCGCGGCCACGGCGGCGGAGGCCGCCGCCGACTCCGACGTCGCATTCCTGGCGTTCCCGTACGCGCCTGGCCAGCTGCTCCCCGTGCGCGAGCTGGCAGGCAAGATCGTGCTGGACAACAACAACTACATGAGCGGACGGGATGGGAACCTTCCCGAGATCGACGCGGGAGAGGCCACGATCCACGAGCTCCGACAGCGTCAACTCCCGGAGTCCAAGCTCGTCAAGGCGTTCAGCCACATCCAGTTCCACGGGCGCATGCCGCTGCGAGTGCCGAGCGACGCGCTGCCGGCGCTTGTCCGACTCGCTCGGTCGCGGGGTGCTGCGGATCGGAAGGCGCTCGTCGCCTCGAGCGACTTCCCTGAGGCGGTCGCGTTCGTGACGCGCCTGTACGACGACCTCGGCTTCGATGCCGTCGACAGCAGCCCGCTCGCCGAATCGTGGCGCAGCGCTCCGGGCACCCCCGTGTGGGCGGCATCCTTCGAGGGGCAGAGCCGGGAGGAGCTGCAGCGCAATCTGCACCGCGCGGTCAGGGCGCATCGCCGTCGTGGCGTGTGAGGCGCCTGCGAAGCGGCTCCTCTGCTGAGGGCTGATCTGCCCAGAGCGGAGACCGGTCTGGGCAGATCGAGGTCGGGTGACGATGGGCACATGAGCGATTCACCGAAGCTGCCCCGGTTCACGGAGACTGCCAGACGAGAGTTCTACGAACGCCGGGTGCTGGTGCTGGACGGACCGTTGGACGACGACAACGGCACCCTGCTCGCCACGCAGCTCATCACCCTCGCATCTGACGACCCGACCTCCGATATCGCCCTGTGGATCCACTCTCCGGGCGGGTCGGTGCCGGCGATGCTCGCGATCCGCGATGTGATGCGCACCATCCCCAACGACGTGTCGACGCTCGTGTTCGGGATCGCCTACAGCGCCGGCCAGTTCCTTCTGTCGGCGGGCACGAAAGGCAAGCGCAGGGCTCTCCCTCACGCGCGCGTGCTCATGCACCAGGGGTCGGCGGGGATCGGGGGAGCCGCGGTGGACGTCGCCCTGCAGGCCGACGATCTCCGTCACACACGCGACACCGTCCTCGGCCTGATCGCCGCGGACACCGGGCAGCCGATCGAGCGGATCTTCGAGGACTCCCTGCACGACCACTGGTACACGGCGCAGCAGGCCCGCGAGTACGGGTTCATCGACGTGATCGTGGAGTCCTTCGAGGACTATCGTCCCCGTGATCGACGCGCCCTCGCGGGCTTCGCGCACGCCGATGAGGTGGGTGCATGATGAGCGGCTACACCATCCCCAACGTCATCGCGCAGCATCCGCGCGGGGAGCGCATCATGGACGTCTACTCGCATCTGCTCACCGAGCGCGTGGTGTATCTGGGAACCGCTATCGATGCCGGGGTCGCGAACGCGCTGATCGCCCAGCTGCTGTACCTCGAGGCCGACAGCGCGGACCGCGATATCCAGCTGTACATCAACAGCGAGGGCGGCGACCCGAGTGCGATGCTGGCGATCTACGACACGATGACCTTCATCAAGCCGAACGTGGCGACCACCGTCGTCGGGCAGGCCGTGGCCGCGGGCGCCGTGCTCCTCGCCGCCGGCGCACCCGGTAAGCGCGCCGCGCTGCCTCACGCTCGCATCGTCCTCCATCAGCCCGCCGCGCAGGGCAGGGGAGCCATTCCCGACCTGATCGGCCAGGCTGACGAGGTGATCCGTCTGCGCTCTGACATCGAGGGCGTGCTCGCCCGCCACACCGGACAGAGCGTGGAGGATCTGCGCGCGGACACCGACCATGATCGGGTGTTCACCGCCCAGACGGCGCGCGACTACGGTCTGCTGGACACCGTGATGTCCGAGCGGTGAGCGCGGCGCTCCGGCTGCATGATCCTGGCGCCGGGGTCATGCGGCGAGGGCGAAGGCCCCTCGTGAGACGGATGCGCGGGCGGCGGGCGCACTGGCCGCGGCGAGGGACTGCGCTACGTCGATCGTGAGGTCGAGCAGCGAGGTGCCCAGCGCGCCGCCGACAGCGGCGATGATCTCGCTCGACGGCTCCTTGAGCCCCCGCTCGATCTCGGAGAGATACTGCGGCGAGACCCCGGCGCGGGAAGCCACGGCATCCAGGGTCTGCCCGAGATCGTTCCGTCGCTCGCGCAGCGAATCGCCGAGCAGATGCCGCCACAGCGGCTCGCGCGCCCTCGGCTCCGCCGATGCATCGGCATCCGGCTGTTCGGCGTGACTCGGAGGTGCAGGAGTGAAGGGCTCGGCCATGCCTCATGCTAGGCCGGGCCCTCGGCGGCGGTCGATAGATTCTGCTCTCAGCAGAGGCGGTCGGGGGTACCTGATCAAAGTTGAGCCGTCTCCTATCAACTTTCTTGACAGCATCCGATCTCGTGTTTACACTTGAGTCATCGCGACTCAGGTTTATTGATCCGCAATCAGACTTCCTCAACCATGAACAAGGAGAATCACATGGCACGTGCTGTCGGAATCGACCTCGGAACCACCAACTCCGTCGTCAGCGTCCTCGAGGGCGGCGAGCCCAAGGTCATCGCCAACGCCGAGGGCTTCCGCACCACCCCCTCGGTGGTGGCATTCACCAAGGACGGCGAGGTGCTGGTCGGCGAGACCGCCAAGCGCCAGGCCGTCACCAACGTCGACCGCACGATCTCGTCGGTCAAGCGCCACATGGGCACCGACTGGTCGTTCGACGTGGATGGCAAGAAGTGGACGCCGCAGGAGATCTCCGCGCGCATCCTCATGAAGCTCAAGCGCGACGCCGAGTCCTACCTCGGCGACACCGTGACGGATGCCGTCATCACCGTGCCCGCATACTTCAACGACGCCGAGCGCCAGGCCACCAAGGAGGCCGGCGAGATCTCCGGCCTGAACGTGCTGCGCATCATCAACGAGCCCACCGCCGCGGCCCTGGCCTACGGACTGGACAAGGGCAAGGAGGACGAGCTCATCCTGGTCTTCGACCTCGGTGGCGGAACCTTCGACGTCTCCCTCCTCGAGGTGGGCAAGGACGACGACTTCTCCACCATCCAGGTGCGCGCCACCGCCGGTGACAACCGCCTCGGCGGCGACGACTGGGACCAGCGCGTCGTGGACTACCTGATCAAGCAGTTCAAGGACTCCACCGGCGTCGACGTCTCGGGTGACAAGATCGCCCTGCAGCGCCTGAAGGAGGCCGCGGAGCAGGCCAAGAAGGAGCTCAGCTCCTCCACCAGCACCAGCGTCAACCTCCCGTACCTGTCGCTGACCGAGTCCGGACCGGTGTCCCTGTCCGAGACCCTGACGCGCGCGAAGTTCGAGGACCTCACCAAGGACCTGCTGGCCCGCACCAAGAAGCCGTTCGACGACGTCATCCGCGAGGCCGGCGTCAAGGTCGCCGACATCGACCACATCGTGCTGGTCGGCGGTTCCACCCGCATGCCCGCCGTCGCCGAGCTCGTCAAGCGCGAGACCGGCAAGGACGCCAACAAGGGTGTGAACCCCGACGAGGTCGTCGCCGTCGGCGCCGCCCTGCAGGCCGGCGTCCTGAAGGGCGAGCGCAAGGATGTGCTGCTGATCGACGTCACCCCGCTGAGTCTCGGCATCGAGACCAAGGGCGGCCGCATGACCAAGCTCATCGACCGCAACACCGCCATCCCGACCAAGCGCAGCGAGACCTTCACCACCGCCGACGACAACCAGCCGTCGGTCGCGATCCAGGTCTTCCAGGGCGAGCGCGAGTTCACCCGCGACAACAAGCCGCTGGGCACCTTCGAGCTGACCGGCATCGCACCGGCTCCCCGCGGCATCCCGCAGATCGAGGTCACCTTCGACATCGACGCCAACGGCATCGTGCACGTGTCCGCCAAGGACAAGGGCACCGGCAAGGAGCAGTCGATGACCATCACCGGCGGCTCGTCGCTGTCGAAGGACGACATCGAGCGCATGGTGCGCGAGGCCGAGGAGAACGCCGCCGAGGACAAGAAGCGCGCCGAGGCCCTCGAGCAGCGCAACCAGGCCGAGTCGCTGTCGTACTCCATCGAAAAGCTCATCAAGGAGAACGAGGACAAGCTGCCCGAGGACGTCAAGACCGAGGTGCAGGCGGATGTCGACGCTCTGAAGACGGCCCTCGCCGGCGAGGACGACGACGCCGTCAAGGCCGCGTTCGACAAGCTCAACGCATCGCAGACCAAGCTGGGCGAGGCCATCTACGCTCAGTCCCAGGCGGATGCCGCAGCCGGCGCCGCTCAGGGCGACGCGCCCACCGGTGACACCGCCTCCGATGAGGACGTGGTCGACGCCGAGGTCGTGGACGACGAGGACGAAGGCAAGTAACCATGACGGACAAGAACTTCGATGAGGTTCCTGAGGACGAGGGGTCGGATGCTGCGGCATCCGGCCCCGCGCCGCAGGATCAGGACTCCACGGAAGCCGCTGCTGCCGAGGGCTCCGACGACGACTTCACGGTCGATGACATCCTGAACGCCGAGCAGACGCCCGAGGCGTCCAGCGAGGACGGATCGGATGCCGGGCTCGTGAACGCCGAGCACGCGCTGCTGAACGACCTGAAGCGCCTGACCGCCGAGTACGCCAACTACCGTCGGCGCACTGAGGAGCAGCGGCACGTCGAGATCGCCCGCGCCAAGGGCGAGGTCGCCAAGGGCCTGCTGCCGGTGCTGGACGACCTGGATCGCGCGCGTGCGCACGGGGATCTGGAAGAGGGCTCGGCCTTCGCCGTGATCGCCGAGAAGCTGCGCGGCGTCGTCGAGCGCCTCGGCGTGGTCTCGTACGGCGAGAAGGGCGAGGAGTTCGACCCGCAGCAGCACGAGGCGGTCTTCCAGCAGCCCACTCCGGGTGCCACCAGCTCCACGATCCTCGACGTGGTCGAGGTCGGCTACCGGCTGGGCGACGTCGAGCTTCGCCCGGCGAAGGTCGTCGTCGCGGTTCCGGCCGAGTAGGCGGGTGGTCGATGGCCAGTCAGGATTGGTTCGACAAGGACTTCTACAAGACGCTCGGCGTTTCGAAGGACATCTCCGACGCGGAGCTGAAGAAGACGTACCGCAAGCTCGCCCGCAAGTACCACCCGGACTCCAACCCGGGTGATGCCAAGGCCGAGGCGACCTTCAAGGAGATCAGCGAGGCGTACAGCGTGCTCAGCGACGCCGAGCAGCGCCGCGAGTACGACGAGATCCGCGCCATGGGATCGGGCGCGCGCTTCACCGCGCCCGGTTCCGGCGGGGCGGGCGGCTTCGAGGACGTGTTCAGCCGGTTCGGGCAGGGTGGTCAGTCGGCGAACTTCGACGACATCTTCTCGATGTTCACGCAGGGCGGTGGCGGATCGTTCGGCGGTGGCGCTGGTCGGTTCGGGCAGCAGGGGTACGGCGCTCCGCGCAAGGGCGCCGATGTCACGGCCCGCACCACGCTGGACTTCGCCACGGCCGCGAAGGGCGACACGATCACCGTGCAGTCCGGGGACGGGAAGCCGTTCAAGATCAAGGTGCCGGCGGGCGTCGCCGACGGCCAGAAGATTCGCCTGCGCGGTCGCGGTCGACCCTCGCCGGACGGCGGGGAGCCCGGCGACATCGTCGTGCAGGTCACGGTGCGCCCGCACCCGGTGTTCACCCGCGACGGGCTGAACCTGCGGCTGACCGTGCCGGTCACGTTCACCGAGGCCACGCTGGGCGCGACCATCGAGGTGCCGACGCTGAGCGGCGACACCGTCAAGCTGCGGGTCGCACCCGGCACGCCCTCGGGCCGTGTGCTGCGGGTCAAGGGCCGGGGCATCGCCTCGGCGAAGAAGGGCACCGGCGATCTGCTGGCCGAGCTGCAGGTGGCCGTGCCGTCGCACCTCGACGACGCCGCGCGCGAGGCGCTGGAGCGCTTCCAGGAGCTGGAGCCCACGGAGAATCCGCGCGCCGACATGATGGCGAAGGCGAAGGCCTGACATGGATGCCGGATCCCCGCTGTTCGCGATCGCGGTCGCGGCCGAGCTCTCGGGCATGCACCCCCAGACCCTGCGGCAGTACGACCGCATCGGCCTGGTGGTGCCCGGGCGCACGCGCGGGGGCTCGCGGCGCTATTCGATGCGCGACATCGAGCAGCTCCGCGAGGTGGCACAGCTGTCGAGCGAGGGGATGAGCCTGCCGGCCATCGCGCGGCTGCTGGATCTGGAGGACGAGGTGCGGATGCTGCGCAGCCGCGTCTCCGAGCTGGAGGGCGCACTGCGCGCCGAGCGCGCCAGCCGCCCCGGCGTGCGGGTGTTCGCCGCCGGTGCCAGCGGCCAGGTCGTCACGCTGTCGTCGGGCCGGCGCATCCGCCGGTCCACCGAGGTGGTGCTGTGGCATCCGCGCCGGGCATCCGTGCCGGCGGATTCTGCTGACGCCGACGACGAGGGCACGAGCGGCGGAGCCTGATCCTCAGATCCCCAGCACGGCCTTCGCGATGAGGAAGTAGATCACCAAGCCCGTCGCATCGGTGAACGTCGAGATGAACGGGTTGGAGAACACCGCCGGGTCCACGTGGATGGAGCGCGCGATCAGCGGCATCATCCCGCCGACGGATGCCGCCACCGTGCACACCGCGACCAGCGTCAGCGCGATCACCAGGCCTATCTGCCACTCGTAGATCAGGCCGGCGAACAGGAATCCCAAGGATCCCAGCAGCAGGCCCAGGCAGAACCCCACACGGATCTCTCGCGAGAGCACGCGCAGCACATCGCGTGGGGCGACCTCGCCGAGCGCGAGCGAGCGGGTGACCGTGGTGGCCGCCTGGTTGCCGGTGTTGCCGCCGGTGCCGATCAGCAGCGGCACGAACAGTGCCAGCACCGTCAGCTGTGCGAGCGTGGCCTGGAACGCGTCCAGCACCTGCACGGTCAGGCTCGCGCCCACGGCCAGCACCAGCAGCCACACCACGCGCGAGCGCACCAGGCGGCGGATCGGAGTCGAGAGGTACGAGCGGCGCAGCGGCTCCACGCCGCCCTGCCGTGCGGCATCCTCGCTCTCCTCCTGCTTGAGGATGCGAGCAGCGTCGTCGACGGTGAGCATGCCGACCAACCGCTGCTCGCTGTCCACGATCGGCAGCGCCAGCAGGCCGAAGTCGGTGGTGCGGCGGGCCGCGGTCTCGGCATCCTCCGTCACCTCGGCGACGTGCGCCTCGCTCATCAGATCGCCGACCAGGTCGGAATCGGATGCTGCCATCAGCTCGCGCAGGCTGACGACGCCCACGATGCGCCGGTACTCGGTGACGGGGATCGTGTACACGGTCTCGGCGCTGTCCAGAGCCCCGCGGATGCGGGTGAGCGTCTGTGCGACGGTCAGATCCGGATGCGTGGTGACGAACTCCGGGCTCATGCGGCGGCCGATCGAGTCCTGCGGGTAGCCCAGCATGCTCGAGGTGAGGTCGCGCTCCTGGCGGGTCAGGCCGCGCAGCAGCTGGGGCGCGACGGATGCCGGCAGCTCGTCGAGCAGCCACACCCGGTCGTCGGGGTCCATCTCGGCGAACAGCGCGGTGATCTCCACATTGCGCAGCGCCCGGACGAGGTCGCCTCTGGTGCCGGGGGAGAGCGCCTCGAACACGTCGAGCGCGCGCGCCTTGGCCAGCAGGCGGTACACGATCGCCGCATCCTCGATGCCGAGCCGGTCGATGAGCTCGACGACTTCGGGGACGGACAGCGGGGTCAGCGCGGCGGAGGCGCCGGGCAGGTCGCCCTGGGCGATGAGCCGGCGGATGTCGTCAGCGGCCTCGGAGACGGTCTGGATCTGCATGGGGGTCATTGGCGTGCCTTTTCAAGGCACCGCCGGAACGCCGGAGCGGGGCGCGCGTCGCAGCAGACGCCGCTGCTCAGCCGAGCGGTGCGGAAGCGGAGGGGGTGACGTGTCTGCGACTATGACTGTCACTCGACATGATGAACCACCTCGCTTCCTGGTGCTCGGGGAAGGACTCCAAAGGGAGAGTCTAGTCCCGGACTGCGCGGTGATGACCTCCCCGAGTCACACCGGGTCGACAGGGGCGAGCGCGCGACGCGCACGGGCGATCATCGGCCGGCCCAGGCACAGCAGCCAGATCGTGGCGACAACGCCCAGCGCGACTGTCAGCATCACCGACGCGGGCGGACCTCCGATCGCTGCGCCGAACGCGATCAGGGCCGGCCCCACGACCGATCCCGCGCTGACCAGCGCCACCCACCGGCCGAGGAACAGCGCGCGGCTCGGTGCCGGGGCGAGCGTGACGCCGAGCAGCTTCACGATGCCGGAGCCGAGTCCGTTGCCGAGGCCGATGAGGGCGGCCGCGGTGACGTAGCCGGCGGCGCCCGTGCCCGGCAGCAGGAGCACGGCGAAGCCGACGGTCATCAGGATCAGGCAGCTCGCGGCCACCAGCGTCGGGCCGTACCGGTCGCTGACCCACCCGGCGGGGAGGAACAGCGCCAGCTCCAGCGCCACGCCCAGCGCCATGACGAGCGCGATGCGCTCATCGGCGAGGCGCGTGACCTGGTCGCCCCACAGCGGGATGAGCAGATCGCGGTTCGTTCGCAGCGCGTTCAGCGCGGCCATCGCCAGACCCACGCCGATGAAGGCGGCGAGCGGCCGCACGGCCGGAGGAGCGGACTCGACGGCCCGGATGCCGTCACCGCGGCGTGCCGGAGAAGGCATCGACCGGACGAGGATCACCACGGCGACCAGCGCCAGCACCGCGTGGGCGAGGCAGACGACCTCCGGTCCGGTGACCGCGAACAGCACCGCCGCGATGAGCGGACCGGTCATCCGTCCGAGGCGCTGCGCCGCGCCGTACAGGTTCATCGCACGCCCGCGGTGGGAATTCGGCACGAGCTCCGCGACCAGCGACTGCCGTGCCACCGCCCACACCCCGTCCAGCAGCGCGCTGATCAGCAGCGCGACGATGAACAGCGTCTTCAATCCCGGCCACTGGACCCAGACGGCGACCGTCGTCAGGGCCAGGACCGCCGCGCAGGCGACGGTCGTCGTCGTGAGGCCGCGGCGCTCGCCGAACCGCTGCACGACCCAGCCCCCGAAGAGCGACCCGAACATGCCGCCGAGCCCGGTCGCGGCGATCACCGAACTCAGCCAGACGGACCCGAAGCCCAGCTTCAGCCCGAGCAGCACCTGGCCGGCGATCATGGCGCCGGTGCCCAGCGAATACACGAAACTCGGCAGGTAGATCGGCTTGATGAGACCGACCAGCACGCCGTGGGAAGCCCGCATGTCACCTCCGAGATATCTCGACATCAAGATATCTCACGCGCCCGCAGGCCAGGTCGTCCAGCGGCAGCGACAACGCGTGCCGGCGGGTCTACCCTGGCGATAGGGCTGTCGCCGCCGACAGCGCTGCCGCATCGGTGCGGCCGCGGACGCGCACAGCCGTCGACGAAGGAGATGACGATGGCAGGAAAGCCGATCGTCCCACCGTTCAGCGAAGCGGATGCCGTGGCCAAGGTGCGCGCCGCTGAAGACCTGTGGAACACGCGAGACCCCGAGAAGGTCGCAGCCGCCTACGCTCCGGACAGCCGGTGGCGAAATCGCACCACCTGGGTGCGCGGGCACGACGAGATCGTCGCCTTCCTGACGCAGAAGTGGGATCGGGAGCGCGACTACCGCCTCATCAAGGAGATGTGGTCGTACGGCGGCAACCGAATCGCCGTGCGGTTCGCCTCGGAGTCGATGGGCAAGGACGGACTCTGGTACCGCTCATACGGCAACGAGCAGTGGGAGTTCGACGAGAACGGACGCTGCCTGTTCCGGCACGCGAGCATCAACGACCTGCAGATCGGCGAGGATGAACGGCTGTATCGCTGGGAGGCTCCCGGCCCGCGCCCGGAGGGGCACCCCGGCCTGACCGACCTCGGGCTGTAGCCCGCGTTCCCGGGGGCCGGAGCCGGCGCATCAGGCCGGCGGCAGCCGCAGGGTGTTCGATTCGCCGCCGGTCAGATCGTCGGCGATGCGGATGCTGCGGGCCAGGTCATCCAGCGGCTTCTCCAGCGTGCCGAAGCGCTCGCGATCGCGGCTGACGGCGGTCAGCGTGATCAGGTGCGTGCCGGTGTCCCACGTGTAGGTCGCCGACGGCGGCGATGCCGGCGTCGGCGGCACCGGCATGAGCAGTTTCTCTCCCACGCCCAGCGCGGTGGGGAAGCTGATGGTGTCGTCGTACTCGATGGGCATCATCGCCCGCATGGTGCGCAGCTGCGGGGTCAGCTCCTGCACGGTCGCCATCGCGACGACCAGCTCGGGTTCGGCCTTCCACATCCACGCGAGCACACGGCCGTCGGCCCTGCGCATGGCCAGCGGGATCGCCTGGCTGGCGAGCCACGCGCCCATCCGCGACCCCGGCCTGCCCTCGCCGCCGAGAGCCGCGCCGGCCTGCGCCATCAGCATCCGGATGGCGGCCTTGCGGTGCCGGCGGCCGGTGAAGCCCAGCGAGCCGGTGACGGGGATCCACAGCGACGGGTCGGCGGAGGAGATCAGGCGCATGCCACCACCGTACGGCCGGTCGCGGGGGATGGGCTGGGAGCGGCTGGCCTCCGCGGCGGGCACAGAACGCTCGGGTAGAGTTGCCACCGCCCGAGCGGGCTGGCGCATCGTGCCTGGTATCAGAGCTACAGATAGGCAGCATCCTTCCTTGACTTCCGGACGTCCCCTGAAGATCCTCATCGGCTGCGACACCTTCGCGCCCGATATCAACGGCGCTGCCCGCTTCGCCGAGCGCCTGGCCGCCGGCCTGGTGCAGCGCGGTCATGAGGTGCACGTCGTCGCCCCCAACTCGGCGTACCGCCGCTCGGCCACGCACACCGAGATCATCGAGGGCGAGTCGGTCATCATGCACCGGCTGCCGGCGGTGCGCTGGCTGCCTCACGACTGGCTGCGGTTCGTGTGGCCGTGGCGCTCCAAGCACTATGCCAGGAAGGTGCTCGACGAGGTGCAGCCGGATGTCGTGCACATCCAGTCGCACATCGTCATCGGCCGCGGGCTGACCCGCATCGCGCACCAGCGCGGCATCCCGGTCATCGCCACCAACCACGTGATGGCAGAGAACATCCTCGACCACACCACCATGCCGGACTTCATCAACCGGCCCGTGCTCAGGCTGGCCTGGGCCGACGCGAAGCGCACCTTCGACATGACGCGCGCCGTCACGACCCCCACGCGCAAGGCCGCGGACTTCCTCGAGAAGACCATCGACATCAGCGGCGTCGTGCCGATCAGCTGCGGCATCGACCGCCGCAACTACACGCCGATCATCGGACCTCGCGCGCAGAACCGCATCCTCTTCGTCGGTCGCCTGACGGGGGAGAAGAAGGTGGATGTCGTGCTGCACGCGCTCACCGAGCTCGACCCCGCTCTCGATGTGCACTTCGACATCGCCGGCGGCGGCGACCAGCGCAAGGCCCTCGAGGCCCTCAGTCACCACCTCGGACTCGAAAGCCGCGTCACCTTCCACGGCCGTGTCACCGACGAGCAGCTGCGCGACCTGTACTCGCATGCGTCGCTGTTCGTGATCGCCTCGATCGCGGAGCTGCAGTCGATCGTGACGATGGAGGCCATGGCATCCGCCCTGCCCGTCGTCGGCGCGAACGCCGTCGCCCTGCCGCACCTCGTGCACGACGGCGAGAACGGCTATCTGTTCGAGCCGGGAAATGTCGACGACCTGGCCGAGAAGCTCGCGAAGGTGCTGACCGCCGGGCCCGCGGAGTACGAGCGGATGCAGAAGGCGTCGCTCGACGGCGTGGCCGTGCACGACATCACCCGCACCCTCGACACGTTCGAGGCGCTGTACCGGGACGAGCCGCTGCCCGAGT
>NZ_JBASAK010000060.1:0-25780 GCF_049650565.1 Microbacterium sp.
CGCACCAGTCGACGATGAGCCGGCGCGCGATGGATGCCGGGCCCGGCAGGCCCACGGGTCCCTCGCCTGCGAGGGAGCTGCGGATCTCGTCGCGGGTCAGCCAGCGCGCGTCGACGATCTCCTCGCCGTCGGGAGTCGCCTGCTCGTCGATGGCGACGGCGCGGAAGCCCAGCATGAGCGAGCGCGGGTACGGCCAGGCCTGCGAGGCGATGTACCGGAGGTCGCGCACGCGCACGCCGGCCTCCTCGAACAGTTCGCGGTGCACGGTGCCCTCCAGCGACTCACCGGCCTCCACGAAGCCGGCGAAGCAGGAGTGCATGCGTCCGCGCCAGTTGGCGTTGGCGCCCAGCAGCAGCCGCTGCCCGTCGGGGCTCTCCACCGCGACGATGATGGCGGGATCGGTGCGGGGGAAGTGCTCTCGATCGCAGGTCGCGCAGTGCCGGGACCAGCCGGCGTCGCGCAGCTGGAGCGCGGTGCCGCATCGCGGACAGAAGCCTGCGCCGGTGAGCCACGATGCCAGGGCGATGGCGGTCACGAACAGATCGGCCTCGTGGGGGCTGAGCAGCCCTGCATCCCGCAGCCCCAGCCAGCTCTCCTCGGGTGCGCTGTCGATGCTGTCGTTCTCGGCGCGAACCACCGCGAGCAGCAGGATCGTGCCGTCGTCGTCACGTCCCAGCAGCGCCCACTCGGCGTCTCCGACCTCGGCGACGGGCACGCGCAGCACCGTCCCGCCAGAAAGACGCAGGCGCCCTTCGCGCACGACCACCGCGCGCGTGGCGGCATCGGCGCGCAGACGGGCGAGCACATCGCCCTGCGTGCGCAGCTCGGCTGCCCGATCGAGGATCTGCCGCTGGGCGGTCATGCGCTCCTCCTGCTCTCGTGCCGTTCGCCCGCCTGCCGTAAACCGGGGCAAGGGCGTGGCGTGGACGCACCGGCTGGGGTGCGCACCTACCCTGGAGAGCATGGCACGCTCACCTTTCACTCTAGTGGCGGCGGTCACGGCCGCACTGCCCGGGGCGGAGGTCGTCGGCGCCCGCCCCCTCACCTCGGGCGGCGACGGCAGATTCGACTCGGCCGTCGCGACACTCGCCGACGGACGCGAGATCGCCATCCGCGTGTCGGCGGGCGAGGAGGATGCCGCGCGTGAGCTCGCCGAGGAGTCGCTGGCGCTGCGCGCGCTGACCGCCGGCGCCCGCGAGATGCTGCCGTTCCAGGTGCCCGCGTACCTCGGCGAGGTGCGGGTCGGCGACGACCGCGGCCTGGTCACCGACCTGATGCCCGGGTTCCAGATCGACGCGGCCGACGTGCCCCCCGGGCGCGGTGCCGCCGTCTCGATGGGCGAGGCCATCGCGGCCCTGCACGAGCTGCCGGCCTCCGTCGTGCGCGCGGCGGGACTCACCGTCCGCGACGCCGCAGGCGTGCGCGCCGAGGTGCGCCAGCTCATCGACCGGGCTGCGGCCACGGGCCGCGTGCCCGTGCGGCTCACCTCGCGCTGGCGCAGCGCCGTCGAGGACGACGACCTGTGGCGCTTCGAGACGACGGTGACGCTGGCCGGCGTTCAGGCGCTGTCGTTCCTGTTCGAGGACGACCCGCAGGACGGCCCGCAGGTGACCGGGATGATCGGCTGGAGCGGACTCACCGTCAGCGACCCCGCCGAGGATCTCGGCTGGCTGTCGGGGGCTCCGGATGCCGCCGCCGACGTGCACCGGGCCTACGCCGCCGCATCGTCGCGCGCGGCCGACGACGCCCTGCAGGTGCGGGCGCGGCTGCACGCCGAGCTGGAGTACGCGCGCTGGCTGGTGCATGGCACCGACATGCGTCTTCCGGATGTCGTCGACGACGCCGCCGCGCTGCTGGAGTCGCTGTCCGACGGTCTGCGCAGCGATGATCTGCGGGTGATCGCCTCGTACACCGGCGGCGTGGACTCCGCACTGGACGTGCTGGACCGCACCCCCGACACCACCAGCGTCGCCGTGGACACCTCGATGCAGACAGACGCCTACCGTCCCGAGGACCTGTGGCTGGAGGAGGAGGCCACAGCCTCGGACGCGGATGCCTCGGATGATGCTGATGACGCCGCCGATCCGACCGACGCCGCCGCCGCCGAGGGCGATGCTCGCACAGGGTCTGGAACCACCACTGCGCAGACGGACACCGCCGCGCTCTCAGATTCCGGCCGGCTTTCGGAGGCCGGTGAATCCGCCGCCTGGGACGCTCCCACACAGGACCTCACCGAGGTCGGCGGCGTGCGCGGCTCGACCCACGGCTCGACCGGCGCGACCCACGGCTCGACCGGCTCGGCGGCCGCCCCGGCGGCTGAGCAGCCCAGCGACATCGACTCCGCCGAAGAGGCTCAGCGCGCCGCGCGCGCGGCGCTCCAGCGCTGGACGAGTTCCGACTCGGAGTAGACCCTCTCGTCGCGGATGATCAGGTCGTCGGCCACGTAGAACAGCGCCACGTCGATCTGCTCCAGCGGCACCCCGAACCGGCGGTGGTAGGCCACCCGGTACAGCGCCAGCTGCAGCATCCGCTCCTCGCGCTCCTGCGGCGTGCGCGGTGCGCGACCGGTCTTCCAGTCCACGATCTCGATGCGCCCGCCGTGATCGTCGCGGCGGTACACGGCGTCGAGCTTGCAGATGACGATGCGACCGTCTGCGAACGCGAAGTCGATCTCGGTCTCCACGGCGATGGGAGCGAGGCCCGCCCACTCGCTGCGCTCGAACACCTCGCGGAGCTTCGCCAGCGCCTGCTCGTCGGCGGCGCTGGCGCCCTCCAGGGGTGCGTCGTCAGGAGAGTCCTCGTCGAGCTCCCACAAAGCGCCCTCGGCGGCGGGCCCCGATCCCACGAGACCGGAACGATGCTCGACCCAGGCGTGGAACAGCGTGCCGATGCGGGTCTGCGTGTACGGGCGCTCGGGCATGGGCCGACCGAGGTCGCGCAGCGTGCCGCGGTAGTCGGTGACCCAGTCCTTGAAGCGTGAGGCCGGCACGCGGGTGGGAGCGTCTCCCACGGGCCCCTGCAGGCGTTCCGCCCGCTCAGCCAGCAGGCGCTGCAGGCGCAGGCTGGGCGCGGACGGGACTTCCGCAGCCATCGCCGCACGCACGGCGGCGGCGGCCGCCGCGACTTTGTCACGGCGCGCACCCAGCGGGTCGAGGGGCCACGAGATGGTGAGTCCCGGGCCCTCGTACGGGTTCTCATCGGGATCGACGGTACCGATGGGATCCAGCCCGAGCACGCGGATGGCGTCATCGAGGAACGGACTGGCAGTGCGGGGACTGCTCTGTCCGGCCCAATGCGCGCCGCTGAGCAGTAGGTCGCTGCGCGCGCGGGTGACGGCCACATACGCGAGCCGGCGTTCCTCCTGCTGCTGGTATCGCTTGTACGCCTCCTTGAACCGGGGCAATGCTCCGCCCGGGTACTTGTCCGTGATGCTGCCGGACAATGAGCGCTGAGCGGCCTTGTGCCGCTTGGCGGGGTCATCCCCCGCAGCATCCATCTCGGCCTGCGGATCCCAGTCGAACACGGGAAGCGCATCGCGGTCGCCGCGCAGTGCGAACGGCACCACGCCGAACCCGAACCAGCCGGCGGTGTCCCTGACGATGCTCGGCAGCTCATCCGTGACCAGGCGCACGACCGCGACAGCATCCCATTCCAGCCCCTTGGAGCCGTGGATGGTCAGCAGCTGCACCACGCCGGGCTCGGGCGGCTCGGGGCGCGGCATGAGTTCGTCGGTGCGCTCGGCCTTGTCCAACCAGGCCAGCAGGCTGCCGATGGAACCTCGGTCGTCGGCGGACAGGAACGCGCGGACCTCGTCGGCGAACGCTCGCAACTGGGTGGCGGCCACGCGGGCAGGGCCACGGGTCTCGTTGACGGCCAGCTCGATGTCCAGCCGCAGCTCCAGCTCGATCATGCGGATCAGCTCGGGGATGGGCAGCGTGGCCGAACGGCGCAGGCGCTCCAGAATCTCGCCGGCCTCCCGCAGCCTCCGGCGTCCCTCCGGGGTGATCGCCGCGATCAGACGGTAATCGTCCGGCGTCGTGCGCACGAAGTCGACCGCGTCGATGATCGACGTGGCCTCGTCGGCGCCGCGCGAGGAGCGCAGCCGCTCGCGCACCTCGTCTGCCAGCGGACTGAGATCCGCATCGCGCCCGGCGAGGGTCGCGGCCAGGTCGTACAAGGCGGCCATGTCGGCGATGCCGATCGCGAAGCGCGGGCCCACCAGCATCCGGATCAGCGCCGATCCCGCCGTCGGGTCGTGGATGACACGCAGCATGGACACCACGTCCACCACCTCGGGTGTGGACAGCAGCCCGCCGAGTCCCAGGATGCGATGCGGGATGCCGCGACGCGCGAGCGCGGCGGCGAAGGTCTGCATGTGCCGTTTGGAGCGGAACAGGATGGCACCGGTGTGCTCGCGGCCGGCATCCGTGTGCTCGGTCCGGCGCTGCAGGAACCAGTCGGCGACCTGCTCGGCCTCCTCGTCGACGGTGTGAGGGAACAGCACCTCGACGCGTCCGGTACCGGCGCCAGGCCGCGGCTCGAGCGCGGGAACGTCGAGCCCGGGGCGCTGCAACGGGGTGAGGATGCGGTTGGCCACGTCGAGGATGCTGCGATCATTGCGCCAGCTGGTCATCAGACTGTACGTGTCGGCCCGCTGCTGATGGGCGAACGCATGGCTGAACGCGTACAGGTTGTCGGCGCTGGCACCGCGCCAGCCGTAGATGGACTGGTGCGGATCGCCGACGGCCATCACGGCGCTGTCGCGGAACAGCGCCGCGAGGAACCGGGTCTGGATGACGGAGGTGTCCTGGTACTCGTCCAGCAGCACGACCCGGTGCTGCTCGCGCAGTTCCGCGCGCACGTCGGGCGCGGTCTCGACGATGTCGAACGCGCCGCCGACCTGGTCGGCGAAGTCCAGCACCCCACGACGCTCCTTCTCGGCGATGTAGTCGCGCACCAGGCTCACCAGCACCGGCATGCTCAGCAGGTTCTGCGCAGCGGTACCGACGTCCTTCTGCGCGCTGTAAGGCTCGAAGCTCGCCGCCTGTCTGGTGGCGATGCGCTGCATCTCGTCGAGGTCGACGCGGTGGTCGAGGGCCTCGCCGGCCAGGCGCTGCACGGCGTCGATGACACCGCCGAGCGACCTGTCGATCTCCTCCAGGCCGGGCAGATCGGCACGCAGCACGACGTGCCTGGCGATGAGCCACGATGCGGACTGGCTGAGCATGGCGGCCTCGGGGTCGCGGCCGATGCGAGCCGCATGCTCGCGGACGATGCCGTCCGCGAAGGCGTTGTACGTGGATACCCGGGGACGGATCAGCAGGTCCTCAGCGGAGCGCGGCGTGCGCGGCTCCCATCCTGTGCGATATCCCTCGGCCAGCTCGTTCAGCACCTGGGTGCGCACGGTGTCGCGCTGCGCACCGGGAGCGGCGGCGTGCACGCGGTCCAGCGCACCGGTGGCGATCAGTTCGGGCAGGTGCGGCAGCAGTCCTCGGCGGGCGAACTCGTCGACGGCCTGCAGCCGGGCGCCGATGCGCTCGGCCAGCTCGCCGGCGGCCTTGCGGGTGAACGTCAGGCCCAGCACCTCGTCGGGGCGGACATGCCCGTTGGCGACCAGCCACACCACGCGCCCTGCCATGGTCTCGGTCTTGCCGCTTCCTGCCCCGGCGACGACCAGCGCGGGTCGGGGCGGGGCCTGGATGACGCGCTGCTGCGCCTCGGTGGGCACCGGCAGTCCCAGTGCCAGCGCGATGGTCTCGGCCGAGATGGCGGAGGGCCCGGGCCATTCGAGGGGCCCGGGGATCACGCGCTCACCGCCGGGATCGTGTGGATGTGGCAGGGCGTGACACGGAACATCGTGTCGGCGCAGTGCGCCTCCACCTGGGCGGTGAAGCTGCTGGCGGCCATGCCTCGGCCCGCCTCGGCGACCCTGTGCAGGAAGGCCGCGCGGGCATCGTCATCGAGCGTGTGCTGATGCGCCACCCGGTAGTCGGCCTTCGCCAGGGTGTCGGCGACCATCACCAGACGTGCGCCGCCGAGCGCGGCGGAATCCGCACCGGGAACGAGCCCCTGCTGCACCGCGATCTGATACGCCGCGAGCTGCGCGTGCTCGACGACCTTGTTGTCGGTCGCTAGATCCTTGGCATCCTGCTTCCCGGTCTTCAGATCGACCACCACTACCCGCTCGCCCCTGTCCATGGCCACCCACCCCCGACCACGTGCCGCACTGTGCTCGCCGGCTCCCGGCGGATACGCCTCCAGCCGGTCGATGACGCCGCTGACGACGGCGCGCGGTCCCTCTGCGTGCGTCGGGCGCGAGGCCTCCGCTTCGACGGCGGACGGCTCCGCTGTCCCGGCATCCGTCGGCGTGCCGATGATCATGCTCGACTCCGTGAAGGACGTTGCCGCACCGGCATCCGACTCCGGTGCGGCAATCACTTCCTCTGTGTCCAGGTCGACGGCGAAGCGGAACTTCGTCTCCGCGCCCAGCACGCGTCCGCCCTCGTCGATGCTCTCCTGCAGATAGGAGTGCAGGCGCTGCACGTACAGGTCGGCCCGGCGGCGCTCCTTGCGCCCGATCCACTCGGTCTCGAAGTCCAACTCGGGCCAGTGCTCGCCGACGATGGCGTTCATGGCGTCGAGGTCGCCGTCCGGCACCCTCTCCATCGCCTCGTGGATGATCGTGCCGATCCCCGCCGACGGCGGCGAGACGGTGTCGCCGCCCAGCGCGGAGACGACCCAGTTCAGCCCGCACTTCTCGAAAGCCTCCAGCCGCGACGGAGAGACCTTCACCGGACCCGCCGCGAGATCGCGCAGCGGGGCGGTGCTGGATGCCGGAGCCACGCCGTACCAGTCGTCGGGCGACGCACCCGGGACGCCCGCCTCGGCCAGCAGGCGCAGCTGTCCGGCTGCGGCCGCCAGCTCAGCGGGATCGGATTCCGTGGTCAGCGTGCGCCGGTGCCGCGAGACCAGCCCGCGCAGCGTGATGGGATGCGCGAAGCGCTGGTCGTCGGCCTCCACGGGCGGCGGCACGGGCAGGAACGAGAAGAACGGGCTCGGCGACATGTCGTCGTCATCGACAGCCGAGACCACCAGCCGCGAGCGGGCGCGGGAGATCGCACGCACGAACAGCCGCAGCTCGTCGTGCAGGGCGCTGCGCCGGCGATCCAGCACCCCTGGCACGATCTCGGGGGATCCGGTGCGCACGGACGTCAGCCACTCGCCGAGCCGCCAGGTCTCCAGCATCCCCCCGCGCAGGCGCACGTTGGGCCAGACCCCGTCCTGCACGCCGGCGACCACGACCGCTTCGAACTCCGCACCCAGCGCGGTGGCGGGAGTCATGAGCGTGACCAGCCCCGGACGCTCGGGCGTGGAGAGGGTGTCCTCGGGCACCTCGCTGTCGAGGATGTCGCGGATGAACAGCGCGGGCTTCTCCTGCGGCGAGCGCTCCACGAAGCGCTTGGCCGCCGCGAACAGCGCCACCAGCGCGTCCAGCGCTCGGGACACCTCGGCGCCGCCGGGCAGATCGGCGGCTGCGCGCCACGCGGTCTGCAGCGCCACGCCGCTCATCGAGCGCGCCCGATCCCACACGCGCCACAGCAGCTCGTGGATGGTCTCGCCCGCCTCTGCCGCGGCGTTCAGCTGCGAGAGGGTCTCGGCGAATCTCGCCGCCACGCGGGCTTCCGGGGCATCGACGCGATCGAACAGGTGCGGATGCTGCAGGGCCTCGCGCAGCAGCTCGCGGGCGGGCGTGGAGCCGCCATCGGACAGCTCCACATGCCGCAGCCGCGCGCGCAGGCGGCGCAGGCCCACGGCGTCCAATCCCCCGAACGGCGAGACCAGCGCCTCTGCCAGCATCTCCGCGGTGCGATCTTCGGCATCCGTCAGTCCGAGACGCACGATCTCGATGATCGCGCGGACGGTGCTTTCACTGCCCAGCGGGCGCGGCACGCCGGCGGCACGGGTGGGCACCTCGCGCGCGGCCAGCTCGGCCTCGAGGGTGACGATCTGGCGGGTGTCGTGCGCGATGACGGCCATGTCGCTCCAGGCGACGCCATCAGCCAGGTGCCACTCCCGCAGCGTCGCGGCGATGCGGTCGATCTCCTCGTGCGGAGACGGCGCGACCAGGGTGCGCACGCCGTCGCCCTCGACCTGCTCCGGCGCCCGGCGATGGTCCACGCGACCGGCCGCGCCGATGGCCTGGGTGACCATGCGGGTGAGGGAGGTCAGCACGGCACTCTGCCGGTGCGCGGCATCCAGCACCCGCACGTCGCCGAGCACCTGCGCGAGGTCGGCGAACAGCTGCGGGCTGGCGCCGCGGAACGCGCCGGAGGAGATGTCGGGGTCGCCGAAGGCCAGCACGGCGACGCCGCGCTGACGCAGCGCCCGCACGAGGCGCACTCCTCCCCTGGTGAGCTCCTGCGCGTCGTCGATGAGCACCGAGCGCAACGACGCCAGCGGGCCGAGCGAGGCCGCGTCGGCCGTGGCGAGGATGCCGGTGGCCTCGCCCAGCAGCTCGGGGATGTCGCGGTGCGCGACGCGCATGCCGCCCATCACGTCGCGGTACTCGTCGAGGAAGTCCGCGGCGGCCTGCCAGACCTCGCGCCCGGAGTGCTCCAGCTCGCCCGGAGCCACTCCCAGCTCGGTGATCTCGGCCAGGAACGCGCGCAGCTCGGAGCGGAACCCCTTCGAAGCCCGCACAGACGGGCTGAGCGTCTCCGGCCACTGCCGCACTCCGTCCTCGGCGTCGCCCGCCAGCAGGTCGGCGAAGATGCGGTCCTGGTCGGCGCCGGTCAGCAGCGCCGGCGGCTCCAGCCCCTGCTGCACGGTCACGCCGCGCACGAGCTGGAAGGCGAAGGAGGCCAGCGACCGCACCAGCGGTCCCGGCGTCGCCTGCGTGACGCGCACGCCGAGGCGATCGCGCAGCGCGGTGGCGGCCTGTCTGCTGGGTGTGAGCACCAGCAGCTCCTCGGGCTTCATGCCGCTCTCCAGCAGGTGCACGACGCGGTCGGCGAGCGCGGTGGTCTTTCCCGTGCCGGGCGCGCCGATCACCACCGCGGATGCTTCAGGTGCGGCGCGCACGACCGCGAGCTGGGCGGCATCGGAAGTCATGCTCACCACGGTATCGGCCACCACCGACGCCGACCGGCCACCGCCGTGTGCGCCCACGGCGAAATCCGCGCCGCCGCCCGGCTCGGCGTCCCGGCCAGCAGGTAGAGTCGAGCGTGTTCGCAGACATCTGAGGAGATCGCGTGGAAATCCGCATCGGCATCGTCAACACCGGTCGTGAGCTGAGCTTCGAGACCAGCAGCAGCGCCGACGAGATTCGCTCGCAGGTCGCCGGCGCCCTCGAGCAGAACGCCAGCCACCTGAGCTTCACCGACTCCAAGGGCAGCTCCTACATCGTCCCCACCGCGAACCTCGCCTACATCGAGCTGGGCACCGAGGAGTCCCGCCGGGTCGGCTTCGTCGCCTGAGATGTACATCCTGCTGGCGCTGATCGCCGCCTGCTCGCTGGGCATCGGCCTGCACTTCCTGATGCCGCACCGCGACCTGCGCGGAGTCGCGGTCACGCCGGCCATCACCACGGCGGCCGCCGCGGCGATCTACACGATCATGCAGTGGTCGGGCGTCGCCGAGAGCAGCCCCGTGCTGTGGCTGGCGAGCATCGGCGGCGGGCTCGTCATCGCCTCCGCCGCGACCTTCGCGATCAGCATCCTGCGCGCGAGGCACGACGCCGCGGCCATGCAGGCGCTCGGCATCTGATCCCCCGGGCATCCGCTCTGCCGACCGGGTACAGATGTCGGTCCATTTCACGGATGTCGGTCCGGATCGCCAGAATCCGCCGACATCCGTACCTCGCGCCGACATCCGTTCCCGGCGAGGCGGTCACGACGAGAGCGGATGCTACGAGGCCAGCCCCATGGCATCCATGCGGCGCGCGTGCGCGCCCATGAGCTCGGTGTAGACCGGCTCGATGCGCTTGTCGTCGGCCTCCAGGCGATCCGGGCGCAACGCGTCACGGCACACCAGCAGGGTGTCGCCCACCAGGCGACGGCCCCACATCGACAGCAGTGAGCGCCACTCGTGGTCGCTCTCGATGGTCTCCTGGATGATCGTGACGATCTCGTCACCGGCATCCGGCTGTCTCAGGATCTCCGCCACACGCTCCCCCGTGCGCCCGTAGCTCGAGGCCAGGGCCAGGTAGAAGTCGTCCAGCATCCCGGCGGTGAGGTGCACCGACAGCAGGGTCTCCTCCTGCCGCTCGCCGATCGTCTTGCGACGGAACGCGTCGAGGTTCTCGCGGAACGGCAGCATGACATCGGTGGGGTCCTCGCCCTGGTCGGCGATGACCTTCACGATCTCGCGGTGCTTGTCCAGCGCCGCGCCGGCGGCGCGGGAGAGCGCCTCCTTGCGGGCCAGTGACTGCGTTCCACGGATGCCGCGGCTGAGCGTCTCGAAGTAGCCCAGCTGCAGGTAGGCGGCCTGCCCGAGGAACCGATTCAGCTCAGGGGCGAGTTCGGCGAAGTCGATGCGCTGCGCGTCGCTCGCCTCCCCGCGGCTGCGCAGCTTCAGCGTGCGCCGCTGCGGCTTGCGCTTCCAGAACCAGTTGACCACCCGCCCAGACTACCGGCCGCGCTCCCTGGCGACACGCCGGGCATCGGGTAGTGTTGTAGCGTCCTGCCGCTGGAGCAGGACCCCGCGCCTGTGGCACATGTGACGGCGTGGATCCGTTACGAGGCGCCGCTGGCACGCAGCCGGGCGCGCGCCGGACAGGCAGACGACAACTGTGACTTCATTCGCTGATCTCGGAACAGATCAGGACATTCTCGACGCGCTGGCCACAAAGGGCATCGTCGACGCGTTCCCCATCCAGGAGCAGACCATCCCGCTGGGCCTGCCCGGCCAGGACATCATCGGCCAGGCCAAGACCGGCACCGGGAAGACCTTCGGGTTCGGCATCCCGCTGGTGCAGCGCCTGGGCCAGAACCCGGAGCCGGGTGTCAAGGCGCTCGTGGTCGTGCCGACCCGCGAGCTGGCCGTGCAGGTCTTCGAGGACATCGACATGCTGGCCTCCAACCGCCCCACGAGCGTCGTCGCCATCTACGGCGGCAAGGCCTACGAGGGCCAGATCGAGCAGCTCAAGGCCGGCGCGCAGATCGTGGTCGGCACGCCGGGCCGTCTGATCGACCTGGCGAACCAGCGTCTGCTGGACCTGTCGCACGCGACCGAGGTCGTGCTCGACGAAGCCGACAAGATGCTGGACCTGGGCTTCCTCGCCGACATCGAGAAGATCTTCTCCAAGGTGCCGGCCGTGCGCCACACGCAGCTGTTCTCGGCCACCATGCCCGGGCCGATCGTGGCACTGGCCCGCCGGTTCATGAACAACCCGATCCACATCCGCGCCAGCGAGCCCGATGAGGGCCGTCTGCAGGCCAACATCAACCACGTCGTCTACCGCGCCCACTCGCTGGACAAGGACGAGGTCATCGCGCGCATCCTGCAGGCCGAGGGCCGCGGCAAGACGGTCATCTTCACCCGTACCAAGCGTGCTGCGCAGAAGCTGGTCGACGAGCTCGGCGACCGCGGATTCAACGTCGGCGGCGTGCACGGCGACATGGGCCAGGAGCAGCGCGAGCGCTCGATGGCGGCGTTCAAGTCCGGCAAGCGCGACGTGCTGGTGGCCACCGACGTCGCCGCCCGCGGCATCGACGTCGACGACGTCACGCACGTGATCAACCACACCATCCCCGATGACGACAAGACCTACCTGCACCGTGTCGGGCGCACCGGCCGCGCGGGCAAGACCGGCATCGCCGTGACGTTCGTCGATTGGGAGGACCTGCACAAGTGGGCCCTGATCAACCGCGCGCTGGACTTCGGCCAGCCCGAGCCCGTCGAGACCTACTCCTCGAGCCCACACCTGTATGCCGACCTGGACATCCCCGAGGGCACGAAGGGTCGCCTGCGCACGGCTCCGAAGGCCGAGAAGCCCGAGCGCCACCGCCGCGAGCCGCAGAAGGCCGCGGATGCCGCAGCCGAGGGCGTCGACGAGGGCACCACCCGTCGACGCCGCCGTCGCCGCCGCAGCTCGGGCGGGGAGAAGGTCGGCGCGACGTTCGCCGAGGGCGCCGAGGGCGCCGAGCCGAAGGCGTCCGCTCCGGTCGAGACCGCCGAGCGCGACGCCGAGGGTGCCGGCACGCACGACGGCGACGCCACTCGCGAGCACCGCGATGGCAAGTCCGCACCGCAGCGCCGTCGCCGCCGCCGCCGCTCCGGCGGTGCAGCCCCGACCGGCGCCTGACACTCATACGATGAAGCCGCGCGACCCTTCGGGGTCGCGCGGCTTCTTCGTCTCTACGGGTACCGGGGCTCCGTGCCGGTGGCGCGAGCGACGATGCGCGCGACCATCTCATCCGAGGTCGTGTTCTCCCCGGGCCGATTGGGCTTCCCCGCGCCGTGGTAGTCGCTGGAGCCGGTGACGATCAGGTCGTGCCGGGCGGCGATCTCGCGCAGCATCCGCTTGCCGTCAGCGGTGTTCTCACGATGATCGATCTCGAGCCCCGCGAGCCCCGCGTCGACCAGCTGGTCGAAGAACGCCACCGGCATCATGCGATCTCTGCCCGAGGTGGCCGGATGCGCGATGACGGCGACGCCGCCGGCGTCCGTGATCAGCCGCACGGCCGTCAGCGGGCTCGGCGCGTAATGCGGCTCGTAATAGCCGGTGCGCGGGTGCAGGATGCCGTCGAAGGCCTCCGTGCGGTCGCGCACGATCCCCCGTGCGATCATCGCATCGGCGATGTGCGGACGCCCGACTGTGGCATCCGGCGTGGTCTGCGCCAGTACGTCGTCCCAGGTGAGGTCGTAGTCGCGGCCGATGCTGCGCACGATCCGCTCGGCTCGGCCGACCCGGTCCGTCCGGATGCGCTCGGTCTCGGCGACGAGGGCGGTGTCGGACGGATCGAACAGGTAGCCCAGCACGTGCACGCTGCGCCAGTCGTGGCGGGACGAGAACTCGATCCCGGGCAGGAACGTCATCCCGAGAGCCACTGCCGCGTCGCCGGCCTCCCTCCAGCCGGTCGTGCGGTCGTGGTCGGTCAGGGCCATCGTGCGGATGCCGTGAGCGAGGGCCGCGCGCACCACCTCGGCCGGTGATTCCGTGCCGTCGGAGTGGTTGGAGTGCAGGTGCAGATCACTCGGCCCGGAGAAGGTGGAGTGGTCGCCCTGGGTCATCCTCCGAGCGTACCGCCAGGGGCGTCACAGCATCCCTCCCCTAGGCTCTCAGGCGATGCTACGTCTGCTGGGAGTCCTCTTCACGGTGCTGTTCGCGATCGCGACGGCGATCCTCGTGTGGCCGCAGTTCTTCCGGTTGGAGGACACGTTCCCCATCGCGCAGATCATCGCGTCGAGGGCGCTGGTCGTCGGCGCCCTGCTGGTGGTGGCGGTGGTGGCGCTGCTGCTGATGCTGGCCCGGCCGCTACGCGGCTTCGCCGCCTCGCTGCTGATCATCGCGCTCCTCGGCGCGGGCGCCACCGGCGTCATCGGCGGGATGCGCGGCGTGGGCACCGGCTCGCTGCCGGCCAAGACGGATGCCGCACTGCGGGTGCTCACATGGAACACCAACGGCGCATCGGTGTCGGCCGAGAAGATCGCGCGGGTCATCGAGGAGCAGCAGGTGGACATCGTCGCGCTGCCGGAGACCTCCGAGAAGGTCGGCGAGCAGATCGCTCTCCTGATGCGCACGGCCGGCAACCCGATGTGGGTGCACAACGTGAACATCCGCCCCGACGTCTCCAACGGGCCGCAGGCGTGGCAGACCACGATCCTCATCTCGGCGAAGCTGGGCGACTACTCCGTCATCGCCTCCTCCCGTGACGGCTCCAGCAACACCGGCTCCGTGCCCAGCGTCGTGGCGATGCCCGTTGACGGCTCCGGCCCCACGCTGGTGGCCGTGCACGCGATCGCCCCGCGCGAGAACGCCATGAGCCGCTGGAGGTCCGACCTGGCATGGATCGCGAACCAGTGCCCGGCCGGGGACTTCATCCTCGCCGGCGACTTCAACGCGACGCTCGACCACATGGCGTCCTTCGGCAGCGACGGCGGCACGATGGGCCGCTGCCATGACGTCGCCAGCAGCACCGGCAACGGAATGGTCGGCACCTGGCCGGCGAGCATCCCGGCGCTCGCCGGCGCCCCGATCGACCACATCATGGCCAGCTCGAACTGGAAGGCGACCGGATCGCTCGTCATCGACGATGCCGCTGGATCAGATCACCGCGCGCTGGTGGCTCAACTGGAGCCTGCGCGCTGAGCCTGCGCGCTGAGCCTGCGCGCTGAGCCTGCGCGCACTTCGGGCTCGAGCCTCCGCATGTCCGGGCCCTGAGCCCGTCGAGGAGCCGCCGTCTGCCCACCCGGGCCCCCGCTCCTGGGTTGCTGAGCCTGTCGAGGGGCCGGCGTCGATGAGACAATGGAGAACATGACCAGCGCAGAGAACGACACCGTCGTCGACACCCCGACGACCGCGACCGAAGACGCCAAGAGCGCCCGCAAGCAGCCCTTCCCGCAGGGCTTCCTCGACACCATCTCCACAGGCTGGGCCGAGCGGCCCGAGTCATTGCCGGCGCCGCGCGCCCAGGCATCCTTCGCCGCCGCCCGCCGTGAGGCCGTGTCGGGGGCGTTCCCCGGCAAGCGCCTGGTGGTGCCCGCCGGGTCGTTCAAGCAGCGCAGCAACGACACGGACTACCCGTTCCGCGCACACTCCGCGTTCCTGCACCTGACCGGCTGGGAGAACGACGCCGAGCCCGACTCCGTGCTGGTGTTCGAGCCGACGGATGCCGGCCACGACGTGACCCTGTACTTCCGCGAGCGCGCCGATCGCACCACGAGCGAGTTCTACTCGGATGCCTCCATCGGCGAGTTCTGGATCGGCCCGCGCCCCTCCCTGACCGGCGTCGCCGCCGACCTGGACCTGCCCACCGCGCACATCGACTCGTTCGTCGCAGCCGACGGCGACCTCGTCGTCGACGAGGATGAGGAGCTGACCCGCTTCGTCTCGGAGCTGCGACTGGTGAAGGACGAGTTCGAGATCGCCGAGCTGCAACGTGCGGTCGCGATCACGGCATCCGGATTCGACGACATCATCCGCGACTTCGATCGGGCCGTCGCGCACCCTCGCGGTGAGCGGATCGTCGAAGGCGTGTTCCACCAGCGCGCCCGCAGCGACGGCAACTGGGAGGGCTACGACACCATCGCGGCATCCGGCCCGCACGCCTGCTACCTGCATTGGACCCGCAATGACGGCGCCGTGGTGCCGGGAGATCTGATCCTGATCGACGCGGGCGTCGAGGTGGACAGCCAGTACACCGCGGACATCACCCGCACCCTGCCGGTCAACGGCCGGTTCTCCGACGTGCAGCGCCGGGTGTACGAGGTCGTGCTCGAAGCCGCGGATGCCGCGTTCGCCGCCGCCAGACCTGGGGTGAGATTCCGAACAGTGCACGAGGCCGCCATGCAGGTCATCGCGGCACGCATCGCCGAATGGGACCTGCTGCCGGTGTCCGCCCAGGAGGCGCTGGATGCCGACAGGGGTGGTCAGCACCGTCGCTACATGGTGCACGGCACCAGCCATCACCTCGGCATCGATGTGCACGACTGCGCACAGGCGCGCCGGGAGATGTACTACGACGGCATCCTCGAGGCGGGCATGGTGTTCACGATCGAGCCCGGGCTGTATTTCCAGATCGACGACCTCACCGTTCCCGCCGAGCTGCGCGGCATCGGCGTGCGCATCGAGGACGACATCCTGATGACGGAGGACGGGCCGGTGAACCTCTCCGCCGAGATCCCGCGCACGGCGGACGACGTCGAGGCGTGGATCGCGCGGCTGCAGGCCTGATCGCCGCACCCCGGTCAGCAGGCCTGTTCCACCCTGTGCAGGAAATCGGTGATCTGCTTCGCAACGTCGACCGGGCGCTCGACCGGACACAGATGAGCGGCGTCCGGGATCACGCGGAACTCTCCTCGTGGCAGGAGCGCTGCCAGTGCGGCACCGTCCTCCGGCGGGGCCGCGATATCGCGCTCGCCGTTGATCACGAGAGCGGGTACATGCGTCTGGGCCAGATCGTCCATCGGCTCGAACTGCGCGATAGCGCTGCACAGCGCACTGTACGCGCCCGGATCGGCGGTGGCGAGGCCGGCGATCAGCCCCTGTGCCACCTGCGGCGCGGATGACAGGAACGTCAAGCCGAACCAGCGCCCGGCGGCGGCCGCGGCCAGCCATGCCATTCCCTCGCGATGGACCCGCGCGGCACGTGCGAGCCACATTGATCGGGCGATGGTCGCACCCGCGGAGATCACGACCACACTCGCCATTCGATCCGGATGCCTCCTGGCCAGCTCGATCGCGATCAGTCCGCTGAGGGATACGCCGGCGAAATGGAACCGCTCCACCTCCTCGGCGTCGGCCCGCCGGAGGACGCCATCAGCGAGCGCAGTGATGGTCATCGCATCGGCGGACCGCGAGGGATGTTCTCCTGTGCCCGGCAGCGGCACGACGACCGTGCGCACTCCCGCGGGCAGGTGTTCGGCAGCCCTCTGCCACATGGTCGGGCCGGTGCCCAGGGCGGGCCCGAGCAGCAGCGTGGTCATCCCTCAGCCTCTCCGTTCTCCGGTCAGTCGTCGAGCAGCGCGATGGCGTCGATCTCGACCAGCATCTCCGGGATCATGAGCCCGGCCTGAACCGTCGACCGTGTGGGGCCGTTGTCGACGAAGTACTCGTTCCAGACGTCGTTCATCGCCCGGAAGTACTCCGTCTTCGGCAGGAATACGGTGAATTTGATGCCATCGTGAAGCGAGCCGCCGGCCTCCCGCAGGATCCTGTCGATCTCGTCCAGTGTCGCCCGGGTCTGTCCCGCCACATCGCCGATCAGCTCGGCAGGGACCTTCCCGCCCTCGCCTATCGCGGCCGCGCCGCTGACGAACACCTGCTGTCCTGCTCTGATTCCCGCAGCCATGTGGAATCCGTACCCGGTCGGGGTGTTCTCGTGTCCTATGTACTGCCAGTTCTTCATTTCTTCTCCTTTATCGAACAACTGCTGACGTGGCTCCCGCTCGGACGCCGATGGGGAGCGCTCGTCACGATTACTCACAGATCCGCGAACTCCGATCCATCGACCGCGTAGGCGCGGACCGCCTCCTCATTCACATCGATTCCCCATCCCGGTCCTGGCGGGACGACGAGCTCGCCGTCGAGGAAGCGCGGCTCCTCCGAGACGAGGTCGGAGAACCACGCAGGGATGTCGACGTCGACCTCGAGAATCGAGAGGTTGGGGACGGTCGCTCCGAACTGCGCCTCCATCGCCGTCGTCAGATGCCCGCCGAAGTGATGCGTGGCGACGTTGATCGACATCGCCTCCGCGAGGCGAGCGATCTGCCTCCCCTCGACCACGCCGTTCCAGACCACATCGACGATGGCGACATCGACAGCGGCGGCCTGCAGGAACGGCAGATAGTCCTCGAGGCGATGGAGCGATTCACAGGACGCGATCGGCGTGGTCGTAGAGTCCTTCAGCGCCCGCAGCGAGGACACCCGGTGATCGTCCAGCTCCAGCCAGGCGAGGTCGAACCTCTCCACGCTGCGCGCCAGACGCGCGTTGCCGTCGCCGCGCAGCAGGAAGTTGGCGTCGAGCATCATCAGCACATCGTCGCCGGCGCCTCGCCGGAAGGCCTCGAGCTGCCGCTCCACAGACGCGATGGCCGCCCGGTCGGAGAAGAGGTCAGAGCCGGGCGAACGCCAATAGGTGACCATCTGCGATTCGGAGAGCGCGCCGTCGCCGCCGAACGGCAGCAGGCTGGTCTTGAACGCGCGGAAGCCGCGTTCACGAACCTCTGCACCCAGTTCGGCCAGATCATCCAGGGTGCGCACCGGCGTGTTGCCGAAGCTCTCCGCATTCGCCGGCAGCCGGTACATGCCGCAGTGCGACCAGTACGCCGGCAGCCGCTCTCGCAGCGCCCCTCCCAGCAGGTCTGCGACCGAGAGACCCGCCCTCCTCGCCTGCAGGTCCAGAAGCGCATTGGACAGCGCGCCGACGGCCTGTGCGCCGACGCCGCCCCGAGCCTCCGCTCGTCTCGCAGTCAGATCCGCGATGATCGCAGCAGGAGAGCTCCCGCGCCCCTTGACCAGCTCGGCGAAGGACCTCAGGGCGCTGGTGACGCCGCTGTTGGCGAGATTCTCGTTGTACTCCGCCCAGCCGGCCACGCCATCGGCATCCGTCACCTTGAGGAAGCGCAGCACCTTGCCTCCCGAGGTGCAGGCGAAGAGCTCGTATCCGACGATGTTCAGCATCTCAGCTCCCCTCTGGTGCACTCGATGCGGATGCCGATGCGCGATCCACCCGATCCGACACCTCGTCCAGCGAGTGCGCACCGGGTGCTCGCCCTGCCGCTGCCATCTCCGCGATGAGCTCGGTGAGCGCGGCGTTGGCAGGCGTCGAGATCGCATACTCCTTGCCGAGCTCGACGATGCGGCCGTTGAGCCATGGGGTCTCCGTGCGGCCACGGCCGCGATCGAGGTCGAACCAGGTCGAGCTGAACACCCGCGGCCCCGTCGACGGCACCGGGGCCTCACGGATCGGCGCGAGCGGGAGCTCGCGCATCCCCATTCGCTCGGCGATTTCAAGCGCCTCGACGCGCACACGTGTGCGTATCTTGACGGCAACAGGGGTGCTCAGGTGGTTCATGGGCGTGTTCGATGCCGCGCACAGCGCGTTGTCGAGGTTCATCACCAGCTTCGCGAACTTCACCGCATCGATGTCCTCGACGATCTGCGCGAGGATGCCGGAGCGCACCAGCACGTTGCGGAACTCCTCGATCCATCGCGCATCCGATGATGTGAACATGCCCAGATCGAGGTCGCGCTCTCCTCGGAATGAGAACACCCTCGGGCGCCCCGGACCATCACTGGTCCCGCCGAAGCGCACCACGCCGCTGCCCACAGAGCGGAAGGACTCCGCCAGAATGGCCTCGTTGCTCGTGGTGTTCTGCAGGGAGACCGCACGCTCGAGCTGTCCGCCCGCGGCAACCCACTGCTGCAGCGCTCCCGCCGTGTCGAAGGTCTTCACCGCGAACACGGCGAGATCGCATGGCCGCTTGGCGATGTCCTCCATCGCAGTCGAGGCTGTGATTCCCGTCGCGTTCCAACTGGCGCCATCGGGCTCGGTGACGGTGATGCCCTGCGTGCGGATCACCGACACATCCCGCTCCCTGCCGAGGATGGACACCTCGACCCCGCGGCTGGCAAGACTGGCCGCGAGGATGGAACCGATCGGTCCCGCCCCGATGATCGCCACTGATGAGATCGTCATCTGACTTCTCCCCTCTCCTTCGTGCGTGTCACGCGACTGCAGCTCCCTTGCGGATCTCGTCGAGCACACGTGTCCTGAGTTCGACGAACTGCTGCTGCGCCTTGGTCTCAACCTGATCGCGATGCGAGCCGAACGGCACGGTGATCTCATCGACCACCCCCGCTGGTGATCCCGCCAGCACCACCACTCGATCGGACAGGTACACCGCCTCATCGATGTCGTGGGTGACCAGCAGCACGCTGAGTCCGGCCGAATTGCGGATGCCGAGGATCAGATCCTCCAGTTCGAACCGCGTCTGCGCATCGACCGACGCGAACGGCTCGTCCATCAGCATGATCGGCGAGCCGAATGCCAGGGTCCGCGCGATGGCGACTCGCTGCTGCATCCCTCCCGACAGCTGCCACGGGTACTTGTTGGACGAGCCGCCCACGCCGACCTGGTCAAGAGCCTCCAATGCCCGACGCTGCCGTTCGGAACGAGGCATGCCGGTGCCCAGCAGCGGGAAGGCGACGTTCGCAGCCGCGGTCATCCACGGCATCAATGACCGGCTGTAGTCCTGGAACACGACTCCGATCTCCTGCGGCGGAGAGCTGATCGAGCTTCCGAACACCCGCACATGACCGAAGGTGGGACGCTGCAGGCCGGAGAGGCATCGCAGCAGCGTCGTCTTGCCGACGCCGGAATGACCGACGATGCTCACGAACTCTCCCGGCGCGAGCCGAATGTCCACTCCTTCGAAGATCGTCCGAGCCGAGGGCGAGCCCTGACCATATTCCATGCGGAGGGATGCGGCTTCCAGTACCAGGTCACCGCTTTGCGCTGAGGACATGCTTCCACCCATCATCTGTTTAGACTGCGTTTCCGGATATCGCGGCGTGCCAGCGCAGTGTGCGCTTCTCCACCAACCCGAAGAGCACATTGATCACGTAGCCGAACACGGCGAGCAGGATCGTCCCGCCCCAGGTGCGCGGCACATCGAACTCGCGCTGCGACTTGAGGACGTAGAAGCCCAGGCCTTCTGTCGCCGCGTACATCTCGCTGACCACCAGGAGCGTGATCGCCACGGACAGTGCCAACCGCACGCCCGTCATGATCTGCGGCATGGCGGATCGGATTCGGACGTACCAGAGCACTCGCCAGGCGCGTACCCGGTAGGCCCGTGACATGTCCAGCAGTGTCGGCTCAGCCTCACGGACTCCGTCGATCGTGTTCAGCAGGATGGGCCACATCGAGATCACCGCGATGATCGCGATCTTGGCACCGGCGCCGATCCCGAATGCGACGACGAAGACGGGGACCAGTACGACGCCGGGAGTGGACCGCAGCGCGGTGACCGCCCCGCCGACGACGTCCCACGCGAACTGGGACGTGCCCAGGAGCGAGCCGATCGTCACACCGATGACGATCGAGAGCGCCAGGCCGATGACGAGATTGGTACCGCTGAAGATGAGGTGCTCCCACAGCTGGCCGCTGGCGAAATCATCGGCGACGTCCCCCGCGATGCGTGCAGGGCTGGGGAAGTAGAGCGATGCGTCCTCAACGGTGACCGCCCACCAGATCACCACCACCAGGACGATGAGCCAGAGTTCGATCAGAATGCTCTTCGAGGCACGGCCGACCATCGTGCGCGAAGCGGATGCCGCGGTCATGCCGACCTCCCCGAAGGACGCCAATAGATCATGGCCTTCTCCACTCGCTCGACCAGCAGAGTCGCTCCCATGCCCACGACGGCGGCGTAGAAGATCCACGCCCACATCTCTGTCATCGCGGCGTACTGCGAGGACAGCGCCACTTCGGCGCCCAGGCCGGGCAGCTTCATCAGCGCCTCCACGCCGACGGTGATCAGGATGGACAGCACCAGCGAGAGCCGCAGCGCGGTGGCCATGTACGGCAGCGCGTTGGGCAGGACCACCCGCAGCAGGACATGGCGCTTGGGCACGCGGAACGACCGCACGGTCTCGATGAGAACACTGTCCACCTTCGCCACTCCCTGACTGGTCTGCACGAGGAACGGCCACATGCTGCCCAGGAACGGGAGGCTGAGCTTGAACACCGGCCCGGTCCCCAGCAGCAGGATGAAGATCGGCATCAGGCCGAACAGCGGGGTCGCTCTGAGGACTTCCAGAAGCAGCCGCGACGACCGTCTCACTGGTCTGATCAGGCCGACAGCCGTGCCCAGCGTGATTCCGGTGATCGCTCCGAGGAGCAATGCGAGAAGCGCGTATGAAAGCGTGTCCCACATCGCTCCCCAGAGCATCGGGGTTCCTGCCAGGCGGATGATCTCGGGGATGATCCGCTGCAGACCGGGAGTGAGGTTCGGCCCGAAGTAGGGCCACAGGCTCAGAGACTGCCATGCCCCCGCGAGGCCGATGAAGAAGAGCACTCGGGCGATGAAGACCTTCTTCGCTCTGCGTCGCGCGGGCGAAGACCTGTCTTCGCGCCCGGCCTGGCCGATGGCGGCAGCCACGATCGTGGCGGTGTCATCCTGAGGCATTGACGGTCTCATGTCCTACCTCCTTCCTGATCCGGTCATGCTGTTGACGTCTGGCTGGGCGGGATGCGAGTGATCACGGGATCAGAATGCTGTCGATGACCACGTCGTGGATCCCGACCTTCTCCTTGATCAGCTCGAACTCGAACATGATGTCGATCGCGAGCTCGGTGGCCTTCTCGGACACCTCGACGCTGTACAGGTCGAACTTGAGCGAGTCGATCTGCTCGGACGTCAGCTTGGTATACTTGCGTGCCATCTCACGCTGCGCTTCGGGGTTGTCGTTCGAGTACTCGATCGCTTCCGCCATCGCGTCCTGGAAGGCCTTCACCGTCTCCGGGTTGTTCTCGATGAACTCGTTCGAGCTCGCGTAGCCGAGCGTGGCGGTGCCGTCGATGATGGCGGAGTTCGGATCCTCGAGCGCCTCCAGGTCAGGGTTCTCGGCCGCCAGCTGCGGGTATGGCATCACGAAGTAGGCGGCGTCGATCGTGCCGTTCTCCAGAGACTTGAGCATGGCCGCGTATTCGACCTCGATGAATTTGACGGCATCCACATCACCGCCGTCCTCCTGAATGCTGGCCATCAGCTGGATCTGGTTGGTGTTGCCCAGGCTGTTCACTGCAACGGTCTTGCCCTCCAGATCGGACATCGTCTTGACCTGCGCATCCTTGCGCACCCAGACGCCATCCTCGGGACCTGCGACACTGGCGACATCGTTCAGGACGAGCTTGACGGGCAGCCCCTTGGAGACCGCGGAGATCACGGACACGGAGCCGGTCGCTCCGAACTGCGCCTCGTTCTTGATCAATCGGGGAAGCTGCGCGTCAGCGGACCCGCCGACTTCCAGCGTCACGTCGAGCCCGTGCTTCTCGAAGAAGCCGTTCTCCAGCGCGATCCGCGTCGGCTCCTGGTGCACGGGTGCCATCAGCACCGTCACTTTCGTGAGCTCGCCCTCGGCCGGACCTGCGTCGTTGTCGGGGGCAGCCTCTGAGCCGGCGCAGGCTGCCAGGCTCACTGTCAGCAGCGCTGCTGCGAGAACCGGCAGAATTTTTCGGGAAATTCTCATGAGCGATCTCTCCTCGGGATGGTGATCAGGACTCGAGGATCCTCAACACCGAGGAACCTGTCCGATACGAAAGGTGCTGTCCTTGCGTACAGTTCTTTCGCTCTTGGCTCATCATGATGTACATTCACGGTCAAGTCAAGCATTCCAGTTGTTCACTCATTTGCCATTCAATACAACAAGTCGTACAGTCACGTATGGTCTCTTGCTCAATGAGCCAAACGCACAACTTCAGACCTGCTGCCGGATGTACAATGTGGCACTGATTTCACGAAAGTAAGGCAAATATGCTCGACAAGCTCGACGTCTCAATCATCAAGATGTTCACTGAGGACCCACGCATCGGCGTGCTCGAGGCGTCCCGTCGGCTGAACGTCGCGCGCGGCACGGTCCGATCGCGCCTTGCACGACTGCAGGAGACGGACGTGATCCGCGATTTCGGGCCGAGCATAAATCCCGAGGCCATCGGCTTCCCCGTGACGGCCTTCGTGACGGCCGAGATCGCGCAGAGCGACCGGGATCCGAGCCTGATCAGCCATCTCGCGGCGATTCCCGAAGTGCTGGAAGCGCAGACCATCACCGGGCCCGGGGATCTGCTCATCAGAATCGTGGCTCGGTCGAACAGCGACCTGCAGCGCGTCGTCGATCAGATCGTGAATGCCGATGCGGTGCTCAGGACGTCGACGGTCATCGTCCTGGCCTCCCAGGTCGCCTACCGCACTGCACCGCTCATCCAGACGACCATCTCGGAGTAGCGGGCCAGGGGCGTCGCGTTGGGATGTCGGGGGCCCCTCGCATACTGGAGTCATGGCCCTCTTCACCGAGATCAAGCATCGTGGGCGCATGAACAGCGATCTCCCCGCTCGAGCCTGTCCGCCGGCGACGGCCCTGGCACGGATGGAGCACGATCGATGCTGGACGAAAGCCGTCGCTGCGATCGCGGTCGGCCTCATCTCCCTCTGGCTGTGGGCGGAGGGTGTCGACTTCTGCTCCACCCGGCGCAAGCTCGGCTCGGCGCACACAGTCGCCTCCCCCACCACGAGATATCAGGCACCGGCGGGGTCCAGCGCATCGAATCCGCGCAGCACCCATGCTGTGGTCGTACTCGGCTACGGCAACCGCGGCGAGCGCGCCAACACCGTGAACAGGTTCCGGGTGCGCGCCGGCATCCGCTCGCTCGACCCGAGCGCCGAGGAGAACCTGCTCGTCCTCTGCGGCGGGACCGTCGAAGGCCCGATCCCCGAAGCCATCCTCATGCAGCGCTACGCCCGAGAAGAACTCCACCATCCGGGCCTCATCGCCGCCGACACCACCAGCCGCTCCACCCGGGAGAACATCGCGCACGCCGTCCCTTTCATCGAGCACGCCGACACGATCGCCATCGTCTCCCATGGCCCGCACGCCGAGCTGGGTCGCGAGATCCTCTGGCGCCTGCGCCCCGACCTGGCCACACGTCTGGTGCGCGGTGCCGAGCACCGGTTCGGCGAGGCTCCGCTGCTGAAGATCCTCGCCGCGCTGCGCGCCGTCCAATCGCGCCTCACCGGCGCTTGGCGCTCCGCCTCCGGCACGGGTAGCTGATCCGCCCCCCCGCGCCGTCACTGGCCGCGCGGCGCCACCTGCGAGATGAACTCCGCCACCAACGGCGCCACGGAGGCACCTGCCTCCTCGGTCGGGCGGCGACGGCCCTTCACCTCGAACGAATGCCCACCGCCGTCGATCCACGCGATCCGCGCATCATGGCACGTGGCCACCGCTTCCCCCAGCTGCGAGAGCGGCTGCACGAAGGGATCCGCCGTCCCCTCCACGAACAGCTGTGGCGGACGCACGGCCGGCAGATGCTCCACGCGCGGCTTCTCCGGTTTCCCCGGCGGATGCAGCGGATACCCGAGGTAGGCCAGCCCATCCACCTCCAGTCCCCCGGCCACCGCCATGGACGCCATCCGCCCGCCGTAGGACTTGCCGCTCGCGAACGCGGGCAGCCCCGGCTCCGCAGAACGCACAGCGGCGACCACAGCACCCCACGTCAGAACGGCGTGCGCAGCAGGCCCCGGCATCCGCCTCCCCGCCTCGGAGTACGGGAAGTTGAACCGCACCGCCGCGAACCCGGCATCCGCCATCGCATCCGCGAAGCCCACCTGGAAGGGATGATCCATCGCGGCGCCCGCGCCGTGCGCGACGGCGACCACGCCGAGAGGCGCACCCGAAGGCCGCGACCAGGCGGCCGTCACCGAAACCGCACCGGCAGGCAGCGGGACCTCGATCTTCATGCCCCATCCCGCATGAACGGCACCCGCACGATCTCACCACGGCGAGCGCGCATTGTCCCCACCACCACGACCATCACGTGCACCACGCACACGACGAAGTACAGCGCGATCGGAATGCCCAGCGGCAGGAACCCCGGCGCACCGGTCGCATGCGTGAGCAGCCGGACGACTCCGATCACCAGCTGCGCCACCAGCAGCCCCGTGGACACCACCAGGAAGATGAGCCCCCACCGACGCGCCGACGCGGCGTTGGCCTTCGCCAGCTCACCCTGCTTCGACAGCGTGCCGTAGGCCGCGATCATCGCGCCACCGGACGCCAACGCGCCCAGCATCGGAACGGGGATGAGGATCAGCAGCCCCAGCGCCCACGCCGAGACGCCGGTCGCCTCCCTGCCGGAGGACGTCATCGCGACTCGGATGACCTGGAGTCGCCGTCCTGCGCGTCCGATGCGTCACCAGACTCCTGGCCGTCGGATGCTGGGCCCTCGGATGCCGCAGACTCAGCCTGCGGGGAGGGTCCGGCCTGCTCGGGCGCCGGCTCACCGGCACCCGCCGCGCCGGCATCCTGCGCTGCGGGCCGATCGGCACCCTGCGCCGC
>NZ_JBASAK010000061.1:0-41518 GCF_049650565.1 Microbacterium sp.
CGAACCGGGCAGCAGCCTGGTCAGGTCGCGGGTGCGGTATCGGATGACGGGGAATGCCTGCTTGGTGAGTGAGGTGAACACCAGTTCGCCCAGCTCTCCGTCGCCCTTCACCTGACCGGTCTCGCCGTCGATGATCTCGGGCAGGAAGTGGTCCTCCCAGATGTGCGGACCGTCCTTCGTCTGCACGCTCTCACTCGCCACGCCCGGACCCATCACCTCGCTGAGCCCGTAGATGTCCACGGCGTCGATGTTCAGGCGCTTCTCGATCTCCTGCCGCATCTCGTTGGTCCACGGCTCCGCACCCAGCACCGCCACCTTCAGCGAGGTGCCGGTCGGGTCGATGCCGGCCTGCTCCAGGGCATCCGCGATGGTCAGCAGGTAGCTGGGCGTGCAGAGGATCGCATCCGGTTCGAAGTCGTTGATCAGCTGCGCCTGCCGTGCCGTCTGCCCGCCCGAGACGGGGATGACGGTCGCGCCCAGCCGCTCCACGCCGGTGTGTGCGCCCAGCCCGCCGGTGAACAGCCCATATCCGTAGGCGTTGTGCACCTTCATTCCGGCGCGGATGCCGGCGGCGTACAGCGACCTCGCCACGAGGTCGCCCCAGTTGTCGAGGTCGGCCTGCGTGTAGCCGACCACCGTCGGTCGGCCCGTGGTGCCCGATGACGCGTGGATGCGCCGCACGTCGGCCATCGGCACGGCGAACATCCCGAACGGGTACGTCTCGCGCAGGTCGGCCTTGGTCGTGAACGGCAGCCTCTGCACATCCTCCAGCGAGCGGATGTCGTCGGGGCCGACACCCGCCTCGTCGAACTTTCGCCGATACAGCGGCACGTTCTCGTACGCGTGCTGCACCGTCCACTGCAGGCGCTCCAGTTGCAGTGCGCGCAGCCTCTCCACCGAGTGCAGCTCGGGTTCGGACCCAGGGATGGACGACCCAGGGATGAAGGATGCTGAGACCATGTCGACTCCTCGTCGTGCCGTGCGGTCCCGTGGCGTCAGAGCGGCGTCCGGTTGGTGGTGATGGAGCGGCCGCGAACCTCGGCGACGACGTCGCCGGTCTCGTCGGTCACGGTGATGTCGTACAGTCCGCTGCGGCCAGTGATCGTCCGGCGCACGGCCGTCGCGGTGAGCGTCTGCCCGGCCGTGGTGGACTTCAGGAAGTTGATGTCGGCGCCGCCGGCCACGGTGACTCGCTCGTCTTCGTTGCAGGCGATCGCGAACGCCGTGTCGGCGAGCGTGAACACCAGCCCGCCGTGCGTGATGGCGAAGCCGTTGAGCATGTCCTCGCGCACCGGCATCGACACCACCGCGCGGCCGGGCTCGTCGACCTCCACGACCATCCCGAGCATGGTCGAGGCGGCGTCGCGGCGCATCATCGCCCTCATGCGCTCGCCTTGCTCACCAGCGTGAGCACGTCGTACGTCGCGACGGTCTCGTCGTTCTGGTTGCGGATCACGGCATCCCACCGCACCTCACCGTACTCGTCGGTCTCGCGCGGGGTGATCTGCTTGGCCGTCAGTTCCACGCGGATGCTGTCGCCGGGCGATACGGGGGTGATGAAGCGCAGGTTCTCCAGACCGTAGTTGGCCAGCACGGGACCGGGCTCCGGGTCGACGAACAGGCCCGCGGCCCACGACACCAGCAGGTAGCCGTGCGCCACCCGGCCCGGGAAGAACGGGTTCGCGGCCGCCGCCTTCTCGTCCATGTGCGCGTAGAACGTGTCGCCGGTGAAGTGCGCGAACGTCTCGATGTCCTCCAGGGTCACCTCGCGGGATGCGGAGACGATCTGCTCGCCGATGCGCAGCTCGGCGAGCGACTTGCGGAACGGATGCCGGCCATCGCTGTGCGCGGCGGCACCGGCGTGCCACACGCCGGTCAGCGCCGTGAGCATCTCGGGGGAACCCTGCACGGCCGTGCGCTGCATGTGGTGCAGCACCGCGCGGATGCCGCCGAGCTCCTCGCCGCCGCCGGCGCGGCCCGGGCCGCCGTGCACGAGGCCCGGCATGGGGGAGCCGTGGCCGGTGGAGGTGCGGGCGTCGTCGCGGTCGAGCAGCAGCATCCTGCCGTTGAACGGTGCGATCCGGGTGGCGAGCTCCACGGCCTGAGCGGGGTCGTGCGTGGCGATGCTGGTCACCAGCGAGCCGCCGCCGCGATTCACGAGAGAGGCCGCCTGCGCGGTGGTGTCGTAGGTCAGCAGCGACGACACCGGGCCGAACGCCTCCACGGAGTGCACGGCGTCCGCCTGCGCGTCGTCGAAGCGCAGCAGGACGGGGGACACGAATGCGCCGTCGGGTGCTTCGGCCGTGGTGCCGTCGGCCAGGCGCACGTCGGGATCCTCGAGGGTTCCGAGCACGATCCGCCCTCCGCCGTCGACCAGCTTCTGCACCTGCCGCAGCACCTCGTCGCGCTGCGCGGTCGAGGCCAGCGGGCCCATGGTCACGCCCTCGGCGCGCGGGTCGCCCAGAACGGTCCTCTGATCGATGCGGGCCTGCACGGCGGCGATCACCGCATCCGCCGACCCGGTCGGCACGATCGCGCGACGGATGGCGGTGCACTTCTGGCCGGCCTTCGTGGTCATCTCGGTGACCAGCTGGCGCACGTACGCGTCGAACTCGGGGGTGCCTTCCGTGGCATCCGTGCCCAGCACGGAGGCGTTGATCGAGTCGGTCTCCGCGGTGAACCGCACGCCGCCGGTCTGCACCGACGGATGCTGTCGCAGCGCCTGGGCGGTCGACGCGCTGCCGGTGAAGCCGACCAGGTCGCCCAGCCGCAGGTTCTCGAACAGGTCGGGCACGCTGCCGCTGACCAGCTGCAGCGATCCCTCCGGCAGCAGGCCGGACCCCACGAGGATGCGCACCATGGCCTCGGCGAGGTACCCGGTGGGCGTGGCGGGCTTCACAAGCGTGGGCATGCCGGCCAGGAACGCCGGTGCGAGCTTCTCCAGCGCCCCCCAGACCGGGAAGTTGAAGGCGTTGATCTGCACGGCCACGCCCGGCAGGGTCGTGTAGACGTGCCGGCCCAGGAACGAGCCGTCCTTCGACAGCGCCTCGACGGGGCCGTCGACGTACACGCGGCTGTTGGGCAGCTCGCGGCGGCCCTTGCCGGAGTAGGAGAACAGCACGCCGATGCCGCCGTCGATGTCCACCCAGGAGTCGGCCTTGGTGGCTCCGGTGCGGGCGGAGACCGCGTACAGCTCATCCTTTCGGGCGGTGAGCGCGAGCGCGAACTGCTTGAGCAGCAGGGCGCGCTGATGGAAGGTGAGCGCGGCCAGGCTCGCGTGCCCGACGGTGCGGGCGTACTCCAGGGCAGCGGCGAGGTCCAGACCGTCGGTGCTCACACGGGTGATCACCTCGCCGGTGGAGGCGTCGCGCACGACTGTGCCCTTCGACGACGCTTCGACAGGCTCAGCGGCCCAACCATCCTGGGTCCCCGAGTCCTGGGTCCCTGAGCCGGTCGAAGGGGCGGCAGGCGTCCACCACGCGCCCTGCACGTAGCTCGGCAGAAAGTCGGTCATCGCTCCTCGTTCCACACGTAGAATCCCTCGCCGCTCTTGCGGCCCAGCTTTCCCTCGGCGACCATCCGCCGCAAGAGGGCAGGCGGCTCGAACCGGGGTCCCAGCTCGCGGGCCAGCTCCTCGGCGATGCCCAGGCGCACGTCCAGCCCCACGATGTCGGTGGTGCGCAACGGGCCCACCGGATGCCGGTAGCCCAGCTCCATCGCCGCGTCGATGTCGGCGGCGTCGGCGACGTTCTCCTCCAGCATCCGGATCGCCTCCAGGCCCAGCATCACGCCGAGCCGGCTGGATGCGAAGCCGGGGGAGTCGCGCACGACCACCGGGGTCTTGCGCAGAGTCGCCACCCACTCGCGGGCGTCGTCGACCACGTGGCGCTCGGTGCGCGAGCCGGTCACGATCTCGACGAGCTTCGACGCCGGCACCGGGTTGAAGAAGTGCAGGCCCAGGAACTGCTCGGGCCGGGCGAGGGATGCCGCCAGGGAGTCGATCGAGATGGACGACGTGTTGGAGGCGATCACGGCATCCGCTCGCACGACTTCCTCGACGCGCGTCAGCGCCCCGGTCTTCAGATCGTGATCCTCGGGGACGGCTTCGACGACCAGGCCCGCGTTCGTGAAGGCGGCGAAATCGGTGCCGACGACGAGCGCGGCGGCGGCAGAGGCGGCATCCGCGAGGTCCCCGCGCCTGACCGAGGTCGCGATGCTTCCCAGCACGCGCTCGCGCGCGACATCCGCCTGCTCCTCGTCGCGCTCGACGAGCTGCACGCGGGCACCCGCGAGCAGGAACGCGTGCGCGATGCCGGCGCCCATGCGTCCGCCGCCGAGAACGCCGACGATTCCGGGAACGGTCATGACTTCTTCTTCCGGTTCAGGAACGCGGTCATGCGGCGATGCTTCTCGTCGCTCTCGAACAGCTCGGCCTGCAGTTCGCGTTCGATGTCGGGATGCTGCTGCCGCGGCGCGCGCAGGGCGAGCTTGGTGTGCCGGGTGGCCAGGGCGTCGTTGGCGGCGATCCGGTCGGCCAACGCGTGGGCGGCGCCCAGCAGTTCGCCGGCGGGGTGGATGCTGGACACGAGCCCCCATGCCAGGGCCTCGTCGGCATTCAGGATGCGCCCGGTCAGCAGCAGCTCGCTCGCACGGGCGCCGCCGACGATCTCGGGCAGACGCCAGGTGGCGCCGGCGGCCGCCATGATGCCGAGTCCGGTCTCGGGGTTTCCGATCTTCAGCGTCGGCGAGGTGATGCGAAGGTCGGCCGCGTAGGCCAGCTCCGCACCGCCGCCGAGGGCGTAGCCGCTGATGGCGGCGATCACGGGCATGGGCAACTCGTTGACGCGGATGAACGCGGTGGCGTTGATGGCCCTCCGAGCGTCGGCGGCGTCACGATCGCGCAGCTGAGCGATGTCAGCACCGCCGGCGAAGACGGTCTCACTGCCCGCGAGGATCAGCGTGCGCGGGTCGGCCTCGAGCTCGGCGCACAGCGCGTGCAGTGCATCGATCATGTCCTGGTCGATGGCGTTGCGCTTCTCGGGGCGGTTGAGCGTGGCGACCACGCGGTCCTCGCGGCGCTCGATGAGGAGAGGTTCAGTCATCCAGGCGCTCCACGATCATCGCGGTGCCCTGGCCGACGCCCACGCACATGGTGGCCAGCCCGTAGCGGGCGTTCTCAGCCTCCATCCTGCGCAGCAGGGTGACGATCAGGCGCGATCCGCTGGAGCCCAGCGGATGCCCGAGGGCGATCGCCCCGCCGTCGGTGTTGACGATGTCGGGGTTCAGTCCCAGGCAGCGGATGCTGGCCAGCGACTGCGTCGCGAACGCCTCGTTGAGCTCGACGGCGCCGAGGTCGTCGATGCTGAGGCCTGCTCTCGCGAGCGCCTTCTGCGTAGCCGGCACCGGTCCGAGCCCCATGATCTCGGGGGCGAGGGCGGCTGTGGCCGAGGCGACGATGCGGGCCCGGGCGCGCAGGCCGTGGCGAGCCACCGCGTCCGCGCTGGCGACGACGATGGCCGAGGCGCCGTCATTGAGTGAGCTGGCGTTGCCGGCGGTGACGACGGTGCCGCCGGGGACCACCGCGCGCAGCTTCGCGAGCTTCTCCAGCGAGGTGTCCCGGCGCGGGCCCTCGTCGGTGTCCACGATCACGCCCTTGGGCGTCTCGACGGCGACGATCTCGGAGGCGAGGCGCCCGGCGTCGATGGCGGCGATGGCGTGCTGGTGGCTGAGCAGCGCGAAGGCGTCGGCGTCCTCCCGGCTGATGCCGTCGACGCGGGCGACCTCCTCGGCTGTCTCGGGCATGGAGAAGGTCGCCTTGTCGCGGGCCAGCAGCCTCGGGTTGGCGAAGCGCCAGCCGATGGACGTGTCGAACGCCGGTCCGGGCTTCGCCCAGGCGCGGTCGGGCTTGGCCTGCACCCACGGTGCACGCGACATGGACTCCACGCCGCCGGCGACGATGAGGTCGGCATCGCCCGCGCGGATGGCCTGCGACGCGAGTGCGATCGCTGACATCCCCGATGCGCAGAGTCTGTTGACGGTGATCGCGGGGAGCGTGTCGGGCAGGCCCGCCAGCAGCACGGCCATGCGGGCCACGTTGCGGTTGTCCTCGCCGGCCTGGTTGGCGGCGCCCAGGATCACCTCGTCGATGGCGTCATGCGGCACGCCCGAGCGCGCGACGGTCTCGCCGACGACCAGCGCAGCAAGGTCGTCGGGTCGGACGCCCGCCAGCGCTCCGCCGTAGCGGCCGACCGGCGTGCGGATGCCGTCGACCAGATATGCCTCGGTCATGCCGTTGCTCCTTCTCCCTGCCCGTCCATATGTCGCATTCCGCCCTGATCTCGCCTGACTCGGCGCCGTTGCGCCAGCGAGACGGGCTTGTGTTCAGATCCTGCCGTAGGCGCGCAGCGGATGCTCGATGAGCTCGACCACCCGGCGCAGGAACCCGGCGGCGTAGCCGCCGTCGCACACCCGATGATCGAACACGAGTGACAGCTGCGCGATGCGGCGCGCCACGATCTGCCCGTCCACGACCCACGGGCGCTCGAGAATCCGACCGATGCCGAGCATGGCCACATCCGGGTGGTTGATGATGGGCGCGGAACCGTCCACGCCGAACCCGCCGTAGTTGTTGAGCGTGAACGTCGAGCCGCGCAGCGCCTCGGGGGCCGTGCGGCCGGCGCGGGCCGTCTCGGCGAGTGCGCGCAGTGCGGCATCCAACTGCTCCAGGCGCAGCTCATGTGCGCGGGGGATGACCGGCACCATCAGGCCGCGGTCGGTGTCGGCAGCGATGCCGAGGTTCACACCCTCGACGGTGATGATCTCCGTCGCGTCATCGCTGAGCCGTGAGGCCAGCAACGGGAACTCGGCCAGCGCGATGAGCGCGAACCGGGCCACCAGCGCCGTGAGCGACGGCGCCTTCCCGCCCTCGGGCGTCATCTGCGCGCGCAGGTTCCACAGCTCGGTCGCGTCGACGTCGACCCACACCGTCGCCTCGGGGATCTCGGCGCGGCTGCGCGACAGCTTGGCGCTGACGGCCTTGCGCAGCGGACTCATCCGCTCGCGGGAGAGGACGGGGAGACCGTCCAGAAGATCGCCGGATGCTGCGGAAGGCACGGATGCCGTGAAGCCGTCGACTCCGGCTTCCGCCGCCGCGCGCAGCACATCAGCGCGGGTGATGGCCCCATCGGAGCCCGTGCCCACCAGCATCCGCACGTCCACACCGAGATCCCGCGCGAGCCGCCGCACGATGGGCGATCGCACCGCGACCGGCTTTCGCGGCGCATCCTGCTCGTCGACAGCAAGGGATGCCGCCGGCTGCAGGGGAGCCTCGCGTGCAGAAGCCGTGCGCTCGGCGAGATCCCGTGCTCTCGACGGAGAAGCGGGGGCGGGGTGCGGGGTGGGAGCAGAGGGGGCCGCGCGGGGGCGGCGGCGGCCGGAGCCTGCGCGCTCGGTGGTGCCGTAGCCGATCAGCACGTTGCCTGAGCCGGCGCGCTCCTCGGTGCGGTAGGCGTCGTGCTCGGTGGTGTCGGAGGACGACGCTTCACTTCGACTCGCTGACGCTCGCTCGGTACGAGCGACGGGCTCGGCGCCCGAGCCATCCTGGGTCCCTGAGCAGGGCCCACGCGCCCCGGAGGCTCCGGGCGGCGCGGAGCGGCGGTCGGAGTGGGGCGTCGGGAGCGAAGGGTCGTCCACCTCGAGCACCGGCGCGCCGACGTCGATGACGTCACCGGGCTCGCCGTGCAGCGCAGTGACGACGCCGGCGAAGGGCGAGGGCAGCTCGACGATGCTCTTCGCGGTCTCGACCTCGGCGATGGCCTGGTCGGTCGCAATGGTGTCGCCCACCTTCACCAGCCACTGCACGAGGCCGGCCTCGGTGAGTCCCTCGCCGAGGTCGGGCAGGCGGAACACCCGCGCGGTCGCCGTGGTCATCGCTCCATCACCTCGTCGTCGCTCGGCTCGTCATCCCAGTGCAGCGAGTCGATGGCATCCAGCACGCGATCCGCGTCGGGCAGGTACCAGTGCTCGAGCTTCGGCGGGGCGAACGGGGTGTCGAACCCGGTCACCCGGCGCACCGGGGCCTCGAGGTACTCGAAGCAGCGCTCGAACACCCGCGCCTGGATCTCACTCGCCACGCTCGCGTACCCCGGCGCCTCGGCGATCACCACCGCGCGGCCCGTGGAGCGCACCGCCGCGGTGACGGTCGCATCGTCGAAGGGGGAGAGGCTGCGCACGTCGACCACCTGCACGCTGCGTCCCTCGGATGCCGCGATCTCGGCGGCTTCGAGGGCCACCGGCACCATGGCGGCGTAGGCCAGCAGGGTGACGTCGGTGCCCTCTCGGGCGATACGGGCGGTGCCCAGGTCCATGGTGACGGAGGTGTCGACCTCGCCCTTGGACCAGTACAGCTTCTTCGGCTCCAGGAACACCACGGGGTCGGGCGAAGCGATGGCCGCGCGCAGCATGGAGTACGCGTCCTGCGGGGTGGAGGGGGCGACAACCGTGAGTCCCGGCGTGTGCGCGTAGTAAGCCTCGGAGGAGTCGCAGTGGTGCTCCACGCCGCCGATGCCGCCGCCGAACGGGATGCGGATGACGATCGGCATCCGGACGGCCCCGCGGGTGCGGTTGCCCATCTTCGCGACGTGCGAGACCACCTGCTCGAACGCCGGCAGCGCGAAGGCGTCGAACTGCATCTCCACCACCGGGCGCATGCCGTTCATGGCCATGCCGACGGCCGTGCCCATGATGCCGGATTCGGCCAGCGGCGTATCGAAGCAGCGGTCCTCGCCGAAGCGCTCGGCCAAGCCGTCGGTGATGCGGAACACGCCGCCAAGAGTCCCCACGTCCTCACCGAACACCAGCACGGCGGGGTCCTCGGCGATGGCGTCGGCCAGTGCACGGTTGAGCGCCGCGGCCATGGTCATGGTGCCCACCACGTGATGCGACCTCTCGAGTTCCTCGGAACTGGGTCCCTGAGCGGAGCTGGGTCCCTGAGCGGAGCTGGGTCCCTGAGCGGAACTGGGTCCCTGCGCTCGTCGAAGGGTGGTCATCGCCGGCCTCCTGCCTCTGCGAGCTGCGCGCGCTCGATCTCGCCGCGCAGCATCTCCCACTGCTCCTGCAGCTGCGGGGAGCGCTCGGCGCGCACGTAGTGGAACAGGTCCTCGGGGTCGAGGTCGGCATCCGCGTTCAGCGCCTCGCGCAGCGCCGCGGCGATGGACTCCGCGCCGGCCGCCAGCTGCTCTTCCAGAGCCGGGTCCAGCAGCCCGCGGGACACCAGGTGCGCGCGCAGGCGGACCAGCGGGTCGCGGGCGGCCCACGCCTGCACCTCCTCGCGCTCGCGGTAGCGGGTGTCGTCGTCGGCGTTGGTGTGCGCCTGCATCCGGTAGGTGTGCGCCTCGATCAGCGACGGGCCGCCGCCGGAACGCGCGCGGTCCACGGCCTCGCCCAGCACCGCCAGCACGGCGGCCGCGTCGTTGCCGTCCACGCGCTGGCCGGGCATGCCGTAGCCGATGGCCTTGTGCGCGAGCGAGGGCGCCGCGGTCTGGCGCGACAGCGGCACCGAGATCGCGAACTCGTTGTTCTGGATCAGGAAGACCACCGGCAGGTGGAAGACGGCGGCGAAGTTCATCGCCTCATGGAAGTCGCCCTCGCTGGTCGCGCCGTCTCCGCACAGCGCCAGCACCACGGTGTCCTCGCCGCGGTGCTTGGCGGCGTGCGCGAATCCGGTCGCGTGCAGCAGCTGGGTGGCCAACGGCGTGGACTGCGGCGCCACGTGGTGCTCGGCCGGGTCGTAGCCGGAGTGCCAGTCGCCCTTCAGCAGCACCATGGCATCGGCCGGCTTCACGCCGCGCGCGATCACGGCGACCGAGTCGCGGTAGGTCGGGAACAGCCAGTCGCGCTCGGCCAGCGCCAGCGAAGCGCCCACCTCGCAGGCCTCCTGGCCGTGCGAGGACGGGTAGACCGCCATCCGACCCTGCCGCACCAGCGCGTATGCCTGGTCGTTGATGCGCCGGCCCTCGACCAGGCCCTGATACGCGCGCACGAGCAGGTCGTCATCCGGCATCCGGTAGCGTTCGTCGGCAACAACCGCACCGGTCTCGTCGATCAGTGTGACCGGGGTGTCGCGGGGGAGCAGATCATCGTGCTGCATGGGTTCGCCCTCCTTGCCGAACATGTCTGCCCAGTGTGCCTCTGAAATCGCAATCGTCCAATCCAATCCGGCCAGAACTGGATGAATGAAAGCCGAGGGATGGCAGGATGAACAATGTGTCAGCATCCCCTGACGGAACGAAGGAGTTCTCATGACCGTTCTCGATGCCACCGACCACGCGATCCTCGCCGAGCTGCGCCGCGACGCGCGCACGTCGATGACGGCCATCGCGGATGCCGTGCACATCTCCCGCGCCGGCGCGCACGCCCGCATCAAGCGGCTGACGGATGCCGGGGTCATCACCGGCTACACGGTGCGCACCGACCCCGTGCAGCTCGGGCACCACGCCTCCGCCTACGTGATGCTGGCCATCGAGCAGGCCAGCTGGGTGGAGGTGCAGGCGCGCCTGCGCGCCATCCCCGAAGTGGAGCACATGGCGCTGGTGGGCGGCGACTTCGACGTGATCCTGCTGGTGCGCGCCAGCGACGCCCGCGACCTGCGCCGCATCGTGCTGGAGGACATCCAGGCCGTGCCCTCGATCCGCTCCACGCGCACGACGCTGATCTTCGAGGACTTCAGCCGCGGCTGATCTCGCGCGCAACTCGGAGCCCGGACGCGGTCGCATCGCCGTTCGCGGGGCACGAAGGAGACGAGGGATTCGCCGGGGGGTTCAGCCCGGAGCCTGGAGCGTCGCAGTCATTCCTCCGGGCCGGCCGTGTCGGAATGCCAGATCGGCGGATGCGGGAGCGGCCCCACCCGGCGCTCCAGCTCAGCGGCGAGGGCGATGATCCGGGCCTCGCCGCCGGGGCGGCCGATGAGCTGCACGCTCAGCGGATGACCGGCCCGGTCGACTGTGACCGGCACGACGATCGCGGGGAGGCCCGCGACGTTCACGAAGCTGCTGTACGGCGCGTACTGCACCTGCTGCGCGAAGCCGCGCGCGGCATCCGTCCGGTTGAACCAGCCGACCGGCTGCGGGGGCAGTGCGAGGGCCGGCGTGAGCACGGCGTCGAACGACGCGAAGGCCTCGATCGTCGCACGCTCGAAGGCGGATGCCGCTGCCAGCGCGTCGAGCACCTGCACGCCGCTGAGGGCGCGGCCCTCACGCACCAGCCACGCCGTGATCGGCTCGACGATCTCGAGCTGCTGATCGGTGAGGTCCATGCGCGCGGCGCTCATGCGCCACAGCGTCGTGAACAGCGCCGCATAGCCCTCCGGCCGCCAGGTGAAGACGTCGACGCCGTGCCCGGCATCCGTGAACAGGACCGTCGCGACCTCGACGGCGCGCGCGGCATCCGGGTCGAGGCGGATGTCCTCGGCGTCGTCCCACGGCGACACCGTGGTGACGCCGATACGTGCGAAGGTCTGCGGGGCGAGCGCGGCGTCGATGAACGGACCCTCGCCGGGAGCGCGGGTCGCGAACGGATGCGGTCGCCCGCCCGCCTGCACGTCGAGCAGTAGCGCGGCATCCGCCACGGTGCGGGCGAGGGGGCCTGCGACCGGCAGCCCGCCCGGGCTGTCGAGACCGGAGGCGAACGGCACCCGTCCGCGGGACGGCTTCAGTCCGACGATGCCCACGGTGGCCGCGGGGATGCGGATGGATCCGCCGCCGTCCGAACCCGGAGCGAGCGGCAGCAGACCCGCCGCCACCGCGGCGGCCGCCCCGCCGCTGGACCCGCCGGCGCCGTTGTCCGTGTTCCACGGATCGCGGGTCGGCGGGCCGATCAGGGTCTCGGTGTAGCCGGTCAGACCGAACTCGGGCGTGCTCGTCTTGCCGAGGCTGATGCCGCCCGCCTCGTCGAGCACGGCCGCCTGATCGCCGGTGGTCTCGGGCACGAGGTCGGCGTGCAGGCGCGAGCCGTAGCGGGTCGGCACGCCGGCGCGCGGCACGAGGTCCTTGTCGGCGAAGGGCAGCCCCCAGAGCGCTCCGCGCGGCCCTGTGGGCGCGAGCGACTCTGCGCGGGCGAGCGCGGCATCCGCCGTCACCTCGACGAACGCTCCGATCGCCGGGTCGAGGCGGGCGATGCGGTCGAGGTAGTGCGCCGCCAGTTCCACCGGCGAGAGGTCACCGGCATGGAGCGCCGCCAGCTGCTCGATCGCGGTGAGGTCGTGCAACTCAGGCATGGGGCGAGTCTAGGCCCGCGGATACCGCGCGGCGCAACGACCCCTGTATGCAGCGGGTGCGGGAGCGCATCCAGCCGGATGCCGTCGTGTCGAGGGCGCGTCGGATGCCGGTGGCCAGGCCTGTCGGGGGTCAGGACAGCACGAGCTCGATCCCCTCGGCATCCACGTCGACGCTCACGTGCGTGAGGTCCGGCACGCTGAACGTCGCGCCGTGCGCGGCCGCGTACGCGCCCACGCCGATCACGGGCATTCCTGCGGCCAGGCCCGCCTGCACCCCGGCGCTGGAGTCCTCGAACACGACGCAGTCCGCGGGCGCGAGGCCCAGCGCTGCGGCTCCCTTCAGGAACCCCTCCGGGTCGGGCTTGGAAGCCGTCACGCTCTCCGCGGTGATGGCGACGTCGGGCACCATCAGGCTCGCGGCGGTCATCCGCGCGGTCATCAGCGGAACGTCCGCGGAGGTGACGATGGCGTGCGGTGCGCCTCGCAGCGCCTGCAGCAGCACTCCCGCGCCGGGGATCTCCACGACGCCGTCGACGTCGGAGGTCTCCCGCGCGAGCATCTCGGCGTTCTCCGCGATGTTGATGGCGTGATCGCGCTCGGGGAGCAGGATGGCCATGCTCAGGTATCCCTGCCGACCGTGGATCGTGCGCAGCACGTGCTGCGGGTCCAGGCCGTGCGGCTGCGCCCAGGCCAGCCACAGCCGCTCCACGACCGCCGTGGAGTCGACCAGGGTGCCGTCCATGTCCAGCAGGACGGCGCGGGTGCGGATGCGGTGGGTCATGGCTTCAGGCTATCCGCCGCGTCCGGACGGGGGCGTACCCGCCGCGGCTAGAGTGAGCGCGGGAGGCGGCCGCCTGGCCGGAACGGATGCCGACACTGACGCAGATCGTCGCCCAGGTGCTGGACGTCATCCGTCGCCCGGCGCGCACGCCGGAGGCACTGGAATCCGTCGCCCTGCTCACCGGCGCCGCGGCCTTCGTGGTCGGTTTCCCGGTGTCGTGGCTGGTCTTCGGCCGCGCGCACCTGGCGATCGCCGGGACGGGATCCATCGGCTGGTACGCGGCCGTCGGCGGGGCGGTGGTGGCCGTGCTGGCCTTCACCGCCGGACGGCTGGCCGTGCGGCGGGCATCCGAGGATCCCGCAGGCATCGCGGGCGGCCGACCTGCGAACCTGCTGCGCTGGTACGACCTCATCGCGATCGCCGGGGCGTACGCGTCCATCGCTCTGCTGGGCTGGATCGGCATCTCCGTGCTGCTGGAGCGGAGTTTCATCGGCGCCCCGGTGTTCGCGTTCCCCGGGGCGATCCTCGTGGGCGTGGCCTTCGCGCTCACGGCCTATGTGGCCTTCCTGGGCGCTGCGCGCCTGACCCCGATGTCGCTCTCGCTCGACCTGGCGGTCTTCCTGGTGGTCGGCGCCTTCGCCGCCATGCTGGGCTCGTCCGACCCGAAATGGTGGCAGGACAATCTCTCGTCTCTGGGGCAGACCACGAATTCCGCGGCGCCCGCTTTCAACATCACCCTGATCATCTCTGGGGTCATCGTCACCACCATCGCACGCTTCGCGACGGCGGGGCTGCCCGTCGACAGCCACGCTCAGCGCCGGGGCCGCACGCTCATGCGCACCGGGCTCGTGCTGGTCGGCGTCTTCCTCGCCTGCGTGGGCGTGTTCCCCGTGAACGAGTTCTTCCTGCTGCACAACACCGTCGCGACCGGCATGGCCGTGGTCTACGCCGTGATGATCTGCGCACTGCCGTGGCTGCTGTCGAGCCTGCCGCGGGTGTTCCTCGGGCTGGGGTACGTGTACGTGGGCGTCATCGCACTGCTGGCGATCTTCTTCGCGACCGGCTACTACAACCTGACGGCCGTCGAGCTCATCGCGGCCGTCCTGATCTTCAGCTGGATCATCGTGTTCCTGCGCACGGCCAGTGCCGCCGTGCCGTCGACCGTCCCCGCCCACCGCTGACCCGCCCCGGCGGGTTGACAGTGAGCCGCAGGGGGATCTATATTGATGGAATCGTTTCCATGGAAACGATTCCACGAAACTCGGACCTGCGCTCAGCGCATCCGCACACGAAGAGGTGAAGCGATGACGACCACGCCGGACCGCGCTGTCACCATCGAAGAGGTCGCCGCTCTCGCCGGGGTGTCCAAGGCCACCGCGTCCCGTGTGCTGTCCGGGCATCCGTCCACGTCGCAGAGCTCCCGCAAGCGCGTGCACGACGCCGTCCGCGAGCTGGACTACCAGCCGAACGCGCAGGCGCGCTCGCTGCGCTCGGCCCGCACCGGGACGGTCGGCGTGCTCATCCCCGATGTGCGGAACATGTTCTTCGCCGAGCTCGTGCACGGCATCGAGCAGGAAGCCCTCGCGCGCGGATACGTCAACGTCCTCGGCAACGCCGACGAGAGCATCGCTCAGCAGGACGCCTTCCTGGAGGCCCTCATGCGCCAGCGCGTGGACGGCATCATCATCGCCCCGGTGGGCGACGGCGGCGGCGCGATCACCCAGCTGCTGCGCAGGCACATCCCCGTCGTCTTCGTCGACCGCGTGCTCGACGACACGGAGGACCAGGCATCAGCGATCCCCTCCGTCACCACCGACAGCGCGCCGGGCCTGCGCGCCGCCATCCGGCGGTTGCACGACGGCGGACACCGCCGGATCGGCTTCATCGCCGGTCCGCAGCAGACCTCGACCGGGCGCCAGCGGCTCGAGCTGTTCCGCCGCATCATGGCCGAGCAGTCGCTGCCCGTGCGCGAGGACCACATCTTCACCGGCGACTTCCAGCCGGCCAGCGGTGCGGTCGGCATCGATGCGCTGCTGGGCACGACCGAGCCGCCGACGGCCATCATCACCGCCGACAGCCCCATGACCGCCGGAGCCGTCGCGCGGCTGCACGAGCGGGGGATGCGCCCCGGCGTCGGCATCGACCTGGTCTCCTTCGACGACATCGACTGGTTCGCCCTCCTGGACCCGCCGCTGAGCGTGATCTCGCACTCCGCAGAGGAGATGGGCAGGAGGGCCGTGCAGTCGCTGTGCGAGGTGATCGACGGCGGCTCCCCTGCGGCGCAGGTGCTGCCGAGCACGTTCGTGGCGCGCGGTCCGCTGACCGTGGCGGAACCCGGCACGACACCCGCACAGAGCGGACGAAAGGCGCACTGATGGCAGAGCAGTCCACATCGCAGGCCGCACCGGTCGTCTCGGTGCAGTCCGTGAGCAAGTCCTTCGGGCCGGTGACCGTCGTCCGCGACGTGTCGTTCGACCTGCACGCCGGAAAGGTGCAGGTGCTGCTCGGCGAGAACGGCGCGGGCAAGTCGACCATCATCAAGATGATCGCCGGCGTGCACGAGCCCGACAGCGGCGAGATCCTCGTCGACGGCGTCCCCGTGCGCATCCCGAACGCACGCGCGGCCGAGCAGCTGGGCATCGCCACCATCCACCAGGAGCTGAACCTCGTGCCCTCGTTGAGCGTGGCCGAGAACGTCATGCTCGGCCGAACACCGCAGCGCTTCGGCATGATCGATCGCCGGGAGATGCGCCGCGTCTCCAGCGCCGCCCTGGAGCGGATCGGCCTCGCCATCGACCCGTCCACGCGCGTCTCCGACCTCGGCATCGCGCAGCAGCAGCTCGTCGAGATCGCGAAGGCGCTCAGCGTCGACGCCCGCGTGCTCATCCTCGACGAGCCGACGGCCGCCCTGACCAGGCACGAGACCAGGCAGCTGTTCGGCGTGGTCGAGGAGCTTCGCGCCCAGGGCGTCGCCATGCTGTTCATCAGCCACCACCTCGAGGAGATCGCGCAGATCGGCGACAGCGTCGTCGTGCTGCGCGACGGCGCGCGCATCGCCGAGGTTCCGGGCAGCACGCCAGAGGCCGAACTGGTGCGTCTCATGGTCGGCCGCGACATCGACGACCAGTTCCCGCGCCGCCGCCCGACCGGCGTCGAGCGCAGGCCGCTGCTACAGGTGACCGGCCTGTCGGCGGAGGGGCGCTTCGAGGACATCGACATCACCGTCCACGCCGGGGAGATCGTCGGCATCGCAGGCCTGGTCGGCGCGGGCCGCACCGAGGTGCTGCGCGCCATCGCCGGAGCCGACGGCTACGACACGGGGACCGTCCAGGTCGACGGCCGCCGGCTGCGCGCGGGACGGGTCAGGGACGCCATCGCCGCGGGGATCGGCCACGTGCCCGAGGACCGCAAGCGGCAGGGGCTCGTGCTGCAGGCATCCGTCTCCGACAATCTCGGGTTCGCCACGCTCGCCTCGACCGCCCGCGCGGGTCTCGTCGATTTCGCCGGTCAGCGCAGGAGGGCCACCGAGGTCGCTGAGAGACTGCGGGTGCGCATGCACGACATCGGCCAAGAGGTCGGCTCGCTCTCCGGCGGCAACCAGCAGAAGGTCGTGTTCGGACGATGGATCATGGCCGACTCCGGCGTACTGCTGCTTGATGAGCCGACGCGGGGCGTCGACGTCGGCGCCAAGGTCGAGATCTACGAGCTGATGAACGCGATCACCGACGCCGGCGGCGCGGTGCTGATGGTCTCCAGCGAGCTGCCGGAGGTGCTCGGCATGAGCGATCGCATCCTCGTGATGCGCTCGGGGCGCATCCGCGGGGAGTTCAACGCCGACGAGGCGACCGAAGACAACATCATGGACCTCGCCGCACGCGGCGGAGACGAGTGAAGGACGAAGCGATGACCACTGCGACGGCGCCGGCGAAGACCGGCGGGTTCAGCCTGAAGAGATTCCTCGCCGACAACGGCGCGCTGGTGGGGCTGGTGCTGCTCAGCGTGCTGCTGTTCATCGCCACACCGGCTTTCCTCACCCCGCAGAACATCCTGAACATCGGCATCCAGGCATCCTCCGTCGCGATCCTCGCGTTCGGCTCGACGTTCGCCATCGTCGCGGCGGGCATCGACCTGTCGGTCGGATCGGTGGCGGCGCTGGGCGCGATGGTCTCGGCATGGATGTTCGCCAACGCGAACCTGCCCGGCTGGCTGGCGCTGATCGCGGGACTGGCGACCGGCCTGATCGTCGGCGCCGTCAACGGCGTCGCCAACGCCTACGGCAAGCTGCCGTCGTTCATCGCGACGCTGGCCATGCTGAGCGTCGCGCGCGGCCTGACCCTGGTGATCTCCGACGGGACGCCGATCAAGACCCCGCCGATCGTGTCGTTCCTCGGCGGCAGCGTCGGACCCGTGCCCGTGCCGATCCTCGTGCTGATCCTGGCGGCGCTGGTGGCCTCGTTCATCCTCAACCGCACGGTGATCGGCCGCAGCATGTACGCGGTCGGCGGCAACGCCGAGGCCGCCGAGCTCTCCGGCATCAACGTGCGCCGCATCCGCGTGATCGTGTTCGCGCTGTCCGGCCTGTTCGCCGCCGTCGCGGGCCTGCTGCTGGCGGGACGACTGGACTCGGCCCAGCCGCAGGCCGCCGTCGGCTACGAGCTGGACGCCATCGCCGCGGTCGTCATCGGCGGCGCGTCGCTGATGGGCGGCTTCGGCAAGATCTCCGGCACGTTCATCGGCGCCCTCGTGCTGGTCGTCATCCGCAACGGACTCAACCTGCTCAACGTGAGCTCGTTCTGGCAGCAGGTCGTGATCGGCATCGTGATCGCCCTGGCCGTCGGCTTCGACGTCATCCGCCGCAAGACCCGCAGCAGCTGACACGCTGCCTCCACACCTGAATCCCAAGAAATCACCCGAGAACACTCAATGAAGGAGTGCACATGAATTCCGTGACCAAGATCACGCTCGCCGGCCTCACCACGGCTCTGCTCGTGGTGGGCCTGGCGGCCTGCAACCGCGGCCCCGCCGCCGACGGCGGTGCGGCATCCGGCCAGAAGATCACCCTGTCGCTGTCGACCCTGAACAACCCGTTCTTCGTCGAGGTGCGCGACGGCGCCAAGGCCGAGGCCGACAAGCTCGGCGTGCAACTGGACATCCTCGACGCGCAGAACGACTCCGCGACCCAGGCCAACCAGCTGGCGACTGCCGCCACCAACGGCTCGAAGGCCGTCATCGTCAACGCCGTCGACTCGGATGCCGCCGGCTCTGCCGTCTCGGCACTGAACAAGGCCGACATCCCGGTGGTGGCCGTGGACCGCACCGTCAACGACGCCAAGCTCGCCTCGTTCATCGCCAGCGACAACGTCGCCGGAGGCACGCAGGCTGCGCAGCTGCTGGCCGAGGCCATCAGCAAGAAGGGCAGCATCCTCGTGCTGCAGGGAGTGGCGGGAACCTCCGCCAGTCGTGACCGCGGGCAGGGCTTCACCGAGGGCCTGAAGGCGTTCCCCGACATCACCGTCGCGGCGAGCCAGACGGCCAACTTCGACCGTGCCACGGCGCTGAACGTCACCACGAACCTGCTGCAGGCCCACCCCGACATCGTCGGCATCTTCGCGGAGAACGACGAGATGGCGCTCGGTGCGATCCAGGCGCTCGGCAGCCGTGCCGGAACCGACGTCAAGGTCGTCGCCTTCGACGGCACCGACGACGGGCTGAAGGCCATCAAGGCCGGCACCATGGTGGGCACCATCGCCCAGCAGCCCGGTGAGCTGGGCAAGCTCGCCGTCGACCAGGCCGTCAAGGCGCTCAAGGGCCAGAAGGTGGACGCCACCGTTCCCGTGAAGGTCGTCTCGGTGACCTCGAAGAACGTGGACGAGTTCCTCCAGTGACATCCGATCGACTGGACGACGTCGTGCCGGAGGGAACCCCCTCCGGCACGACGGCCGGAGGCGTCTGCGTCGTCGGATCCATCAACGTCGACGAGATCGTCGTCGTGCAGCGGCATCCGCTGCCGGGGGAGACGCTGCTGGCGACCTCGTCCGCCGTCGCCCCCGGCGGCAAGGGCGCGAACCAGGCCGTCGCTGCGGCACGGCTGGGGGCGAGCGTGCGGATGATCGGCGCGGTGGGCGGTGACGGCCGCGCGGAGACCGCGCTGAGCCTGCTGACCGGCGCTGATGTCGACCTGGCCGACGTCGTGCGTGTCGAGGGGCCCACGGGCATCGCGCGGATCACGGTCGATGACGGCGGGGAGAACACGATCATCGTGATCCCCGGAGCCAATCAGCGCGTCGACGATGCTCTCGTCTCGGAGCACTCCGGCTCGATCGCGCCGGCGGCGGTGGTCGTGCTGCAGGGCGAGATCCCCGTGGCAGCCTCCTCGCGGGCGGCGGAACTGGCGACCGGTCGCGTGCTGCTCAATCTGGCCCCCGTGATCGATGTCCCCGCCGGCCTGCTGCAGGCGGCCGATCCGCTCGTGGTCAATGAGCACGAGGCCCGGCTGCTGCTGTCGCAGCTGACGGGTGAGGCGGGTTCGGATGCCGATGACGCGAGCATCGCGGCCCGGCTGCGCGAGCACGGGGTGCGCTCGGTGGTGCTCACGCGCGGCGAACGCGGCGCCGTGTGCGCCGACGCCGACGGCGTGACGGCCATTCCGTCGCCGCGCGTGGACGCCGTGGACACCTCGGGAGCCGGCGACGCGTTCGTCGGCGCGCTGGCGGCGCGTCTGGCCGACGGCGACGACCTGCGCACGGCTGCCCGGTTCGCGGGGCGCGTCGGCGCCTTCGCGGTGCGATCCGCCGGAACCCAGCCCTCCTACCCGTGGGCGGGCGATGAACTGCCTGTCGTGGCCGAGGACGAGGGGGATGCCGCATGAAGCGCGGCGGGATCATCAACTCGCGCCTGGCGGCGGAGCTGTGTCGGCTCGGGCACACCGACACGGTCATGGTCGCCGACAGCGGGCTGCCGATCCCGGCCGGAGTCGCCGTCGTCGACCTGGCGCTGGTGTTCGGCATCCCGAGGTTCGTCGACGTGCTCGACGCCCTCCGCGAGGAGTGCGTCTTCGACGGCTGCACGGCAGCCATCGAGGCCAGTGATACGGCGGTGGGCGGGATGATCGCGGAGCGCTTCCCCGATGCCGTCTACGTGCCGCACGGCGAGCTCAAGAAGCTCACTGCACAGGCGAAGCTCGTGGTGCGCACCGGCGAGGCGACGGCGTTCTCGAACGTGCTGCTGCGCTGCGGCGTTCCGTTCTGATCGCGGCCGTGCGGCGCACGACCGTGGTTAAGAATCGTCGTTCTATACGGCAGGTTCATACTCGGGGCGATCTTGCGCCCCGAAAACCGCGGGTTCATGCGGCAGAAGAGGCTAGCCTGGTCACGGCGAATCCGCCTCTCACCTCCGCATCGTGAAACGACGGTGCTGAAACACGCTCGCAAGGACGCACATGGAACACGTCGTGACACCCCACGATGACTGGCACATCAACGAAGAGCTCGCAGAGCGGATGATCCCGCTGATCGGCCGCTTGAACCGCAGGCACGACGTGGTCACGTCGCTGCACGGCCACCGGCTGCTGGGGCTCTCCACCACCGGCATCCTGGAGGTGCACGAGCGGGTCGCGCAGCTGGGGCACAAGCAGCTCGCACTGACCGACACCCTGGCCGTGCTCGAGGCGCTGTGCGCGCTCGGTCCCGGCGCCTCGTCGCTGGATGTGGCGCGCCTGGTCGAGGGGCACGCAGCCAGCGGCAAGGATCTCGACGACTACCTGCGCGACGAGCTGGCTCCGGCACTGGGCGCCGAGCTCGCCGAGCCCGTCGACGTGGTGCTGTACGGCTTCGGCCGCATCGGCCGGCTGCTGGCCCGCATCCTCATCGCCCACAAGGGCGGCGGCAGCGGCCTGCGCCTGCGCGGCATCGTCGTGCGCCGCGGCTCGGAGAACGACCTCGTCAAGCGCGCCTCGCTGCTGCTGCGCGACTCCGTGCACGGCCGTTTCGAGGGCACCGTCGACGTCGATGAGGAGCGCAATCAGATCATCGCCAACGGCACGCGCATCCAGCTGATCTACTCGGATGACCCGGGCACCATCGACTACACCGCCTACGGAATCCACGACGCCATCGTCGTCGACAACACCGGCCGCTGGCGCGACGCGCAGGGCCTCAGCCGTCACCTGCAGTCCACCGGCGTCGCCCGTGTGCTGCTGACCGCGCCCGGCAAGGGCGAGCTGAAGAACATCGTGCACGGCATCAACGACTCGATCATCGAGCCGACCGACCGCATCCTGTCCGCAGCATCCTGCACCACCAACGCCATCACCCCGGTGCTGGCGGCCATGCACGAGGCGTACGGCATCGTGCGGGGGCACGTCGAGACCGTGCACTCGTTCACCAACGACCAGAACCTCATCGACAACTTCCACAAGGGCGACCGGCGCGGCCGCTCCGCCGTGCTGAACATGGTCATCACCGAGACCGGTGCGGCCAAGGCCGTGGCCCGTGCACTGCCCGAACTGGCGGGAAAGCTCACCGGCTCCGCCATCCGCGTGCCCACGCCCGACGTGTCGCTGGCGGTGCTGCACCTGACACTGCAGAACCCGGCCACCAAGCCGGAGCTCAACGACTACCTGCGTCGCGCCTCGCTGCACTCCAAGCTGCGTCAGCAGATCGACTACGTGGAGAGCCCCGAGGTCGTCTCCAGCGACTTCGTCGGCTCGCACCGCGCGGGCATCGTCGACGGCCTGGCCACCGTGGCGAATGACCACGACGTGGTGCTGTACGTCTGGTACGACAACGAGTACGGCTACTCCTGCCAGGTGGTGCGCGTGCTCGAGGACATGGCAGGCACCCACCCCGTGGTGCTGCCGGAGCGCCTCGAGGTCACGCTGCACGCGTGAGCGGATGCTGCGGCCGGCGTTCGCAGGATCGCCGGCCGCACGTCAGGCCCGCACGGTCTGCAGCGGCCGGGCGTGGTAGCGCACCCAGTCCTCGCTGATCGCGCCAGCCGTGTGCTGCAGCAGGGGCAGATGGTGCTCGACGAGCGTGGCGAGCGGCGTCTCGACGCTGCTCGCGTTGACGTTGACGGCCGCCACCGTGCGTCCGTCGCCGTCGGTGATGGGCGCGGCGATGGAGCGGATGCCCAGTGCCAGCTCCTCGTCTGTCACAGCCCAGCGGCGTTCGCGCACCTCCCGCAGCACCGCGTCGATCTCGCGGCGGTCGGGGTGCCACCGCGGGCTCACCGGGCAGCGGCTGGGAATCGCGAGCACGTCATCCAGCTCTTCGGGCTCCATCTGCGCCAGCAGCACCTTTCCCAATGACGTCGCGATGGCGGGGAAACGCGTGCCGATCGTCACCGACAGGGTCACGAGCTTGGGAACGGCCACCCGCGACACGTAGACGATGTCCGAGCCGTCCAGCTGCGCGACCGAGCAGGACTCCTTGGTCTTGGCGACCAGATCGACGAGATGCGGACGCACGAGCTGCCAGATGTCCAGCGACCCGATGTACGCCATCCCCAGATCCAGCACACGTGGCGTGAGGGTGAACCTGTCGTCGATCTTCCTCGCATAGCCCAGCACCTCGAGAGTGGTGAGGATGCGCCGGGCCGTCGGACGGGGCAGCGCCGCGCGTTCGGCGACCTGGCTCAGGCTCAGCAGCGGAGTGGCGGCATCGAAACTGCGGATGACGTCGATCCCCCGCGCGATCGACTCGATGAAGTCCGCATTGCTGTCTCGGCGCATCGCCGTGCCCCCTCCTGTGTCACCCGGTCGTGCAGGTGGTCTCCTCGCACCCGGCCGCGTGTACGAACGCTACTCGCCGAACATGCTCAGGCGTCGTCGCCGCGGTACTCGGCGTGCCGGTCCACGGTCATGTAGATCGATTCCGCGAGCGGACGGATCATCTCCTCGCGGAGGTGGCCGAGCAGCCCCGCGCACCGTGCGATGAGAACGGCGCCGCGCAGCAATTCTACGGGCACGCCGATGTCGGCCAGGGCCGCCCCGCACACTCCCGCACCGTTCAGCGGCAGCGTGCGTCCCAGCACCTGCGAGTGCACGCGTCCGATCGCCTCGAACGCCTGCAGATAGGGGCCGTACTCGCCGGCATCCTTGGCGATCTGGATGATGACCGGCGTGCGGGGGTCACCTGCCTTGTGCACGGGGTGGCCCAGCCCCGGCACCAGGGCGTGCGCGGCGCGAGCGCGCGTGACGGCCGCCAGCGCCAGCGCGTCGAAGTCCGCGGCGGTGACCGGTGCGCTCGGGGCCGCATCCAGCGCGTCGCGGAGGAACCGGCCGGTGTCCTCCGTGACGCCCAGGTACCGCGAGCCGCCGCCGAGGAGCCCCGCCGCCAGCGCTCCCTGGATGGAGTCGGGTGCGCTGTAGTAGGTCATCCGCGAGGCGATGGCGATGGGTGTCAGGCCGTGGTCCGCGAGCCCCACCATCACCGCTTCGAACACCCGCACCTGGCCCTCGTCGGGGCGCGTGCCGGTGGCGAGCCACAGGCACAGCTCTCCGAAGCCCACATGACCCAGCATCTCGGTGGCCATGTCGTGGCCCAGCAGGCTCATCGAGGTCGGCGTGGAGGTGCCGATGGAAGTGGGGAACACGAGGTCGGGCGTGGTGGTCATGACAGGTCCAATTCGTCGGAGGGGTCGGGGTCGCGCCGGGCCGCGTCGGCCCGGCCCAGCCAGGCCAGCACCGCGTCGCGGTCGCCGTCCAGGCGCGGCGGGCGCAGGTCGTAGGTCGGCGGAGTGGCCGAGAAGGTGATGGGGTTGCGGATGGTGGGGATGCTGTCGCCGTCCGCGCCGGCGTGCACGACCGGCTCGAGGCCGAGGCGCTCGGCCAGTGCCACTCCGGCGGCGACATCCTGGATGGGGGCGCAGGGGATACCTGCCTCCGTGAGGATGTCGAACCACTCCGCGGCGCTGTGGCGGCTGAGCCGTTCCTCCAGGATCGGCCGCAGCTCCTCTCTGCGGCCGTTGCGATCCGCCGGGGTGGCGTAGCGCGGGTCGGTGGCGAGCTCGGGCAGGTCCAGCGCGCGGCACAGTGTGACGAACTGGCCGTTGTTGCCCGCCACGACGATGAGGTCGCCTTCTGCGGTCGGCATCGGCTCGTAGGGGAACAGGCTCAGGTGCGCGTTGCCCATCCGCTGCGGCACGAATCCGCCCGCCACGTATGCCGAGGTCTGGTTCACGAGCCCCGAGAGCGCCGACGACATGAGGTTGGTCTCCACGTGCTGGCCGCCGCCTCCCGCCTGCCGATGGTGCAGCGCGGCGAGGATGCCGAGCGCGGAGTGCAGGCCGGTCACCACGTCGAACACGGAGATACCGGCACGGTACGGCGGACCGTCGGGAGAGCCGGTCATGCTCATCAGGCCCGACAGGGCCTGCACGAGCAGGTCGTACCCGGGGAGCGCCGCGCCGGCCTTCGTGCCGAAGCCGCTGATCGAGCAGTACACGAGGGCGGGGTTGACGGCACTGAGCGTGTCGTAGTCCAGTCCGAACCGCGCCAGCGCGCCGGGGCGGAAGTTCTCGATGAACACGTCGGCGTGCGACACGATGCGCAGCGCCGTGGCGCGGTCGTCCGGGTTCTTCAGATTCAACGCGATCGAGCTCTTGTTGCGGTTGATCGCCAGGTAGTACGTGGCCTCCTCGCCACGAGCGGGGGGACTCCACGTGCGCGTGTCGTCGCCCGCGGGGCTCTCCACCTTGATGACCGTGGCGCCCAGATCGGCCAGCAGCATCGTGCAGTACGGTCCGGCCAGGATGCGGGAGAAGTCGGCGACGACGACGCCCGCCAGCGGCCCGGTCGAGGCCGGGCGCAGCATCCTCAGCGCGGTGTCGGCCGCCTCATCCGTGGTGGTGGCATCGATCATGGTGCCCGTCGCTGTGTCGATCACGGCATCCTCCTCATCCTCTTCGCGCGGATCCGCGCGCTGTCCAGCTGTAGTCGTCGGGGGTCAACAGATCACCGACGGGTACGGCCTGCCCCGCCACGACTGCAGCTTGGCGGCGTACTCGCGCTGGAACGACAGCGGCCCCGACCGCGCCTCGTAGTCGTCGTTGTACAGGCCGATGTAGATGGTCAGCGACAGGAAGAAGTGCGCGCCGAGCTCGAACAGCGTCACGTAGTCGTGCTCGATCAGCGCCGTGCGCTCGACATCGGTGAAGCGGAGCCAGCTGGTGGTCTCGGCGTCGCTGTCGCCCAGCCTCCTGCCCAGGTGCTGCTCCCACCAGTCCAGGTAGTCGGCGGGCTCGCTCTTGTAGCGAGCCATCAGCTCGGGGTCCCTGTCGGTGGTGTACAGGAACTTGTCGACGTAGTACTTGCTCATCTGTCCGCTCCTTCCGGATACCAGGTGATGTAGGCCTCGCGGGTGTGAAACAGGTCGAGGTCATCGGCGTAGGCGGCCTTGATGGGACCGGCGATGCCGAACATCGTGACCAGGTCCAGGAAACCGTGCGTGGCGTTGCCGAAGGTGCCCAGGTTCTCGCGGGTGACGTTCGCCAGCAGCGAGTCGATGTCGCCGTCCGCCAGCCAGCCGATGGCGCGCTTGTCGAAATCGGGGTCGGGGCCGTGATCCTCGAACTGGCGGGGTCCGCCGAGCTCCAGGGAGAGGTGCCCGCTGCCGATCGCCGCCACCCGCACGTCGGCGGGGAACTCGTCGATGATCTCGCGGATGGCTCTGCCCAGATCCCAGAACCTGCGCGGGGTGGGGAACGGCGGCACGAAGATGTTCGTGTAGATCGGCACGACCGGCAGGTCGGCGTCGGGACGGGTCGTGATGATCGGGCAGATGATCGAATGGTCGAGCTTGAGCTCGTTGCTCACGGCCATGTCGAAGCCGCGGTCGATCAGCCCCTCCAGCATGTACTGGGAGAGCTCCTCGTGGCCTTGCAGCCGGAAGGTGGGCAGGCTGAACTCGCGCTGCTCGTTGTAGTAGGTGGCGTCGTAGACGGGCGCCTTGCCGATGAGGAACTGCGGGTAGTTGTCGAGGAAGAACTGGTGGAAGTGGTCGGCGCCGACCATCACCAGCAGGTCGGGCTTCGCGGCGGTGAGGGTCTCGCGGTACGCCTCGACCTTGCGAACCCATTCCGCCGCCTGCGGGATGCGATTCTCGGGAGGATCCAGGTGGGTGAGCTTCAGATAGAACGGGTGGTGGGTGGTCGCCAGCACGGCGGCGAGTGTGGCCATGGTGATGCTTTCCTTTGTCAGCGGATGAAGGAGGGGACGGATGCCGGAGCAGTTGCGGGATCAGGTGCCTGCGGCGTCCCGTGACAGATCGCCACCGGGGGCGTCGCGACCCACGGTGCGCCCGCGCAGCAGGATGGGCACCGTCGCGCCGGCCGCGCCGGCGGCGGCGGCGGCCGCCGCCCAGGTGGGGCCACTCAGTGCGTCGAGTCCCAGCGATGCGTCCAACGAGTACGCGCCGGGGCCGGTCAGGCACACGACGATCGCGAGCAGCCCGTAGACGAGGGCGACCTCGTAGCCGCCGCGGTGGGCCCACAGTCCGTGGGCCCAGTTGTACGCGACGGCCACCGTCATCGAGCCGACGATGATGGTCGCGCCCGCGGGGGTGAGGAAGCCGGCCAGCAGCAGTGCACCACCAAGGATCTCCGCCGTTCCGGACAGGATCACGAACGGCCGGCCGGGGCGCAGTCCCCACCGCTCGAACAGCTGCGCGGTGGCGCCGATGCCCTGCCCGTGGAACCAGCCGAACAGCTTCTGCGTGGCGTGGCCCCACAGCAGCGCGACGAGGATGATGCGCAGGACGAGGATGCCGAGATCCATGGTGATGCTCCCTTCCGGCGGGGTGGTCAGCCCTCGGCCCGCACGAGGCGGGTGCCGCCGTCCCACTCGGTGTACGTGTACGGGTTCGGGATGAGTTCGGCTGCCGGCAGCTCGGGCGTCATGCCCTGCTGCCATGCGTCCTCGCCCATCGCGGCACGCAGGTGCTCCACTGTTGCAGCCACGGCGTCGGACGCGCGGCGCAGATCGCCGGCCAGCCGCCTGCCCTGGTACTTCACGACGGCGCCGTTGACCACGACCGTGTGCACGTCGCCGCGACCGGCCTGGAACACGACGTGCGTGAACGGGTTCAGGATCGGTGTCATGGTGGGGGAGTCGTCGTTCTTCAGCAGCACGATGTCGGCCTTCTTGCCGACCGTCAGCGAGCCGATGACGTCGTCCAGCTCGAGGGCGTGCGCCCCGCCCATGGTCGCGTAGCGCACAGCATCCTCGGCGCGGATGTCGTTGTTGACGACCGTCTCGTTGCGTGCGTGCGCGTCGGCGTGCCCGCGGGCCCGGTCGGCGTTGACGGTGGCGCGCATGGCTGAGAACATGTCGGCGCTCCACCAGACGCTGGTGTCCATCGACAGCGAGATGGGGATGCCGTGGCGGCGCAGCTCGTGCGTGCTGGGATACCCCTGGCCGGCACTGTCCTCGCTCTCCGCCGATACCGAGGCGTTACCGCCGGATGCGGCGATGCGCTGGTACGAGTCCTGCGACAGCGAGGCCGAGTGCACGTAGGTGACGCGCGGCGTCATGTACCCGCCCTCGGCCATCTGCATGATGCCGTCGTCGGTGGTCGCTCCCCACACGCCGGCGTGGGTGGTGACGGCCAGATCGAGCTCGCGCGCGGATTCGAACGCGCCCTGTTCGGGGAACCCGGGCTGCCCGGTGACGTCGAACGCCAGCTGCAGGCCCATCATGTCGTCCCTGGCTGCGAAGTGCGAGCTGACGAAGCGGCGGAACTCGGGGGCGGCCGACCACTCCCAGGGGGCGCCCAGCAGGTTGCCGTAGCCGAGCACGAAGCGTCCGGGCACATCCTTCAGCGCCTGCAGGGCGGCCTCGCCGTGGTCGACGGTCTGCAGCCCGTGCGACCAGTCGAGCGTCGTGGTCACGCCGCTGTCGATGGCCTCGATGGCGCTGAGCAGGTTGCCGGCGTAGACGTCCTCGGGGCGGAAGAGCTTGCCATGTCCGAGGTAGTAGAACGTGAAGTATTGGCTGATGGTCCAGTCTCCGCCATAGCCGCGCATCGCGGTCTGCCACATGTGCCGGTGCGAGTCCACCATGCCCGGCATGAGGATGCCGCCGCTGGCGTCGATCTCGACGGCGTCGTCGGGCGCGATGACGTGCCGGCCGACGGCGGCGATGCGCTCGCCGATGACGAGCACGTCGCCGTCATGGATGACGCCCGCGTCATCCATGGTCAGCACAGTGGCGTGCCGGAATACGAGGGGCCTGCCGGAAAGGACGTGCTCGGCGGGCGCTGGGTTGGGTTCCACGATGATCCTCACTCTCCATTGAGTTGCGTCCGCACAGGGCATTCGATTCGGAACGTACAAGCGTCCGATCCGCGGACACTTTGATCGTACGAGCGCCGACGGTCGTCGTCAAGACCTTGTTCTCATCGGTGAATGGGGGCGAAAAGTGGGATCGTCGCGTGCCGATGAGGGTTGACAGCGTGTGGGGTGGGGCGGATACTGAGCCCATTCGATTCCAGCGGCCGACTGTCCGAAGAGCGGACATCGCGCGGGAATCCCCCTGTCGAGTGAACAACGGAGTTGACATGGCCGAACACACCCCATCCGAGACCGAGCACACCCCGGTGCTCATCGTCGGCGGCAGCCTTGTGGGGCTGACCACCTCGCTGCTGCTGGCCCGCTACGGCGTCGCGAACACCGTCGTGGAGAAGCATCGCGGAACCGCCATCCATCCGCGGGCGGCGTCGTTCCACCAGCGCACCATGGAGGTCTTCCGGCACGCCGGCGTGCAGGAGATCGTGGAGGAGGCCGCCGCCGGCGAGTTCGTGCAGAACGGCGCGATCGTGGCCGTGGAGAGCCTGTGCGGGGCGGAGCTGCAGTACTTCTACCGCTCGTGGAACGAGGGTGTGGAAGACCTGAGCATCACTCCTCGACTGTTCATCACGCAGGTGGGCTTGGAGCCGCTCCTGCGCGATGCCGCCCAGGAGCAGGGCGCCACTCATCTGTTCGGCACCGAGGTGATCGGTCTTCAGCAGGACGGGTCGGGCGTCACCACACGCATCCGCGACCGCGACAGCGGTGAGGAGCGGGTCATCCGCTCCCAGTACGTCGTCGCCGCGGACGGTGCGCACAGCGCGATCCGCGCGGACCTGGGCATCGACATGCCCGGCCACGGCAGCGCGGACTGCGTGACCATCTACTTCGGCGCCGACATGACGGAGATGATCGGCGACCGCAACCTCAGCGTCATCTACGTGCTGCACCCCGAGCTGCTCGGCTTCTTCCGCTTCTCGTTCGACCGGCAGTCCGGGTTCCTCTCGATCTTCTCCGTCACCGACCCCATCACCGGTGGCAAAGCCGACCTCGGGGCCGATGTCACCGAGGACCAGGCCGTCGCCTGGGTGCGCATGGCCCTCGGCTGCGATGCTGACACGCCCGTTCGCATCGACAGCATCCAGCACTGGGAGGCCTCGGCCGGCTGCGCGTCTGCCTTCTCCCGAGGCCGCGTGTTCCTGGCAGGCGACAGTGCGCACACGATGCCGCCCACCGGCGGCTGGGGAGGGAACACCGGCGTCGCCGACGCCCACAACCTCGCGTGGAAGCTGGCGGCCGTCGTGAACGGCCACGCCGGCCCCGGACTGCTGGACAGCTACGATCAGGAGCGTCGTCCTGCGGCCCTGATGACCGTGGAACAGGCGTACGCCATCTACGCCGGTCGTTATGCCGAGCGCTCCACGCAGGACACCAGAGCCCTCGCCGCACCGCGCCCGGCGGAGGACATCGAGCTGGGGGCGGTGTACAGGTCGACGGCGCTGTCGGGGTCTGCGGCGCTCTACGGCGATGGAGACGAGGCCGATACCCGCGATCCGCGCGCGCCGCGCGTTCCCGTCGGAGCGCGCATTCCGCACGTGCCGGTCACGGTCGGCGGGGTGGCGCTCTCGACGCACGATCTGTTCACGGGAACGCTCTCGCTGCTCGTCGGCGCCGATGGCGACGGCTGGGCGCATGCTGCGCAGCAGCTCGCCGACGAAGGTGTGCCGCTGTCGGCGTACACGATCGGCGAAGCCGCAGAGGTGTCCGCCCCGGACGCAGCGGTGCGCGACGCGCTGGGCTTGGATGCGGCCGGTGCGCTGCTGGTGCGCCCCGACGGTGTGCTGGCGTGGCGCGGCGTGGGCGGCGAGGACGCTGCACGGCGACTGCGCGAGGCGCTGGACGAGGTCCTGGCGGCCCCATCGGCGGCGATGGCCTGACCTCTGCGCTGGGCGCGACCCCTTGACAGGCTCAGAGACCCGGGAGACGGGTCGCTGAGCCTGTCGGCGCGTGGTCGGGGCGTTCTCGGATACCCGGTGTCTGGGGCGGGCCTGTCGAAGCGATGTCGGCGGCCGGCGGCATGATAGAAGGATGACTCCGCGGCCGATGCTGGACCGCCGGCTGCGCTCGCACCGGCTCACCGCGCCCGCGGCGACGGTGACGGACGCCGCGCGGCACATGCTGGCCGTGCAGAGCCAGGACCTGCTGGCCGGGCGGTGGGCGCTCGGCGTCCGGACCAAGGGCTCCCCGGTGATCGCCGACGTCGACGCGGTATTCGCGTGCGGGGAGCTGGTGCGCGCGTGGACCATGCGCGGCACGCTGCACATCGTCCCCGCACGCGACCTCGCCTGGGTGCTGTCCGTCACGGGGGAGCGACAGCGCCGCCAGGCCGCCGGCCGGCACCGCGAGTTGGGGATCGACGGGCGGATGCTGGCGGCGGCATCCGCCGCCCTTCGCCCCTCCCTGCGCGACGGCGGATGCACGCGTGCCGAGGCATTCGCGCTGTGGGAGGCGGCCGCCATCGACCCGCGCGGGCAGCGCGGCTACCACCTGCTGTTCGCGCTCACGATCGCCGGGGAGCTCTGCCAGGGGCCGCTCGAGTCCGGACCTCGAGGCATCGCCCGCGAGCAGCGGTTCATGCTCGTCGAGGATTGGGTGCGCGCCTCCGAGGCGCCGTCCGATCCGCTCGCCGAACTGTTCGTCCGCTACGTCGACGGGCACGGGCCCGTCGGGGTCGCCGACTTCGCCTGGTGGTCCGGACTGACGCTCGGGATGGCGCGAGAGGCGGCTGAGCACGCCCGTCCGCGGGTCGCGGAGATCGAGGATGGTCTGTTCGTCGCGCTCAGCACGCCCCGGCGCTCGCCGAAGGCCGCCGAGGTGTTCGCGCTGCCGGCGTTCGATGAGTACTACATCTCCTATGCAGACCGCGGCACGACCTGCACGCCCGAACGACAGGTCGTCGTCGGCCCGGGGAGGAACGGCATGGTCCGGCCGATGCTCGTGGATCACGGTCGCGTGATCGGCACCTGGTCGCATGCGGAGGCCACGCGGCACCTGCCGCCTGACCTGTTCGCCGGCGAGCCGCCGTCCGAGGCGGCGGCATCCGCTCTCGCCCGCTTCGCCGACTTCATCGGCTGAACGGCGCAGGCGCGGGCACGCGGCAGAATGAGAGCGTGCCGAGCTACTTCCACCGCCTGTCCGAGACCGCCTTCGAACCCACCGAGCATGTGGGCGGTGCGTGGAACGAGGCCGAGCAGCACATCGCGCCCGTGCTGGGGCTGCTCGCGCACGTGGTCGAGGCCGATCATGCGGTCCGGCGCCCGGATGCGCGGCTGGCGCTGTCGCGCGCGAGCTTCGACATCCTCGGCGTGATCCCGATGGACGCCTTCGAGATCCAGACCCCGCGCGTGGTCCGGTCCGGACGCACGATCGAGCTGGTCGAGGCGACGCTGACCCACAGCGGGCGGGCAGCCGTCACGCTGCGAGCCTGGATGCTGCAGCAGGGCGACACTGCGGCGATCGCCGGCATCCCGCTGCCGTCGTTGCCCGATCGCGAGTCGCTGCCGGCGTGGTCTCCTGCCGACGTGTGGCCCGGTGGCGCCATCCGCTCCATCGACGCGCGCCGCGAGGTGATCGCCGCCGGCCGATCGCGATGCTGGATCCGCCCCCGCTACCCGCTGCTGGAGGACGAGGAGATCTCGCAGCGCGCGCGGATGCTGGGCATGGCCGACTTCGCCAACGGCATCGCCACCCGCGTGTCGCCCGAGAAGGCGCTCTACCCGAACGTCGACCTCACGGCCAGCATCTTCCGCGAGCCCGCGGGCGAATGGTTCGGCCTGGACACCTCGGTCTCCTTCGGCCCCGACGGCGTGGGCCTGACCGAATCCGTGCTCAGCGACGCCGCGGGCGCCGTCGGAACGTCGTCCCAGACGCTCACCGTCCGCCCGCGCTGAGCCTGCCACCCGGCCGTCCGGCCTCCGGGCCGGATGCCGGACTACTCGCCGGCGTGCCGGTCGAGGAAGGAGTACACCTCGCTCTCCTCGACGCCGGGGAAGGCGCCGCGGGGGAGCGGTGAGAACATGTGCGTGTGCACGCGGGCGCTCGGCCAGGCGCGGCCGTCCCAGCGCTTCGACACTTCCGCCGAGGCACGCCGACAGCAGCTCTCGTCGGGGCAGGTCGACTGCGCGCGGTGCGCGGTCTCGCGCCCGCGCCACCAGCGGGCATCGTCGAACGGCACGCCGACGGTGATCGAGAAGCCGCTGGCGCTGGTCGAGCCGGTCTGCGTGGCGCACCAGAACGTGCCGGACGGCGTGTCGGTGTACTGGTAGTGCTCGGTGGTGCGATTGCGCTGGTCGAAGGCCGCGCGCGCTGAGAACTTGCGGCATGCGGGCTGGCCTTCCACGGCGCCGGTGACGTCCATCGGCAGCGGGAGGTCGTCGTTCTCGTACACCCGGGTGATGGCGCCGCTCTCGTCGACGCGCAGGAAGTGCAGCCGCATGTCCAGGTGATGGGTCATGAGGTTCGTCATGCGCAGCCCCGCGGCCTCGTGCGTCACGCCGAACGCGTCGCGGAAGTCCTCCACGGCCAGGTTGCGGTCCTTCTTGGCCTGTTGCAGGAATGCGACGCCGGCGGTCTCCGGGATCAGGCAGCACGCCGCGAAGTAGTTGATCTCCAGGCGCTGCTGCAGGAAGTCGGCATAGTCGGTCGGCCGGGTGTGCCCCAGCAGGCGGTGCGCCATGGCCTGCAGCGCCATCGAGCGCAGGCCGTGTCCACCCGGGATGGAAGCCGGCGGCAGGTAGATGCGGCCGTTGTCCAGGTCGGTGATCGAGCGCGTCGACGACGGCAGGTCGTCGACGTAGATCAGCTCGAAGCCGAGCTTGGACGCCATGATGCTCACGGTGCGGTGCGTGAGCGCACCCGAGGTGTGTCCGGCGGCCTTGAGCTGCTTCTCGGCCAGCGCCTCGATCTCCGGCAGGTAGTTGGACTTCTCCCGCATCCTCAGGCGCAGCTCGGTGTTGGCGCGACGCGCCTCCTCGGGCGTCGCGATGGCTTCGCGCTCGCGGCGGTGCAGCTCGCGATGCAGGCCCAGGATCGCCTCGAGGGTGTCGTCGCTCATGCTCTTGGACGCGCGGATCGATGCGATGCCCAGCTGGCGGAACACCGGGCTGGCCTGAGCGCGATCCAGTTCGATCTCCAGCGCTGCGCGGTGGTTCGGCGGCTCACCGGAGATGAGATCGGCGACATCCGTGCTGCACGCCTGGGCGATGGCCTGCAGCAGCGACAGCTTCGGCTCGCGCTTGCCGTTCTCGATCAGGCTCAGTTGAGAACCCGCGATGCCCACCAGCGCGCCGAGCTCGTCGAGGGTGTAGCCCTTCTTGGTGCGGTGATGCCGGATGCGATGTCCGAGCGTGCTGAGCTCGAGTCCTGTGGTCGCCATTCCTTGAGCATACCCGAAAGAAGAACAGTTCTTTCCGCGCGGATCGACCGAAAGCATGCGCAAACCACCGTGAAGATGGATGTATTGCATCCCTCTTCATTAGGAGAAGACATGGCTATGGCCGATACGTACGCACCCCGCACCGCCCCCGTCGCTCCCGTTCGCAGCTTCGGAGACGTGCCCGCGTACGACACCCCGGCCATGAAGGAGCTGCGCGACTGGGTCGACGGCATCGCCGCGCTCACCCAGCCCGCCGACATCCACTGGATCGACGGATCCCGCGCCGAGAACGACGCGATCATGCACCGCCTGGTCGACGAGGGCAAGATCATCAAGCTCAACCCCGAGTGGCGTCCGGGTTCCTACCTCGCTCGCTCGCACCCCAGTGACGTCGCCCGCACCGAGGCGCGCACCTTCATCGCCTCCGAGAAGGAGGAGGATGCCGGCCCCACCAACAACTGGGCCGACCCGGTGCAGATGCACGCCACCATGGACAAGGTCTTCGCCGGCTCCATGCGCGGTCGCACCATGTACGTCATCCCCTTCTCGATGGGCCCCGTGGGAGGTGCTCTCTCGCACATCGGAGTGCAGGTCACCGACAGCGCCTACGCTGTGGCATCCGTCAGCATCATGACCCGCGTCGGCGATGCGGTCACCCGGCAGATCGCCGAGGGCGCGCCGTGGGTCAAGACCGTGCACTCGGTCGGCGCCCCGCTCGAGCCGGGCCAGGACGACGTCGAGTGGCCGTGCAACGACGAGAAGTACATCGTGCACTTCCCCGAGACTCTCGAGGTCTACTCCTACGGCTCGGGATACGGCGGGAACGCCATTCTGGCCAAGAAGTGCTTCGCGCTGCGCATCGCCTCGGTCATCGCCCGCGACGAGGGCTGGCTGGCCGAGCACATGCTGCTCATCCGCGTGATCTCGCCCGAGGGCAAGCAGTACCACGTGGCGGCCGCGTTCCCGTCGGCCTGCGGCAAGACCAACCTTGCCATGCTGCGCCCGACGATCCCCGGCTGGAAGGTCGAGACGCTCGGCGACGACATCGTCTGGATCCGCCCGGGTGACGACGGCCGCATGTACGCCATGAACCCCGAGGCGGGCTTCTTCGGCGTGGCGCCGGGCACCGGCGAGTCCACCAACGTCACCGCGGTGGAGACCCTGTGGGGCAACACGATCTTCACGAACGTGGCGCTCCGCCCCGACGGGGACGTGTGGTGGGAGGGGCTGACGGACACCCCGCCGGCCAACCTCATCGACTGGCAGGGCAACCCGTGGACGCCGGACTCCGGTCGTCCGGCCGCGCACCCGAACTCGCGTTTCACGGTGTCGGCTGCGCAGTGCCCGCAGATCTCCGAGGACTGGGAGAAGCCCGAGGGCGTCCCGCTGGATGTCATCCTGTTCGGCGGCCGCCGCGCCACCAATGTCCCGCTGGTCGTCGAGGCCACGGACTGGACGCACGGCGTCTTCCTCGGCGCGACCATCTCGTCCGAGCGCACCGCCGCCGCCGAAGGGACCGTCGGCGAGCTGCGTCGTGATCCGTTCGCCATGCTGCCGTTCTGCGGCTACAACATGGGCGACTACTTCGGCCACTGGCTGAACGTCGGTCGTGCGCTGCGCTTCGACCGCGCTCCGCGCATCTTCCAGGTCAACTGGTTCCGCCGTGGCGCGGACGGACGCTTCCTGTGGCCCGGGTTCGGCGACAACTCCCGCGTGATCGACTGGATCATCCGTCGCATCGACGGCAAGGTCGGCGCGATCGACAGCCCGATCGGCCGCCTGCCGCGTCGCGAGGACCTCAACCTCGAGGGCCTGACGATCACGGATGCCGACCTCGACGAGCTGTTCGAGGTGAATGTGGACGCCTGGAAGGCCGAGGCCGACTCGACCGAGGAGTACTTCTCGATCTTCGGCAGCAAGCTCCCCGCCGCCATGCGCAGTGAGCTGGAGGCTCTGCGCTACCGGCTCTCCGCGCACTGAGCGCGCTCTCCGACCCGCGACGGCGGGATGCCGGCGACGACCCACGGCTGAGTGGTCTCCGGCATCCCGCCATCGCGTCATGTGCGGGCATTGGAGGAATTTTCCACAGGGTTTATTGTGGATAAATACCACGACTGTGGATGACCACCGAGAACGGAGCGACATGAGCATCGCAGCACGCACAGCCACCACCACCTGGGACGGCGCCCTGGCCACCGGCACCGGCACTTTCGGGGCGACCAGCAGCGGTGCGCTCGACGGTCAGACGGTCACCTGGGGATCGCGCACCGAGGCGCCCGCCGGCAAGTCCAGCCCCGAGGAGCTGCTGGCCGCCGCGCACTCGTCCTGCTTCTCGATGGCACTCGCACTGACCCTCGGAGAGCACAAGACCCCGCCGACCAAGCTGGTCGTCACCAGCGAGGTGACGCTGGACGCCGTCGACGGCGTGCCCACCATCACCACCTCCGCCATCACCGTGCGGGCCACGGTGCCCGGAGTGGATGCCGCGACCTTCGACTCGATCGCCGATGAGGCTGCGAAGCTGTGCCCGGTCTCGCGCCTGTTCGCGAGCGCGACCATCACGGTCGACGCTCAGCTGGAGGCCTGATGGCCGAGGGCACGGCGCTGGCCGATGCGCTGACCGCCGAGCACCGCGCGATCGACGTCGGCATCGAGGACTTCCTCGGCGACGCCACGAACCCTGCGCCGCTGCAGGACGCGATGCTCGCGCTGCGCCGGCACATCTACCTGGAGGAGGAGTTCCTCTTCCCGCCGCTGAAGGCCACCATGATGATGCCGATCTTCGTCATGCTGCGCGAGCATGGCGAGCTGTGGCGTGCCATGGATGACGTGGATGCTGCTGTCGCCGCAGGCGACGATGCGGACGCGAAGTGCCGTGACCTGCTGGTGCTCCTGGACGAGCACAACAAGAAGGAGGAGCCCATCGTCTATCCGCATTCCGATTCGGATCTGGATGACGATGTGCGGGCCGAGCTGGCCGACTTCCTCCGCAATGGCACCTACCCGGACGGCTGGGTCTGCGAACAGGCCTGACTCCGGTCACCGAACCGTCGAGACCCCCTCGCCGTTGACGCGGCGGCGAGGGGGTCTCGGCTATGCGGCCACGCTCAGACCAGCAGCTGGTGCCTCGCCAGGTCGCGGTACAGGGGCGTGGTCTCGACCAGCTCGGAGTGCGTCCCCTGGCCCACCACCCGGCCATCCTTCAGCACGACGATCATGTCGCTGTCGACGACGGTCGAGAGCCGGTGCGCGATGACGAGCAGCGTGCGGTCCTCGGCAGCCGCCTCGATGGCCTCGCGCATGCGCTGCTCGTTCACGCCGTCCAGTGACGACGTCGACTCGTCCAGCAGCAGGACGGGAGCCTCGGTGAGCAGGGCGCGGGCGATGGCCAGCCGCTGGCGCTCGCCGCCGGAGAGCATGACGCCGTCCTCTCCGACCGGGGCCTCGAGCCCCAGGGGACTGCGCTCGAGCACGTCGCCGAGGTTCACCGAGCGCAGCACGCGCTCGCAGTCGGCATCGGTGGCATCCGGAGCCGCCAGCCGCAGGTTCTCGGCGAGCGTGCCGGCCAGCGTCGGGGCGTCCTGCTCGACATAGCCGAACTGGGCGCGCAGCCGCTGCCGCGGATACGCGCGCACGTCGTGCCCGGCCAGTCGGATCGACCCTGCGGTGGGGTCGTAGAACCGCTCGATGAGAGACAGGATCGTGCTCTTGCCCGCACCCGACGGGCCGACCAGCGCCACGCGCGACCCGCGCGGCACGGCGAACGAGACGCCTTTGAGAACATCCCGGTCCGCCTCCGCGGGCGTCGGGTCGCCGGGAGCATCGGATTCTGCGTGCTCCAGGCGCGCGTCCACCAGCAGCGTCTGCGCCTCGAGGGCTGCGGCCTCACGGGCGGCGATCACGGCATCCGGGTACCGGAATCGCACCTCCCGGAACTCGATGGCGGGGGAGTCGACGACGGGGGCCGCGGTGAGGTCGGCATCCGCCTCGTCGTGCTGCGTCTCGGTGGGCAGGTCGAGGATCTCCTGGATGCGGCCCAGTGCGCCCAGCGCCTGGTTGACCGACGTGATGGCGCCGAAAGCCTGGCCGAGCGGCATGACCAGCATGAACAGGAACAGGATGAACGTCACCAGCGAGGCGATGCTGAGGGCCCCGGATGCCACGCGGAAGCCGCCCACGCCCAGGACGACCAGCAGCGAGACCTGCAGGGCGACGCCCGCCACCGGTACCACCATCGACGAGATCTTCGCGATGCGCACGCCCAGCCCGTAGGCCTCTCCGGCCAGGCCGTCGACGGCATCCGTCTCGCGCTCGGTCGCGCCCGATGCGCGCACGGTGCGGATGCTGGAGATGCCCCGCTCGATGCCGCTGGCCAGCTCTCCCACCTTCTGCTGCTGTGCGGCGGATGCCGTGCGGATGCGCCCCGAGAGCAGCACGACCGCGACGACAGATCCGCCGATCACCAGCACGATCAGCAGCAGGAGCAGCGGATCGATGATCAGCATGGCGATCAGGGCGCCGACGAACAGGATGGCGCCGCCGACAGCATCCGCAAGGCCCTGCGTGAGCACGGCGTACAGCAGGGTGGTGTCGGTGCCGACCCGCGAGACGAGATCGCCGGTGCGGCGCGCGTCGAACTCACTGATGGGCAGGTGCAGGATACGGGCGATGAGCTGCCGGCGACTGGAGTAGACGACTGCCGTACCGGTGCGCTGCAGCAGGTAGTGCTGGTAGCCGGAGATGACGGAGGCCACGATCACCAGGGCGACGAGCAGCCAGACCAGTGCCCCCAGAGCCTGGCCCTTCTGCACCTGCGAGATCACCTGCCCCACCAGCAGCGGCTGCGCGAGCGAGGCCGCAGCCCCCACGACGCTGAGCACCGCGACGAGCGCGAGCACCTTCTTGTGCTCGAACAGGAAGGGGAGGAGCTGGCGGAACGTGGCGCGCGGACCGTCCTGCTGCGCGCCGCGCCCGCGTCGGCGTGCTGTCGCCGTACGGGGCATGGGGAACCTTCTTCGGATTCGGGGGCTGATCCATTCTCACCGGGTCTCCTATGCATCTCCCCATCCAGCGGTTCTCCCCACCCGGCGGAGGAATCCACTACCGTGAAACGAGTGTCCGCACCTGTCATCGCCGCCAGAGATCTCGTCAAGGCCTACCGCGTCAAGGGCAAGCCCGATTTCCTCGCCGTCGACGCACTGAGCTTCGAGGTCGAGCCCGGGGAGTCCTTCGGGCTGCTGGGCCCCAACGGCGCCGGCAAGTCCACCACCATGAAGATGATCGGGGCGGTGTCCGCGCGCACCGGCGGCGAGCTCAGCATCCTGGGCCTGGATCCGGACCAGTACGGGCCCGAGATCCGCTCCCGGCTGGGCGTCGTGCCGCAGCAGGACAACCTCGACGGCGAGCTGAACGTGCGCGAGAACCTGTACATCTACGGCCGCTACTTCGGGCTGCCGGCGAAGACGTGCCGGGAGAAGGCCGCGGAGCTGCTGGCGTTCGCGCAGCTGGAGGACAAGGCGTCCTCCAAGGTCGAGCAGCTCTCCGGCGGCATGAAACGACGTCTCACCATCGCCCGCGGACTCATCAACGACCCGCGCATCCTGCTGCTGGACGAGCCCACCACGGGGCTGGACCCGCAGGCGCGGCACGTGCTGTGGGATCGGCTCTTCCGACTCAAGGAGCAGGGCACGACACTGGTGGTCACCACGCACTACATGGACGAGGCCGAGCAGCTCTGCGACCGGCTCATCGTCGTCGACAAGGGGCGCATCATGGCCGAGGGCACGCCCGCGTCGCTGATCCGCGAGCACTCCAGTCGGGAAGTGCTCGAGGTGCGCTTCGGTTCCTCGCACAACGCCGAGGCGGCAGAACGGATGCAGGGCATCGGGGACCGCGTGGAGGAGCTTCCCGATCGCGTGCTCGTGTACGCGCAGGACGGCGAGGCCGCACTGGATGCCGTGGTCGCCCGTGACCTGAGCCCGCGCACCTCGCTGGTGCGCCGCTCCAGCCTCGAGGATGTGTTCCTGCGGCTGACCGGAAGGTCGCTGATCGAATGAGCGACGGAGTTCGCCAGGCGGGGGATGCGCCCGTCGCCGCGACCGACCTCGACGAACTGCGCGCCGAGGCGCTGGCCGCCGGCCGTCGTTCGCGGCGCCTGGGCGCCTGGTACGTGGCCGAGCACATCGTGCGGGCCATGCGCGCCTACGGCTGGACCATCATCGTCGGCGCCGTCGGCCAGCCCGTGCTGTATCTGGTGGGTCTGGCGCTGGGCCTCGCGGCCCTCATCCAGGCGCCCATCCAGGACGGCTCGCAGCAGGTCGGCTACGTGACCTTCGTGGCGCCCGCGCTGCTGATGACCGCCGCGATCACGGTGGCGTCCGAGGAGTTCAGCTATCCGATCATGGCCGGGTTCAAGTGGCGGCGGTTCTTCTACGGGTTCAGCGCGTCGCCGCTGTCCTCCGGGCAGATCGTCACCGGAGAGGTCATCGGCGTCACCGCCCGCGTCGTGCTGACGGCCGCGCTGTACTACCTGTTCCTGCTTCTGTTCCCCGCCGTCGGCAACCCTGCGGTGTCGTGGACGATGATCCTGGTCGGCATCCTCGCGGCTCTCGCGTTCGGCACGCCGCTGCTGGCGTACGCCGCGTCGCTGGAGGAGGACACCGGGCAGTTCGCGCTGGTGCAGCGGTTCGTGTTCATGCCGATGTTCCTGTTCTCGGGCACGTTCTACCCGCTCGAGACGCTGCCGGTGTGGCTGCAGTGGATCGGCTGGATCTCGCCGCTGTGGCACGCCACGGAGCTGGGACGCGACCTGTCGTACCCGCGCGAGACCAGCGCTGTCATGATCGCCGTGCACGTGGTCGTGCTGGTCGCGTTCGCCGTCGGCGGGTACATCGCCGCGCGGCACTTCTTCGCGAGGAGGCTGGCGAAGTGACGACTTCGACGGATGCTCCGCGCGTGCGCGCCGGTGGTGTGCGGGCGTTGTGGGCCGGCAACCCGTGGGCCGTGGTGCTGCGCGGGCTGATCGCCGCCCGGTCGTCGAGCTTCGTGGTGATCCTGTCCGGGTTCTTCGAGCCGGTGCTGTACCTGGCATCCATGGGCATCGGGCTCGGAGCGCTGATCGGGCAGGTGCAGACCGAGGCCGGCGCGTCGGTGTCGTACGCCGCGTTCATCGCGCCGGCGCTGCTGGCGGTGTCGGCCATGAACGGCGCCATCTACGACTCCACCTGGAACGTGTTCTTCAAGCTCAACTACGGCAAGCTCTACGAGGGCATGCTGGCCACCTCGCTCGGCCCGCTCGACGTGGCGCTGGGTGAGATCCTCTACGCGCTGCTGCGCGGACTCGTGTACGCGACGGGCTTCATGATCATCATGCAGATCTGGGGTCTGAACCTGTCGTGGACGGCCGCCCTCGCGCTGCCGGCCGTGGCGCTGATCGCGTTCGGATTCGCCAGCTTCGGCATGGCGGTCACCAGCTACATGAAGGCGTTCCAGCACATGGACTGGATCCAGTTCGTGCTCATGCCGATGTTCCTGTTCTCGGCGACGTTCTACCCGATCACGGTCTACCCGGAGTGGGTGCAGTCCATCGTCAGGGCGTTCCCGCTGTGGCACGGAGTGGAGCTGATCCGTGGACTCACGACGGGTGCGCTGAGCACGGGGATGCTGTGGCACGTGCTCTACTACGTGGTCATGATCGCGGTCGGCCTGCTGTTCACCACACGCCGACTGCGCGCGCTGTTCCTGGGCTGAG
>NZ_JBASAK010000062.1:0-3279 GCF_049650565.1 Microbacterium sp.
GGGTTGCTGAGCCTGTCAAGGACCGGTCGACGGCCCTTCGACCCTTCGACAAGCTCAGGGACCCAGAGGAGAGGGCCCAGCGCTCCGCAACCCCGGGTTGCTGAGCTTGTCGAAGCACCGGGGCTCAGTCGCGCAGGGCGCGCACCAGCGCGACGTACTCCGGCGGTGTGACGTGCGGCAGATAGGCCCGGCCGATGGCCATGCCGATTCCCGGCAGCTGTGCGGCATCGGGATAGGCCATGTGCATGGCCAACCGGTCGGGGTGGAACTTCGCCTTGAAGCTCAGCAGCGACCGGAACCCGTAGGCGGGCTCCAGCACGCCGCCGAGCCAGGTCAGCAGTCCCCGCATCCCCTTCCACTCGCCGCCTGCGGCATCCGCCTCGAGGCTCTGCGCGAGCGGAGCACCGGACAGGCTCATGAACGCCAGTCCCTCGGCCTTCATGCGCAGTGCGGCGGACGCCAGCAGGAACTCCATCACTCCGGGCATCGAGCCGTCCGCCCGGCGCATGAAGTCCAGCGTCCAGCCGACCAGCTCGCCGCCCTCGTGCACGGGCAGCCAGCTGGTGATGGCCTGCAGTTCGCCCTGCGGACCGATGGCCAGCATCAGCGCGGTGTCAGGATCGCGCAGCTCCTCCACGCCGCCGAGGGTGAAGCCCATCTCGGGCAGGGCCTTCTCGGCGATCCACTGCTCGCTGAGGGCGTCCAGCTGCGCCGACATGCCGGGGGTGAGGTCGACCCAGCGCGTCCACTCCGCATGCAGGCCGTCCCGGTCGGCGCGCCGGTACGGCTGGCGCACCTTCGCCCACGCCTTGCCGTCCAGTGAGAACCGCTCCAGCGGTACCACGGTCTCCTCGGCCACGGGCATGTCCGACCATCCCAGTGCGCGGGTGCTGCGCAGCGTCTCGTCATGCACGCTGTACAGCACGGGCGAGAGGCCCTGTCGGTCGCAGTGGTCCACGAAGCCGCGCACCACGGCATCCGGGCCCTCTCCCACCGGATCTCCGACGCTGATGGCGAAGCCCGACACCACGCGGTACGCGATGCCGCCTCGTCCGTCAGGGGTGAACCAGTGCCGGTTGCCCGCCCAGGTGCCCAAGAACCCCATGGTGCCGCTGTGCACGCGCAGCAGCCCGCGGTAGCGCTCGCCGTCCACGCTCTCCGGCGCCCTCGCTGGGCTCCGCAGCAGTCGCATCATGCCCACGATGAACACGGCCCAGAACAGCGGACCGATGGCCTGTCGGGCGATGTTCGCGACGCCGCCGATGCGATGCGCGATGTGCGCGTGTGCGAAGCCCGCCGGCAGGAACCGCCGCAGTGCATCCAGGGCGCTGGTCAGCGGCGCGACTCCGGCTGACACGACCAGCGCGATGTCGGCGCCCGCCAGCACGACCAATGTCAGCACGGCCGTGACGGCCAGGCGCCTGCCCGCACCGCGCTCCGCGCGCACGCTGAAGCGCCGACGGGTGACCACCAGCAGCACGCAGACGGCCAGCGGCACCACGATGCCCACCACGGCGAACCCGGGGAAGTACCGATCGATGACCGCCAGCTCCACCGGATGCCGCAGATCGTCGCTGCCGATGCTGATCGCGGCCAGCGCCGCCACGATGAGGTTCACCGCCACAGCCAGCAGCAGGGCGGCCCGGCGCCCCGCGCGCAGGCCGATCGCGGCGACGACGGCGAGCACGAGCGGCACCAGGCTCATCAGCAGCGGCCCGAGCCCCGCGGCGAATCCCCCTCCGACCCCGACCGCGCAGTGATCGGAGAGCCTCGTGCCGCAGCGCGAGAGCAGCGCATCGACGCCCGCACCGCGCAGACCCTGCACGAGAGGGGACAGCGGGCCGATGCCCCGACCGGTGATCAGCACGACCAGCGGGCCGATGCCGGTGACCGCGATGATGGCCGCGACCAGGGTGCGGACCTCGCCGAATGAGCTGCGACGCCAGGGCGCGTGCACCCGACCACGTGCGAGAAGGGCACCGGCGACCAGGCCGATGACGGCCGCGCACAGCCGGTACACGCTGTCGATGTCGCCGCTGTACAGCGTGAACATGATCAGCGCCGACAGGCCCAGCAGCCGAATCCGCCTGCGCCACAGCACGGGCGCGAACGCGCTGGCCACCATTGCTGCACCGACCACGCCGACGGCGGGGTCCAGCACGTCGCGCGAGATCCGAGCCCAGGCGGCGCCCTGCTCGGACGACAGGTCCTGCACCCCCACGCCGGCCAGCATCGCCGGGATGCCGGTGCCGAGGAACGCGACCACCGTGCGCCAGGAACCGAGCAGTCGCTCGGCATACGCCAGGCCCGCCGCCGCGAGGGCCACGGTCAGGACGAGTTCGATGACGGAGTCCGGCACGATCAGCGCGGTCAGCGGCGTCCACCACTGTCCGGCCTCGATGCCCTCCGGGCTGACGGAGAGCCGGGCGGCGTGCGCGCCCCGCAGCGTGCCGAAGGCCAGCCCGGTGAGAGTGATCAGCAGGCAGAAGCCCGCGGTGACGGGGTGCGCGCGCAGCACTCCCAGCAAGCGGACCCTCACGGCTGGAGCCCCCAGATCGGCGCGAGCACCCGCAGCCCCTCGTCGAGGCCGCCGGACAGCGCGGGTCCGACATGCCCCGCGCCGGGCACGGCGTAGTAGGTGGTGGTGAATCCTGCGGCCTTCGCGAGCTCGGCCGCGTGCTGCGCGTGCGGCGCGTAGAGATGATCGGAGCCGCCGGCGGTGAACACCGCCGTGCGCCCCGCGTAGGCGCCGGGGTGCGCTGCCAGCACGCTGGCGGGCTTGTTGGCGTCGAACGCGGCCCTGTCTCCGCGGAACACCAGGCTCAGCACCGGCTTCGGACTCTCCATGCCGGGCCACTCCTCTCCCGAGATGTCCAGCAGCGAACCCCAGATCTCGGGGTGCTGCGCGCCGTACAGGAACGAGCACGCCCCGCCGTTGGAGTATCCGCTGATCGTCCAGTTCGCGGGCCCCGGCAGCACGCGCAGATGCGTACGGATCCAGTTCGGGATGTCGACGTCGAAGTACGTGTTCACGCCGCCGAACGCCTTCGAGTCCGCGCATCCGGGGTTCTGCCGCGACGATCCCAGCTGATCGGCGACGATGACAATGGGGCCCAGTCCGTCGTGCTGCACGGCATACGCGTCGACAGCCGTCTTGATGGCCGTGGGCGTGGGGCTGCCCGGCAGGCCCATCATCTGCACCATCACCGGCAGCGCCGGCGGATCCTTCACGAGGGCCGCAGGCGGCAGGTAGATCGATGCATCGCGCGGAACGAATCC
>NZ_JBASAK010000063.1:0-18694 GCF_049650565.1 Microbacterium sp.
GTGGGCGTCGCGAACGTCTGCCCCTCGTCGTCCACTCGCACCTCGCCGGCCGAGAGCACATCCACGCCCGAGGCTCCCAGCACATCGTCACGTCGACCCGCGAACGCCCGCCCGATGCCGGGGTTCAGCAGCCGGTGCTCGGCGACGGTCGCCACGGCGCCGCCCACCGACGAGAGATCGGCGTCCTCGGGCACGAACAGGAACCCGGGCTTGGTGCACAGCTGCCCGGCCGAACCCGCCACCGAGGCGACGAAGCCGTCCAGCAGGGCGGCATCCGCATACGTCGCGTACACGGGGTTCACGCTGCCGAGCTCGCCGAAGAACGGGATCGGCACCTCGCGCGCGGCGGCGATGTCGGCCAGCATCCGTCCGACGTGCGTGGATCCGGTGAAGGCGCCGGCCCGGATTCGCTCGTCCTTCAGCAGCGCGACCCCGTTCTCCTGACCCGTGATGAGCCGGAAGGTGCCCTCCGGCATGCCGGCGCCGCGCAGCGCGGCGATGACCACGTCGGCGGTGGCTCGAGAGAGCTCCGGATGCCCGGAGTGCGCCTTCACGACCACCGGGCAGCCTGCGGCGAGTGCGGCGGCCGTGTCGCCGCCGGCCACCGAGAAGGCGAACGGGAAGTTCGAGGCGGCGAAGTTCAGCACGGGGCCGACGGGCTCCAGCATCCGCCGGACGTCGGGTCGCGGGCCGATGACGTACTCCGGGTCGGCGAGGTCGATGCGCGCATCGAGGTAGCCGCCGTCGACGATGGTGTCGGCGAACAGGCGCAGCTGCCACGAGGTGCGACGCAGCTCTCCGGTCAGTCGCCCTTCGGCGAGGCCCGTCTCGCGCATGCCGATCGGAATGAGCTCGCCCGCGGCGGCATCCAGCGCATCGGCGACGGCCACGAGTGCGGCCGCGCGCTCACGCGGGCTGGTTCGGGCGAACGGGCGGGCAGCGGATGCCGCCGCCGCGGCGACCTGCTCCACGGTCTGGTTCTCGGTCACGTCGGTCTTCTCCTCGGTCTCGATCGAAGGTCTCAGGTCTCAGGTCTCAGGTCTCAGGTCTCAGTCGCGGGTCCCAGCCGCGGTCTCATGCGTGCGCCTGCCGCGGGGATGTGCGCTTCGCGCGGATGGATGCTGGGAATCCGTCCGCGGCAGGCGCATCTCTCCGCGCGAAGCGACCGGCATCCGGCGCCCCGCATCCGGCATCCGGCGCCCGGCATCCGGCGAAGCGATGCGCATCAGAATACGAACCCCTCGGGGAACGGGTCGTGCTCGTCGAGCAGGTACTGGCCCAGCCCGGTCACCCAGGCGCGACCGGTGATGGTCGGGATGACGGCCGGGCGGTCGCCCACGGTGGTCTCCCCCACAAGCCGGCCGATGAACTCGGTGCCGATGAACGACTCGTTCACGAAGTCGCACTCCAGCGCCAGCTCGCCGCGGGCGTGCAGCTCGGCCATCCGCGCGCTGGTGCCGGTGCCGCAGGGCGAGCGGTCGAACCAGCCGGGGTGGATCGCCATCGCGTGGCGGGAGCGCACCGCATCCGATCCGGGCGCGATGAATTCGACGTGGTGCACGTGGTTCGCCCCCTCGAGCACAGGATGCACGGGCGGCGCCTGCTCGTTGATGGCGTCCATGATCGCCAGGCCCGCGGCGAGGATGTCCCCCTGACGCGAACGGTCGAACGGCAGCTCCACCTCGTCCAGGTCGACCAGGGCGTAGAAGTTTCCGCCGAACGCGACCGAGTAGGTGATCTCGCCGATGCCGGGCACGTCGATGCGTTTGTCGAGCCGATCTACGAAGCTCGGCACGTTCTCGATGGTGACGTTCACGGCGCGACCGTCCTCCACCCGCACCCGGGCGATGACGAGCCCCGCCGGCACGTCGAGCCGGATCTCGGTGACCGGCTCCGTGACCTCGACCATCCCCGTCTCCACCAGCACGGTGGCTGTGCCGATGGTGCCGTGCCCGCACATCGGCAGGAAGCCGGATGCCTCGATGAACACCACGCCCCAGTCCGCGTCGGACCGGGCCGGCGGCTGCAGCAGCGCGCCCGACATGGCCGCGTGCCCGCGTGGCTCGTTCATGAGGAACCCGCGCAGGTGGTCGAGGTGCTCCATCGCGTACAGGCGACGGTCGTTCATCGTCTCGCCGGGAATGCGTCCGACGCCGCCGGTGACGACGCGTGTCGGCATCCCCTCAGTGTGTGAATCGACGGCCTGGATGGTCCGGCGAGCGCGCATCAGTTTCCTCCAAGTAGAGAGCGGGGAGGGAGGGGATGCCGAGCATCCCCTCCCTGAATCATCACACGCCTCAGGCGAGCACGGCCGCGCGCGCCCTGATCGCGGCGAGGGCCCGCTCGGTGTCGGCGGTGACCTGCGCGCGCTGCTCGTCGCTCAGCGGGCCGCGCGGCGGACGGGTCGGGCCGCCGTAGGAGTTGCCGCAGATGTCCATCGACAGCTTGATGGCCTGCACGAACTCGGTGCGGGTGTCCCACCGGAACACGGTCACCAGCTGCTCGTACAGCGACTTGGCCTCCTGCCACTTGCCGTCGGCGAGCAGGGTGTACAGCTCGACGGCCTCGCGCGGGAAGGCGTTGGGGTACCCGGCGAACCAGCCCACGGCGCCGTTGACCATCAGCTCGAAGAGCACGTCGTCGGCGCCGGCGATGATGTCGATATCGCAGAGCTCCTTGATCTCGTACACGCGGCGCACGTCGCCGGAGAACTCCTTGATCGCGACGACCTCGGGGATCTCGGCGAGCTTGGCGACCAGCGAGGGCAGCAGGTCGACCTTGGTGTCGTACGGGTTGTTGTACGCCATGATGGGCAGGCCCGCCTTGGCGACCTCCTCGTAGTGCGCGATGATCTCGCGCTCGTTGGCCTTGTAGACGATCGGCGGGAGCAGCAGCACGCCGTCCGCGCCGTCCTCACGGGCGTACTCGGCCCACTGGCGCGCCTGGTGGCTGCCGACGCCGTGAGCGCCCGCGATCACGATGCCGCGGCCGTCGACGGCCTCGACGGCGACCTGGATGACCTTGCGGCGCTCCTCGTCGGTCAGCGAGGAGTACTCGCCCAGCGACCCGTTGGGACCGACACCGCGGCATCCGTTGGACATCAGGAAGTCGACGTGCTCGCCGAACTTGTCGTAGTCGACGGCCAGGCCGGCCGGGGCGGACGCGTCTTCCTTGAATGCGAGCGCTGTGGCGACGACGACGCCGCCGAGGTCCATGCTCTTCTCCGTCATGATGATTCTCCTTCTGAAGGGGTGTTGGGTGTGGATGCTCGGTGCGCGGCGAGCTCGCCGATGCGCACCGATGACAGGACGGGCCGGTGATCGAACCGGGATCCGGATGCGCCGATGATGTCCTCGACGCTGCGGCCGCAGGTGCGGCCCTGGCAGGGCCCGAGGCCGGCGCGGGTGGCCAGGCGCATGCCGCGCGCCGACGCATCCGCGTACTCGACGATGGTTGCGCGGGTGACCGACTCGCAACGGCAGACGACGGTGTCGTCGTCGAGCCAGCTGGTCCAGCCGGGACGGATGCCGTGGGTCTTCAGCCGCTCGGCGAACGCGTGCATCCGGCGGCGGGCGGTCAGCGGACTCCGGTAGCGAAGGTCGGCCTCGGGCACGCCCGCGGCCGCGAGACCGGCGATCGCGCCCTCGGCGAGCGCGGCATCCGCCCCGCCGATGCCGGTGATCTCGCCGGCGGCATGCACGCCCGGGATGCTGGTGAGCTGCTGAGCGTCGACTCGCACGAACCGGTCCGCGGTGATGGCGCAACCGAACTGGATGGCGGCCTCCAGGCGGGGAGTGAAGCCGTGTCCGAGGGCGACGGCGTCGCACTCGACGGTGCGCTCCGTGCCGGGGATGGGCCGCCAGTCCGCGTCGATGCGCTGCACCGTCACGGCTTCCACGGCGCTCGTGCCGTGGATGCGGGTGACCGCACTGCCGAGCCGGTACGGCGTCCGGTGCTTCAGGAGCGTGCCGACGTAGGATCCGAGTTCGCCGGCCTTGCCCGCTGCGGCGCCGAGCTCCCACGGGTTGCGGCCCCAGCCGGCGAGCAGGGTGCGGGCGGAGGCCGCCTCGACGACCTCGGCGACCTCGCCGCCGAGGAGGGCGACGCTCTGCGCCACGGGGAGCAGGAACGGACCGGCGCCGGCGACGACCGTGCGGGTACCGAGGGCGATCCCGTCGCGCTTGGCGAGCGCCTGCACGGCGCCCGCGGAGGTCACGCCGGGGAGGGTCCAGCCGGGCACGGGCAGTACGCGGTCGTGCGCTCCGGTGGCCAGCACCACGGCATCCGCTTCCAGCGTCTCACCCCGGCGCTGCGGGGCATCGACGGGGCCGACCATCACGTGCACACGCAGCGGTGTGCCGGTCTCGACACGCCAGACGCTGGCGGAGGACAGCATCCGCACGCTCCGCAGCGCCTGCTGAAGGGAGACGAACCTGCCCGGCTGGTGCTGCAGCCGCGGGTCGGTGAAGTCGGGGTGGTGGCGCCAGAACTGACCGCCTGGGCGTTCACCCTCGTCGACGACGGTGACGTCGGCACCGGCCTGGGAGGCGGATGCCGCGGCCGCGAGCCCTGCGGGACCTGCGCCGATCACGACGATGCGCGTCATGCCCGCACCTCCCGCTCGACGACGTCGCCCTCGCAGGCGGTGCGCTGACAGGCGCGCACGCCCTCGGCGCCGTTCACGGTGACGACGCAGTCCTGGCAGATTCCGATACCGCAGAAGATGCCGCGCTCGGACCCCGACGCGATGCGCCAGGTGCGGTGCCCGTTCGCGAGCAGGATGCCGCCGATGCTCTGACCTTCGCGCCCGGAGAGCTGCTCGCCGTCGAAGCTGATGTGCACGCTCATGCGAGGATCCCCTGCAGGGTGGGACGGGACGGGAGGAAGGGCGCCGGATCCAGAGGCGCGGGAGTGCCGAGGATGGCGTGCGCGATCAGGGCGCCGGTGGTGGGCGCCAGGCCGATGCCGGCGCCCTCGTGGCCGGCGGCGTGGAACAGGCCGTCGATGCGGGCATCCGCGCCGATCGCCGGCAGGTGATCCGGCGCGTAGGGGCGGAACCCGAAGTACGTGCGCAGCAGCATGATGTCGCGCAGGAACGGGAACAGCCTCGTGGCCTTGTCGGCGATCTCGGCCAGCGGCGCCAGCAGTCCCTCATCGGAGAAGCCCACGCGTTCGCGGCTGGAGCCGATCAGCACCGTGCCGCCCTGGGTCGACTCGACGACCGTGGAGGTCTGCAGCGCGGCATCCCCCGACCCGACCGCCCCGACGTAGTCGGCGTCGTACACCTTGTGGAACACGCGCTGCGGCATGGGCGCGGTCACGAGGATCGTGCCGCGTCGCGGACGGATGTCGAGCACCGAGCCGAACAGCGCCGCCGCGTCGCCCGACCACGGACCCGCGCAGATCACGACGGCGTCGGCGTCGATGCGACCGTCGGTGGTCTGCACGCCGCGCACACGGTCGTGCTCGACGATGCCGGCGGTGACCTCGGTGATGCGCAGCTGCGCGCCGAGGTGCCTGGCGCGGGCCATCATGGCCTGGGCTGCCAGGCTCGGCTGCACCTGTGCGTCGTCCGGGTAGTGCACGCCGACGGCGACCTCGGATGAGAGATGCGGTTCGGCCCCCCGCAGCGCCTTCTCGTCGAGAACGTCGGCTCGGATGCCGATCCCCCGCTGCGCGGTGGCGAACCTCTCGAGGGCACCGGCACCGCCGGGGAAGGCCACGACGATGCCGCCCTTGGGCTCGAACTCGGTGGCGGGCTGCCCCGGTACGCGGTCGGCATCCAGTCGTGCGGCGAGCTCGCGCCAGGCGCGGTTCGCCTCGATGGCCATCAGCGCCTCGGCACCGGGCTCCTTGTCGGAGACGAGGATGTTGCCCTCGCAGCGGCTGGAGGTCTCCCCGGCCACGCCGGCGCGGTCGACGACGATCACCTCGGCGCCGGCTTCGGTGAGGGCCAGCGCGCACGCGGCGCCGACAGCACCCGCGCCGATCACGATGATCCGCATCCGCTCCTCCTCATCCGACGGTCAACCCTGTACCATGTGACATATTACCCAATTCGAAGCGCTCACGCCAGCCCCCTTCCGGAAGCGGCGCGAGCACGATCGAAGACGACGAACAGCCCCGCCGAGAATCAGCCGCCCAGGTAGGCGTCGATCACGCGGGCATCGGCCGCGAGCTCCGCGGCGGTGCCCTCCATCGTGGTCCTGCCGGTCTCCACGACGTACGCGCGGTCGGCGATCTTCAGCGCGGCCCGCGCGTTCTGCTCCACGAGCAGCACCGTCGTGCCCTGCGCGTTGACGGCCTGGATGGTCTCCATGACCTGCTTGACGACCAGCGGCGCGAGCCCCATCGAGGGCTCGTCCAGCAGCAGCAGCTTGGGCCCGCCGACGATGGCTCGGCCGATGGCCACCATCTGCTGCTCACCGCCCGAGAGCGTGCCACCCTGCTGCTTGCGCCGCTCGGCCAGCCGCGGCATCAGCTGGTACACCTGATCCACGCGCTGCGCGATGAGCTTCTGATCGCGCACGGTGTACCCGCCCAGCAGCAGGTTCTCGTGCACGGTCATGGTCGAGAAGATGCGCCGCCCCTCGGGCACGTGGATGAGCCCGGATGCGACGATGTCCCACGGCTTGGCGGTCGTGAGGTCCATGTCGCCCCAGCGCACCGCGCCGGACTTCGGGCGCACCAGGCCCGAGAGCATGTTCATGGTGGTGGACTTGCCCGCGCCGTTGTTGCCCAGCAGGCAGACGATCTCGCCGTCCGCCACCTGGAAGCTCAGCTCGCGCAGCGCGTGCACCCGCCCGTAGTAGACGTCGGCGGCGTCGACGATCAGCGCGCTCATGAGAGCTTCCCCTTCTCATCCAGCAGTGACAGATCGACGGTGCCGGTCTGCAGCTTTGTGTCGTCCAGCGGCTCGTCCTCCACGCCCAGGTACGCCTCGATCACGATCGGGTCGTTCTTGATCTGCTCGGGAGTCCCCACGGCGATCTCCTTGCCGTAGTTGAGCACGACGATGCGCTCGGCCAGGTTCATGATCAGGCCCATGTCGTGCTCGATGAGCACGACCGCGACACCCCGATCCCGGATGCTGCGGATCAGCTGCATGAGGGCCTGCTTCTCGTTGAAGTTCAGGCCCGCCGCGGGCTCGTCCAGCAGCAGCAGCCTGGGCTGCGTGGCCAGGGCTCGCGCGATCTCCACCCGGCGCTGCTCGCCGTACGGCAGCTGCGTGACGAACAGGTTCTCGTCGCCCTCGAAGCCCACGAAGTCCAACCAGCCGCGGGCCTGCTCGGCGCACTCCCGCTCGGCGCGGCGGTAGCCGGGCGTGTGCAGGAGCGTGGCCCAGAAGCCCTCGCGGATGTTGGCGTGCATGGCGGTCTTGACGTTGTCCAGCACGCTCAGCTCGCGGAACAGCCGCAGGTTCTGGAACGTGCGCGCCATGCCCCACTTGGTGACCCGAGACGGCAGCACCCGGTAGAACCCGAAGCTCTGCAGCAGATCGACCAGGCGCAGCGAGCGCCAGAACCCCGGCGCGTTGCGCACGATGTCCTTGCCGTCGAAGACCACCTTGCCCGAGGTGGGCAGGTAGAACCCCGAGATGCAGTTGAACGCGCTGGTCTTGCCCGCGCCGTTCGGCCCGATCACGGCCAGGATCTCCCCCGACTCGACGGTGAAGCTCAGCCCATCGACGGCCTTCACGCCGCCGAACTGCAGGCGCAGGTCCTTGACCTCCAGCAGCGTGCTCATCGGGCATCCTCCCCTTCGGCAGTGGTGAGATCCTCGTTCGACGCGGATGACGGCACGGCCCTGAACCCCGCCGTCGGCGGTGCGACCGGCCGGTGCTTCTTCAGCCACGGCAGGATCGCGGTGGACGGCCACAGTCCCGCCGGGCGGAACAGCATGACGACCACGAGCAGGATGCCGAAGATCAGGAAGCGCCATTCGGAGAAGTCGCGCAGCAGCTCCGGCGCCAGCGACACGAACAGCGCGCCGATGATGACACCGGGCGTGGAGCCCATGCCGCCCAGCACGACGGCCATCAGGATCAGCGCCGAGTACAGGAACTGGAAGCTGTTCGGGCTGATGGCGGACAGCTGCGTGGCCATCAGCTGGCCCGCGACGCCCGCCCAGACCGCGCCGATGATGTAGGCCGTGATCTTGGCGATGTAGGTGTTGATGCCCATGGCCTCGGCCGCGTCCTCGTCGTCGCGCACGGCCTTCCAGGCCCGGCCCATCTTGCCCTTGGCCAGGCGTCCCGCGCCGATCACGCCGACCAGCACGACGATGGCCGCGACGAAGTAGTAGAACACCACGCGCTGCGGGAACTCGATGCCGAACAGCGTGAAGCCGTCGGCGAAGCTCCAGCTGCCGAACGACCAGGTCGGGATGCCGTGGATTCCGGTGGGGCCGCCGGTGATCTTGAGGTTGTTGGCGGTGATCCGGATGATCTCGCCGAAGCCCAGCGTGACGATGGCCAGGTAGTCGCTGCGCAGTCGCAGCGTCGGTGCGCCGATGATGATGCCGGCGAGGATGCAGGCGAGGATCGTCATGGGCAGCGCCGCCCACATCGGCCAGCCCAGCACCGTGGTGAAGATGCCGGAGACGTAGGCGCCGACGGCGAAGAAGGCGATGTATCCGAGGTCGAGCAGGCCGGCGTAGCCGACGACCACGTTCAGCCCCATCGCGAACATCACGTAGATGAGCGCGCTGGTGGCCACCGACATCGTGTAGCGGGAGGCGTCCATGAACGGCAGCACGACCAGCAGCACGACGCACAGCACGCCGAGCGCCCGCAGGAAGCCCCTGTTGGAGTTGAAGATGCCGCCGGGTGCGGCCGGGCGGTCGAAAAGCGGGGACGGTGCGCGCAGCGCGGCATCCGTTTTGCTCTGCAGACGGGACATGTCACATCCTCTCGACGACGCGGGCGCCGAGGAGCCCGGTCGGTTTGAAGGTGAGGAACAGGATGAGGAAGGCGAACGAGAACACGTCGCGCCATTCGCCGCCGAACCATGCGGAGCCGAAGGACTCCAGCAGCCCCAGCAGCAGGCCGCCGAGCATGGCCCCGTACAGGTTGCCGATGCCGCCGATGACCGCGGCGGTGAACGCCTTCAGGCCGATGATGAAGCCCATCAGGAAGTCGATCGAGCCGTAGTACGCCCCGGCCATGACGCCGGCAGCGCCGGCCAGCGCGGATCCGATGAAGAACACCGTCGCGATGACGCGGTTGACGTTCACGCCCATGAGCTGGGCGCCCTGCGGGTCCAGTGCGATGGCGCGCATGGCGCGGCCCTCACGGGTGCGCTCGACGATGTGCGCGAGCACGAGCATGAGCGCCGCGGCGATCACGACCAGCACGATCTGCGCGGCGGTGATGCGCATGCCGGCGAAGTTGAATCCGTTCGACTCCAGGCGCACGGGGAACGCCTCGGGGTTCGGGCCCCAGATCTGCCGTGCCGCGTACTCCAGCGTGAAGGAGACGCCGATGGCGGTGATCAGCACGGCCAGGCGCGGGCTCGAGCGCAGCGGGCGATAGGCGATGCGCTCGATGACGACACCGATCAGGCCCGTCATCACCATCGACAGCAGCATGATCACCAGCAGCAGCCCGATGGACGACTCGTTGGAGATGCCGAAGGACGAGAGCGTCGCGAAGCCGACGAAGGCCCCGAGCATGTAGATGTCGCCGTGGGCGAAGTTCAGCAGCTTGATGATCCCGTAGACCATGCTGTAGCCGAGGGCGACGAGGGCGTAGAACGAGCCGACGATCAGGCCGTTCCAGATGAGTTGCATCACAGGGGGATGTCCTTCCGCATCGAAGGGTGTGCAGAGCCTGAAGCGGGGGCGGCGCGAGCCGCCCCCGCTCCGGGACTCAGCCCTGGAGGTCGTCCTTGAGGACGAAGTTGCCCGTGGCCGGGTCGATGCCGACGATCACGAAGCCACCGCCCGAGAGCGTGTGGTCCTTGGTGAAGCTCAGCGGACCGGCGAAGGTCTTGAAGCCCTTCAGGTCCTCGAGCGCCTTGCTGACCTTCGTGATGTCGGTGCTCTTGGCATCCGTCATCGCCTGCGCGACCACCTTGACGGCGTCGTACGACTGCGTGGAGTAGGGCCCGGGGGCTGCACCGGCGAGCTTCTGGTAGTCGGCGATCCAGCTGTCGGCGCCCTTGATCATGTCGGGCGTCTGGGTGAAGGTGCCCAGCACGTGGTCGGTGTAGCCCTTGCCCGCGATCTGCGCGAACTTCGCGTCGACCGAGCCGTCGCCGACGAGGAACTGGCCGGTGTAACCGGCATCCGTCGCCTGGCGGACGATCAGGCCGCCCTCCTGGTAGTAGCCGGTCCAGTAGACCAGCGCGGGCTTCTTGTTCGCCAGCTGCGTGGCCACCGAAGAGTAGTCGTTCTCGCCGGGGGTGACGGTCGCCTCGAACGAGACGGTCAGGCCGGCCTCCTTCGCCTGCGTCACGAACGAGGTCGCGAGGTCGGCGGAGTACGCGCTGGCGTCGTTGATGGCGGCGACGTCGGTGAGCCCGGCCTTCTTCGCGTACTTCACCGCGGCGGCCGCCTGCTGCGTGCCGGTGCCGTTGATGAGGAAGACGCCGGGGAGCTTCTGCTTGACCAGCTCGTTGGAGTTGGCGGCGGGAATCACCATCGGGACCTTGGCCTCGTTGAAGATCGGCAGGGTGGGCAGGGTCGCGCCGGAGCAGTATCCGCCGACGGATGCCGAGATGCCCTCGGTGACGAGCTTGTTGGCCGCCGCGACCGCGGTGGTCGCGTCGCAGGCGCCGTCCTCGACGACCAGTTCGAGCTTGCGTCCGTCGACGCCGCCCTTCGCGTTGATCTCGTTGACCGCCAGCTGCGCGCCGTTCTTCATGTAGTCGCCGAAGGCCGACTCACTGCCCGAGAACGGGGCGATCATGCCGAGCTTGATGGGGCCGTCGGAGTTTCCGGAATCGCCGGAATCGCTGCTGCCGAGGCCGCTGGAGCAGCCTGCGGCGGTGAGGATGATCGCGCCGGCGACGGCGGCGACGGACAGTGCGCGTCGGATGCGCGGGGTTCGGGTGTGCATGTGCTTGTCCTCCTGGGGTGCGTCATTGCAGTGCCGCTGATAGCACGTGACACATTACCTGGATTGACGGCTGTTGCGGAACCCTCGAGACCGATCCGTGACCCTGGGAACCGCGTTCCCGCCCGCGGCCACGATCAGTCCTCTTCGCGGCCGCTCCACACGCCGCCGACATGGCGGATGTGCTGGCGCATCAGCGCCTCGGCATCCTCACCCCGACCGGCCACCAGCAGGTCGACCAGCTCGGCATGCTCGAGCGAGGTGGAGATGAGCGCGTCGCTCTCGGCGAGGCGCACCAGGCCGACCAGCCGCGTCTGCTGGCGCAGTTCGCGCACGGTCTCGACGAGCCTGTGGTTGCCCGTGGCCTCGAGGATGCGCAGGTGGAACGCGGTGTCAGAGGCGAGGTACTCGTCGAACTTGGCGGCGCGCGCGGCGGCGACGATGCGGTCGGCGATCTCGCGCAGCTCTTCTACCGTGGCCTCGTCGAGGGTGCCTGCGACCTGGCGCATGGGCGGCGCCTCCAGCAGCATCCGCACCTCGCTGAGCTCTCGCAGCTCGTCGGGCGAGACCTCCGTGACCTCGAAGCCACGGTTTCGGATGGGGCGCAGGAATCCGCGGCGGGCGAGGTTCAGCATCGCTTCGCGCACCGGTGTCGCGCTCACGCCGAAGTCGCCGGCGAGGGTGGGGACGGTCAGAACCTGTCCGGGCGGGATCTCTCCCGAGACGATCCGGGATGCCAGCTGCCCCTCGACCTGCTCGCGCAGGCTCTCGGCAGGTGAGAGAAGGGTGCCGAAGCTGCTCATCGCTCGCCCCCGGGAAGTTCCGTCATGCGTCATATGGTACCGGCGACGGTCGTCACCGGACCGAAACGACCTCCGCATGAGTCCGACGTGTCCTCCGCCTCATGGGTCTGCGCTGCGCGCGGTGGGCTGCCGCACGAAGCGCACGGCAGCCGCGCCCTAGGCTCGACGCATGGACTGGCGCGAAGATCGGATCGGGGCGGCGGCGCGCGGGGAGAACCCGACACTGCTGGCGGAGACGCCGGCGGGGTATGCGGTGATGGGCGACGTGCAGTTCCTCCCGGGGTACTGCGTGCTCTTGAGCAGGAATCCGGGTGCCAGGGCCCTGGCCGAGCTGCCGCGCGCGGAGCGCGTGCAGTACCTGGCCGACGCGGACATGCTCGCAACCGCCGTCGAGCGTGCGTGCCGGATGCACGACCCGCAGTTCCGGAGGATCAACATCGAGATCCTCGGCAACGCGGACGCCTTCGTGCACACCCACATCTGGCCGCGTTACGAGTGGGAGCCGGATACCGTCATCCGAAAGCCCGTCTGGATGTATTCGACCGCGCACTGGGCCGACCCCGCACACGAACTGGATGCCCGCCACGACGCGCTGCGCGCCTCGATCGCCACAGAACTGACCGCACTGCTGGCGTCGCCGGACTGATCAGGCCGCGTGAAGCCTCAGCTGGATCGTGCACTCCTCGGGACGGGCCGCGGCGCGCACGCAGTCCGCAGCCAGCGGGCCGCCGGCCTGGGTGAGCACGCCCTGCATGAGCCCGAGGTGCACCTGGCACAGGACCGGGCGATGCTCCGGACGGCTGACGACGTGCGGGCACGGGGTCAGCTCCACGGTCAGCTCGCCCTCATCGATGACGGGCTCGAAGCCGCTCTCCTCGAGGTGGTCGATGAGCGCGTCCAGCTGGTAGGTGGCGTCGCGGCCCAGCTCCGACTCCTGGAAGTCCAAGACCCGGCGGATCATGTCGCCGCGCCGAGCGGCCTCGGCCACCTTGTCGCGCGCGACGGGGCTCGACGCCTCTGGTGCTCCGGTGGCCGCGGAGTACAGCGTGCGCGGGCGGCCGCGGGTGGTGCGGTGCTCGATGGAGGGGATGACGTAGCCGCCGTCGATGAGCCGCTGCAGGTGCTCGCGCACGGTGTTCGCGTGCAGCCCCGTGGACTCGCACAGCTCGCCGATCGTGAGTTCGGGGCGCTCCCGCTCTGCGCGCCCGTGCTCGGCATCCGCCTCGAACAGCAGATGCAGGATCTGCACCCGCGAGTAGCTCGAGATCGGTCCGTAAGCGACCCCTCCGCCTGTCATGCCCTCATCATGACAGACACCCGACACGCCCGGAAAGGGCTGGGCCGTGAATAATCGGGCGACGACGTTTCGACGAGCTCAGCGACCCAGGAGGCGAGACCCCGACGTGCACGCGAGGGCGCAGGGACGTTCCGGAGTGAGCATCGGGGAGGAGCGCAGCGGAGGGGTCCCCGCTCTGCGAACGAAGGAACGTCCCGGAGCCCGGCCCGCAGAAATGCTACGGCCTCCGCAGCCGCGCGGGGTCCGGCGCCGCGCCCACGGGATCCCAGCCGCGCTTGGGTGACTGCGAACCGCGGTGGTCGTCGCGCGAGCGGTACACGATGTACGGGCGGAACAGGTACCCGACCGGCGCCGAGAACACGTGCACGAGGCGGGTGAACGGCCACAGCGCGAACAGGATGCAGGCGGTCAGCACGTGCAGCTGGAACAGCAGCGGAACGTCGACCATCAGTTCCGGCCGCGGGCGGAAGATCAGGGCCTCGCGGATCCACGGCGAGATGGTCTCGCGGTAGTGGAATCCCGGCCCGAACACCTGGTGCACGACCGTGGCCGCCGTGCCGAACAGGAGCGTCGCCCCCAGCAGCACGTACATGATCTTGTCCATCACGGTGGTCGCCAGGAACACCGCCGGCACCGTGCGCCGCCGGAAGATCAGGATCGCCAGCCCCGCCAGCGTCAGCACTGCGGCGAAGGTGCCGAGCACCGTGGCACCCAGGTGGTAGATCTCCTCGCTGATACCGATGGCGTACAGCCACTCGCGCGGGATGAACAGCCCGACCGCGTGCCCCGCGATCACCATCAGGATGCCGAAGTGGAACATCGGCGACCCCCACCGCAGCAGCCGGTTCTCGTAGGTCTGCGACGAGCGGGTCGTCCACCCGAACTTGTCGTAGCGGTAGCGCCAGATGTGCCCGACGATGAAGATCGCGCCGCACATGTACGGCAGCGCCACCCACAGCAGGATCTGCATGGTGCTCACGGCCGGTCCCCCGTTCCGATCAGTCCGGTGTCGGCCGGCATCGAGTTCCCCATCGGCCGGTAGGTCGGAATGGGCAGGCTCAGCCCCACGGTCTCGGTCGGCGGCCCCTCGTTCACCAGCGCTGCCACGCGCTCGCGGGTGCGCTGATCCACCTTCGGCAGCGACAGCGTGACGGCGCGCACGACGCCCGCCCACGGCGAGTCCATGCTCTCCAGCGCAGCCCGCAGCACCTCGATGCCCTCGCGGTGCGCCGCGAGCACGGCATCCGCCACATCCGACTGCGACCGCGCCGAGAACTCCAGCACCGCCGGCAGGTAGTCCGGCAGCTCGTCGGCGTCGAACTCCCACCCCGCCGCGCGGTACGCGTCGAGGAACGTCACCAGCGCCGTGCCACGCCGGCGCGTGTCGCCAGTGGCGTAGTAGCTGAGATACAGCGAGCACTTGCGCTTGAGATCGAAGGTGGTCACGTACATCTTCTGCAGAGCGGATGCGCCGCTCTCGCGCGCCGCGTGCAGCAGCCCGCCGAGGGGTTCGCCAACGGATGCCGGCAGCGCGGCCGCATGCGCTTCGAAGACCGGAAGGCGCTCGAACCACTGCGCGTCGGGATAGTCCAGCAGCAGCGAGGCCAGCATGTGCACCATGCGACGCTGCTCGCGGCTGAGGGATGCCGGAGCCAAGGCGTCGGGCAGGGCGCGGCGCGGCGTGACGCGGGCAGGAGCGGCGGTTCTCACGACCCCTCGCCTTCTGACGGCGGGAACAGCCCCTGGGGCCTTCCGTTGCCGTCCCAGTTCAGCAGGTTGATGCGCCCCGGCGTCGACGGGCGGTCGGCGGTCTGCCGATCCGAGAGTGCGTGGAAGTTCTCCACGGCCACCGGCACGGAATGCCCGCTGGCAGCGCCGAACGGACCGCCCGCGCCGCCCATGCCCGGACCGCCCTCGAAGTCCAGAGAGCAGGCCATCTCCTCGAGGTCGTGCGCCTGCTCGTGGTGGGCCGCGGGGATGACGTAGCGCTCCTCGTACTTGGCGATGGCCAGCAGCCGGTACATCTCCTCGATCTCCCGGCCGGTCATGCCGACGGCCTCGGCGATGGATTCCTCGCGCACGTCGTCGATCGAGACCCCGCGCATGTACGAGCGCATGGCGGCGAGCTTGCGCAGCGCGGCATCCACCGGCGCCACATCGCCCGCCGTGAACAGCTCGGCCAGGTACTCGATCGGGATGCGCAGCTTGTCGATGGCAGCGAACAGCGTGCGGGCATCCTCGCCGTCGTTGCCCGATCCGGTCACCACGTCGACCACGGGCGAGAGCGGCGGGATGTACCAGACCATCGGCATGGTGCGGTACTCCGGATGCAGCGGCAGCGCCACCTCGTAGTCGTGGAGGAGCCGCCAGACGGGGCTGCGCTGGGCGGCCTCGATCCAGTCCTCCGCGATGCCATCGCGCCGGGCCGCCTCGATCACGTCGGGGTCGTGCGGGTCCAGCAGCACCGAGCGCTGCGCGTTCAGCAGCTCGTGCGGATCCTCCACGGCTGCGGCGTCGGCCACGGCATCCCCGTCGTACAGCACCAGGCCCAGGTACCGCAGCCGGCCCACGCAGGTCTCCGAGCACACGGTCGGCAGGCCCACCTCGATGCGCGGGTAGCAGAACGTGCACTTCTCGGCCTTGCCGGTCTTGTGGTTGAAGTAGACCTTCTTGTACGGGCATCCGGAGATGCACATCCGCCAGCCGCGGCAGGCGTCCTGGTCGACGAGGACGATGCCGTCCTCCTGGCGCTTGTACATCGCACCCGAGGGGCACGACGCCACGCACGACGGGTTCAGGCAGTGCTCGCAGATGCGCGGCAGGTAGAACATGAAGGCCTTCTCGAACTCGGCCTTCACCTCGCCGCTCATCTTCTGCAGGATGGGGTCCTGCTGCATCGTCTCCACGGAGCCGCCCAGGTCGTCGTCCCAGTTGGCCGACCAGGACACCTTCATGTCCTTGCCGGTGATCAGGCTCTTCGGGCGCGCGACGGGGGTGTGCTCACCGCCGGGTGCGTTCACGAGCATGTCGTAGTCGTAGGTCCACGGCTCGTAGTAGTCGTCGATGCCGGGCAGCTTGGGGTTGGAGAAGATGCGCGCGAGCTTGGACAGCCGCCCGCCGGCGCGCAGCCGAAGCCGGCCGCGCTTGTCGCGCACCCAGCCGCCCTGCCACTTCTCCTGGTCCTCATAGCCGCGCGGGTAGCCGACGCCCGGCCGGGTCTCGACGTTGTTGAACCACACGTACTCCACGCCGGTGCGGTTCGTCCACGCCTGCTTGCATGTGACCGAGCAGGTGTGGCATCCGATGCACTTGTCGAGGTTCATCACCATCGACATCTGAGCCATTACCTTCATGACACTGCGCCCTTCATCGGTACTGCACTTCCTGCGAGCGGCGGCGGATCGTGGTGACCTCGTCGCGCTGGTTCCCCGTCGGCCCCAGATAGTTGAACGCCCACGCCAGCTGTGCGTAGCCGCCGATCAGGTGACTGGGCTTGAGCAGGATGCGCGTGAGGGAGTTGTGAATGCCGCCGCGCAGCCCGCTGGTCTCGCTGATCGGCACATCGACCGTGCGGTCCTTCGCGTGGTACATGTACACCGTGCCCTCAGGCATCCGGTGCGACACGTTGGCCCGCGCGACGACCACGCCGTTGCGGTTGTACGACTCGATCCAGTCGTTGTCGCGCACGCCGATCTTCTCGGCATCCTGCGGACTCATCCAGATCGTGGGGCCGCCTCGCGAGAGCGAGAGCATGAACAGGTTGTCCTGGTACTCCGAGTGGATCGACCACTTGGAGTGCGGGGTCAGGTAGCGCACGTTGACCTCGGCGCCGGATGCCGTGCCCGGCACCACATCGCCGAACAGGCGGGCCATGTCCAGCGGCGGGCGGTAGATCGGCAGCGCCTCGCCCAGCTCGTCCATCCAGTCGTGGTCGAGGTAGAAGTGCTGCCGGCCGGTGAGCGTGTGCCAGGGCTTGAGGTGCTCGACGTTGATCGCGAACGCCGTGTACCGCCGGCCGCCGTGCTCGGAGCCGGACCACTCCGGCGAGGTGATCACGCTGCGCGGCTGCACCGACACGTCCTGGAACGACAGGTGCGTGCCCTCGTGCTCGTCGGCGAGGAACGCCAGCTGCTGTCCGGTGTGCTTCTCCAGCTGCCGGAAGCCCTGCACGGCCAGGCGGCCATTGCTGGTGCCGGAGAACGCCAGGATCATCTCGCAGGCGCGCTGGTCGGAGTCCAGTCGCACGCTGCCCGCGTACGGACCCGCGACTGTCGTGCCGTTCTTCTCGGCCAGCCACGCGATCTCGGGCTCGGGATGGTACGTGACGCCCTTGGTGGTCATGCCGAGTTCGCCGCTCAGCGGGCCCAGCGAGCGCCACTGCTCTGCGAGGTTCGGGTAGTCGCGCTCCACGACCTTCAGCTTCGGCATGGTCACGCCCGGCACCCGCGGCAGGTCGTGCACCCGGCCGTGCGGGGTGGCCATCACGTCGGGGGTGTCGTGCTGCAGCGGCGTGGCCACCACATCGCGCCGCACGCCCAGGTGGGTTCGGGCCATCTCGCTGAAGCGCTCCGCGAGGATGCGGAACGTCTCGAAGTCCGTCTTCGTCTGCCACGGCGGGGCGATGGCCGGGTTGAACGCGTGGATGAACGGATGCATGTCCGTGGAGGACAGGTCGTACTTCTCGTACCAGGTGGCCGCCGGCAGCACGATGTCGCTGAACAGCGTGGTGCTGGTCATGCGGAAGTCCGCCGTCATGAGCAGGTCGAGCTTGCCCTCGGGGGCCTTCTCGCGCCAGGTCATCGAGACCGGGCGGGAGCCCGCGGCGGCCTCGGGGGCGCGCACGGCGGCATCCGTGCCCAGCAGGTGCTTGAGGAAGTACTCGTTGCCCTTGCCCGAGGAGCCCAGCACGTTGGCGCGCCACATGGTCATCACGCGCGGGAAGTTGGCCGGGTCGTCCGGGTCCTCCACGGCGAAGCGCAGCGAGCCGTCATCCAGGCTGTCCACGACGTGCTGCGCGGGGTCCTTGCCCGCCGCCTCCGCCTCGGCCACCAGATCGAGCGGGTTCCGGTCGAAGGTGGGGTAGCTGGGCATCCAGCCCCGCTGCACCGACTCGACCAGGCAGTCGGCAGTGGTGCGGCCGTGGAACGTGCCGCGGCCCAGCGGCGAGGCGAGCTGGTCGGCCGGCAGCCCGTCGTAGCGCCACTGGTCGGTGGACAGGTAGAAGAAGGCCGTGCCGATCGTGTAGCGCGGCGGACGCACCCAGTCGGATGCCCCCGCGTACTGCTGGTAGCCGGTGAGCGGGCGCACCTTCTCCTGGCCCACGTAGTGCGCCCATCCCCCGCCGTTCACGCCCTGGCATCCGGTCATCGTGGTCAGCGCGAGGAAGGTGCGGTAGATGGTGTCGGAGTGGAACCAGTGGTTGGTGCCGGCGCCCATCAGGATCATCGAGCGGCCACCCGATCGCTCGGCGTTGTCGGCGAACTCGCGGCCGATGCGGATGGCCTGCTCGGCGGGCACCGAGGTGTGCTCCTCCTGCCA
>NZ_JBASAK010000064.1:0-18579 GCF_049650565.1 Microbacterium sp.
GCGCGGGCCACCCGTGCCGCGACCGCGGCATCCCGCGCTTCCTTCTGCGCCTGGCGCAGCTCGAGCCGCGCTGCGTCGTACCCCAGCCGCCTGCCGTTCACCCTCTCAACCTAACAGCCCGTCCATATGGCGCGAAGCGCCCTTCGCAGGCCGGATTCTGCGCCTTTTGCGCCCGATGGACGGGCGGGGGGATCAGACCAGGGTCTCCTGCCAGGCGGCGTGCAGCTGCGCGAACTTGCCGGTGCCCGCGATGAGCTCCGCGGGCGCGCCGTCCTCGATGATCCGGCCATGCTCCATCACCAGCACCCGGTCGGCGATCGCGACCGTCGACAGGCGGTGCGCGATGATGATGGCCGTGCGATCGGCCAGCAGCGTCTGCAGCGCATCCTGGATGAGCCGCTCCGACGGGATGTCCAGAGACGCCGTGGCCTCGTCGAGGATCAGCACTGCGGGGTCGGCGAGGAACGCCCGCGCGAACGAGATCAACTGGCGCTGCCCCGCCGACACGCGTCCGCCCCGCTTGTTCACGTCGGTGTCGTAGCCGTCCGGCAGCGACGAGATGAACCCGTCGGCGCCCACGGCACGCGCAGCCGCGCGGATCTCCTCCAGCGTGGCATCCGGCTTGCCGAGAGCGATGTTGTCGGCGACCGTGCCGCTGAACAGGTACGCCTCCTGCGTGACCATGACGATGGCGCGGCGCAGATCCTTCGGATGCAGCATCCGCAGGTCGACCCCGTCCAGCGTGACGGCGCCCTCGGTCGGGTCGTAGAACCGCGACACGAGCTTCGCCAGCGTCGACTTGCCGGCGCCGGTCGTGCCCACCAGCGCGATGGTCTGCCCGGCCGGGATGTCCAGGTCGAAGCTCGGCAGGATCGTCTTCTCGCCGTTGTAGCCGAAGGTCACGTCGTCGAAGCGGACGGCGCCGCGCGAGGTCCACAGATCGATCGGCTTCTCCGGGTCGGGAACAGTCGGCACCTCCTCCAGCACGCCAGACACCTTCTCCAGCGCCGCCGTGGCGGACTGGTAGGAGTTCAGGAACCCGGCGATGTCCTGCATGGGAGCGAAGAAGTTGCGCACATACAGCACAGTCGCCAGCAGCACGCCGACGCCCAGCGCGCCATCGGCCACACGAATGCCGCCCCACAGCACCACCAGTGCGGTCGTGATGGCCGAGACGCCCATCAGTCCCGGGTCGAAAGTGCCGAACAGGTTCATCGAGCGGCGGTTGATGTCGCGGTAGTCGCCCGCCACCTGACGGAAGGAGACGTCGTTGCGCGGCTCCTTCCGGAACGACTTGACGGCGCGGATGCCGGTCATCGTCTCCACGAACTGCACGATCACCTTGGCACTGATCACGCGGGACTCGCGGTACAGCAGCTGGGAACGGCGGTAGAACCAGCGCATCAGCAGCCACAGCGGGAAGCCCGCCAGCAGCAGGATGATGCCGGACTGCCAGTCGGCGACGACCAGTGCGATGAAGGTGAAGATGCCGAACAGCGCACCGGAGACGAGGTTGTTCAGGCCGCCATCCAGCAGTTCCCGGATGGAGTCCAGGTCGCTGGTCTGCCGCGAGATGATGCGCCCCGACGTGTACGACTCATGGAACTCCAGGCTCAGACGCTGCGTATGCAGGAAGATGCGCTTGCGCAGATCCAGCAGGACCGCCTGGGTGATGCGGGCGGCCAGCACCACGTAGAGGCCGATCAGCACGGACCCGATGATCCCGGCCAGCAGGTAGACGGCAGTGACGAGGATGGCGGGCATCCAGTCCGCCGTCTTCAGCAGCGTCGGCAGGGCGTCGTCCAGCGCGATGCCGATCAGGATGGGGCCCGCCACCTGCAGGGCGGTGGAGACCACGAGCACCAGAGCCGCCATCCCGATCGGCAGGTGCAGCGGTGTGATCAGCGAGCCGAGCAGGCGCAGTGAACGACGCCGGATGAACCGGCTCTCCTCCTTGGTGTAGTCGGAGCGGTCCTCGTCCTGGGTTCCCACCACGCTCATGCCTGCACCTCCTCATCCTGGTCCGACCCTTCGACAAGCTCAGGCACCCGCTCCCGAGACTGCTGAGATTCCTGGGTCGCTGAGCCTGTCGAAGCGTCGGTGACGGCAGCATCCGGTATCACGGGTATCGCCCCCGTTCTCGCCGCGTGCTCCGCGCGCTCGGCCTCCAGGCTCGAGATCACGTGGCGGTAATGCGCGCTGGTGCGCAGCAGGTCGGAGTGCTTGCCGACGGCGGTGACCCTGCCCTTCTCCAGCAGCGCCACGCGATCTGCGAGTGCCACGGTCGAGGGGCGGTGCGCCACGATCAGCGCGGTGGTCTCGGCCAGCACGTGCCGCAGCGCCTCTTCGACGAGGGCCTCGGTGTCGACGTCCAGCGCCGACAGAGGGTCGTCCAGCACCAGCACCTTCGGCGCCGCGGCCACCGCCCGGGCCAGCGCCAGGCGCTGCCGCTGACCGCCGGAGAGACTCAGACCCTCCTCGCCGATGATGGTCTCGAGCCCCTCGGGCAGATCGTCGGCGAAGCCCGCCTGCGCGACGTCCAGCGCCTCGCGCAGCACGCGGTCGGCCTCGGGGCTGTGCAGATCGAGGTCGGCACGTCCCAGCAGCACGTTCTCGCGCACGGATGCCGAGAACAGCGTGGCGTCCTCGAACGCCATGGCGATGTGCCGTCGCAGCTCGGAGAGCTCGAAGTCGCGGATGTCGACCCCGTCCAGCGTGACCCGGCCCCCGGTGACGTCGTACAAGCGGGCGGGCAGCGTGGTCAGCGTGGTCTTGCCGGATCCGGTCAGGCCCACCAGCGCCATGGTCTCGCCGGGTTCGAGCACCAGGTCGATGCCGTCCAGCAGATCGCGCTCGGCCTCACCGGCGTCCTGATAGCGGAAGTGCGCGCCCTCGAACGCCAGCTCTCCTCGCGGCTCGGTCAGGTGCACGGGCTTCTCCGGGTCGGCGATGGTGTTGATCTCGCGGTAGATGTCGAACACCCGGTCGGTCGCCGTGCGGGCATCCAGCAGGAACGAGAACAGGAAGCCGATCGACTCGATGGGCCAGCGCAGCACGGTGGCCATCGCGAAGAATGCGAACAGCTCGGCCACGTTGATCTGGCCGATCGAGATGAGCCAGATGCCGGTGAGCAGGCTGGTGCCGAACGCGATCTGCGGCATCAGGTCGAGCCAGAACCAGATCTCGCCGACGGCCCTGGCCTTGCTGAGCTCGGTCTGACGCAGCGTCTCGGCCTGCGAGCTGAAGCGGCGCAGCGCGTGCTTGCCCCGGCCGAACGCCTTCAGCACGCGGATGCCGTGCACGCTCTCCTCGACGCTGGTGGCCAGGTCGCCGGCCTGGTCCTGGCTGCGTCGGGCCAGCACGCCGTAGCGCTTCTCGAACAGGAACCCCTGGATCCACATCGGGATGCCGGTGAGGATGAAGATGGCGCCCAGCATCCAGTGCCAGCGGAACAGCAGCACGCCGCCGATGCCGATGGTGAGGATGTTGACCACCAGGAGGATCAGGCCGAAAGCGATCCAGCGGCGGATCAGGCTGATGTCCTGCATCATGCGGCTCAGCAGCTGGCCGGACTGCCAACGGTCGTGGAACGCGACCGGCAGGTGCTGCAGGCGCGAGTACAGCCCTGCGCGCATCTCGAACTCGACCTCGGTGGCCGGAGTGAGCACGAACCAGCGGCGCAACCACACCATGGCCGCCTCGCCGAGACCGAGCAGCAGCACGATGCCCGCGCCGGCGACGATGGCCAGCACGTCACCGCTCGCGATGGGGCCGCTGATGATCTGCTCGAGCACGATCGGCACCATCAGGGCGATCACGGCGGCGGCCAGCGCGCTGAGCGCGCCGCCGACGAGGCGCCAGGCGATGGGCTTGACGAACGGCTTCAGCCGCCACAGCGCGGCAAAGGTGGACAGGGACGACGAGGAGGAGGTGACAGACATGACTCTCAGTTGCGGGGCGATCCAGTGACGAAGTGAAGGCCGGATGCCGGGCATCCGATGCGACGGGGCGGACGCGCCGCCCGGCGTGCTCTAATCGCGCAGGCGAACTGCGCGCGAGCCTGTGGTGATGAAGGTCGTGACGGTCGTCGTGGCCATGGTGTCCTCCTCGGGCTCGGCTTCGTCGGCCGATCAGCGCGACAGCCTCTCAGCATATGCCCGGACCTGCATGGCGGCAAGAGTCGGATCGGGATGCGTAGGCTGGAGGAATGAGTTCGCGACTGCGCATCGACCGCATCGACGTGGGTCCTGGCGACCTGGCGTCTCAGCTTCCGGTCGAGGCGCAGCTGCTGCGTCAGCTGCGCGTTCCCGAACATCCGGACTACTTCTTCGCCGTGCTCGAGCAGGCCCTCATCTACGAGACGTCGCTCACCGCTCTGGAGAAACTGGGCGTGGACCCCGACGCCGCCGACCCGCGGCTGATCAGCATCGGCGACGACGGCTCGGTCTTCCTGCGGGTGTTCGGCATCGCGTTCGCCGCCCGCAACGCGGGTGAGCTCCCGCATGTCGGCATGAAGGACTTCCCCGTGTCGCTGGCGTACGTCGTCGACAACACGGCGCTGAAGGACGAGACGCTGGACTTCCGCAAGCTCATCCATGTGGCGGTCGCCCGCCTCACCGACATCGACGCCGAGACGCCCGCGGCCTGATCAAGCCGCCAGCGCCGCCTCGCGATCGAGCAGGCTGCGCTTGACCGGCAGGCCCCAGGCGAAGCCGCCGAGCGTGCCGTCCGAGCGCAGCACGCGGTGGCACGGCACGAACAGCGCCGGGGCGTTCTTCGCGCAGATGGATGCCGCAGCGCGGACGGCTCGTGGGCTGCCCAGCCGGATGGCGAACTCGGTGTACGTCAGCGGCCGTCCCGGCGCGATCATGCGCAGGGCCGCCCAGCCGGCGTTCTGCATGGCCGTGCCGCGCTGGTGCACGGCGACCGTGTCGATGGCCGTCAGGTCGCCGTCGTAGTACGCGAGGGCGGCATCCGCGGCGTCCGTCCTGCCCTCGGTGACGTTCTCCGGGAGCAGTGCCGGGGTCAGGCGGCCGAGGATGGCCTCGACGTCGTCGGTCCACCCCGACGACAGCACGCGCTGGCGGTCGTCGGCGAGGATCGTGAGCGCGCCGTCAGGCGTCTCGATGGTCTGGATGATGGCGTTCATGCGGACTCCTTCGCAGCGGATCGGCGGGTGCGGGGCGCGCGGACCGGAGCCGCGCGCCAGAGATGGGCGGCGAGGTAGCTGCGCCAGGGCGCGGTGCGCTCGGCCCAGGCGGCCAGCGGCTTCGCCTCGCCGGGAAGACCGGATGCCGCAGCCCCGGCTCGCATCGCGACGTCGCCCGGCAGGAAGACGTCGGGATCGCCGATCACGCGCATGCGCACGTAGTCGGCCGTCCACGGTCCGATGCCGGGCATGGCCAGCAGCGCGGCGCGCTGCTGGCCGGCGTCGTCGCCGACGGTGAGGATCAGCGACTCCTCGGCGAGCGCCGCGGCGGCGCCCGTGATGGCGCGGATGCGGGCGCCCGGGCCGCGCAGCACCTCGGCGCCGTGCTCGGCGATGGCGGCCATCGTGGGGAACAGGAGGCCGCCGTCGGCGGTGCGCTCCCCCAGCGCCTCGGTGAGCGCGGTCAGCGCCGTGCGCGCGGCAGCGACGGTGATCTGCTGGCCGACCATGGCGCGGATCAGCATCTCGTGCGGGTCAGTCGCACCGGGCACGCGGATGCCGGGGATGCGCGCCACCGACGGCGCGAGCTCGGAGTGCGCGGAGAGTGCGGCGTCGATGCCGACCGGGTCGGCGTCGAGGTCGAACAGCCTGCGCGCGGTGGACATCAGCCGGGCGAGGTCGCCGAGCCGCGCGACGCGCGCGCGCAGTCGCAGCCGGCCGTCGCCATCCTGCCGCACATGCAGGTGCGCGGGCCCGCCGGGCAGCTGCAGGTGCCGGGCATAGGACGCCTCCGTCGCCTCCTCCATGCCGGGCACGGCGCGGGCGGCCATCCAGGCGAACACGCCGGCGGCGTCCATCGGCGCGCGATACGGCAGCAGCAGATCGATGGCGCCCTGCGCCTCCTGCGTCTCCTTTTCATGGGTCCCTGAGCCTGTCGAAGGGCGCCGCGTGGCCCGCAGCTGCCCCGGCGTGAGCTGGAACACCTCGCGGATGGTGTCGTTGCACTGCCGGATGCTGGCGAAGCCTGCCGAGAAGGCGACATCGGAGACAGGCATATCGGTGCCGACCAGCAGCATCCGCGCGGCGTGCGCCCGATGCGCCCTGGCCAGGGCCAGCGGGCCGGCGCCGAGCTCGGCTGTCAGCATCCGGGTCAGGTGGCGCGACGAGTAGCCGAGCCGGCGTGCGAGACCCGGCACGCCCTCCTGCTCGACGACGCCGGCGGCGATCAGGCGCATGGCGCGGGCTGCGACATCGCCGCGCAGGTTCCACTCCGGCGAGCCGGGTGCCGCTTCGGGCAGGCAGCGCTTGCAGGCTCGATACCCGGCCTCGTGGGCGGCGGCGCTGGTCGGGTAGAACGACACGCCGGTGTACTTCGGCGTGCGAGCCGGGCAGCTGGGGCGGCAGTAGATGCCGGTGGAGTGCACGGCCATCACGAACTGTCCGTCGAAGCGGGCATCCCGCGCGCTGATGGCGCGGTACCGCTCGTCGAAGGTCATCGTCGGGAAGCTCATGCCTCCATGCTGTCACGCCTGCGGCATCCCGCTTAGCGGAAATCGGACACGACTGCGCGCCGTGCCCGATTGCCGATCGGCGCCCTGTCAGCGCGGATCGAGATGGATGCCGGCGAGCATGCAGCGCACGGATCCGCCGGCCAGCTCGATGGGCGCCACGTCGATCGGCAGCACGCGGACGGTCTGCGCGAGGGTGTCCAGCTGCTCGGCTGTCAGGCTGGCGTGCGCAGTCTCGGACATCACCATGATCCGCTCGCCGGCGTGGTCGCGCAGCTCCAGCGCGTTGCCGGCGAAATGCGCGACCTGATCCGGCGTGAGCGAGATGATCGTGCGCCCGGTGTCGCGGATGCGGGTGGCCACCTCGGCGCGGCGGGCGTCGCCGACGATGCCATCCAGCCCGATCAGCGCCACGTCCGTGCCGATGCACATCATGACGTTGGTGTGATAGATCGGCACGCCGTCGGGGTCGGTGGCGTCGAACACCACCGGCTCGTAGCCGAAGACCGTGCAGAAGCGCTCCACGAGCACGGGGTCGCACCGATGCGAGCGCACGGCGTACGCGATGCGCGAGACATGGTCCAGCACCATGGCTCCGGTGCCCTCCAGGAACAGCCCATCGGGCTCCAGGCCGGAGTAGTCGATGACCTCCTGCACGCGGTATTCGGACTTCAGCATCTCGAGGATGTCGGCGCGGCGCTCACCGCGGCGGTTCTCGGCGTACATCGGGTAGACGGCGATGCGGCCGCCGGCATGCGTGGAGAACCAGTTGTTCGGGAACACGCTGTCGGGGTGGGCGTAGCCCTCATCCTCGAACATGTGCACCCGCACGCCTTCGCGCTGCAGCACCTCGGCCACGCGCGTGCACGCGTCGTATGCGGCACGCGACACGTCCTCGTCGGTCGTGCGCTGGAACGTGTTGTCTGCCGCGGTCTGCGGGTTGGGTGTGAAGTGGTGCGGACGGATCAGCACCACGGCGTTCGGCGCCTGCGCCGACGCCGCCCTCACGCGAGGGTGGGGACTGACGCGCCCGCGGCGACGAGCGAGAACAGGTCCTTGGGGTCGGTGGGCTCGGCGATGATGTCGACCTCGGTGAAGTAGTCGGTACCGTCGAGGGCCGCATCCAGGTAGCGCAGCGCGGAGAAGTCCTCGATGGCGAAGCCCACGGAGTCGAAGATCGTGATCTGCTCGGCGGAGGTGCGGCCCGCGGCCTCGCCGCGCAGCACGCGCCACATCTCGGTGACCGGGTGGTCGGCATCCAGCTGCTGGATCTCGCCCTCGATGCGGGTCTGCTCGGGGTACTCGACGAAGATGTCGCCGCGATGCAGGATGCGGGCGTCGAGCTCGGTCTTGCCCGGGCAGTCGCCGCCGATCGCGTTCAGGTGCACGCCGGGCTTCACCATGTCATCGGTGAGAATCGTGGCGTTGACCTTGTCGGCCGTGCAGGTGGTGATGATCTGCGCGCCCTCGACGGCCTCGGCGGCGCTGGTGGCGCGCACGATGTCGAAGCCCAGCGGGCGCATGTTGCGCTCGAAGGTGTCCATGGCGTGCGGGTCGGTGTCCCAGATGCGCAGGCTGTGGACGCCCAGCAGCCTGCGGAAGCCGAGGGCCTGGAACTCGGACTGGGTGCCGGTGCCGATCATGGCCATGGTGGTGGCGCCCTCGGGAGCCAGCACGCGGGCCACCATCGCGGAGGTCGCGGCGGTGCGCAGGGCGGTGAGGATGGTCATCTCGGACCACAGCGTCGGGTAGCCGCTCTGCACGTCGGCCAGCACGCCGAACGCGGTGACGGTCTGCAGGCCGCGAGCCGGGTTGCTCGGGTGGCCGTTGACGAACTTGAAGCCGTACTGCACGCCGTCGCTGGCCGGCATCAGCTCGATGACGCCGACCTCCGAGTGGCTGGCCACGCGGGGCGTCTTGTCGAACAGCTCCCAGCGCTTGAAGTCCTCCACCAGGGTGTCCGCGATCCCCTCGATCGCGTTCTCGATCCCGGTGTCGACCAGCCAGCGGCGCATGTTCGGAACATCGACAAAACGGACCATGGCCCATCCCTTCACTCGTACTGCCTCCAATCTACGAGGGTCCGATGACACTTTCAATCAACAAGCTGGATCATTTGCGGCATCCTCTAGACAATTTGAGCACCCATCGAATACATTCTGTGACATGAGCACTCTCGACGACCTCGACCGCCGCCTGCTGTCGCTGCTGCGCGCCAACGGCAGGGAGTCCGTCGTCAACCTCGCCCGGCGGCTGGGCGTGACCAGGGCCACGGTCGACAGCCACCTCAAGCGCCTCGTGGACAGCGGCGTGATCGTGGGGTTCTCGGTGCGCGTGCGCGACCCCTCCGCGAGTTCGGTCGTGCGGGCCATCATGCTCATCGCCGTGGAAGGGCGCAACACCCGCGACGTGATCCGCAGTCTGCGCGGCGTGCCGCAGATCGCCGCCCTGCACACCACCAACGGCCGCTGGGATCTGGTCGCCGAGATCAGCTGCGACAGCCTGGCCTCGTTCGACGAGACGCTCGGCACGATCCGCGGCATCGACGGCATCCGCGATTCCGAGACCAGTATCCTGCTCAGCTCCGCGACGGCCTGACCCTCCGCGCTTCGCCGAGAACGTGCGCTCAGTGGAAGAAGTGGCGCTCCCCGGTGAAGAACATCGTGACGCCGGCCTTGCGGGCCGCATCGACGACCTCGCCGTCGCGGACCGAGCCGCCGGGCTGCACGATGGCCGTCACGCCGGCGTCCAGCAGCACCTGCGGGCCATCGGCGAAGGGGAAGAACGCGTCGGATGCCGCGACGGAGCCCTTCGCACGCTCCCCCGCGCGCTCCACTGCGAGGCGGCAGGAGTCGACGCGGTTGACCTGCCCCATGCCCACGCCCACGGTCGCGTTGTCCTTGGCCAGCACGATGGCGTTGGACTTGACCGCACGGCACGCCTTCCAGGAGAAGATCAGGTTCTCCATGGCCACGTCGTCCGGGCGCTCGCCCGAGACCAGCTCCCAGTTCTTCGCAACCGAGACGATGTCGTCGGGGAAGCGGTCGGCATCCTGCAGCAGCAGGCCGCCGGAGACCAGGCGGATGTCCATGCGCTCCTGGCGCCAGTCCTCGGGCAGCTTCAGCAGCCGCAGGTTCTTCTTGTGCTTGAAGACCTCCAGCGCAGCCGGCTCGAAATCGGGCGCGACGATGACCTCGGTGAAGATGTCCTTCAGGTTCTCCGCCATCTTCAGTGTGACGGTGCCGTTGGCGGCGATGACTCCGCCGTACGCCGACACCGGGTCGCACTCGTGGGCGCGCAGGTGCGCGCTGGCGATAGGGTCGAGAGCGTTCGGCGCCGTGGTGGCGATGCCGCACGGGTTGGCGTGCTTGACGATGGCCACCGAGGGCAGCACCATGTCGTACGCGGCGCGCAGCGCGGCATCCGCGTCGACATAGTTGTTGTAGGACATCTCCTTGCCCTGCAGCTGCGTGGCCTGGGCGATGCCGTGCCCGCCGGTGCGGGTGTAGATCGCGGCGCGCTGGTGCGAGTTCTCGCCGTAGCGCAGCTTCTTCAGGCGCTCGGCCTTCACGGTCAGGTGCGCGGGCAGGTCGACGCCGTCGCTGAGGGTCCCCTCGGAGAACCACTGCGCGACGGCCGTGTCATAGGTGGCGGTGTGCGCGAAAGCGCGGGTCGCCAGTTCGCGGCGCTGCGCGAGGTCGGTCCCGCCCGTCTGCACCGCCGCGATGATCGCCGGGTACGACTCCGGCGAGACGACGATGGCGACGTTGGCATAGTTCTTCGCCGCGGCGCGCACCATCGAGGGGCCGCCGATGTCGATCTGCTCGACGATCTCATCCAGCGAAGCACCCGACTCCACGGTCGCGACGAACGGGTACAGGTTGGCGACGACGAGCTCGAACGGCTCGATGCCGAGGTCTCTCAGCTGCTGCTCATGGTCCTGCAGGCGAAGGTCCGCCAGCAGACCGCCGTGGATCTTCGGATGGAGTGTCTTCACGCGCCCGTCGAGCATCTCGGCGACGCCGGTGACCGCGGCGACGTCGGTGACCGGGTGACCCGCGTTGCGGATGGTCTGCGCGGTGGAGCCGGTGGAGACGATCTCGACGCCGGCGGCGACCAGCGCCGAGGCCAGCTCGACGAGGCCGCTCTTGTCGCTCACCGAGACCAGCGCGCGCCGGATCGGCACCAGGTCGCGGTGGCGGTACAGCGAGGGATCGAGGCGGGGGCCGGCCATGGTGATGCTCCTTCGGACGTGCGTTGGTGTTGTGGGTCAGAGAACGAGGTCGCGCGTGGCGATCCGCCGCACGACGTCGATGAGCAGGCGCCGTTCGACGGGCTTGATGCGCTCGTGCAGGCTCGCCTCGGTGTCGCCTTCGAGCACGGCGATGCGCTCCTGGGCGAGGATCGGGCCGCTGTCGACACCGTCGTCGATGACGATCACGCTGGCGCCGGTCTGCGAGGCGCCCGCGGCCAGTGCGTCGCGCACGCCGTGAGCCCCGGGGAACTCCGGCAGGTAGGCGGGGTGGGTGTTGATGATGTTCGGCGCGTAGCGCGCGACCACGGCCGCCGGCAGCAGGCGCATCAGGCCGCTGAGCACGATGAGGTCGGGCTGCCAGGCATCCAGCTGCTCGGCCAGCGCCGCGCCCCACTCCTCGCGGCTGTCGTACGCCGCGTAGGGCACGGTGAATGCCGGGATGCCGAACTCCGAGGCGACCGCGAGGCCGTCGGCGTCGCGGTCGGCGCCCACCGCGACCACGTGCGCGGGGAAATCGGGGTGGCTCGTCGCCTCGAGCAGGGCTCGGAGATTCGAGCCAGCACCGGAGATGAGAACGACGAGCGTCAGCACTCGGTCAGTCTACCGGGGCAGTCATGTCCGTTACGCCGTCCGCCGTCTGCTCGCGCCAGCGGTCCAGCCGCTCCTCGGCGAGCTCGTCGGGATGCCGAGGTGCCAGCAGCAGGATGCCGGCGCCGATGAGCACCTCGATGCCGATGGCCAGCGCGAACGGGCCGGCCGCAGGCCCGGCATCCGCAAGTCTTCCTGGCCCGATGGAGCCGGAGGCCAGCACGGCGGCCAGCGCTGCGACGCCTGCCGAGGCGGCGGCGATGCCCGCGGCGATCGCCGCACGCGGCCCGATTCCCGTGCCGATGCGCTCCCACACCAGTCTCGACCGCACCATCCAACCGGCCAGCGCGCCGCAGGCGATGGGCACCAGCACGGCCACCAGCATCCACATCGACGAGTTGGCGGGCACCAGTCCCAGCACCGGGATGCCGGGAACCGGGCCCAGCTCGGTGCCCGCGGGAGACACCGCGGTGCCGGCACCCAGCGCGAACCCGGGGCCCGCGAGCCAGCTCGCGGCCCACACCAGCAGCGTCGGCAGGTAGACCAGGTGGGCGAGCGTGAGCATGCTCGCGCCCAGCACGTCGACACGGGCGGCCTCGAACAGCGCGATGACCTCTCCCCCGCGCAGCATCGTCATCACCGCGAAGCCGACGGCGGATGCTCCCAGCAGGGCGATGACGACGACGGTCGCGCCGCGCAGCGACTCGGCCGGCACCGGCGACCAGTCGCCCCATCCGTCGACGACATCGTGCACGCGATCGACGATCCCGCCGTCGCCGTCGGACCATGCGCGCTTGACCGCGCCGATGAGCAGGCCCGCGACGTACACGGATGCCGGGATGAGCATGGCCGCCCACAGCGGGGCGCGCAGCAGGCCTGAGCGCGCGGTCAGCGCCACCAGCACGCTGATGGCGGAGAACACGGCAGTGCCGGACATCACGCCGCTGACCCAGGCGCCTGCGACGGCGGCGCGCCGGCCCGAGCGCATGCCGAACAGCAGCGTGAACAGCAGGATGGCCAGCGGAGGGACGGAGATCGCGAACGTCGCCGCCTCCTTCGCGATGCCGAGCCCCGACAGCACGGCATCCGGCAGGACGACCTGCAGCGGCACGCCGTGACCGAACTGCCACAGCGCTCCGCTGACCGGCCACAGCGCGCCCCAGTCGGCGCTCAGACCGAAGGCGAGGACCCACAGGAGCGTGAACGGCGCGAGCACGGCGACGAGCCCCACGGCGGCCGCGATGACGGCATCCAGGGCGGCGAGGAGCAGCACGGTGACACGTTGCATGACCCATCGAGCCTACGACGAGCATCCGACACTCCCCGCCGGGCCACGCGACACGATAGATTCTCCTGCGGAGGTCCCGATGACAACTGCCCCTGTGCACCCTGATACCGACGTCGAGCCACGCAACGCGGTCGACAGATTCTTCGAGATCACGAAACGGGGGTCCAGCTTCGGCGCGGAGATCCGCGGTGGCGTGGTCACGTTCGTGACGATGGCGTACATCGTCATCCTCAACCCGATCATCCTCTCGTCCACGCCCGACGTCGTGGGCGACAAGCTCGGCTTCCTGCAGCTGAGCGCCGTCACGGGGCTCACCGCCGCGATCATGACCATCCTGTTCGGCCTGATCGCCAAGCTGCCGTTCGGCTTCGCCGCCGGCCTGGGCATCAACGCGTTCCTGGCGTTCTCAGTCGTCGGCGAGGTCACCTGGCCCGAGGCCATGGGCCTGGTGGTCATCAACGGCCTCATCATCGTCGTGCTCAGCGCCACGGGCCTGCGGCGGATGATCTTCGACGCCGTGCCGCTGCAGCTGAAGATCGCCATCACCGTCGGCATCGGCCTGTTCATCGCCTTCATCGGCTTCGTCAACGCCGGATTCGTCACCGCGGCGGCCTCCCCGCCGGTGGCACTGGGAGTGGGCGGCTCCGTCGCCACGATCCCCACCCTGATCTTCGTCTTCACCCTGCTGCTGACCGGCGTGCTGGTCGCGCGCAAGGTCAAGGGCGGCATCCTCATCGGCCTGGTCTCCGGCACCGTGCTGGCCGTGATCGTCGAGGCCATCTGGCACGTCGGCGCGAAGGGCGACAAGAACCCCGGCGGTTGGGGCCTGTCCGTCCCGACCCTGCCGAAGGAGCTCGTGAGCCTGCCCGACCTGTCGCTGGTGGGTCACGTCGACCTGGTCGGTGCCTTCGGCCGCGTGGGCGCCGTGGCGGCCCTCATGCTGGTGTTCACGCTGGTGTTCACGAACTTCTTCGACGCCATGGGCACCATGACGGGCCTGGCCAAGGAGGCCGACCTGGCCGATGAGAAGGGCAACTTCCCGCGACTGAAGTCCTCCCTGATCATCGAGGGCGTCGGCGCCGTCGTGGGCGGCGCGACCTCGGGGTCGTCCAACACCGTGTTCATCGAGTCGGGCGCCGGCATCGGCGAGGGTGCGCGCACGGGCTTCGCGAACCTGGTGACGGGTGCGCTGTTCCTGATCGCGATGTTCTTCACGCCGTTGGTCTCGATCGTCCCGACCGAGGTCGCGGCGGCCGCTCTGGTGATCGTGGGCGCGCTGATGATGAGCCAGATCCGGTTCATCGACCTGACCGACTTCTCGGCCCTGTTCGGCGTCTTCCTCACCGTCGCGGTGATGCCCATGACGTATTCGATCGCCAACGGCATCGGCGCGGGCTTCATCGGCTGGGTGGTGGCCCGCGCGTTCTCCGGCAAGGCCCGCGAGATCAGCCCGCTGCTGTGGATCGTGACGATCGGGTTCGTGATCTTCTTCGCCCGCGGACCCATCGAGATGCTGCTGGCGCACTGAGTCCTCCCACGAAGGGGTCGGATGCCGAGCATCCGGCCCCTTTCGCCGTATCCGGAGTCCGGAGCAAGACGAAGGCCCCGGGGTGGAGCCCGGGGCCTTCGTGTTACAGCCTATCTCAGATCAGAGACCCTGGATGATCGCGCGCATCAGCTCGGCGGCCTCGGACGGTGTCTTGCCGACCTTGACTCCGGCGGCCTCGAGGGCCTCCTTCTTCGCCGCAGCGGTGCCCGCCGAGCCGGAGACGATGGCGCCGGCGTGGCCCATGGTCTTGCCCTCGGGAGCGGTGAAGCCGGCGACGTAGCCGACGACCGGCTTGGTGACGTGCGCCTTGATGTAGTCGGCCGCGCGCTCCTCGGCGTCGCCGCCGATCTCGCCGATCATGACGATGGCCTTGGTCTCGGGGTCGGCCTCGAACGCGGCGAGCGCGTCGATGTGCGTAGTGCCGATGACCGGGTCTCCGCCGATGCCGATCGCGGTCGAGAATCCGATGTCCTTCAGCTCGAACATCATCTGGTAGGTCAGGGTGCCCGACTTGGAGACCAGGCCGATGGGGCCCGTACCGGTGATGTTGGCGGGCGTGATGCCGGCCAGCGCCTCACCGGGGGTGATGATGCCGGGGCAGTTCGGGCCGATGATGCGGGTCTTGTTGCCCTTGGACTTGGCGTACGCCCAGGCCTCGGCGGAGTCGCCCACCGGGATGCCCTCGGTGATGACGACCAGCAGCGGGATCTCGGCGTCGATGGCCTCGATCATGGCGTCCTTGGCGAATGCAGGCGGCACGAAGGCCACCGACACGTCGGCACCCGACTTCTGCATGGCCTCGGCGACCGTCCCGAACACGGGGAGGTCGACCTCGCCCTCGCCGGGCTTCTCGTGCGTGACGACGGTGCCGGCCTTGCGGGCGTTCACGCCGCCGACGATGTTGGTGCCGGCCTTGAGCATGAGCGCGGTGTGCTTGGAGCCCTGACCGCCGGTGATGCCCTGGACGATGACCTTGGAGTCCTTGTTGAGGTAGATCGACATTTCTCTCGTTCCTTAAGTCTCAGTCGGCTCAGGCGTTCGCCAGCTCGGCGGCCTTGTCGGCGCCCTCGTCCATGCCCGCCGCCGAGGTGACCAGCGGGTGGTTCGCGGCGGCGAGGATCGCACGACCCTCTTCGACCTGGTTGCCGTCCAGACGGACGACCAGCGGCTTGGTGGCCGCGTCGCCGAGGATCTCCAGGGCCTTGATGATGCCCTCCGCGACGGCCACGCACGAGGTGATGCCGCCGAAGACGTTGACGAAGACGCTCTTGACCTGCGGGTCGCCGAGGATGACGTCCAGGCCGTTCGCCATGACCTGCGCGTTCGCCCCACCGCCGATGTCGAGGAAGTTGGCGGGCTTGACGCCGCCGTGCTTCTCGCCGGCGTAGGCGACGACGTCGAGGGTGGACATGACCAGTCCCGCGCCGTTGCCGATGATGCCGACCTGGCCGTCGAGCTTGACGTAGTTCAGACCGGATGCCTTGGCCTTGGCCTCAAGCGGGTCGGCCGCGGCCTTGTCCTCGAGAGCCTCGTGGTCGGGGTGACGCACCTCGGAGCCGTTGTCGTCCAGCGACACCTTTCCGTCGAGGGCGATCACGTCGCCCTCCTCGGTGAGGACCAGCGGGTTGACCTCGACCAGCGTCGCGTCCTCGCCCTTGTACACGTCGTACAGCTTGACGAACACGTCGGCGACCTTCGAGACGAGCTCGTCGGGGAAGTTCGCGGCCTTGGCGATCTCGATCGCCTTGGTCTTGTTGATGCCGACGATCGGGTCGACGGCCACGCGGGCGAGAGCCTCGGGCTTCTCGACGGCGAGCTGCTCGATCTCCATGCCGCCCTCGACGCTGCACAGCGACAGGTAGGAGCGGTTCGCGCGGTCCAGCAGCACCGAGAAGTAGAACTCCTTGGCGATGCGGGCTCCCGCGGCGACCATGACGCGCTTGACGACGTGGCCCTTGATGTCGAGGCCGAGGATGGCCTTCGCCGCCTCGTACGCCTCGTCGGGGTTCTTGGCGACCTTCACGCCACCGGCCTTGCCGCGGCCGCCGGTCTTGACCTGAGCCTTGACGACGACGACGCCGCCGAGCTTCTCGGCCGCTGCCTTCACCTCCTCGGGGGTGTCGGCGACGATGCCGGCGAGAACCGGCACTTCGTACTTCTCGAAAAGGTCTCGTGCCTGGTACTCATAGAGATCCACAGTGCAGTCCTTCGCTGGTTGCGGCGGATGGGACGCGACAATGCTGTCGGGTGTCGATCATGATTCGATCCGATCCCAAAGCCTACTACCGCCGGAGGGTCGGCCCGAACGGCCGCGACTAGGCTTCACCCTATGCAGCATGCGTCTCAGCCCCACACCGGCGTGGTCGCCGCCGCGCTCGAACTGTTCGCCTCGCAGGGCTTCGACGCGACGTCGGTCGAGCAGATCGCGAAGGCCGCCGGCGTCTCGCGCTCCACGTTCTTCCGCCAGTACGGCGGCAAGGAGGATGTGGTCTTCACCGATCACGAGCAGATGCTGGACGATCTGCGGGCGTTCCTCGATCAGCCGCACGACGACCCCTGGGAGGCCGTGTGCGAGGCATCCGAGCGCGTCTTCGAGTACTTCGTCCGCGACCCGGAGCTGGCCAGGCGCAGGTACGAGATCGTGCGCGAGGTGCCGGTGCTGCGCGATCGCGAGATCGTGACGGTGTTCCGCTACGAGCGGCTGTTCGACCAGTACCTGCGCGACGCGCTTCCCGGCATCGCGCCCATCGACGCGGTCGGCTTCTCCGCCCTGGTCACGGCCGTGCACAACCACGTGCTGCGGCAGCTGCTGCGCGGGCGGAAGGTGCCGGTGTCCACGCTGCGCACCGCGCTGGACGACGTGCGCCGTCGTTACGGCGTGCTGCCGGGAGGGTCGGATGCTGCACCCGACGACGTCGTGGTGGCCGTGTTCCCGCGTTCGATGCCGATCGCGGAGATCTCCCGCCGCGTGCAGGCCGAGCTCAGCTGACCCCTCCCGGCCCCAGGCTGTTCAGTCGTCGCAGCCGCACTTGCCGGCCGCGTTGCGCACCATGAAGCACTTCTCGCAGACGCCGTAGTCGCGCTCCGCGACCGGGGTCGTCTTGGACGCACGAGGAGCGGATGCCGGCTTCGCGGCCGCTCGGGCGCCGGATGCCCGCGAAGCGGGACGCTTCGAACGCATCGCGGGCAGCGCACCCGGCTGCGTCACGTAGAAGTATGGCGCACGGCCCTCGCTGGCCAGGAGCGGGAGCGCCCTGCCGCCCACGAGCACCTGCTCGTCCTCGGTGAAGCCGTTGATGTAGGTACGGCCGATGTGCAACGGCGCGCCGTCCTTGCGCAGCGCCTCGATGTAGCGACCGCGGTCGATGAAGCTGCTGCTTCCGACGGCATCCGTGACGGCTCCGATGAACTCGTGATTCTCGATCGGGATGCGGTGCGCCCGCAATGCTTCGGCGAGGGATCGGTAGAGGCGGGAGGTTCCTGTGGGGGTCGGCCCCTGTAGTTCGTTCATCGCTTCAATCCTCTCACTCGGAGAGCCAGGTGATCGCCGTGAGCCGGCCCGTGGAACACTGGGGAGCATGGTGCGGGCGACGGTGATCGGCAGCGGCCCCAACGGGCTCGCCGCAGCGGTGGCGCTGGCTCGCGCCGGCTACCAGGTAGAGGTGCTGGAGGCGGCTTCCACGATCGGGGGCGGCGTGCGCACACTGCCGGGACCACTCCCCGGCTTCGTCTTCGACGTCTGCTCGGCCGTGCATCCGGTCGTGCTGTCCTCCCCGTTCTTCCGTGCGTTCGGGATCACCGATCGCGTGGACTGGATCACCCCGGAGATCTCGTACGCGCATCCGCTGGACGGCGGGCGCGCGGCCATCGCCTGGCGCGACATCGACCGCACCGCCGCCGGGCTGGGTGCGGATGGCGCGGCGTGGTGCGCGCACGTGCGCCCGCTGGCCCGCCGCATCGGCGGTGTCAGCGACTTCACCGGTCACGCGCTGCTGCGTCTCCCCCGCGATCCGATCACGGCGGCACGGTTCGGCATCCGGATGCTGGAGCAGGGCACGCCCCTGGCCCGAGGCACGCTGCGCACCGAGGCCGGCGCAGCGCTGATGGCCGGCGTGATGGCGCATGCCAACGCCCCGCTCCCCTCGCTGGCCGCGTCCGCGGCGGGACTCATGCTGGCCGCGCACGCGCACGCGTCCGGATGGGCCTATCCGCGCGGCGGCGCGCAGCGCCTCGCCGATGCGC
>NZ_JBASAK010000065.1:0-65071 GCF_049650565.1 Microbacterium sp.
GGGCCGTGCTGTGCACGAGCCCGAGCGGCCGGACGGGGATCAGTGCTCGACGGCCTTCTCGGCGCCGAACCCGGTCAGCGAGCGCACCTCCATCTCGGCGGCCAGGGCACGCGACTCCGCGGTCTTCGCGGTGACGGTGCCGAGCCATCCGAGGATGAAGCCCACCGGGATCGAGATGATGCCCGGGTTGCTCAACGGGAAGATCGCGATGTCGATCCCCGGGATCATCGAGGTCTCGCTGCCGGAGAAGACCGGCGAGATGACGATGAGGCCCACGGCCGCGATCAGACCGCCGTACATGCTCCACACCGCGCCGCGGGTGTTGAACTTCTTCCAGAACAGCGAGTACAGGATCGTGGGCAGGTTCGCGGATGCCGCGATGGCGAACGCCAGCGCCACGAGGAACGCGATGTTCTGCCCCTGCGCGCCGATGCCTCCGATGATCGCCAGGATGCCGATCACGATGACGGTGCGACGGGCGACCTTGACCTCGCCCGCGGCGTCGGAGGTGCCGGTGCCGTCCTTGCCGCGCTTGATGACGTTGGAGTAGATGTCATGCGCGAACGAGGCGGCTGCGGTGATGGTCAGGCCTGCGACCACCGCGAGGATCGTGGCGAACGCGACGGCCGAGATGAAGCCCATCAGCAGCGGACCGCCGAGTGCCTGTGCCAGCAGCGGAGCAGCGGAGTTGACGCCTCCCGGCGCGGCCTTGATGACCTCGGCGCCGACGAGCGCGCTGGCGCCGTAGCCCAGCACCAGGGTCAGAAGGTAGAACAGGCCGATCAGCCAGATGGCCCAGACGACGGACTTGCGGGCCTCCTTGGCGGTCGGGACCGTGTAGAAGCGCATCAGCACGTGCGGCAGACCCGCGGTGCCCAGGACGAGGGCCATGCCCAGCGACAGGAAGTCCAGCGGGTTGGCGCCGTACTTCAGCCCGGGGCCGAGGATCTTCGCGCCCTCGGGCGCGTTGGCCACGGCATCCTCGAGCAGGCCGTTGAAGCTGAAGCCGTGCAGCGCCAGCACCCACACGGTCATGGCGATCGCTCCGAGGATCAGCAGCACGGCCTTGACGATCTGCACCCAGGTGGTGCCCTTCATGCCGCCGATGAGCACGTAGATGATCATCAGCACGCCGACGATCGCGATGACCAGCGACTGCCCGACCTTGCTGTCGATGCCCAGGAGCAGCGAGACCAGCGCGCCGGCGCCGGACATCTGCGCCAGCAGGTAGAAGAAGCACACTGCGAGGGTGGAGATGGCGGCGGCCATGCGCACGGGGCGCTGCTTGAGGCGGAACGCCAGAACGTCGGCCATCGTGAACTTGCCGGTGTTGCGCATCAGCTCGGCCACCAGCAGCAGCGCCACCAGCCAGGCCACCAGGAATCCGATGGAGTAGAGGAATCCGTCGTAGCCGTTCACGGCGATGGCGCCGCAGATGCCGAGGAACGATGCCGCGGAGAGGTAGTCGCCCGAGATGGCGAAACCGTTCTGCGTACCGCTGAACGAGCGGCCGGCGGCGTAGTAGTCGGCGGCCGTCTTGTTGTTGCGGCTGGCGCGGATGACGATGAACAGCGTCACGGCGACGAAGGCTGCGAAGATGGCGATGTTCAGGACGGGGTCGTTCTTGACGGCCACCGCCGCCATATGCGTCGCATTCATGCACGCACCTCCGCCTTCTCGAGGTCTTCACGGATCTCGGCGGCCACCGGGTCGAGCTTTCGGTTGGCGAATGAGACGTATGCCATGGTGATGGCGAATGTGGTGACGAACTGCCCGAGTCCGAAGAGCAGGCCGACCGTGATGTCGCCCCACACCCTCTGGCTCATGAAATCCGTTGCGAATGCTGCGAGCAGCACATATGCGAAGTACCAGAGCAGGAAGAAGATCGCCAGCGGGAAGACGAACGAGCGCTGCATGCGCTTTAGTCCCTGGAATCTCTCCGATTCCTCGACTTCGATGTAGTCGATTCCTCCGCCGGATTCTTCATCGATCCGTTCTGTCATGAGGCCTCCTTGCCGCATGTAGGAAGCCGCGTGACGGCGTCACGCGGGTGGTATCCTCGACGCTACGAAACGGGCGGGCAGCGCCGTCACCCCCGAAAGTTGGTATCTGCTGAGAATGAGCGTCCAGGCCGGAACCGCAGAGGAACTCGTCGCCGACGGCGTGCGCGAGCTCGCCAGGCGCACGCGATTCCCGGTGGCGTTCGGCGGCCTCATCGAGGACGGCGAGGTGGCGGTGACCACCATCGTCGGCAATCGCACCCATCATCTGGACGGCCTGCAGGTGCGCCCGGAGCGGGGCCTGGGAGGGCGGGCGATGATCGAGCTGCGCCCGCGCATGACCAACAACTACCGCAACTCGCAGCAGATCACGCACGACTACGACCTGTTCGTGCTGGGCGAGGGACTGCGGACGCTGCTGGCGCTGCCCATCATCGTGGCGGGGCGTCCGAGAGGCGTGCTGTACGCCGGAGCCTGGGAGGAATCCCAGGTCGGAGGCGTGACCACGGCCCCGGCCATGAGCGTCGCGCAGCGCATGGCGACCGAGCTGCACATCCGCGACGAGGTCGAACGGCGGCTGCGCGAGGCCTCACCCGCGCCGGCGCTGGCCACCCCGCAGCGCGAGGATCTGCGCGAGAGCTTCGCCGAACTGCGCTCCATCGCCGCCGGTCTCGACGACGATGCCCTGCGCGCACGGATCATGGCCGTCGAGAAGCGTCTCCTGGGGTTCGTGGAGCCGGTTCCGGTGACCACCAGCTCGATTCCCGCCGTGCACCTGTCCCCCCGCGAGCTCGATGTGCTGGCCTGCGCGGCCGTGGGCTCCACGAACGGCGAGATCGCCTCCCAGCTGGGCCTGCGCGAGGGCACGGTGAAGGCATATCTGGGGGCGGCGATGTCGAAGCTGGATGCCTCCACACGGCATGCCGCAGTGGCACGCGCGCGTCGGGCGGGCCTTCTCCCCTGAGGCGCAGCCCAGAGCGAAACAGATTCATTTCACACGGTCGCGCGCGCTTTCTTGCATTTCTGGAATATTGCATTTACTGTTATCGGCATGGCCCGACGAATTGTGCATCAACTTGTTGACGATATCGATGGCGCACTGCTGGAGGTCGGCGAGGGCGAGACGGTTCATTTCTCCCTCAATGGCGCCGCATACGAGATCGATCTCACGAATTCCCACGCAGACGAACTTCGTGCGGCCCTGGCGCCGTACATAAATGCCGGTCGCCGCGCATCTGCGGGCAGTTCTCGTTCCGCCGCCGCTCCGCGGCGTCGGGCGGCCCGCAATTCCGAGGTCGGAGAGATTCGCGAATGGGCCAAGTCCCAGGGGCTGAAGGTATCCGAGCGCGGACGCATCGCGGCAGATGTCATGGAGGCATATCGCGCGGCGCACTGATATCCGCTTCCCTCTGCGGCCGGTGTCCTTCGGGAGGCCGGCCGCTCTGTGTGCCCTCGCTTCCCCGCCGGCCGGGCCCCTCTGTCGAGGGTGTGAGACGACGAAGGACGCCGCCCTCCGGGCGGCGTCCTTCGTCGTCGTGCCCTCGACAGGATTCGAACCTGCGACCTGCCCTTTAGGAGAGGGCCGCTCTATCCGACTGAGCTACGAAGGCGCTCCTCAAGTCTAACGGAGCCGGATCACCGCTACGCCGCCAGCGCGAGGTACGGCTCCCAGCGCGGGTCGCCGCGCTCGGCGCCGCGGACGGTCCAGGCTGTGCCGTGCGGCGGACGGGGTGTCATCCGCAGCTCCCAGCCCATCTCCTGCGGCGTGCGGTCGCTCTTGACGTTGTTGCACTTCAGGCAGCACGCGACCAGGTTCTCCCAGCTGTCCGCTCCCCCGCGCGAGCGGGGCAGAACGTGGTCGATGGTCGACGCACTGCGGCCGCAGTAGCCGCAGCGATGGTCGTCGCGGCGCAGCACTCCACGACGGGTGACCGGCACGCGACGGGACGCCGGCAGACGCACGTACCTGGTGAGGAGGATCACGACCGGGCGCTCATAGGCATTGCGACCCGACCAGACCGGGTCTCCCTCCACGTGCTCGATCACGCTGGCCTTGTCGTTCATCACGAGAACCATGGCTCTCTTGAACGACACCACCGTGATGGGTTCGTATCCTGCGTTCAGCACCAGTGTGCGCATCGTCGGCATCCTCTCGATTCGGCCGGGATGGCTTCCCGGCTCTCTCGACTCACACGACGCCGTGCGGACAGCAGCGATCGCAGGGATGACAAAAGGCGCCGTCTAACGACAGCGCCTTGCGTGCTCGGCGAGGCCGAGCAGTCCCTGCGGACGATGCTGAAGGACGAGACGGCCGAGCGCATCCATGGTTCGGATGCCCGGTATCTGTCCCATCAGCTTCTCCCGCCCGTACGACGACGGGTACAGGCTAGCCCATCCGTCTGGACGACGCGGGAGCACCGCCCGTCGAACGGGGAACGTGTCGGCCGATCAGCCCGCGTTGACCTTCAGCCAGGAGATCGGCTCGATGAGCGCGCCGTTGATGTGCACCTCGAAGTGCAGGTGGGAGCCGAACGAGTGTCCGGTGTTGCCGACCTTGCCGATGAACTGGCCGGGCTGCACCGTCTGGCCGACGCTGACGGCGCGGGTGCCGAGCGTCATGTGGCCGTACTTCGTGGAGACCCGCTGGCCGCCGATGACCGAGTCGATGATGATGCAGACGCCGTAGCCGCCCACGCTGTCCGCGGAGGTGCGCACGACGCCGCCTGCCGCGGCGAAGATCGGAGTTCCGGAGGGTGCGACCATGTCTGCGCCGTCGTGCCCGCTGCCCACGGTGCGGCTCACGTAGTAGGAGCCCTGCGGCAGCGGATAGCGGACCTCGCCCGATCCCGGGGAAGTGAGCTGCAGGTCGGCCGCGCTGAGCCGCGACACGGGCTTCGCCGAGGCGAGCTTCGCGGCCGCTGCGGCGCGCGCCTTGGCGGCCTCCTCGGCCTTCTTCGTCGCGATCTCGTCGGGCGTGGTGGCGGAGTATGTGCCGCGCTCCAGCGGTGCGGCGGTGGCCTCGGAAGCCACGACCAGCGACTGCGCATCATTGGCGGCCATCTGCTGCAGGGTCGTGGCCTCGGTCTTGTGGGTGCCGTTCGTCGCAGCGTAGGCCGGAAGGGCGACGGCGGCGACGAGTGCGCCGACTGCTGCGAAGATCGCGATCGTGCGCATGGGCTTCACGCTCGTGCGGCTGTTGCGGGGGGCGCGTCCTCGCGCCGGCTTCTTCGGGTCTTCAGCGTTGTCGATCGGGGTGATGTCTGCGGCCAAAAGGGAATCCTCCTGCGCCTCCGCGCTCAGTTCGGGCAAGCGCAGGCTCGTCGGCAATAGTCGTTTCTCGGGCACGTATGTCACACGGCACGTTGTGCGAACTTCTCGCGGAGAGGACGAGCCTAGGAGGCGATCCCCGCGATCATCACCGGCGGGCTTCTTCGCCGGCGACCCCAACGACGTTACCGGAAGATAACGATTCTGTCACCCTCCGAACCTGGCAATCCGCTAAGGCAACCCGAAAAAGCATGCTGATCAGGTATTGTCTTGGACGAGGAAGATGTGGGATGCCAGTTCCACCGGCAGCTCGAGGTCGTCGTCGCGCCCCTCCATGCTGATCAGGACGTACCCCTCGTTGTAGCGGTACTCCCCGCGAGCGCCGGGGACCACGCCCGCATCGCGCAGCTGCTCGAGCAGCTCCGGATCCACCTGCGCGGGCTCGGCGAGACGGCGCACAGTGCCCTCGATGGGCCCGCCCGCGGCATCCAGCTGCTTGACCAGGCCGATCACGCCCTCCTCGAAGGAGCGGGTGGGAACGTCGCCGAGCTGATCCAGACCCGGGATCGGGTTGCCGTAGGGCGACTCGGTGGGGTGGCCCAGCAGCTCGACGAGGCGGCGCTCCACCTGCTCGCTCATCACGTGCTCCCAGCGGCAGGCCTCCTCGTGCACGAACGCCCAGTCCAGCCCGATCACGTCGGAGAGCAGGCGCTCGGCCAGCCGGTGCTTGCGCATCACGTCGACGGCCTTGCGACGCCCGGCATCCGTCAGCTCCAGACGACGGTCCTCGGAGACGACGACCAGGCCGTCGCGCTCCATGCGGCCGACCGTCTGCGAGACGGTCGGGCCGGAGTGCCCGAGCCGCTCCGAGATCCGCGCGCGCAACGGAACGATGTGCTCCTCCTCCAGCTCGAGGATGGTGCGAAGGTACATCTCGGTGGTGTCGATCAGGTCGGTCATGCGGGCCCTCCGAATGGTCTTAGGCAAGCCTACCTTTCCGCCGCCTGGTCATCGCCCGTCACGCGGACAGGAGCGCCGCTCGCGGCGACCTAGAATCAACCCATGGCGATCGAGATCCCCCGCGAACTCCTACCCGTTGACGGACGCTTCGGCTGCGGTCCGTCCAGAGTGCGCCCCGCGCAGATCGAGGCGCTGGCCGCGGTCGGCGCGAGTCTGCTCGGCACCTCGCACCGCAAGACCCCGGTGAAGAACCTGGTGGCCAGCGTGCGCGAGCGCCTTTCCACCCTCTTCGACCTGCCCGAGGGCTACGAGATCATCCTCGGCAACGGCGGCTCGACGGCGTTCTGGGATGCCGCGGCCTTCGGCCTCATCGAGCACCGTGCGCAGAACCTCGTCTTCGGCGAGTTCGGCGGCAAGTTCGCCAAAGCAGCCGCAGCCCCGTGGCTGGAGGCGCCCGACGTGCGCACGTCCGAGCCCGGCACTGTCGCCTTCGCCGAGGTCGTCGAGGGAGTCGACGTGTACGCCTGGCCGCACAACGAGACCTCCACGGGCGCTGCGGCTCCCGTCCGGCGCGTCGCAGCCGATGGCGCGTTGACCGTCGTCGATGCGACCAGCGCCGCCGGCGGCATAGACGTCGACATCAGCCAGGTGGATGTCTACTACTTCGCCCCGCAGAAGAACCTCGGCTCGGACGGCGGCCTGTGGCTCGCGGCGGTCTCCCCCGCCGCCATCGAGCGCATCGAGCGCATCTCGGCGTCCGGACGGTACATCCCCGAGTTCCTCAGCCTTCACAACGCCCTGACCAACTCGCGCCTGAGCCAGACTCTGAACACCCCGGCGCTCACCACCCTGCATCTGCTGGACAGCCAGCTGGACTGGATCCTCGCGAACGGCGGATTGAAGTGGGCGGCCGCCCGCACAGCCGAATCGTCAGGCCTGCTCTACGACTGGGCGGAGAGCACATCCGTCACCACCCCGTTCGTCGAGGCCGCGTACCGCTCCCCCGTGGTCGCGACCATCGACTTCGACGGCGTGGACGCCGCGGAGATCGCCAAGGCCCTGCGCGCCAACGGCATCGTCGACACCGAGCCGTACCGCAAGCTCGGCCGCAACCAGCTGCGCATCGCGACGTTCGTCTCCATCGAGCCCGACGACGTGCGCCAGCTGATCCGCTCGATCGACTACGTGCTGGGCCACCTGGCCTGACTCGGGTCCCGGCGGAGTTCGAGACCTCTCAGCAGCGTCGAAGCCCCTCCTGGTCCACGTGGATCAGGAGGGGCTTCGGCAGTCAGGAGGGGTTCCGGCGAAAGAGATCACTCCTCTTCGGCTGCGTCCTCCGGAGCGTCGTCAGCGTCGTCAGCGTCGTCAGCGTCGTCATCGTCGTCGCCGTCATCGTCGTCATCGTCGTCGCCGTCAGCGTCGTCGCCGTCTGCTTCTTCGTCGGATGCGGCGGACTCGTCCAGCTCGTCGATGTCGACGCCGTCCAGGTCACCGGCGTGCAGCCGTGCGGTCACGTCGTGCTCGTCGACGTCGTCATCGTCGGAGTAGTCGTCCTCGGAGTCATCCTCGTCAGAGCCGTCGAGATCGGCATCCGAGTCGTCGGACTCGGCATCCGCATCCGCATCCGCATCGTCCGGCTCCGCGCCCGCGGCTGCGGCCGCGGCGGCCAGCTCGGCCTGGTGCGCGCGGTACTCGGCGAGACGCTCGGTCCACGGCACCCAGTCGGGTGCGAGCAGCGCGCTGTCACCGGGCATGAGCTCGGTCTCGAGCACTGTCGGCTCGGCGTCGTCCAGCTGTGCGACCGACACCGTCCAGTACCAGCCCGGGTACCCGGGGAGCCGGTTCTCGAACCGCAGCGACAGCGCGCCGGACGGCTCGACCGTGTAGCCCGCGGCGGGTCCGACCGTGGAGGCGGGGGTGATCTCGTGCAGGGCGGCCAGCGCGATCTCGCGCGTGGCGGCGGCCAGCTCGTCAGGCGTCGAGGTCATCAGCGACCTTGCGCAGCACCGCGGGAAGCGTGCGGCTGGTGGGGCGGCCCTTGCGCAGGGCGGAGCTGGCGTCGTCGAGCATCTTCATGAGGTCCTCGATGATCACGGCCATCTCGTCCGCGTTGGCGCGCGGCGCCTTGGCGCGTGCCGGCGGCGCGTCCAGCACGCGCACCGAGAGCGCCTGCGGGCCGCGGCGGCCGTCGGCAAGGCCGAACTCCACGCGGGTGTTCTTCTTCACGGAGACACCTGCGGGAAGGGCAGAGGCGTGCAGGAAGACATCCTGGCCGTCATCGGATGCGATGAAGCCGAACCCCTTCTCGTCGTCGTAGAACCTGACCTTGCCGGTGGGCATGGGAGAACCTCGCTGAGTCTGTGTGGTGGAACGTCGCGCGGCGACGCGACTCCTCCAGCCTACCCGCCGGGCACCCGACGATGCCCCGTGCGCGCCCAGGAGATACGCTGAGGGGGATGAGCAAGCAAGACGACGCCGCGGAGGCGCCCACGAGTCTGATCGACCGCATCCTGGCCTACACGGCGCTCGTGCTGGCGGCCGCGTCGATCATCTGCTTCTTCGCCATCATCATCGGCACCGCGACGGGCATGAAGCAGTCCTCGTTCGGCACCGGGGTGTGGCCTTTCGTCGCGGCGCTGCCGCTGTACGGGCTTCCGCTCGCCTTCGTGATGATCATCGCCCTGCTGATCACCACCTTCGTCCGCAGGGGACGCGCGAGCAAGCGATCCTGAGCGGTCCTGAACATGAGCACCCACGCACGCCCGCTGGCCGATCGGCTGGCCGCAGCGAGCGATGAGCAGTTCGGCGAACTGCTGCGCATCCGCAACGTGCACGCGGATGTCGACTGGGATGATTTCTTCGACGCCGCCGAGGCGCTGCTGGAACCGGCCTCCATCGAGCGCGGTCTGGCTGCGCTCACCCGTGCCGACGCGCGGCTGTTGGCCGACGCCGTACGACCGGATGCCGGGATCGACGCAGCCACGGCCGACGTGCTCGCCTCCCTCGGATTCCTGGACGCCCAGGGCCGCGTGCCCGCACCGGTGATCACCGCGGTCGCCGCCCGCTCCCCTGTCGCCGGCACGGCGCAGGCAGCCGAGACCCCGGCATCCGATTCCGCCGAGGCGGGCGCGGCCGAGCGCGCCTGGGCGACGGTCGGCGCCCTCGCCGATCTGCTGCTGGCCGCCCGGACCGCGCCGCTGGCGCTGGTCGCCACCGGCGCGCTGAGTGTGACCGAGAAGCGCAGGCTGATGCTCGACGACGACGCCGACCGCCTGCGCGAGATCGCGGAGCTGTCCGGTCTCGCCCGCCCTGTCGATCGGGAGTGGCGGCTGACGCCCACGGCGGAGACCTGGCTGGCCGCTTCGTTCGCCGAGCGCTGGGCGCGGCTGGCTACGGCCTTCCGAGAAGCTCTGCCGGCAGGCATCCGGTCCGGCGCCGGCTGGGAGCCGATCGAGAGCTGGCCCGATGCGCATCCGTGGGATCCCGCCTGGCCCGCGCACGCGGACCGCCTGACGCAGCTCGCCGTGCTGCTGGGAGTGCGCACGAAGGACCGCACCGAGCCCGCCTGGGCGCAGGCGCTGCGCACCGGAGGCGAGGCCGACGCCTCCACCCTGCAGGCGCTGCTGCCGACCGAGGTGGATCGGCTGTTCCTGCAGAACGACCTCTCCGCGATCGCCCCGGGTCCGCTGCGCCCCGCGCTGGACAATCGCCTGCGCGGCATGACCGAGCATTCCTCCGCCGCGCAGGTGTCGTCCTACCGCTTCACCGCGGATTCCGTCGCCGGCGCCCTTGTGGACGGCGAGACCGAGCAGAGCATGATGACCTTTCTGCGCGAGATCTCGCTGTCCGGAGTGCCGCAGCCGCTGGAGTACCTCATCGCACAGACGGCCGCCCGCCACGGCCTCGTGCGGGTGGGTCCGGATTCGACCGGCGGCACGCAGGTGCGCAGCGCCGACGAGCACCTGCTGGAGGCCATCGCCGTCGACCGCAACCTGCGTCCGCTGGGGCTGGTGTCCGAAGGCGACCGGCTGCACTCCCGCGTGAGCGCGGAGACCGTCGCCTGGGCGCTGTCGGATGCCCGCTACCCGGCGACTCTCGTCGACCGAGACGACGTGGCCATCGCCGTGCAGCGGCGCCGCCTCGCACCGCCCGCGGCTGCTCCCGGAGTCGAGTACGCGAGCCTGATCGCGCGGCTGCGCTCGCACCGCGGACCGGACGCGGATGCCGCTTGGCTGGGCCGCGAGCTGGAGGCCGCCGTCCGGGCCCGCGCGCTCGTGCAGGTGCAGGTCGCCATGCCCGACGGCACCAGCCGCGAGCTGACACTGGAAGCGTCGGGCATCGGCGGCGGCCGGCTCCGCGGCCGGGATCGTGCGGCCGATGTGGAGCGCACGCTGCCGGTGCGCAGCATCCGCTCCGTGCAGGTGCTGGAGGCCTGAGCGCTGCGGCCTCGGTAGACTGGTCTGCTATGTCTGATGGCCCACTGATCGTCCAGAGCGACCGCACCGTGCTGCTGGAGGTCGCGCATGCCGATGCGGATGCCGCCCGCCATGAACTGGCGATCTTCGCCGAGCTGGAGCGCGCCCCTGAGCACATGCACACCTACCGCATCACGCGGCTGGGTCTGTGGAACGCCCGCGCAGCCGGCCACACGGCCGACGAGATGCTGGCGACGCTCGACCGGTGGTCGCGCTTCCCCGTGCCGCCGTCCGTGGCGCTGGACCTGCGCGAGACCGTGGATCGCTACGGTCGTCTGATCATCGAGCGCGATGACGAGGGCGCGCTGATCCTGCACGCAACGGACCTCGCCGTGCTCACCCAGGTCGCCGCGAACAAGCGCATCCAGCCGCTGCTGATCGACCATCCCGCTCCCGAGACATACGTCGTGGACGCGTGGGCGCGCGGCCAGATCAAGCAGGAGCTGCTGAAGATCGGCTGGCCGGCCGAGGACCTCGCCGGCTACACGCCGGGCACGCCGCACGAGATCGAGCTGGACGAGGACGGCTGGGAGATGCGGCCGTACCAGCACGAGGCCGTGGACGCCTTCGCGAAGGAGGGCTCCGGCGTGGTGGTGCTGCCGTGCGGTGCCGGGAAGACGATCGTCGGCGCGGGTGCGATGGCAGCGAACGGGACCACCACGCTGATCCTCGTGACCAACACGGTCTCTGCCCGGCAGTGGCGCGATGAGCTGCTCAAGCGCACCTCGCTGACCCCCGAGGAGATCGGCGAGTACTCCGGCCAGGCCAAGGAGATCAAGCCGGTCACCATCGCCACCTACCAGATCCTCACCGCCAAGAGGTCGGGCCAGTACGCGCACCTGGCGCTGCTGGACGCCCTGGACTGGGGCCTGATCGTCTACGACGAGGTGCACCTGCTGCCGGCACCCGTGTTCAAGCTCACCGCCGATCTGCAGGCCCGCCGCAGGATCGGCCTGACCGCCACGCTCGTGCGCGAGGACGGCCGCGAGGGCGACGTGTTCAGCCTGATCGGGCCCAAGCGGTTCGACGCGCCCTGGAAGCAGATCGAGGCCCAGGGCTTCATCTCCCCGGCCGCCTGCTACGAGGTGCGCGTGGATCTGCCGCCGAGCACACGTCTCGAGTACGCCGCAGCCACCGACGACGAGCGATACCGGCTGGCGGCATCCGCTCCGGCCAAGATCACCGCGGTGCGGGAGCTGATCGCGATGCATCCCGACGAACGGATCCTCGTGATCGGTCAGTACCTGGATCAGCTCGACGAGCTGTCGGAGGCGCTGAACGCTCCGCAGATCACCGGGGCGACGCCCGTGGACGAGCGCGAGCTGCTGTACCAGCAGTTCCGCGACGGCGTGATCTCGCTGCTGGTGGTCTCGAAGGTCGCGAACTTCTCGGTGGATCTGCCGGAGGCATCCGTCGCCATCCAGGTGTCGGGATCCTTCGGTTCCCGGCAGGAGGAGGCGCAGCGGCTGGGGCGCCTGCTGCGGCCCAAGCAGTCCGGCCACACCGCCAGCTTCTACACGCTCATCGCCCGTGACACGGTCGACCAGGACTACGCGCAGAATCGGCAGCGGTTCCTCGCCGAGCAGGGGTACAGCTACACCATCATGGATGCCGTGGATCTGGCCGCCTGACCCCTACCGGGCGCCTGAGCCCGTCGAAGCGTCGTCGCCGGGCTTCACCCCGCACCGCCAGCAGGGCGCGGCGCGGTCGTCGAGCAGAGCGCCGCACTCCGGGCACACCTGTGACAGCCAGCACGCGCTGTCGCCGCCCTCGTACTCGTCCATGCTCCGGATGCTACCCCTGCGGCAACGGCACGGGGGTCGGCCGCAGCACGGTGCGAGTGCGCACCAGGCCGGTGCGCCGCTGCATCCACTCGATGATCCCGGCGTACACGACCATGGTGATCGCCGTCGTGACCACATCGATGGGCAGGCCCGTCGTGGCGTTCGCATCAGCCAGTCCGAAGGCCCCCAGCAGGAAGGCGGAGACGTTGTTCACCGCGTGCAGCGCGATGGCGGACTCCAGCCCGCCGGTGCGCCACACCAGCCACGCCGCGGCCACGGCGAACACCGCGACGCTCAGCAGCCCCCACACGTCGTACAGGTGCCCGAACACGAACAGCGGGATCGGCAGCAGGATCGGGAACAGCGGATGCTTCAGCCAGGTGCCGATGGCCTGCATGAGGAATCCGCGGAAGACGTACTCCTCCGCAGCCGACTGCAGCGGCACCAGCAGCACGATCAGCAGCACCATCAGTCCCAGCCCGGGCTGGGTGACATCGGCCTCGACGCTCTCACCGGTGGCCGCGGCGAGCGCCAACGAGATGGCGGTCTGCACGGCGTAGACGGCAAGCGCCGCCAGCAGACTGCGTCCGAGCCACGCCCAGCGGATCCGTCCTGCCACTGAGAGCAGCAGGCCGACGCCCCGGCCGCCCAGCATCCTGGACGCCGCCAGCAGTGCCGGGATCATCACGATCAGCGGCACGATCAGCAGCAGGAACCCGGTGGGGTCCGCCACCTCGAACGACGGGACGTCGCCCTGCGCGAGCGCGTCGAAGGTCGCGCCGAACTCCGGGATGCTGAGGGCGATGATGACCAGCGGCACCCCGATGACCACGATCATGGCCACGTACAGCGTCGCGGCGACCAGAGCCACCAGCAGCGGCCGCCACCAGCGCTGCGGGCGGGAGCGCGCGCGATCGAGCCGGTGGAACTCCAGCTCCACCGGGGCAGGGACCAGCAGCGTCAGACGGGGCGCGGGCACCGGCCCTGGGGGTGCGGGCGGGGCCGGCGGCGGGTACGCGGCGGGGAGGAAGCCTGTGGACACCCTCCGATCCTCCCCGATCCGCGCCATCGGCGCATCCTCCGGCCCTCCCGCACAGGCTCCGGTCCCGCGGCCTGTCTTGCTACGCGCCCGTCGTCGTCGCGATGATGCACACGACGAGGCACGGGAAGAAGACGAGTGCCGAGAACAGCATGTGGAAGGTCGTGCGCCTGCCGAGACGGCCGGAGAGCGCCACCCCGATCGCGGGACCGTAGTCTCCCAGCCCTCGCCGGGACTCGCCGATGACGGCCCGGGCCCTGCGCACCATCGCCGCATCGCCGAACCCGATGAACAGCAGGAGCACTGCGAATCCGGTCCACGCCCATATCGTCGTCCCGGTGACGATGAACGCCGTCCACGGCACGGCGAACGCGATCATCGCCGTCACGTGCGTGAGCACGAGGCCCGCATCTCGACCGCGCGCGTGACGCGCCCAGGAGACGAGCAGCGACAGCCCGACGCAGGCCTGGACGACCCAGGCCGCCAGCACGATGTATCCCATACGCGGAGACTACTACGTTCATAGTCACGTGTCACTATGAACGTAGTGATATCTTCGGAGCATGGCCACGACTCGCGAACGCGCGCTCGAGGCAGCCGTGCGACTGGTCGGAGAGCAGGGGGTGCGCGCTCTCACGCACGGCCGCGTCGACGCCGCAGCAGCGCTGCCGAAGGGCTCCACCTCGAACTGGTTCCGCACCCGCGACGCGCTCATCGCCGGCGTCCTCGTGTGGATCGCGGAGCAGGAGCGCGCCGGCCTCATCGCCGCGATGGAGCCCGTACGGACAGGGGACGAGCTCATCGATGTGATGACCGGCATCATCGAGGAGGTCACCGGGCGGCAGGCCGCTCGGACGCGGGCCCGGTACGCCCTGTTCCTCGAGACCGCGAACGCCCCGGGCGCCGGGAGCTCGATGCGCTCCCAGCGCTCGATGTTCGAGACGTGGATCCGCGAACGACTCGCGCTGCTCGGCTCCCCCGACCCCGATACTGCATCCCGCACGCTGCTGGCCACGAGCGCGGGCATCATCGTGAACCGGCTCACCGTCTCGCCCGGTGCGCCGATCCGGCCCGCCGTCGAACTCGTCGTGAGAGCATCCCTGGCCCGGCACTGACTCCGACCGCGCGCCTCCGCAGAGCTGGGGCATCGGGCGCGGAACCGCACCCAATCAGCGCGTACAAGGACGAAGTCACCATAATGGGGGCATGACTGATGCGCGCATCCTGGTCGTCGACGACGAACCGAACATCCGCGACCTGCTCTCCCGGGGTCTCAGCTTCGCCGGGTTCAAGGTGAAGACCGTCGCCAATGGCGCGGCGACCATCTCGGCCGTCCTCGAGGAGGAGCCGGACCTGATCATCCTCGACGTCATGCTGCCCGACATGAACGGCTTCAGCGTGACCAAGCGACTGCGAGGGGCGGGGTTCACCGCCCCGATCCTGTTCCTCACCGCCAAGGACGACACGCAGGACAAGATCGAGGGTCTGAACGCCGGCGGCGACGACTACGTCACCAAGCCGTTCGCGCTCGACGAGATCGTGGCGCGCTCACAGGCGATCCTGCGCCGCACCATGCAGAACGACGACGAGGAGGCGCTGATCCGCGCCGGCGAGCTGTCCATGGATCAGGACACTCACGACGTGTTCGTCGGCAAGGTGCCGATCGAGCTCAGCCCGACGGAGTTCAAGCTCCTGAAGTACCTCATGCTCAACCCCAATCGCGTGCTGTCCAAGGCGCAGATCCTGGACCATGTCTGGGAGTACGACTTCAACGGCGACGCGGGCATCGTGGAGAGCTACATCTCGTACCTGCGCCGCAAGATCGACCCGCACACCGAGGAGTCGCTCATCCAGACCAAGCGCGGCTTCGGCTACATGCTCAAGGTCGGCAAGTCCGCCTGAGCGCGGGGACGGGCATGGCACGCGGCTCAGACGCCGTCACCACGTGGTGGCGGCGGATAAGCCTGCGCGCCAAGGTCACGGGTGTCACGGTCGCGGTGCTCGCGCTGGGCCTGGTGGTGGCGGGGATCGGAACCGTCCCGATCCTGCGCAACGCGATGATCAACAACATCGACTCGCAGTTGCCGTCGCTGGCCACGACAGGACAGGCGGAGCGGTTCTTCGACATCACCGTCGAGGGTGGAAAGCTGGTCTTCCAGCCGAAGGCGGATGCTCCGCGCGCGACGGACTTCGTGGTGGCCTTCTACACGACCACCGGCGATCCCATCGAGCAGGCCGGAGGTCACGGCGATGATCGCCGCCCGACCTTCCCCGCGAAGATCGACCTGCAAACCGCGCTGGCGAAGGCCGACCAGACGATTCCGCTGCAGACATCCGATGGCGAGACGTATCACGCGGCCGTCTCACCCCGCCCGCTGGAGACCATCCCCGGTGTGACGTACGTGCAGATGGTGGCCCTGCCTCTGGAGGAGGCCGACAACATCGTCGGCACGTACTTCGCGGTCTACACGGCGGTGGCGCTGGTGACGATCCTGCTGGCGGCGCTGCTGATCCGCGGCCTGGTGACCCTGACGTTCCGCAGGCTGGGACACGTGGAGTCCACGGCCATGGCCATCGCGGCCGGAGATTTCAGCCAGCGACTGACCGATCTGGAGCCCACCACCGAGGTCGGACGGCTCAACGCCGCCATCAACACCATGCTCGAACGGGTGGACCGCTCGCTCGCGCAGCGCGACCGCACTGTGCAGAACATGCGCCGCTTCATCGGCGACGCCAGCCACGAGCTGCGCACCCCGTTGGTGAGCGTGCGCGGCTATGCCGAGCTGTACCGGATGGGCGCCATCAGCGGCGACGAGGACACCGCCAGGGCCATGGAGCGCATCGAGAAGGAAGCCATCCGGATGGGGGTGCTGGTCGAGGATCTCCTGGCTCTGGCCCGCCTGGACGAGGATCGCGAGAAGCAGCTCGAGATCATCCCGATCGACCTGCGCCCGGTCGCTCGCGACGCGGCGCTGGACCTGCGGGTCACATCCGCCGGCCGCACGATCACGGTGATCGACACCACCGCCGAGGATGCAGAGCCCCCGCGTCCCCGTCCTGCGGCGCCGCCGGCGCCCGCGCCGGCCCCGCCCACGGCATCCACCCCCACCCCGCGCCGCACGGCGGCAGCGCTGGGGCGTCTGCGACGCCGGGGGAAGACCGCGCCCGCCGTGCCGTCCATCGACTTCAGCGAGGCGACGGATGCCCCGGTGCGCACGCCCCCGATCGTGCTGGGTGAGGAGAACAAGGTGCGTCAGGTGGTGACGAACCTGCTGGGCAACGCCCGCCGCTACTCCCCCGACGACGGGCCCATCGAGCTCGTCGTCGGCGCCGACCGGCGCCTCGGCGTGGGCACCATCGCCATCGTCGACCACGGCGAGGGCATCCCGCCGCAGATCCGAGAGCACATCTTCGAGCGCTTCTGGCGCGCCGACACCTCCCGTGCGCGTGAGACCGGCGGGGCGGGCCTGGGCCTGGCCATCGTCGCCTCCATCCTCGAGTCGCTGCACGGCTCGGTGCGCGTCGAGGAGACCCCGGGCGGCGGCGCGACGTTCATCGTCTCGCTCCCGCTGGCACCCGCCCAGGCGACACCTGCGCATCTGCTGGAGGAGACCCAGCCGCTGGACCGTCTGGAGCTCTGAGCACACTCGTGTGCACATTCCGGAAACGCCGGGAACTTGTGCACAGACGCCGGGTTTCCCGCCTCACGGCGCTGGCGTGCGCTCCTAGAGTCGAAAGCCCGTCGAGAGGAGATATCCCATGTCCGTCTTCACCGTTGACACCGATGCCGTCCAGTCCGCGAACGGCGCGGCCCGCGCCACCATGGAGCGTCTGCAGAGCGAGTCCAGTGCGCTGATGGCGCAGCTGACGCAGCTGCAGTCGTCGTGGACCGGTTCCGCATCGCTGGCGTTCCAGCAGTGCAGCGAGCAGTGGCGCGGCGCCCAGCTGCACGTCGAGCAGGTGCTGGCATCCATCAGCACGGCGCTCGGCTCCGCCGCCAGCCAGTACGCGGATGCGGATCAGTACTCCGCGAGTCTGTTCCACTGACCGGATACGCGGAACGCCCCTTGCCGAAGCAAGGGGCGTTCCGTCTGAATGCGCTCAGACTCCGGATCCGTCAGATCAGAAGTCCATGCCACCGGTCGGGTCGGCGGGAGCGGCGGAGGCCTTCTCCGGCTTGTCGGCCACGACGGCCTCCGTAGTCAGGAACAGGCCGGCGATCGACGCAGCGTTCTGCAGCGCCGAGCGGGTGACCTTGGCCGGGTCGATGATTCCCTGCGCGAACATGTCACCGTACTCACCGGTGGCGGCGTTCAGGCCCTGGCCCGAGGGGAGCTCGGAGACCTTGTGCGCGACCACGCCCGGCTCGAGGCCGGCGTTGAGGGCGATCTGCTTCAGCGGAGCCTCGATGGCCACCTTGACGATGGAGACGCCAGTCGCCTCGTCGCCGTCCACGTCGAGGGAGTCCAGTACCTTCGCCGACTGGATGAGGGCGACGCCACCACCGGGGACGATGCCCTCCTCGACGGCCGCCTTCGCGTTGCGGACGGCGTCCTCGATGCGGTGCTTGCGCTCCTTGAGCTCGACCTCGGTGGCAGCACCCGCCTTGATGACGGCCACGCCGCCGGCCAGCTTGGCGAGACGCTCCTGCAGCTTCTCGCGGTCGTAGTCGCTGTCGGTCTTCTCGATCTCGCGACGAATCTGGGTGACGCGACCCTCGATCGTGGCAGCCTCACCGGCGCCCTCGACGATGGTGGTCTCGTCCTTGGTGACGATGACCTTGCGTGCACGGCCGAGCAGGTCGAGGGTGGTGTTCTCGAGCTTGAGTCCGACCTCCTCGGTGATGACCTGGCCGCCGGTCAGGATCGCGATGTCCTGCAGCTGGGCCTTGCGACGGTCGCCGAAGCCCGGAGCCTTCACGGCGACGGACTTGAAGATGCCGCGGATCTTGTTCAGCACGAGCGTCGCGAGAGCCTCGCCCTCGACGTCCTCGGCGATGATGACGAGCTCCTTGCCGTCCTGGATCACCTTGTCGACGACCGGCAGCAGGTCCTTGATGTTGCCGATCTTCTGGTTGGCGATGAGGATGTACGGGTCCTCGAAGACGGCCTCCTGGCGCTCCGGGTCCGTGACGAAGTACGGGTTCAGGTAGCCCTTGTCGAAGCGCATGCCCTCGGTGAGCTCGAGCTCGGTGCCGAAGGTCTGCGACTCCTCGACGGTGACGACACCCTCCTTGCCGACCTTGTCGATGGCCTCGGCGATGAGCTCGCCGATGGCCGGGTCAGCGGCGGAGATGGAAGCCGTGGCCGCGATCTCCTCCTTGGACTCGATCTCCTTGGCGCTGGCGAGCAGGTCGGCGGTGATGGCCGCGACGGCCTTCTCGATGCCCTTCTTCAGGCTGATGGGGTCGGCGCCGGCTGCGACGTTGCGCAGGCCCTCGCGGACCAGTGCCTGGGCCAGGACGGTCGCGGTGGTGGTTCCGTCACCGGCGACGTCATCGGTCTTCTTGGCGACCTCCTTGACGAGCTCCGCACCGATCTTCTCGTACGGGTCGTCGAGCTCGATCTCCTTGGCGATGGAGACGCCGTCGTTGGTGATCGTGGGCGCGCCCCACTTCTTCTCCAGCACGACGTTGCGACCGCGCGGGCCGAGGGTCACCTTGACCGCGTCGGCCAGGATGTTCAGGCCGCGCTCGAGGCCGCGACGGGCCTCCTCATCGAAAGCGATGATCTTTGCCATGAGTCTTTCGTCCCTCCCGGACGTATGCGATGTGGTTAGCACTCAGAGTGTTCGAGTGCTAACACTCAGTCTGGCACTCGACCCATGAGAGTGCAAGCCGTGCGGGAGGGGCGTTCGCCCAGCGCGGATCAGCCCGCCGGCGTCTTCTCGCCGGCGCTCGGCGCGGGACTGCTCGTGCCCACGAGGTTCTTGCCCACGACCACCGTCAGCTGCGGCCTGTCATTGCTGTTGGAGGAGGCGTAGTGGTCGCTCTGCTCGATCTCCGCACTGCCGAGGACCTCGGCCACGCCCAGGGCGGCGGCCTCGTCCTCCTTCTTCACGTAGAAGACCGTGGTCCGATCGAACGACCCGGTGGAGGTGTCACTGCCGAACACGTCGGTGCCGGCCCAGCCCTGGTCGATGAGCTTCTGGCGCACCTGTTCGACGACGCCGGTCTGCGGCGTGGCGTTCAGGATGAGCACCTGGTACGAGGTGTCGATCTTCGCAAGGACGCCGGGCGTCTGCGTCGCGACCGGTTCGCTCGCGCCGCCGCCCAGATCGATGCGCCCCATCAGCACCAGCGAGATGAAGATGCCGACGGCGATGAGCACCAGCGCGGCCGCCGCGGACCACAGCAGCGCGACGAGTCCGTTGATGCCCGGCTGCTCGGCGCGGTGCGCTCCTACACGTCCGGTGGTGCGCGGAATCTCGTCGAATCGGTCGCGTGGGGGGTGTGGCACCCCTCGATGCTAGCGGCCCGATCCGGGGAATGCGCTGGGCCGACGCGCTCAGCCGACGAATCCCCGCAGCCGCGCGGAGCGCTGGCGACCCCTGGCGTCGCGCAGCCGGCGAAGCCTGCGCACGAGGAGCGGGTCGAACGCCAGCGCCTCCTCCGTCTCGATCAGACGGGCCAGCAGCTGGTAGTACCGCGCGGGGCTCATGCCCAGCTGGGCGCGGATGGTCTCCTCCTTCATTCCGCTGTGCCGCGGCCACGCCGCCTCCAGCGTCAGGATCGCGCGGTCGCGATCGGAGAGCTCACCCAGCATGGGATCAGGCTACGCGGCATCCCAGCCGTCGCCCGCATGCCACTCCCACCAGCGCCCCAGCGGATCGGCCTCGGCCAGCTGCATGCCGTCCAGACCCACCCCGAAGCCGTCAGCGTCCGCCGCCGACCATCCCTCGTGCAGACGGACGGGGTCGATGGTCGCCCACCGCGCGCCATCCTCAGCGCGAATGCCGGCGATGAGCTCCTCGCGTGCCGCGCGCGGCAGGTAGACCAGCATCCCCGGCGTGGTGATGACGAGCGTCGCGTCGCGGGGTGCGGATGCCGCGAGCTCTGCCAGACGCGCCCTCGCGTCGCCGGTCAGGAGCAGCGGCGGGTCGGCTCGGGCGATGTCGACGGCGGCGGCGATGCGCGTGGCGCGCTCGGTCTCCCCCGGCCAGATCTGCGCCCGGATCCATGCCCGATCCGCGGCACAGCGCACGTCGACAGGCGCGAGGTCGATGCCCGCACGCCAGACGATCTCGGGCATCCGAACCGTCGGCAGCGACCCGCGCACGACGCTGGCGAGCACGACTCCGGAAGCGCCGGATGCCGGATCCAGGCGGGTGCGCTCCGTGCCAGAGGCATCCGTGAAGCGGTACGAGAACCGATCCGGATACAGGCACAGTCCTGCAGCGGCGCCCAGCTCCAGCAGCGCGATGGGCCCGTCGATCAGGCTCAGCACGGGCAGCAGCGCCGCCATGCGCAACGGCTCGTTGGCCTGCACCGTGCGCCGGGAGCACTCCGCCACGACCTCGTCGGCGAGCGCCATCACGAATGCCCGCCACTGCTCGTAGTCGCCGACCTCGGCGCCCAGCAGCCGGGTCACGGCGAAGACCAGCGGCGGCTGCCGGTGCTGCAGCGGGATGCGGGCCAGCAGCGCCTGCATCCCGGCATCCGCGGCGACTCCCGCAGCCCACCGGGCGTACACGTCGCTGCGACCCGGGGCCTCGTGCCGCGCGAACCGCGCGAAGCGCTCACACACGGCATCCGTCATGCCTCTATTCTCACCGACCCCGGACACATCTGAACAGGGGAGAATGGATGCATGGCTTACAGCGTGAACAAGACCGAGGCCGAGTGGCGCGAACAGCTCGGCGACGACCAGTACGCCGTGCTGCGCACGGCGGCGACCGAGCGCCCCTGGACCGGCGAGCTGCTCGACGAGAAGCGTGACGGGTTCTACCATTGCGGCGGGTGCGGCGCGGAGCTGTTCCGCAGCGGCACGAAGTTCGAATCCGGCTGCGGCTGGCCGAGCTTCTACGAGTCGGTGCGCCCCGAGGCCGTGAAGCTCATCGAGGACCACACCCTCGGCATGGAGCGCACGGAGGTCAGGTGCGCCGCATGCGGCTCGCACCTGGGCCATGTCTTCCCCGACGGCTTCGGCACCCCCACCGGCGACCGCTACTGCATGAACTCACTGGCACTGACCTTCACTCCCGACGAGTCGTGAGCGCACTCGAGGCGATCCTGCGGCGCACCTCCTGGTCGAAGGTCACCAAGGACGCCCCGACACGCGAACAGCTCCTGCCGCTCATCGAGGCGGCCGGGCGCGTCGCCGACCACTCCTCGCTGCGGCCCTGGCGGCTGATCGAGCTGCGCGGCGAGGACAGACTCGCCCTGGGCGCGGCCATCGCCGAGGCAGGCGGCGACTCCGAGCCATCGCCGAAACCGTTGCGTGCTGAACTGCTGATCGCCGTGGTGGTCTCGTATCGGGCCAGCGAGAAGGTGCCGCGCTGGGAGCAGGAGGCGTCGGCCGCCGGCGTGGCGCACATGCTGAGCCTGCTGCTGGACGAGGCGGGCTGGGGCGTCATGTGGCGCACCGGAGGATACACGCGAAGCGAACCCGTCGCGCGCGTTCACGGGCTCGGCGAGGACGAGCGGCTGCTGGGCTGGCTGTACGTCGGCGGCAAGCCGGAGGGCCGCGATCCGGGGCGGCGGAAGACCGTGGATGCCGATGCCGTGCTGAGTCGGATGCCGGGGGCTGGGGTCCAGGACTGACGGATGCGTCGGGGCTGACGGATGTCGGTGGTCACGGCTAGCCTGCAATCATGTGCGCGAGCTACGGACTCGACCCCCGCTTCACGGATGCCGAACTGCTGGCAGAGGCCGATGAGGCCGTGCTGGACGGCCTGCGCTCCTGGGCGGAGAAGAACGCGGGCGAGACACTGCGCCCGACCGGGCGGAACCTGCGCAACCTGAATCCGGTGATCGTCCATGACGAGGATTCCCCCGCGCTGGAGAGCGCCTGGTGGGGCTATCTGGTCGACGGCGCCCCGGCGCGGTTCCCGTCGATCAACACGCGCTCCGAGCGCCTGCAGGACCGGCCGGGCGGGCTGCGGTCGCGGGCGATCGTGCCCACCACCGGCTGGTACGAGCTGCAGAAGCCCGACCGCATCTGGCACGAGTTCGGACTCGGGGCCGGGGTGGCCTTCGGAATGGCCGCCGTCACGCAGCGCGGTCAGACGCCCGACGGCGAGTGGACCACGTGCTACTCGATCGTCATGCGACCCGCACCCGCGCACCTGGCTGCCCTGCACGATCGCGTACCGGTGCTCATTCCCACCGCCTTCGCGCAGGAGTGGCTGAGCGCAAGGCCGTCGCGCGAGCTCGTCGACGAGGCACTGCTCGAAGCGGCATCCCTCGACGAGCGCCTGCGCGCCGAGCCCCGCCCGGACGACCGCGGCGACGGGATGCTGTTCTGAGCGAACCGGTTCCGCCGTCGACCCGGTCGCGACGAGGTCAGGACCGCCGAGTGCTCTCGGCGAACTCCCGCGCGGTGACGTCACTCGGGAGCGCGATCGTCACATGATCGTCGGTCACCGGCTCCATCACCTTCACGGCGGACATCAGCTTGTCGCCGACCCTGATCGCCAGGCGCGCCTCGTCGCCGGCCTTGCTCGCTGCGGTCGACGACGCCGCGAGCACCGCAGCGCCGTTCGGTGTCAGCTCAAGCTCGACGGCGTTTCCCGCCTGGTCGCCGGCCGCCGAGACGGACTTCAGGTCGACCTTCTCGAAGTCGCCGTCGGTCACGAGAACGTGCTCGCCGTTGATCTCTGCGCAATCCGGCGAAGAGCCGGCTGCGCATGTCTGCGTCACGGCCACCTCGATGGCGCCGCCCGGCGCCGTCGAATCGCCCGCTCCGCCCTGAGCACACCCGCTGAGCGCGAATGCCACGAGCACGACAGCCGCTCCCCCAGTACGTCGATTCCTCATGCTGCGCCCTCCCCGGTTCAGACTTCCCCCGTCCACAGCCTATGGGGGAGGCGCCGGCACGTCGAGAGATCGCGCCGAAGGCACAGCGACGGGATGCTGTTCTGAGTGGCGCTGCGTGCAGCGCCTCACACTGAGCCGACTGCGGGACTCGAACCCGCGACCGCCTGTTTACAAGACAGGTGCTCTACCAGCTGAGCTAAGTCGGCGAACCGTCACAAGCATAGCGACGGACGCGGCCCGCGCCGCACGCGTCAGGATGCGGGCGTCTCGCTGGGCACGGGCGTGGCCGGCGGCGTCGGCGTGGGCGTCGGGTTGACCGCACCGTAGTACTGGTCGCTGGCCGTGGTCAGCACGAACTGCGAGAACTCCGCCGGGTCGTTCAGCGCGCCCACATAGGCCTCGCCGCCCACGACGATGAGCGCCTCATTGTTGAGCTTGAGGTTCTTCGAACCGGGCAGCGGCCCCTCGAGCGCGCGCTCGGTGGCATCCTTCGCCCATCCGACGAAGTCCTGACCCTCGATGCAGGAGCGCACCTTCTTGACGTTCTGCACGCCGACGGCGACCGCGAGGTCGGCCAGCTGCGCATCGGTGCGTCCGTCGCTGTCTACCTTGGGCTGGTCGGTGAGCAGCTCGTGGTTGTAGTCGAAGAACTGGTCGGGCGAGTACGTCACCACGCACGCCGCAGCGGATGCCGCGCGCAGGGAGTACTTCGTGCCGTTGGAGCTGGCGGTCAGCAGCGCGATCGGATGGTACGTGACCGTGACCGCACCCTCCTTGATCCAGCTGGCCAGCTGCCTGGCATTGGCCTTCTCGAACTCGGATGCTCCGGCCGACAGGTAGTCCACGTAGATGTGGATATCCGTCGGCGCGACCGCCTTCTCGGTGGTCTTCGGCGTGGGCGTCGCGGCGGCCGAGGTCGGCGACGGCGACGGCGAGGCGGCGGGAACCGACCCGGACGTGCCCGAGGCCAGCGCGACGTCGTTGACGGTCACCCCGTCACCGGTCATCCCGCTGGGGCTCAGCTCGGGCTTGGACATCGACGAGCCCACGGCGAACGCGACGGCCGTACCGACCGCCCCGACGGCCACCGCGGCGACGAGACCGATGATGACACGTCGCATCAGACGCGCACGGGACAGCTGCGCATGAACCTGCTGGGCCTTCTCCCGCACCGCATCACGCGAGTTGCGAGCGGCAGGGACGTTCGGCGTTTCGTCGCTCGACATCGTTCCTCTTGAAAGATCGTGCGGGACGGGTGATCCCGTGGCCGCTACGGGCGCGGCACCAGGTTCGATGTTACGGAGGCAGTCTGGGAAATACCCAGAAGCGCTGAGCCGTGCCATACTGATCTCGACCCGATGACGGGTCACGGTGGACGTTCGCCCACCGCTTCCATCACAACGGATCGTCCGGCACGTACCTGCCGGTGAAGGAGAAACAATGGCAACCGTTACGTTCGACGAGGCCACCCGCATCTACCCGGGCGGCACCCGCCCCGCGGTCGACAAGCTGAACATCGACATCGCCGACGGCGAGTTCCTCGTTCTCGTCGGCCCCTCCGGCTGCGGAAAGTCCACGTCGTTGCGCATGCTGGCCGGCCTCGAAGAGGTCAACGCCGGCCGCATCCTGATCGGCGACCGCGACGTCACCGACGTGCCGCCGAAGGACCGCGACATCGCAATGGTGTTCCAGAACTACGCGCTGTACCCCCACATGACCGTCGCCGAGAACATGGGCTTCGCCCTGAAGATCGCCGGCGTCGGCAAGGAGGAGCGCGCGGCCCGCGTTCTCGAGGCCGCCAAGCTCCTCGACCTCGAGGAGTACCTCAACCGCAAGCCGAAGGCCCTCTCGGGTGGTCAGCGTCAGCGCGTCGCCATGGGCCGCGCCATCGTCCGCCAGCCGCAGGTGTTCCTCATGGACGAGCCGCTGTCGAACCTCGACGCCAAGCTGCGCGTGCAGACCCGCACCCAGATCGCGTCGCTGCAGCGTCGCCTGGGCGTCACCACCGTGTACGTCACGCACGACCAGACCGAGGCTCTGACCATGGGCGACCGCATCGCGGTGCTCAAGGACGGCATCCTCCAGCAGGTCGGCACGCCGCGCGACCTGTACGAGACGCCCAGCAACGTGTTCGTCGCCGGCTTCATCGGCTCCCCCGCCATGAACCTCTTCGAGCTCTCGCTGGCCGAGGGCGGCGTGCAGTTCGGCACCAAGGTCGTCCCGACCGAGGCATCGGCCGTCGCCAAGGCCAAGGGCAGCACTGTCACCGTCGGCATCCGCCCCGAGGACGTCATCGTCAACCCCGAGGACGGCCAGGGCCTGCAGGTCACCGTCGACCTCGTCGAGGAACTCGGCGCCGACGGCTACCTGTACGGCCACAGTGAGATCAATGGCAAGCGCACCGACCTCGTCGCACGCGTCGACGGTCGTCGCCACCCCAACGCCGGCGAGAAGATCACCCTCGCGCCGGTCGCCGGTCACGTGCACCTGTTCGACATCGAGTCGGGCGAGCGCCTCAACGAGAAGCCGATCGTCTCGGCATCCTGATCATCAGGCACTGCGGCGCGGGCCGATCCTCACGGGTCGCCCCGCGCCGCAGTGTTTCCGGCGCGGCGCCCGATGCGGCATCCGCTCCCGATGGCACAGCGGAGGAAGCATGAAGAAGCAGTCACTGCGGATCAGCGCCAGCGAGATCGACCCGGGCCTGCTGTCGCTGCCGTGGCGGATGCCGCTGGGGAAGTGGCCCTCGGAGCGCATCGTCTCGCTCCCCAAGGGCCTCTCACGCCACCTGGTGCGCTTCGCTGATCTGTCCGGCCGCGTCGTGGCCGTGAAGGAGACCACCGAGGAGATGGCCCAGCGCGAGTACGAGATGCTGGGCAGCCTCGCGAAGCTCGATGTGCCGTGCGTGAACCGCGTAGCCGTGATCGCCGGGCGCGTCGACAGCGACGGCAAGCCGCTGCCGGCGGCGCTGGTGACCTCTCATCTGCGCTTCTCGATGCCGTACCGTGCGCTGTTCACCCAGGTACTGCGTCCTGACACCGCCGGGCGCCTGGTCGACGCCCTGGCGCTGCTGATGGTGCGACTGCACAACGTGGGGTTCTACTGGGGGGACGTGTCGCTGTCGAACACGCTGTTCCGCCGCGACGCCGGCGCCTTCGCAGCGTACCTGGTGGATGCCGAGACCGGCGAACTGCACGAGGAGGGCCTGACCACGGGCCAGCGCGAGTACGACCTGGAACTGGCCCGTACCAACATCGCCGGCGAGATCATGGACCTCGCCGCAGGCGGACGCCTGGAGCACGGCGTGGATGCGCTGGAGATCGCCGACGGCATCGTCTCGTCGTACCGCTCGCTGTGGAACGCGCTCACCGACGAGGAGTCGTTCGACGTCGATGAGGCATGGCGCATCACCGAGCGGGTGCAGAAGCTCAACGACCTCGGCTTCGACATCGATGAGATGTCGATGGTGACGACCGAGGACGGCACCTCCGTGCGCATCCAGCCGAAAGTGGTGGATGCCGGGCACCATCAGCGCCGGCTGATCCGGCTGACCGGGCTGGACGTCGAGGAGAACCAGGCCCGCCGCCTGCTGAACGACCTGGACGAGTTCCGCGCCCGTTCCAAGAAGGATCTGGGCGACGAGGAGATCTACGCGCACGAGTGGCTCACGCGCGTGTTCGAGCCCGTGGTGCGCGCCATCCCCTACGACCTGCGCGCCAAGCTGGAGCCCGCCGAGGTGTACCACCAGGTGCTGGAGCACCGGTGGTACCTCTCGCAGGCGCAGGGCCGCTCCGTGCCGCTGGCGGAGGTGCTGACCAGCTACATCAACGACGTGCTGCGGCACCGCCGCGACGAGGCGACCATCATGGGCCCGCCCACCGAGACGATGAGTCTGCCCGTGATCACCGGAGCGGTGGGCGTGTCCGATGACACCGCCGCGATCGACTGGCGCGACCTGGTCTGAGAGGGTTCCGACGGAGGCGGTCGGCCGCTGACGGCCGACAGCCTCCGATACGCGAGACGGATGGTCAGCGCGCGACGGCCGCGCGATGACGCGTCCACAGCAGTGCCGCGCCGGACAGGAGCGCGAGGACGCCCAGGCCCGCGAGTCCGAGAGGAAGGTCCCCGCCCGTATGGGCCAGGGTTCCGACGGCGTCCGCAGCGATCCTCACGTTGCTCGTGTCGTCGTGATCGTTCGTTCCGCTGCCCGCGCTCGCCGGTTGCTGGTCCACCACCACGGTCTGCGCAGCATCGGCGATATCCGTGTGCTCCGCCACAGGTGAGCCCGTTGCCGCGGCACCCGAGTACAGATGCTCGAACGCCACCAGCGTCTGGCCGGCGTGTCCGGCGGGGACGGTGAAGGTCACGATCACCGTGCCCTCCGACGACGCCGGAGTGAAGGTGGTCGAGCCCGTGATCCCGGTCGGCGTCGCATCCGCCTTGCGCATCAGCTCGCCGGAGACGGTGTACTGCTGTCCGGCCGTGAGGCCGGTGTACGCGACCGTGTCGACGAGCGTGCCTCCGCTCCACGCCAGGACGTGATCCTGATCCGCACTGTCCACCAGGGTCGTGGCGAGGGTCGGCGTCGTCGCGACAGGCGCGGCCTGCCAGGTGCCGTCGGTGGACGCCGAAGTCGTGGCGGTCGCTGCGGCCACGAGGATCATCGACTGCGCATGCGAGTCCACGGTGGCCGTCTCTCCGTCCACCAGCGGGGTGGAGATCACGAGGCCGGTCCCCGAGGCGCCCGCCACGGTCGCCATGATGGTGGCTGCACCCGCGGTCGTCTGGTCGCGCAGATCCAGGTACAGCTGCTGGCCATCCACGACCGCGTCGACGTCGACGGGTGCACCGGTCGCGTCGGTGATCGCATTCGCCGAGGTGGTCGTGACACGCGCGGTCGCCTGATTCGTGGATACGGTGAACGGACCGTAGAGCGTGCCCGCGGTCCCCGCACTCGTCGGCGCGGCGACCGAGACGGCGATCGATGCGGCTGCCGGCGGTGGTGTTGCGGCGGTGTCGGCGTTGGCGCCCGCGAGCAGATACCAGTACGTGCTCTCCGAGTTCGGACTCACCCATTCGGCCCAGTCGGCGTCGTAGCCCACGTCGGTGTACCGCCAGATCGCGTACTGCGTGGCCTGCGTGGCTTCCTCCACCGTGAGGCTCGGTACGCCGGCGTCATCGGCGAGCTCGGTCAGGCCGATGGCCGGGTAGGAGTGGGAGATCACCCAGGCGACCTTCGCCTGCACGACGGGATCTGCATAGAGGTTGCTGCCGAGGAAGCTCGACGGATCCCCGAGGATGGCGCTCGCGTTCGGCCTGGCATCGACCTGATGCTCGATGCAGTAGGCGCCGAAGTCCGCGATCCCCGGGTTCTGCGGATCCGAGGGAGCCTGAAGATACACGTCGTGATAACCGGCGCCGGCGTATCCCGCGTTCGCGCCGACCCAGACCGCCGCTCCCGGCTGCGCTTCAGCGGCAGCGGCGGCTGCGGCGGGCACGACCGTCGCCACGACCACTGCCAGCACTGCTGCGGCACGCTTCCAGCGTGTTGCGATCGATGAACTTCCCATGCGCACATCCCCTCCTGACCGGTCGGCCATCCGTGTGGCGGCACGACGACTCCCGATGAGGGCGCTCGCATGACCTGGAACGCCCCCCTAGGTGAAGAGACGCGGGTACCCTCGATCCATTACGCGCTCTGATGATACTCGCCCCAGGGGCGCAGAACTCAGTACCCGACGGCGAAGCGGTCGCGGCGGTGCTGGGGCGCCTCGATCTCATCGATGACGGCGATCGCGAAGTCCGCCCCCGAGATCGTGGAGCTGCCGTCGGCTGCGCGCACGAGCACGTCGCCGCCGTCGCGGTAGGAGCCGGTGCGCTCGCCCTCGGCCCACGGACCGAAGACCTCGGCAGGGTGGATGAAGAACCAGTCCAGATCATCCGTGCCCTGGAGCAGCTCGAGCGAGTCGATGCCGACCTGCGCCTCGTGCTTGTACTCCTCGGGGAAGCCCGTATCGAACAGTCGGGGACCACCCGGTGCGACCAGGCTTCCTCCAGCACCGCCGACCACGCCGAGTCGCGTCGTCGTGCCCGACAGCTTCTCGATCAGGCCGCGGAGCGCGTCGAGCACCTTGTCGGTCATGTCGCCGCGCGGCGAGAGAGACGACACCACGGCATCCGCCCGGTCGAACACGTCGCCGAGCGAGTCCAGGTCGAGAACGGATCCCTGCACGTACTGCACGCCGTCGACGAGAGCGTCGGGGGCGTTCCGCGAGATCACGACGACCTCGTTGCCGCGTGCCGCCGCCTCACGGGCGATGTGCGCGCCGGCGTAGCCGGTTCCTCCGATGACGACGATGCGAGCCATGTGCGTTCCTTCCGGTTCTGCGGGTGAGTCCGTCAGGAACAAGGCTGGACCGCTGGGACTTATTCCCGCTGGCTGCGAACCGTGGACACCTGGTACAGCGCGACGGATGCCGCAATCCCGGCGTTCAGCGATTCGGTGGCCGCCGAGATCGGGATCGACACGATCTGGTCGCAGGTCTCCGCGACCAGGCGCGAGAGGCCCTTGCCCTCGGACCCGATCACGATCACCACGGGACGATCGGCGAGCTGCAGCTCCGGCAGCATGACATCCCCGTGGCCGTCCATACCCAGCACGAACACGCCCTGCTTCTTGAACTCCTTCAGCAGCGAGGTCAGGTTGGAGGCCAGCGCGACGGGCAGACGCGCGGCGGCGCCGGCGCTGGTCTTCCACGCCGCGGAGTTGACGCTCGCGGAGCGGCGCTGCGGCAGGATGATGCCGTGCCCGCCGAACGCGGCCGTGGAGCGGATGATGGCGCCGAGATTGCGCGGGTCGGTGATGCCGTCCAGCGCCACGAACAGCGGAGTCTCGCCGCGGTCGATCACCTTCTCCAGCAGATCCTGCGGGTGCGCGTACTCGTACGGCGGCACCTTCAGCGCGACGCCCTGGTGAACGCCGTCGAAACCGGCCATGCGGTCCAGCTCCTGGCGGGTGACCTCCATCATGGGTATCTCGCGGTGCCGCACGATGGCCAGCATCTCCTTGACGCGGTCGTCCATCTCCACGCGCTGGGCGATGTAGAACGCCGTCGCCGGGATCTTGGTGCGCAGTGCCTCGAGCACGGAATTGCGCCCGGTGACGGTCTCGGTGTCGTCGGAGGACTTCGAGCCGCGCGCGGACCTGTTCATGTTCGACTGCGACCGCGAACCACCGGGCCGGCCCTTGCCGCCGGCTGCGGCATAGCGATCCTGGGCGGCCTTGCGCTTGCCGGCGACGTGCCAGCTGCGGTCCTCCGCCTTCGGCGTGGGGCCACGACCCTCGAGCGCCTTGCGGCCGAGGCCGCCGGTGCCCTTCGAGGCGCCCTTCTTCTTGCTGTTGCCCGCTCCGGGGCGGCCAGGCTTAGCCATCGATACTCCAATGCGTTCCGTCCGGAGTGTCCTCCAGAGTGATTCCCGCTGCGGCGATCGCATCGCGGATGCGATCTGCCCCGGCCCAGTCCTTGTCAGCGCGCGCCTGCGAGCGCTGGTCGATCATCGTCTGCACGAGCGCGTCCAGAGCGGATGCTGCCGCATCGGCGTCCCCGCCCACGCCTGCCCCCGGGATCTCGTCGATGCCGAGCACGGCCGTCATGGCAGTCACCTCGGCGAGCGCCTGGCGCGCGCCGTGCGCATCACCGCGGTCCAGCGCGGCGTTGCCCGCACGCACGGTCTCATGCAGCACGGCCAGTGCCTGCGGCACGCCCAGATCGTCGTCCATCGCGGCGGCGAAGGCCTCCGGCACGGCACCCGCACCGAGGTCGTCGCCCGAGCGCTGCGCGCGCTCCACGAACCCGCGAATGCGGCCGAGCGCCGCCTCCGCCTCCGCCAGCGTCGACTCGCCGAGGTCCAGACTCGAGCGGTAGTGCGCGGCGGCCAGCGCGTAGCGCGCCACCAGCGGATCCACGCCCTCGAGGAAGTCGGATGCCAGGGTGAAGTTGCCCAGCGACTTGGACATCTTCTGCCCGCCGACGGTCACGAGACCGTTGTGCACCCAGTACCGTGCGAAGCCGTCTCCGGCGGCGGTGGACTGGGCGAGCTCATTCTCGTGGTGCGGGAAGCGCAGGTCGAGGCCGCCGCCGTGGATGTCGAACTCCGCGCCGAGATAGCGCTTGGACATGGCCGAGCACTCGAGATGCCAGCCGGGGCGCCCGGCGCCCCAGGGCGACGGCCACACCGCATCCGCAGGCTCGTCGGCCTTGGCGCCCTTCCACAGGGCGAAGTCCTGCGGGTTGCGCTTGCCGCGCGGATCCGCGTCGGCAGCCGGCTCCATGGCATCGACGCCCTGATGCGTGAGCGACCCGTAATCGGGCCAGGAGCGCACGTCGAAGTACACATCGCCCGAGCCGTCGGGTGCCGCGTAGGCGTGTCCGCGCTCGACGAGCTCGGCGATCAGCGCGTGCATCTGCGGGATGAACCCGGTCGCGCGCGGCTCGTAGGTGGGGGGAAGGATGCCGACGGCGGCATACGCCGCGGTGAACTCCTTCTCCATCCGGTACGCCAACGCCCACCACGGCTCGGCGTCGGTGGCGTTCGCGAGGATCTTGTCGTCGATGTCGGTGACGTTGCGCACGAAGGTCACGCGCCCGAAGCGGTGCGCCAGCCAGCGGCGCAGGATGTCGAAGCTCAGCGCAGCGCGGACGTGCCCGATGTGCGGGCCGGACTGCACGGTGGGTCCGCAGACGTACATCGTCACGTTCGAGGAATCGAGCGGAACGAAGTCGCGCAGCAGCTGTGCGCGGGTGTCATACAGGCGGATCGTCACTGCACAAGACTACCGGGGCGACGTCCGGCGTGCCTGGCAGTTGCGCGCTCAGCCCTGCGGCAGCAGCAGCGCGACGGCGGTGACCGCGATGCCCTCGCCGCGGCCGGGGAATCCCAGTCCGTCGGTGGTGGTCGCCGAGACCGAGACGGATGCCCCGCCCAGGGCCTGCGAGAGGGCCAGCTCGGCCTCGACGCGACGGGCGGAGAAGCGCGGGCGGTTGCCCTGGAACTGCACGGACACATTGCCGATCGTGAAGCCGGCATCCGCCAGCATCCGCGCGGTTCGACCCAGGAACACAGGGGCGTGCGCGTCGGCGTACTCGGGGTGCGCGGTGCCGAAGTGCGCTCCGATGTCGCCGAGGCCCGCCGCGCCCAGCAGGGCGTCGACGATCGCGTGCGCGACGGCGTCTCCGTCGGAGTGCCCCGACAGCGGCTGCTCGCCGGGCCACTCCAGGCCCGCCAGCCACAGATTCCCCTCGCCGCCGAAAGCGTGCACGTCGGTGCCGATTCCGATCCTCGGCACCCCGGGCGCAGGCGCCAGCAGCGTGCGCGCGCGCTGCAGATCCGCGGGGGTGGTGATCTTGAACGCGCGCTCTGAGCCGGGAATGCTGCGCACCTCTCCCCCGGCCGCGGCGAACAGCGCAGCGTCGTCAGTGTGCTCGTCCGCCGCCGCGAGCGCCCGCGCGTACGCCGCGTCCAATGCCTGACGAGGGAATCCCTGAGGCGTCTGGGCCGCCGCCAGCACGGAGCGGTCCACCGCCGCGACGACGGCATCGCCGTCCACGCGCTTGAGCGTGTCCACGACCGGCAGCACGGGGAGGATTCCCGCATCCGTCACCGCATCCGCGACAGCGTCGATCTGGGCCGGAGGGGTGAGAGCGCGGGCGGCATCGTGCACGAGCACGGTGCGGATGCCGGCATCCAGCGCCGCAAGTCCCGCCGCGACCGACAGCTGCCTGGTCGCACCGCCGGTGACCACGCGCGCGGAAGGAGCGCGGTCCCCGGCGGCATCCACGACCTCGGCCAGCACGTTCTGCTCGTGCCCGGCCGGGGCGACCACGATCACCTGCATGGGCGCTGCGGCGAACACGCCGTCCAGCGCGTGCCGCAGCACCGACCGGCCGTCCAGATCGACGAGCGCCTTGGGGATGCCGGCACCGAGCCTCGTGCCGGATCCGGCGGCGACGACGATGATCGCTGTGGTGGATGCTGTCACGTTCTCACGGTACCGTGCAGCCCCGAGGGCCCGCAGACGCGAATGAGGGCGGATGCCGCAGCATCCGCCCTCATTCGAAATCCGGCCTGGAACGCGGTGCGCTCAGGAGGCGAGCACCTCGTCGAGCAGCTCGCCGGCCTTGTCCTCGTCGATCTTCTCAGCGAGCGCGAGCTCGGAGACGAGGATCTGGCGGGCCTTCGCCAGCATCCGCTTCTCACCGGCCGACAGTCCGCGATCCTGATCGCGGCGCCACAGGTCGCGGACGACCTCGCTGACCTTGATGACGTCCCCCGACGCCAGCTTCTCGAGGTTCGCCTTGTAGCGGCGCGACCAGTTGGTCGGCTCCTCGGTGAAGGGGGCGCGCAGCACCTCGAAGACGTGGTCGAGCCCTTCCTGGCCGATGACGTCGCGAACGCCGACCAGGTCGACATTCTCAGCGGGCACCTCGATGATGAGGTCTCCCTGCGTGACGTTCAGCTTCAGATACTTCTTCGTCTCCCCCTTGATCACGCGGTCCTTGACCTCGATGATCGTCGCAGCCCCGTGGTGCGGATAGACGACGGTTTCGCCAACCTCAAAAAGCATAAAAACGTGTCCTTTCGGCAATCTCCAGAATACCACAGGAGTTATGCACTAAGGTTCGCGCCGACGCGCCCCCGCTGCGGTCTCCGTCCCGTGAGAGCACCCCGAACCCACTACACTTGAGCAGGACACCCGTCGCATATCAGGAGGATCCGTGAACTCGCGCTCTGCTGCGTCCATCGCTCCGCGTCTCATCGCCGCCGTCGCGCTCGGCGCAGCCGTCATGCTCGGCACTGCGGGCTGCACGTTCATGACCCCGCAGGACACCGCGCACATCTCCGCGGTCAGCGACGGCGTGAACGTCCCTTCGACGGGCGGCCCCGTGGTCGTGCGCAACGCGCTGGTCGTCGCCACCGACGACGGCTCGGACGGCAACCTCGTCGCAGCCCTCATCAACGAGAGCGACAAGGGGGCGTCCGTCTCCATCGACGTCAAGGGCCACCAGTTCACCGTGCGCGTCCCGGCCGGCGAGCGCGTCAGCCTCGGCGCCGACGAGGAGCCGCTGCTCATCGAGGGCCTGGACGTCAAGCCCGGCGCCACGGTCGAGGTGCTGTTCCAGTCCGGCGGCGACGACGCCGAACCCGTGAAGATCCCCGTGCTCGACGGCACCGAGCCGTTCTACAAGGACCTGGTGCCCTCGCCGAAGCCGACTCTCGAGCCCACCAGCACGCCGACTCCCACTGCGACGCCCGCGTCCTGAGAGGACTCCAGACTCCACGGCAAGAGGCCGGCCCGCAGGGACCGGCCTCTTCCGCATTCCGGGGCGAAGCCCCTCAGGCCTCGAAGCGGTACCCCAGCCCGCGCACCGTCACCAGCATCACGGGGTGGCCGGGGTCCTTCTCGATGCGGGAGCGGATGCGCTTGATGTGCACGTCCAGCGTCTTGGTGTCGCCGAAGTAGTCGCTCCCCCACACCCGGTCGATGAGCTGACCGCGGGTGAGCACGCGGCCGGCGTTGCGCATGAGCACCTCGAGCAGTTCGAACTCCTTCAACGGGATGCTGATCTCGCCGCCGTCGACCGACACGGCGTGCCGGTCGATGTCCAGCCGCACCCGTCCGCTGCTCAGCACGCGCTCATCCAACTCGGCCTCCGCCTGCGCCGCACGGCGCAGCACGGCGCGCATGCGCGCCAACAGCTCACGCGATGAGTAGGGCTTGGTGATGTAATCGTCGGCGCCCAGCTCCAGCCCCACGACGATGTCCACCTCGGAGTCCTTCGCTGTGAGCATGATGATGGGGACGGAGGAGGTCTGCCGCACCTGGCGGCACACCTCGGTGCCCGGCATGCCGGGCAGCATCAGATCGAGCAGGATGATGTCGGCGCCGCGCTCGCGGAACGCCGCGAGCGCCCCCGGCCCGTCCTCGCCGATCTCCACCTCGTACCCCTCTCGGCGCAGCAGATACGCCAGCGGGTCGGCCAGGTCGGGCTCATCCTCGACGAGCAGGATGCGGGTCATGCGGTGTCTCCGTTCCCGGCGGCGTCACGGCGCGCGCCATCCCTGCGGGTGCGCGCGCCGGCCGCCTTCTTCCCGTGCTTCTTCTTGCGCCTCTTGGAGGCCTTGCCACCGGCATCCGGCGCGTCGATCCGGGGCAGGCGCATGGTGAACGTCGATCCTTTGCCGGGACGCGACCACAGCAGCACCTCGCCGCCGTGGCGCTGGGTGGCGTGCTTGACGATCGAGAGGCCGAGTCCGGTGCCGCCGGTGCCGCGCGAGCGCGCCTCGTCGGCACGGTAGAACCGCTCGAAGATGCGGTCGCGATCGGTCTTGGAGATGCCGATGCCCTGGTCGGCGACGGCGATCTCGACGACGTCGCCGTCGAGCTTCACGCCCACGCCCACGCGCGATCCGCGCGGCGAGTAGGCGATCGCGTTGGCCAGCAGGTTGCCCACCGCCTCGACGAGCACCTGGGACTCGCCACGCACCCATGCTCCGCGGTCGCCGCCCCGGGTGAGTTCGACACCGGCGGAGTCGGCCTGCACGGCATGCGCCTCGACGGATGCGCGGACGACCTCGTCGATGGAGACCGGCTCCGCCTGGGCCATGCCCTCGGCGGCCTGCAGCCGGGACAGGCTCATGATGCGGCTCGTGAGCTCGGCCAGCCGCTCGGCCTCGGCCGTGATGCGGCCGGCGAACCTGCGCACCTGGTCGGGGTCGTCGGCGGCGGACTCGATGGCCTCGGCCAGCAGGCTCACCGACGCGACCGGCGTCTTCAGCTCGTGACTGGTGTTGGAGACGAAGTCCGTGCGCATCTGGTCGAGGCGCTCACGCTCGGTGACGTCGCGGATGATGAGCAGAGTCAGCCGCGGGCCGACGACGCTGGCTCGCGCGGAGACCATGCGGGGGTCCAGCGTGGCGCGGGAGGTGATGCGCAGCGCCTCGGTCGAGCTGACGCCGCGATCCCGCACGCCGCGCACCAGTCTGCGCAGCTCGGGGTTCTCGAGCACCGTGCCGACGCTGATGTCGAAGCGCGCGGCGGCGCGGGTCGCCGCGACCACCAGACCGGATGCCGACAGCACCGCCGCGGCGTCGTCCATGCCCTCCAGCACCTGGGTCATGCCCGCGGGGATCGCGGCGGAGGTCTCCTGCACGGACTGCGCGCGCACGCGGTACGCCCAGGTCACCAGCATCACCACGCCCGCGCCGATGACGACGCCGATGGCGAGCGCGAACAGCGCGAGCTGGGGTGCGGGCATGCCTCCAGCGTAGGGGCACACCGGGCGCGCATCCGCCGTTCAGTGCGGCTTCATACCCCGGTGAGGGGAGTATTCGCGATCGAGACACCATTCGTTAACCTTCGACGGCGATGATCGAGCCCGGCTCGCGTCCGCGCGTGCCCGTGCGGCATCCATGCCCGCCCCTGACGAAAGGTTGCGCCGACATGCGCGAAGTCTTCCACCAGTCCCTCGAGGAGCTGCAGTCCCGCCTGGCGCAGATCGCGGACCTCGTCTCGGATGCGATCGAGAAGGCCACCACGGCGTTCGCGTCCAGCGACGTCGCGCTGGCCGAGGAGGTCATCGCGAACGACGCCCTGATCGACGAGCTCGCGGTGGCGCTGGACGAGCAGGCCATCGAGATCCTCGCCCGCCAGCAGCCCGTGGCCCGCGACCTGCGCATCGTCATCACGGCGCTGCGCGTGAGCGCGTCGCTGGAGCGCATGGGCGACATGGCCGAGCACATCGCCCAGCTGGCCCGTCTGCGCTTCCCCGAGCGCGCGATCCCCAAGGGCCTGAAGGGCACGTTCCGCCGCATGGGCGAACTGGACGTCGAGATCGCCCGCACCCTCGCGCAGCTGCTGCTCACGCAGGACCTGCGCTTCGCCGACGCCATCCGCAACGCCGACGACGACGTGGACGAGCTGCACGCCAACGTGTTCGAGAAGGTGCTCAGCGACAATTGGAAGGGCGAGGCCACCGCGACCGTCGACGCCACGCTGGCCAGCCGCTATCACGAGCGCTTCGCCGATCACGCCGTCGCCGTCGCGAAGAAGGTCGTCTATCTCGCCACCGGCGACTGGGCCGTGGACGAGGACGACATCGCGCAAGCCGCCCTGGCCGCCGATACCCAGTCTCCGGAGGCCTGACCCTCCCTCGCAGAGACCCCTGCCTCTCGCCGAGGCCCCTACTCATCACCGAGACCCCTGCTTGCAGCTGCCCGCAGGTAGGGGTCTCGGCGCGAAGTGGGGGTGTCGGCGCGTCTACTTCTTGCCCTGCGCGGCGACCGCGGCGGCGCCGGCCGCGGCGGCCTCGGGGTCGAGGTAGCGGCCGGGGCCGGTGGGCGCGTTGTTCTCGTCGAGCTGGTACACCAGCGGGATGCCGGTGGGGATGTTCAGGCTCGCGATGTCCTCGTCGCTGATGCCCTCGAGGTGCTTGACCAGGCCGCGCAGCGAATTGCCGTGCGCAGTGACCAGCACCGTCTTCCCCGCCTCGAGGTCGGGGACGATCGCGGACTCCCAGTACGGCAGCAGGCGGTCGATCACGAGCTTGAGCGACTCGGTGCGCGGGATCTCGCCGTCGATGCCCGCGTAGCGCGGATCGTTCACCTGGCTGAACTCGCTGGCGTCGTCCAGCAGGGGCGGCGGCACGTCGAACGAGCGACGCCACAGCATGAACTGCTCCTGGCCGAACTCCTCCAGCGTCTGCGCCTTGTCCTTGCCCTGCAGCGCGCCGTAGTGCCGCTCGTTCAGGCGCCAGGAGCGGGTCACCGGGATCCACAGCCGATCGGCCGCATCCAGCGCGATGTTCGCCGTCTGGATCGCGCGGCTGAGCACCGAGGTGTGCAGCACGTCGGGCAGGATGCCGGACTCGGCCAGCAGCTCGCCGCCGCGGCGCGCCTCGGCCTTGCCCTGCTCGGTCAGGCGGACATCGACCCAGCCCGTGAAGAGGTTGAGGTGGTTCCATTCGCTCTGGCCGTGGCGGAGCAGGATCAGGGTTCGAGTCATGATTCTCAGCCTAGCTTTTCCGATTCCGTGGGTCGGGCTCCGTGACTCTGGACGGGGCGGGCTGCGCGACCTTCCCTTCGCTCGCAGAGCGGGTGCCCCTCCCGCTTCGCGGGTCCCTCCCCGATGCTCGCTCCGGGAAGGTCACTTCGCCCTCAGCTCCGTGTGCTGGTTCGACTATCCGGGGGATGACTCGGCACTCTGGTGGGGGTGTGGGGAAGAATGGGGGTATGGGAGCAGCGGGACCGGTCGGACAGCCCACGCGGGGGACGACCGGGACGAACCGGCTGCGGAGGAACGACCGGTGGATCGCAGCATCCGAGGCGTTCCGGACGGCATCCGATCCGCTCGTGATCGACCTGGGGTTCGGCGCCAGCGGAGTCACCGCGTTCGAGCTCGCGCAGCGGCTGCGGCGGAAGAGAGCGGATGCCGAGGTGATCGGCCTCGAGCTGGATCCCGCGCGCGTGGCCACGGCGCAGACGCAGCTCGAGGAGGTGCGCGCCGGTCGCACGCCCTTCGCGGCCGACCTGTCGGTGTCGTTCGCCCGCGGCGGGTTCGAGGTGCCGCTCCCGGGCGCACGCCGGCCGGCGATCATCCGCGCCATGAACGTGCTGCGGCAGTACGACGAGTCCGATGTCGCCGACGCGTGGATGCGCGTGGCCTCGCGCCTCGCGCCGGGCGGACTGCTGATCGAGGGCACCTGCAACGAGATCGGTCGCGTGGCCAGCTGGGTCGACGTGCCGCCCGGCGGCGTGCCCGTGCGATTCACCATCGCCCTGCGGCTGGCCGACCTCGAGCATCCGAGTGTCGTCGCCGAACGCCTGCCCAAGGCTCTCATCCACCGCAACGTCCCCGGCGAGCGCGTCCACGACCTTCTCGTCGCGCTGGATCGCGAGTGGGACCACGCAGCCCCGCTCTCCACGTTCGGTCCGGTGCAGCGCTGGCTGGCCACGGTCGCAGCCCTCAAGGCGCAGGGCATCCCCGTGCAGGGCTCCAAGTCCCGCTGGCGCCTGGGCGAGCTGACAGTCCCCTGGACGACAGTCGCCCCCGCATCCTGAACGCACGCGTAGCGAGTCGCTGGTGAACGCAGGACTGCGCGGTGGTCCAGCGGGCGACGCGTTGCACGTCGGCGGTCCGTCACCGGCCGACCCTTCGACAGGCTCAGGGGGCCGGGCCGGGAGCCCCGGTCATGGAGGCCAGGACTCAGAACGCGCGCTCAGTTCGAGTGGCGGGGGTCCTCGGCGGTGGGGCGTCGGGACAGGCGCGTCAGGCGGGGGACGTCGGCGGTGGCACCGGCATCCGCCGGGACGATCACCTGCTGAGCGGCCGAGATGTCTCCGCCCTCGGTGCGCACGATCAGGTCGCCGACAGGCGCACGGCGTGACAGGATCGCCAGCGCGATCGGGCCGTCCTCGTAGTGCATGGCCACCGAGGTCACGTGACCGACCTCGGCATCGCCCGCGAACACGAGGTCGCCTGCGACAGGCAGGATGACATCGCTGCCGTCCAGCGACAGCGCGGCCAGGCGGCGCGGCGGATGCCCGAGATTGTGCACCTTCGCGACCGTCTCCTGCCCGCGGTAGCAACCCTTGTTCAGGTGCACTGCGGTGCGGATCCAGTCGGATTCGTGCGGGATGCTGCGCTCGTCCACCTCGTGCGACCAGCGCGGACGCCAGGCCGCCACGCGCAGCGCCTCGGCGGCGAGCGCACCGGCGAACGGCCCGGTGAGTCGAGAGGCGTCGTCGAGCACCGCGATGCTCCAGGCGTAGTCCGCGGCGGGATGTCCGTCGGAGAGCGAGTACTGGTGTCCGCCGGGCTGGATCTCGCGCCACGGGTCGCGCCAGATGAGCGGCACATCGTGCGGAGCGGATGCCGTGATGCGGCCCTCGGCATCGCCCCCGGCGAAGAATCCGACCAGACGGGCGTCCTCGTGCACGGTGACGGCGACGCGGGAGCGGAAGACCATGCGCTTCAGCCAGGCCACCAGCGGCTCGGCATCACCCGCATCCGCGAACAGCCATGCGGATGCGCCGTCCTCGAGCACCCCTGCGGCGTGCTCGACGTGCCCCTGCGGGTCGAGGATCAGCAGTTCGGTGCTCTCGCCCGCGCGCAACCGCGTGAGCGCCTGCGAGGTGAACGAGTTCAGCCAGGTCAGCCGGTCCTCGCCGGCGACCTCGATGAGCACGCGGTCGCCCAGCGGCGCGAGTGCCGCGCCCGAGACCAGGGCACGCTGCTCGACGAGCGGGTTGCCGAAGTGCATGAAGAGGTCGCCGTCGCGGATGCCCCCTGCAAGCGAGCCGAACGCGGACATCTCAGACCCTCGCCAGACGCGCGGAGGCGTGCGACTTCAGCTTCTCGCCGAGCGCGGTGATGTCCCAGGCCCACAGCAGATGCCCGTCCACCAGTCCGTACATGCGGCTGGCGGCACTGTACTGCCGGTGCGCAGCACCGGCAGGGCGCACCACGGCATCCGTCGCGATGTCGATGCGCGGGCCGGCGATGCGCCCCAGGTACAGCTCGAGCGTGCCGTCGGAGTGAGCGACCGACACCTCGATCGGGAAGCCGTCGTCGGTGCGCAGCGCCTCGACGTCGTCCACCGTGCGCACCGGGCCTGCGGCCACCGGCGGCAGCAGAGCAGGGCCGGGGTCGGCATCGGTGCGCAGGCGCGCAAGGCGCCAGAAGCCGGTCTCCGCCAGCAGCTGCACCGGCTCGTCCGCACCCCCCTCGCCGAGGAAGGATGCCGTGGCGGCATAGTTCAGGAACGGCCCGCCGTCATGGCTGAAGCTGACGCGGTGCGAGAACTCGCCCTGGAAGCGCTGCTCACCCGCAGAGTACTCGATGACACCGGTGCCCTCCCAGACCCCCAGCAACCACGACAGCGGCGCGAGGTCGGCGGGAAGATCGGTCGGGAGGTCGATCACGACAGAGGTCTGATCAGCGCTGGCCGCGGAACAGGTTGACGAGCACGACGCCGGCGACGAAGGCGATCGCAAGGCTCGCCAGTCCCAGCAGACCGAGGAAGAAGAATTCGAGCGCGACGGGATCCATGCCCTCCACTCTAGTCGGTCGCGGCACCGGATGCTCGCGCCGCACAGGCCGGCGACTGAGGCCGGCGACCGCTCTCAGACGACCGCGGCCAGGGCCGACAGGCCGAACACGCCCGAGACGATCCCCATCACGATCAGCGCGCCCACGACGCTCCCCGCCACCCGGACGATGAAGCCCTGCGCCCGGCCGTACGCCAGCTGCACGCCGAACGCCAGCAGCACCACGAGCCCGAACGCGATCACGAGCCAGGTCATGCGCTCGCCCTCGGGCAGCACGATCCCCACCGCGACGGACACGGCCAGCGACACGATCCACACGGCGATCACGCCGTGGAACGCGTTGCGCGGTGCGAGGGCCGGTTCCGACATGCCCCCATCGTACTGATCCTGCCCGGCGACTCGAAGTGAGACGTCCGGGAGCCGCGAAGTAAGCTCGACCCGTGGCCCAGCTGCTCGCGCTCAGCTCCGCACCCGACGCGGAGGCGATGCTGCCCGCGCTCGGACTGCTCGCGCACGGCGTCCGCCGGCATCCGTCCGACCCCGGCCACCTGATGGCCCTGCCCGACGCCGACGTCATCCTCGTCGATGCGAGAGCGGACCTGGTCGCCGCCCGTGCGGCCTGCCGGCTGCTCCACACCGCGGCCGTCGAGGCACCGGTGCTGCTGGTGGTCACCGAGGGCGGCCTCAGCGCGGTGTCCGCCGACTGGGGCTTCGACGACGTGATCCTCGCGGGTGCCGGCCCCGCCGAGATCGACGCGCGGCTGCGCCTGGTGCTGGCTCGAGCAGCGGATGCCGAGCCCACCCGCGTGCAGGCTTCCGGGATCACCATCGACGAGCAGTCCTACTCCGCCAAGCTGCACGGACGCCCGCTGGACCTGACCTACAAGGAGTTCCAGCTGCTGCACTTCCTGGCCACCCACCCGTCCCGGGTGTTCACCCGCGAGCAGCTGCTGAGCGATGTCTGGGGGTACGACTACTTCGGGGGCACCCGAACGGTCGACGTGCACGTGCGGCGGCTGCGCGCCAAGCTCGGCGACGCGGAGCAGATCATCGGCACCGTGCGCAACGTGGGCTACCGGTTCAATCTTCACGACGAGGACCACCGGCAGGACGACTGAGTCCACCCGTCCGCAACCCGCGGGTGCAAAGATGTACCCCATGATGGACACCGATCTTGCCGACGCCGGGCTCGGGGATGCCGAGGACGATGACTTCGATGCGCACGAGGTGCCGGATGCCGAACTGCCCGACCACCGCTATCACGACCGCGAGCTGAGCTGGCTGGCGTTCAACCAGCGCGTGCTGGAGCTGGCCGAGGATCCATCGCTGCCGGAGCTGGAACGGGCGAACTTCCTGGCCATCTTCGCCAGCAACCTCGACGAGTTCTTCATGGTGCGCGTCGCGGGCCTCAAGCGCCGCATCCTCACCGGCCTCGCCGTCCCCACCAATGTCGGCCGGGCGCCGGCCGACGTGCTCTCCGACATCTCCGCCGAGGCGCACGCACTGCAGCTGCGCCACGCCGACGTGTGGACGAACCAGGTCAAGCCCGCGCTGGCGGATGCCGGGATCGAGATCACCGAATGGGGGGATCTGACGGATGCCGAGCGGGATGCCCTCGGCGAGTACTTCCAGGCGCAGGTGTTCCCGGTGCTCATGCCGCTGGCCGTGGACCCGGCGCATCCGTTCCCGTACATCTCGGGCCTGTCGCTGAACCTCGCCATCCGCATCCGCAACGCCCGCACCGGGCGGCAGGACTTCGCGCGCCTGAAGGTACCGCCGATGCTTCCGCGCTTCGTGGAGGTGCCGGGCCGGGGCGAGATCCTGCGCTTCATCCGGCTCGAGGAGCTCATCGCCAACCACCTCGACGACCTGTTCCCCGGCATGGAGGTGCTCGACCACCACGCCTTCCGCCTCACCCGCAACGAGGACGTGGAGATCGAGGAGGATGAGTCCGAGAACCTCATCCAGGCGCTGGAGGCCGAGCTGCTGCGCCGCCGGTTCGGCCCGCCGATCCGGCTGGAGATCACCGACGACATGGACGACGTGACGCTCGAGCTGCTTATCAAGGAGCTCGACATCACCGACCAGGAGGTCTACCGGCTCCCCGGTCCCCTCGACCTGCGCGGGCTGTTCGGCCTGGCCCGCGTCGACCGGCCCGACCTGCGCTACCCGCCGCATCTGCCCACCACCGCGGTGGCATTCCAGCCCGGCGACAGCAATGAGCGCGCTGACGTGTTCACCTCGATCCGCCGCGCCGACGTGCTGGTGCACCACCCCTACGAGTCGTTCGCCACCAGCGTGCAGGCGTTCCTGGATCAGGCCGCTCGCGACCCGCAGGTGCTGGCCATCAAGCTCACCCTCTACCGCACCTCGGGCGACAGCCCCATCGTGCAGGCGCTCATCGACGCCGCCGAGGCGGGCAAGCAGGTGCTGGCGCTGGTGGAGGTGAAGGCGCGGTTCGACGAGGCCAACAACATCGTGTGGGCGCGCAAGCTCGAGAAGGCCGGCGTGCACGTGGTGTACGGCCTGGTCGGGCTGAAGACGCACTGCAAGCTGGCGCTGGTCATCCGCGAGGAGGACGGCGTGCTGCGCAGCTACTCGCACGTGGGAACAGGCAACTACAACCCCAAGACCAGCCGCATCTACGAGGACTTCGGGCTGTTCACCGCCGACCCCCAGGTGGGCAGGGACCTCACCCGCCTGTTCAACGAACTCAGCGGCTACGCCATCGAGAAGAAGTTCAAGCGGCTGCTGGTGGCTCCCCGATACTTGCGCAAGGGCCTGCTCCGGCTCATCGAGCAGGAGCGCCGCAACGCTGTGGAGGGCAAGCCCGCCCGGGTGCGCATCAAGGTCAACTCGATGGTCGACGAGCAGATCATCGACGCGCTGTACCGCGCGAGCATGGCGGGTGTGAAGGTGGAGGTGTGGGTGCGCGGCATCTGCAGCCTGCGCGGCGACCTGCCCGGCGTCAGCGACAACATCACGGTGCGCAGCATCCTGGGCCGATACCTGGAGCACTCCCGCATCTTCGCGTTCGACAATGACGGCGACCCGATCGTGTACATCGGCAGCGCTGACATGATGCACCGCAACCTGGATCGGCGCGTCGAGGCGCTGGTGCGGCTCTCGTCGCCGGACCACATCCAGGAGCTGCACGCACTGTTCGACCTGGCGATGGACCCCGGGACGAACTCGTGGCACCTCACCGGGGACGGCGTGTGGGCGCGGAATGCGGATGCCGGCGGTGAGCCGCTCGTCGACCTGCAGGATCGCACGATGACAGCCGTCCAGGGCCGCCGACGCAAGCGCACGGTTCGATGACCGACACCGCGGTCTTCGCGGCCGGCGCCGTGGTGTGGCGCATCGTCGAGGACAAGCTGCGCATCCTGCTGATCCACCGCACCAAGTACCGCGACGTCACCCTGCCCAAGGGCAAGGTCGACCCCGGCGAGATGCTCGCTCAGACCGCGGTGCGCGAGGTGCACGAGGAGACCGGCATCAAGGTGCACCTGGGCGTGCCGGTGGGCGTGAGCAGGTACTGGATGCGCCCCAAGAGGCAGAAGGTCGTGCACTACTGGGCCGCGGAGGCGACGGATGCCGCCATCCGGGCCTCCAGCTTCGTGCCCAACAGCGAGATCTCCGGCGTCGAATGGGTGAGCCTGAAGAAGGCCCGCTCGCACCTGAGCTACCCCGTCGACGTCGAGATCATCGACAACTTCGCCCGCCTGGTCGAGGACGGCGTGCTGCGCACCTTCCCGCTGATCGCGCTGCGGCACGGCAAGGCCGTCGCCCGCTCGGACTGGGAGGGCTCGGATGCCACCCGTCCACTCACCGATCGCGGCCAGCGCCAGGCATCCGCCATCGTCGCGCCGCTGCGCGCGTTCGGAGTGAAGCGCATCGTCTCCAGCGACGCGGTGCGCTGCCTGCAGACCGTGGCTCCGCTGGGCCGCAAGCTCGGGCATCCGGTCAAGGTCACCGCGAAGATCAGCCAGGACGCCTGGGAGGAGGGCACCGGCGACATTCGCGCGGTCGTGGGTCGACGCGTGCGCGCGCGCAAGCCGGCCGTGCTGTGCAGCCACGGCCCTGTGCTGCCGGGCATCCTCTCCGAGCTGGCGCTGGCCACGGGCACCATGCACGGCTCCTACGTCGACAGTGCCAGCAGCCTGGAGGTCGCCGCCTTCTCGGTGGTGCACCTGTCGGCCACCAATCCGGGCTCCGGGATCATCTCGATCGAGACTCACACGCCCAAGGTCTGACGCGTCGACGGGCTCAGCGCCCCGGACAGGTGGGTCCCTGAGCCCGTCGCTTGTACTGAGCGAGCGCCAGCGAGTCGAAGTGAAGGGCGGAGACCTGTTCACCTTCCGTTCACCTGAGAGCGAGAGTCCCGTTAGCCGGGGCTCCTAACGTCACTGTGTGCCCTGCACCGGGCAAGACACCGTCCCTCGACCGAACGGATCCACAGTGAAGATCTCCCGCATCGCTCGCATCGGCGCCATCGGCGTCGTCGCCGCCATCGCTCTCGCGGGCTGCGCCGCGAACGAGACCAGCTCTCCCGCGGGCTCGGACAAGCCGCCCGCCGGCCCCGAGCTGAGCGGCAACCTCATCGGCGGAGGCGCCACCTCTCAGGAGGTCGCCATCGCCGCCTGGACCAAGGCGTTCCAGGGCGTCAACTCGGGCGTGACCGTCGACTACGACCCGCAGGGCTCCGGCGCCGGCCGCGAGTCCTTCGCCGCCGGCGGATTCGCCTTCGCCGGCTCGGACCGTGCGTTCAAGACCGACGAGCTCAGCTCGATGACCTTCAAGACCTGCGCCGCCGACTCCCCCATCATCGAGATCCCCGCCTACATCTCGCCGATCGCCATCATCTTCAACCTCGACGGCGTCGACAAGCTGAACCTGGATGCCGACACCCTGGCGGGCATCTTCGCCGGCACCATCACGAACTGGAACGACGCGAAGATCGCCGCCACCAACGAGGGCGTCAAGCTCCCCGACCTGGCGATCAACCCGGTGCACCGCGCCGACAAGTCCGGAACCACCGGCAACTTCACCGACTACCTCTCCGCCGCCGCCTCGTCCGTGTGGACGCACGGCTCCGTGGAGGAGTGGCCGACCCAGTCCGGTGAGGCCGCGCAGGGCACCTCCGGCGTCGTCCAGGCCGTCGAGGGCGGCAAGGGCACCATCGGCTACGCCGACGCCTCGCGCGCCGGGAAGCTCGGCACCGTATCGGTGAAGGTCGGCGACACCTTCGTGCCGTACTCCCCCGGGGCCGCCGCTGCCATCGTGGAGCACTCTCCGCTGGAGACGCGGGACGGCAAGGGCGACCTGGCCGTCGAGCTCGACCGCACCAGCACGAAGGACGGCGTGTACCCGGTCGTCCTGGTCAGCTACCTGATCGGCTGCGAGACCTACGCCGACCCGGCCCAGGCGGCGCTCGTGAAGGGCTTCTTCAACGAGGCCATCAGCCCTGAGGGCCAGAAGGCCGCCGCCGAGGCCGCCGGCAGCGCGCCGATCTCGGACAGCATCCGCACCAAGGCTCAGGCCGCCATCGACCTGATCGTCACGAAGTGACCTCGCGGCGGGTCGACGGTGCGCTCGCGCCGTCGACCCGCCGTCCGCTCGTCGCACACCACCGCACGGCACCCACCACCCAGAAGAGCGAGGACACCGCCAGATGACCACCACCGCCGCCGCACCGGCCGCTGCGAAGCAGCGACCGGGCGATCGCTGGTTCTCCGGGGCCGCGCTCTCCGCGGGCACGATGATCCTGGTGACGCTCGCCGCCGTCGCCGTCTTCCTCGTCGTCCAGTCCATCCCCGGCATCACGGCGACGGGCCAGGACGCCTCGATCCTCGAGACCGGCTTCTGGGCGTACGTCGGACCGCTGGCCTTCGGCACCGTGTGGGCCGCAGCCATCGCGCTGCTGATCGCGATCCCGCTGTCCATCGCCGTGGCTCTGTTCATCTCGCATTACGCACCGCGCAGGCTCGCCCAGGGCCTCGGCTACATCGTCGACCTGCTGGCCGCCGTCCCCTCGGTGGTGTTCGGCATCTGGGGCATCGCCGTGCTGGCGCCCGCGGCCCTGCCGATCTACACCTGGATGACCCAGCACCTGAACTGGATCCCGCTGTTCGACGGGAACCCCTCCGGCCGCAACATCCTCACCGCCGCGATCGTGCTGGCGGTGATGGTGCTGCCGATCATCACCGCCATCTGCCGCGAGGTCTTCCTGCAGACGCCGCCGCTGCACGAGGAGGCCGCCCTCGCCCTCGGCGCCACGCGCTGGGAGATGATCCGCATGGCCGTCCTGCCGTTCGCCCGCGGCGGCATCGTCTCCGCCGCCATGCTGGGCCTGGGGCGCGCGCTCGGCGAGACCATGGCCGTGGCCATGGTGCTCTCGGCATCCGGCGGCGTGACCTGGCGCCTGCTGACCGCGCAGAACCCCAACACGATCCCGGCGAACATCGCGCAGACCTTCCCCGAGGCGTACGGGCTGAACATCAACGTGCTCATCGCCACCGGTCTCATCCTCTTCGTCGTCACATTCGCCGTGAACGCGCTCGCCCGCTGGATCGTCAGCCGGCGCAGGGAATTCTCGGGAGCCAACTGACATGACCATCATCGAGAACGCCCCTGCTCCCGCACAGCTCGCACCCATCGCCCTCAACATCACCAGCGGCCGCCTGCCCCGCTGGTTCCCGTGGGCGCTGCTGGGCGCATCCGTCGCCGCATCGGCCGCCGTGTTCGGCGTGATCGCCGCCGGCGGCGGAGGATTCAACATCGCGGGCGCCCTCATCGTCGGCATCCTGCTGTTCCTCGTGCTGATCGGCACGATCTCCACGGTCGTCGAGGGGCGCCGCAAGGCCACCGACCGCGTCGTGACGGCCCTGGTGTCGATCGCCTTCGGCATCGCCATGATCCCGCTGATCTCGGTGGCTTGGACCGCGCTGCAGAACGGCGTCGCAGGCCTGAACGCCGAGTTCTTCTCCAGTTCGATGCGCAACGTGGTCGGCGAGGGCGGCGGTGCGCTGCACGCCATCATGGGCACGGTGCTGATCACGCTGGCGGCGGCTGTCATCAGCATCCCGATCGGCCTGCTGACCTCGATCTACCTCGTCGAGTACGGCCGGGGGAAGCTGGCGCAGGGCATCACCTTCCTGGTGGACGTGATGACCGGCATCCCATCCATCGTCGCCGGCCTGTTCATCTACGCGCTGTTCGCGCTGCTGGTCGGCCCGGGCGTGCGGATGGGGCTGATGGGCGCGCTGTCGCTGGCCGTGCTGATGATCCCCGTGGTCGTGCGCTCCAGCGAGGAGATGCTGCGACTGGTGCCCAATGAGCTGCGCGAGGCCTCGTACGCGCTGGGCGTGCCGAAGTGGCTGACCATCCTGAAAGTGGTGCTCCCGACCTCGATGGCGGGTATCGTGACCGGCGTGACGCTGGCCATCGCGCGCGTGATCGGCGAGACCGCACCGCTGCTGGTCACCGCCGGGTTCACGGCATCCATGAACTACAGCCTGACCGACGGGCGGATGATGTCGCTGCCCGTGTTCGTGTACACGCAGTACATGAACCAGGGCATCCCCGCCGAGGCGTACGTCAACCGCGCCTGGGCGGCCGCGCTCGTCCTCATCCTGATCGTCATGGTCCTCAACCTCCTCGCGCGATTCGTCGCCTCCCGCTTCTCTCCGGCCAAGAGCCGCTGAGCGTCACCCGAAGGAACATCGTGTCCAAGAGCATCGAAGTCAACGACCTCAACGTCTACTACGGCGACTTCCTCGCCGTCGAGGGCGTCTCCCTCGACATCCAGCCCCGCAGCGTGACGGCCTTCATCGGCCCGTCGGGATGCGGAAAGTCCACCTTCCTGCGCACGCTGAACCGCATGCACGAGGTCATCCCCGGTGCACGCGTGGAGGGCGAGGTGCTGCTGGACGGCAACGACCTGTACGCCCCGGGCGTGGATCCGGTGCTGGTGCGCCGGCAGGTGGGCATGGTGTTCCAGCGCCCGAACCCGTTCCCGACGATGTCCATCAAGGAGAACGTGCTGGCGGGAGTGAAGCTCAACAACAAGCGCATGTCGCGCTCTGACGAGGATGCCCTGGTCGAGCGCTCGCTGATCGGCGCGAACCTGTGGAACGAGGTCAGGGACCGCCTCGACAAGCCCGGCTCGGGTCTGTCCGGCGGCCAGCAGCAGCGTCTGTGCATCGCCCGCGCGATCGCCGTCTCCCCCGACGTCATCCTGATGGACGAGCCGTGCTCGGCGCTGGACCCGATCTCGACGTTCGCGATCGAGGAGCTCATCCAGGAGCTGAAGAACGACTACACGGTCGTCATCGTCACGCACAACATGCAGCAGGCGTCGCGCGTCTCGGACAGGACGGCGTTCTTCAACATCGCCGGCACCGGAAAGCCCGGCAAGCTCATCGAGTTCGACGACACCACGACCATCTTCACCAGCCCGTCCGTGCAGGCCACCGAGGATTACGTCTCCGGCCGCTTTGGGTGATGCTGGGCCCGGTGCCCGGATGCCACCGCCCTCCATGCCGCCAAGCACGGCGGTACCGTAGCGTGCACCGAGGCCGGACGGATGCGGGGACTCTGGACGCGGCGTCGGCGAGGGGGACTTCGTGATCGGCGACCGGCTGATCATCGAGGCCGACGGCATGCAGAACCACGACGACCGCGCGGCGGATCCGGACGGACCATCGCTGCGTCACACGGATCTGCAGCGGGATGCCCGCGCCGCGGCCCTCGGGCACGAGACGCTGCGCTTCGACCACGCGATCATCATCCACCACTGGGGTGTCGTCGAGGCGGCGGTCCTCGCCCGGGTCGCGACAGGCCCGCGTCTGGCGTGAGGGCACCCCGCCCGGCATCCGGCATCCGGCCCCGCCCGTTTGACGTCACTGACGCCCACAGACCCGGCCGGCGCGCCCCTGCGCGACACGCCAGACGGGGATCGCTCCCATCAGTGATTCGTCACGCCCGGACAGCAAGAGGCCCCGAGACGACCGGCCGAGTCGTCCGGGGCCCTCTTGCGCGAAACGGGTCAGAGGCCCGCGGGAGCCTTGTCCGTGATCTGGTCGGCTGAGGGGGCGGTGACGTCGGCCGCCGAGCCCCACTGGCTGAAGTCCATGGTCATCGCCGTGCCGGACATGTTCATGACCATGCGGCGGGGAAGGTCGTCCGGACCCGCGTACAGCTCGTAGGTCACGCTGTCGCCGAGCTGCTTGAGCGCCTCGGCGGGGACCTCGGTGGCGGAGGACGCCAGCATCTTCTTCGTGTCGAGGGTCAGCGTGTACTTCGTGGTCTTGACACCGTCGATGGTCTCGGCGCCCTCGTCGGCCTTGAAGTCCTTCAGCGCAGCTTTGAACACCTCGAGCTGCTTGCCGAGGTCGGCCTGCGAGAGCGACTGATCCAGCTGCGCGAAGATCGGGTTGCCGCCATCCTTGGGCGCCTTGAAGAACTTGTTCTCGGTCAGCTGGCCGAGGTTCATGTACACCTCGCCGTCGACGACGCGGATCTCCATGCCTCCTGGCATGCTCATCGACATCCGCATCTTGGCCGCGTCCTTGTTCAGGACCATGTCGCCGCTGGTCTCGAGCTTCTGACCGGACACCTCGGTGGACTGCGTGAAGTGCGCCGAACCCGCCTTGTACTGGGCGTCGTTCATGCGCTGGGTGAAGTCGTCCGCGGTCATGACACTCGACGCCTTGGGCGCCTTCTCGGTCTGACTCTGAGTCGTCTTCGTCGTGGTGCTGCCGTTGTCCCCCGTGCTGCAGGCGGTCATGCCGAAGCCTGCGACAAGAGCGATGGTCGTGGTCGCGAGTGCGCGTTTCCAGAGAGTGCTCATAGGAGAATCCTAAGCGGCGCGCAGGAGCGACCTGTGCCGCGGACATGGGCAGAACTGCCCATCCTCGCGGTCACCGCGGTGAGAGCAGGAAGGCGTTCAGCTCGTCGGTGAGAGCGGGATCGGATGCCAGCTGTGCGCCGTCCACGGCGGTGATCGCCACGGCCAGGCGCACGCTGGAGACCAGCCAGGCGGCATCCGCCGTCACCAGATCGGATGCCGTGAGCGTCGCGTATCCGGTGCGCAACCCGTGCGTCTCCAGGTGCTCGAAGACGCTGAGCTGGGTCGTGCCGTGCAGAATGCCGCCGGACGGCGCGGGCGTGACGAACTCGTCGCGGCGGCGGATGATGAGGGATGCCGTGGGCGCCTCCAGCACGAAGCCATCGCGGGTGACGAACACGGCGTCGTCGGCCCCGCGTCGGTGCGCCTCGCGCAGAGCCGCCATGTTGACCGCGTATGACAGGGTCTTCGCGCCCAGCAGCAGCCAGGGCGCCCGCTCGGCGGCGCCCAGGTCGTAGCCGCGATCGAGAGTGACCACGCGCACGCCGCTGCGCCGCACGGCGCTGTGATCGGGTGCCGGCGACGCCATGGCCCAGGCCGTCGGCGCCGGACCGTGCTCCACGCCGCGGCTGAGGATGAGCTTGACCACACCCTCGCCCTCGGGGATGCGCGCTGCGGCGACGGACACGGCCTGCCTCCACTGCACAAGATTCGGCGTGGGGAGGTCGCACAGCCGGGCCGAGTGCGCGAGGCGCTGCACGTGCGCCTCGACCTCGTTGGGGTGACCGTCGATGACCCCGATCGATTCGAACACCCCGTCTCCGCGCTGCGAACTGAACTCGCCGACGCTGAGCGCGGGGGCCTGGACGTCCACCTCGGTGAAGGTTCCGGAGTAGTCCTCGCGAGGGTCGGAGACATCGGCGGGCACGATCATCAGGGCGAAGCGCTGGGCCATGTCCACAGCTTAGAACGGAAGGGAATACTGCCGCCCGAGCCTTGTTACACTTGATCGGCCGGGCCGCATAACCCCGGGCTCCAACTTCTGCCGCTTCGAGCGGCCTCCCGCCGAGAGGCGTTCTTGCGGCCCGGTCTTTCTCTGTCCGGATGCTGTCGCCGAGATCGGACTCAGTTCAGTGTGCCGCGCCGCCAGGATGCTGCGGATGCCGACAGGTCGTCGGCGTAGCCGTCCAGGCGCAGCGCGCGCCGGGTGAGCTCGCCGGCGCGGTCGGGCTCGGTGGGCTCGTAGTCGTCGGCCACGTGAGTGGCTCCGGAGGCCTGCACCCGGCAGTAGGCGGCCGCACGGTCGAGCGCGATCGAGAAGTCGCCGTGGAACACCCCGCGCAGGATGGTGTCGACCAGCGCCGACAGCTCCTCGGGTGTCGCGGGTGTCGGGGCGCCCGCGATCACGGCATCCGCCGACTGCAGCTCGACCCGGCCGCGATCGTACAGCAGCGCCGTCATCGCAGAATCACTGCGGAGGGAGATCTGCAGCAGGTACAGTCGCCACAGCGCCCCGGGCAGCGAGTGCGCCGGCGCCTGCGACCAGAGCTCAGCGATCTCGTCGATGCCGTGTTCGGCGGTGAACGCGACCAGCCGCTCGGTCACCCCGCCGGATTCGTCACGGCGGGCGCGCTCCAGCAGAGCGGATGCCGTGGCGTGCGCCACCCGCGAGCGCTCGGCAGGATCCGCGGCCCCGACGAGGTTGTCGAAGGCTGCGGTGGGCCGCCGGACGGGGCGTCTGAACTGCTCTGGCACTCGATCCAGAGTACGCGAGGCCGGCTGGTACCCGGCCCGGGATGCGCAGAATAGACTGGAGTCACGGGCCTCTAGCTCAGTCGGCAGAGCATCGGACTTTTAATCCGCGGGTCGTGGGTTCGAGCCCCACGGGGCCCACCGTTCACGCGGGCGACATCTGCGCGTGCCGCGACCGGCGCACCCTGCGGGCGAGCACCAGCTGCACGACCCACTCGACGACCAGCCACAGCCAGCCGCCGACCCACAGCAGTGCGAGCGGCATGAACACCGCCATCGTCGCCGACTCCCCCGCCGCCGTGGAACTCGTGCCCATCAACTCGGTGAACGCCGACCCGTACTGGCCGTCATCTCCGCCGTCGACGAGGAAGAACGCCGAGGCCACGACGGCGGAGGACGTCAGCCAGGCGGCGATGATCGGACGCCGGCCCGCTGAGCCCGTCCGCAGCACGCCGCGCTCCCGCAGCAGGCCGTTCGCCGCGACGACGATCTGGGTCGCGTAGCCGATCAGGAAGACCGGGCTGTAGTAGATCATGACCACCAGCATCCAGCCGGGATACGCGATGGTCTTCACCGCCAGCGCGACCAGCGGGAGGAGGATGAGGGCGAGACCCGCGAGAATCGCGGTCGCGCGCGGGATGCTCATGGTCATGCGCCGATCATGCCAGAGTCCGTGCTGTCGGACACTGCCCACCTCCGGTGTGGGAGGATGCCAGCGGCTCGACACTGCGGAGGAATCATGACGACCCTGGACGACGCGCTCGGCGCCATCGACGGCTGGCCGGTGGACAACGCCGCCGCGGCGGTCGTCTCCGCCGACGGCACGGTGCTGGCATCTCACGGCGACACCGCCCGCCCGTACCGGCTGGCGTCGGTCACCAAGCCGATCACGGCGTACGCGACCCTGGTGGCCGTCGAGGAGGGCGTCTTCGACCTGGACACCCCGGCGGGGCCCGAGGGCTCGACCGTGCGCCACCTGCTCTCGCACGCCTCCGGCCTGGACGCGAGCGACGACACCGTGCGCGCGGCCCCGGGTACCCGCCGCATCTACTCCAACCGCGGGTTCGAGGTGCTGGCGGACGCCGTCGCCGAGCACTCCGGCATCCCGTTCGCGGAGTATCTCGATGAGGCGGTGCTCCAACCGCTGGGCATGACCTCTTCGGCGCTGCACGGCTCCGCCGCAGCAGCAGGTGTGTCCACCGTGGCGGATCTGTCGCGCTTCGCGGCCGAGCTGCAGCATCCGACCCTCATCGCACCCGCGACGCTCGCCGAGGCGACCACCGTCGCCTTCCCCGGCATCTATGGCGTGCTGCCGGGCTACGGCATCCAGCGTCCGAACGACTGGGGGCTGGGCTTCGAGCTGCGCGACCGCAAGTCCCCGCACTGGACCTCTCCCGCCAACTCGCCCGCGACGTTCGGGCACTTCGGGCAGAGCGGCACGTTCCTGTGGGTGGACCCGCGGGCGGGCATCGCCTGTGTCGCACTGACCGATCGCGATTTCGGCCCGTGGGCGATCGCGGCATGGCCGCCGCTCTCGGATGCCGTACTGACCGCGCTGCGCGCCTGACGACGCCCTGACCACGCCCTGTCGCGCTCGCGCCCGCCCCGCTGTCGCGTGCCCGCCGCAAGACGGTTCAGGCCGTGCGGGCGCGGTGCCGGCGCACACCGTCGCGGTTGGCACAGCGCACCGAGCAGTACCGCTGACGCCCATTGCGGGTGACATCGGCGAAGACGTTTCGGCACGGCGCCGCCGCGCAGCGGGCCAGGCGATGCATGCCGCGCTCGGTGAGGTGCAGCGCGGTGCCGACGCTGATGACGCCCTCGAGCACATCGGGCAGCGAGCGCCCGGCATCCCGGTAGTGCAGGTGCCAGCCCTCGCCGTCGTGGTCGGTGAGCTGCGGGTACGCGGCGGCCGTCGCCATCTGCGCGTTCAGGGCGTCCGCCCGGGCGGCATCATCCTCGGCATCCACCACCCGCAGCCACGCATCGATGACCGCCCGCGTGCGCGCGTGGTCGTCAGCGGCGGTGTCGAACGTCATGGTCATCCCGAAGTCGCGGGTGCGCTGCTCGATGCCCGCGCGGTCTGCGGGCCAGTCGTTGGCGAGGGATGCCGCAAGCAGAACGGCGTACTCGCCGTAAGGGTTGAGATGCATAAGGCCATTACATCATCGTGGAGGCATGACCGCACCGGACACCCTGCCGATCAGCATCCACCCGCTCCCGCTCGTACACGAGCACGCCTGGATCACCGAATCCGCGCATCAGACCTCGGAAGGCGTGATCGTCTACGTGCGCTGCACGGACTGCCGGGCCCGACGCGTGGACCTGCAGGCGCCCAACGGCATGCCTCCCACCCAGCAGAGTCAGGAGATCACAGGATGCCGGGGTACGCGCCGCCATCGATGAGCAGACTCTGCCCGGTGATGTAGCCGGCGTGCTGCGAGCACAGGAAGGCGCATGCCGCGCCGAACTCCTCAGGAACGCCGAACCTGCCGGCGGGGATGCGCGATGCGCCCTCGGCCGCAACGGTCGCCTCGGGCATGCCCCGGTCCTCGGCCTCGCGCGCGTGCAGCGAGCGCAGCCGATCGGTGGCGAAGTAGCCGGGCATCATGAAGTTGATCGTGACGTTGGCGTGCGCGACGTCCCGGGCGACCCCGGCGAGGAACCCCGTCAGGCCCGCCCGGGCGCCGCTGGAGAGATCCAGTCCCGCGATGGGCATCTTCACCGAGAACGAGGTGATGTTCACGATGCGCCCGAAGTGTCGCTCGATCATCCCGTCGATCACGCGCTGGACGAGCTCGATGGGAGTGGCCATGTTGGCGGTGATGCCCTCCATCAGGGCATCACGGTCCACCTGCCGGAAGTCCTTGAACGGCGGACCGCCGTTGTTGTTCACGAGGATGTCGACGTTCCCGGCAGTCGCCACCAGCGCCTCCTGCACGGCGGGGTCGGAGACATCGCCCGCCACCGCGTGCACGTCACCGCCGGTCTCGCGGCGCATCCGCTCTGCGGCATCCGCCAGCCTCTGCCCGTCGCGGCCGTTGATCACGACGGATGCCCCCGCCGCGGCCAGCTGCGCGGCGCACGCGTAGCCCAGCCCGGCGCTGGATGCCGTGACGATGGCTTGCCTTCCCTGAAGCCCGAGATCCATGTGGCTCCTCTCCGTGCTCAGCGTGGCACATCCACGACGCGGGTGATGCCGGTGGGGGATGCTGTGACCGCCCCGCCCGAGGCGGCGGCGACCTCCGCGGTCAGGGCCGCGACGGCATCCGCCGGGCTCCACACCTCGAACACCGCCTGCTGCTGGTACTGCGGATCGCCCAGCACGGCGTCGTGCTTCGCCGTCCAGCCCCGCAGGAGATTGTCGAACCGCCCGGCGTCGGAGTGCGGCACGGCCAGGGTGATCTGCGCCAGCATCCGCCGGTCGACGAGGGATGCCCGATCCAGCGCCTCCGAGACGGTCGACGAGTACGCGCGCACCAGTCCCCCGGCGCCCAGCTTGACGCCGCCGAAGTACCGGGTGACGACGGCGACGACGTCCGTGAGCTCACGACGGCGCAGCACCTCGAGCATGGGGATGCCTGCGGTGCCGGACGGCTCGCCGTCATCGGACGAGCGGGCACGGTCGCCGAGGATGCCGGTGACCTGCGCGCTGCAGTTGTGCCGGGCGTCCCAGTACTGCCTCTTCACGGCCGCGACGACCTCGTCGGCGTGCTCGGACGACGTCACCGGTGCGACGTGCGCGAGGAAGCGCGACTTGCGGATCACCAGCTCGTGATCCACGGCCACCGCGATCGTGGCGGGGTACGAGCGGTCGGGCACGCACCCAGCGTACGGGTCAGGCCGTGAGATCGACGAGCTTGCGCAGGGTCAGCAGGTTTCGGGCGGTGCCCGCCACGCCGAGGGCGCGATCCAGCACCGGTCTGGTGAGCTTCGTGCCGGCCACGCCGCTCATGCCGTAGTCGATCCACAGATCGCGCCCGCGCACCGCGACACGCTCCCCCGGCTGCAGCCTCTCGCCCAGCGCCCGCTCGGCGCCGACAGTCGGCTCGGATTCCAGGAACATCACGTGCAGCATCCTGTCGGCCGCTGCATCCGGGAACGGGTTCTCGGCGAGAGCGGCGACGAGCTCGTCGTGCGTGCGGGCGATCACCGGCGTGTCCACGGCGAAGGCCTCGTGGATCAGCTCGCGCACCTCCGTGCATGCCTCCTCGAGATCGCCGCCCACGCTGCAGATCACGTTGCCGCTGGCGATGTACGTGCTGACGTCGGTGAGATCCGTACGGGAGGCCAGCAGCGCGCGCAACTCGGCCATCGGCACGCGGTTGCGCCCGCCGACGTTGACGGCCCGCAGCAGCAGTGCGCAGCGGACAGCCGTCACCGAGCGACCGAACCAGCCGGGACCAGCTCCGCACCGGCGTGCGCGAGCTCCGCGAGCGCCGCCTGACTGGACTCCTCGCCGACGCCGGCGATCAGGCCGGTCAGCACCCGCACGTGCACGCCGTGTGCCACCGCATCCAGGGCTGAGGCGCGCACGCAGTGATCGGTGGCGATCCCCACGACGTCGGCATCCGTCACGCCGTGCGCGGCGAGGATGTCGCCGACGGTGTCGCCCTGCTCCGTGGTGCCCTCGAACATCGAGTAGGCGGGGACGCCCTGGCCCTTGCGCACGTGGTGGGTGACGGCGTCCGTGGTCAGCAGCGGATCGTAGGCCGCGCCGTCGGTGTCGGCCACGCAATGCACCGGCCACGTGTCGACGTAGTCCGGTTCGGGCGCGAAGTGTCCGCCGTTGTCGCTGTCCGCATCGTGCCAGTCGCGCGAAGCGATGATCGCGGCGTACTCCCCCGCATGCTCTGCGAGGAATGCGCTGACGCCGGACGCCACGGCATCCCCTCCCGCGACGGCCAGCGCGCCTCCCTCGGTGAAGTCGTTCTGCACATCGACGATCAGGAGTGCTCTGCTCATCCCCCGAGCGTACGCGGATCCCGCGCCGGGAGGGTATGAAGAAGGGCCCGAGAAGGATGCTTCCGGGCCCTTGCGGAGCCACCTGTCAGGATCGAACTGACGACCTTCCCATTACGAGTGGGATGCTCTACCACTGAGCTAAGGTGGCGTGCGCAGCGCACTGCGGCACGAGAAACGATCCTACTATGACGATGCCGTCACAGTGAAACCGACGGCGCCTCACTCGCAGCGCAGCCCGTTCTTCGGAACCGTTCCCCGGGTGAGGAACGCCTCGACGGCGTCGTCCACGCAGCTGTTGCCCTTGTTGTAGCCGGTGTGCCCCTCGCCCACTCGGGTGATCAGCGTGCCGTTCTCCAGCTGCTTCGCCAGCGACTCCGCCCAGACGTACGGCGTCGCCGGGTCGTTCGTGGTGCCCACCACGACGATCGGGCCGGACCCGGCTGCGGTGATCGCCTCGCGCGCACCCGTGGGCGGGTAGGGCCACTCCTCGCAGAGGTCGGGCCCCTGCCAGTACGGTGCGAAGGTCGGCGCGTGCGCCTCGAGCACCTTTACAGCCGCGTCCTCGGCCGCCGCGCTGTCATCGAGCGGATAGTCCATGCAGTTGTACGCCTGGAACGCCTCGGTGGTGTTGTCGGTGTAGGTGCCGTCGGAGGCGCGGCCGTTGTACGAGTCAGCCAGCGCCATCATGACCGAGGCATTCCCCTGCAGCGCGGAGGTGAAACCTCTCGTCAGATACGTCCAGCTGTCCTGGCTGTACAGCGCGGCGATCATGCCGGTGATCATGCTGTCGACCGTGAGCACGCGTCCGTCGGCGTTCTTCAACGGCGTCCGCGACACCGTCGCCAGCAGGGCGCGGACGTCGCTGAGCGCCTCGTCGACGGTGCCGTTGAACGGGCAGCCGGAGTCGGCCAGGCAGCTCTTCATGTAGGCGCGCAGCGACGACTCGAAACCGATCGCCTGGGCGGTGCCGACCTGCAGGCTCGGCACCGTGGGATCCATCGCCCCGTCCAGCACCAGGCGCTGCGCGCGCTGCGGGTACAGCTTGGCGTAGGTGGCGCCCAGGAACGTCCCGTACGAGTAACCGAGGTAGTTGAGGGTGCGATCGCCCAGCACTCCGCGGATCAGATCCATGTCGCGGGCCGAGTCGACAGTCGTGATGAACGGCAGGATGCCGCCGCTGTTCGCCTTGCAGGCGTCGGCGAACACCTTGTCCTGAGCCTTGACCGCTTCCTCCCAGGCGGAGGTGTTGCGGGCCTCGGAGATCGCACCGTAGTTGAACTCGTCCATGGCTTTGGCATCGAGGCACTTCACGGCGGTCGAGCGCCCGACGCCGCGCGGGTCGAACCCGATGACGTCGAAGTCCTTGATGAGCGTGGCTCCGACCGCGTAGTCGAGGCTGTCGTGCACGAAGTCATAGCCGCTGCCCCCGGGGCCGCCGGGGTTGGTCAGCAGCGAGCCCTGCGAAGCGCCCGTGGCACGATGGCGGACCACGGCCAGGGAGATGTCGCCATCGCCGGGGTTCTCCCAGTCCAGCGGCGCCTTGACCTTGGTGCAGTCGAAGCCTGCGCCGCACGACGACCAGTCCAGCCTCTGCGAGTAGAACGGCACCAGGTCGGCCAGCACGTCGGTCGTGTCGGCCGTTCGGGTGGCGGCCGGCCTCTCGACGGGGATCTGCGCGTACAGGCATCCGGACAGCGCCACGGACGCCGCCGCGAGGCCTGCCAGCACGGTGATGATTCGGCGCAGTCCGCGCCGTGGGCGATCGGTCACGGGATCCTTCCGCTGGAGATGGTCACCAGGAGGCTCTCGGTCGCCAGCAGCGGCGAGACGTTGCGCTCGAGCGTGGCGCGGGTGTCGGCGATGGCGTCCAGGGCGATCAGGGTGCGCTCGACGGGCCACGCAGCGGCCAGTGCGTCGAGTTCGGTGCGCAGCTCGGTGTTGATGAGCTGGCTCTCGCGACCGAACTGCAGCATGATCACGTCGCGGTACAGCGACTGCAGATCGGTGAGCACCCGGTCGATGCCGTCGCGCAGGCTTCGGGTGGCGCGCTTGCGCTGCTCGTCCTCGAGCGCGGCGATCTGCGGACGCAGCGCGTGCGGCACCGCCTGTCCCTCCGCCACGCCCACGGTGCGCAGCAGCGAGGCGCGCTCGGCAGCATCCCGCTCGGCGGTGAGCGCCTTCGCATCGTCAGTGGCGGCCTGGATGATGTGCCCGGCGACCTCGACGGCGGTGCCGACTCCGCGCACGCCCAGCACAGCTCGCAGCGTCTGGTCGCGGCGGCGGCGGGCGCCGTCGTCGGTGGCCAGCCGCTGGGCCATGCCGATGTGCCGCTGCGCATGGCGCGCGGCCTGCTCGGCTGTGGCCTCGTCGACGCCGGTGCGCAGCGCGATCAGGCGCGCCACGTCGGCGACCTCGGGCTCACGCAGCCGCAGCGCACGCACGCGGGAGCGGATGGTGGGCAGCAGGTCGGCCTCGCTGGGCGCGCACAGCACCCAGATGGTCTGTTCCGGCGGCTCCTCGAGCGCCTTCAGCAGCACGTTGGAGGTGCGCTCGACCATGCGGTCGGCGTCCTCGACGACGATGACGCGGTAGCGCCCCGCGGAGGGTGCGAAGTAGGAGCGCTCCACCAGGGCGCGTGCCTCTTTGATCGTGATGATGATCTTGTCGGTGCGCAGTACGGTGAGATCGGGATGGGCGCGTGCGATGACCTGTCGCATGGTGTTCTCGTCGCCCGGATGCTCGGCGATGAGCGCCGCCGCGAATGCGTAGGCCAGCGTGGAGCGGCCGGAGCCGGGAGGGCCGGTGATCAGCCAGGCGTGCGAGAGCGCCGCCGGATCGGAGGCCGCCTGACGCAGCGTCTCGACCGCGACATCCTGGCCCCACACCTCGCTCCACGGGAACGGTGCGGTCACGGCTGCGGTCATGCGTTCCAGCCTAACCGTGGCGTCCGACGTCGCCGCGCCGCTGCGCGTCTTCGCTCGCCACGCACGCGAGCGGATGCGCACAGCCGCGCACGGGGAAGATCAGAGCAGCGGGGCGACGCGGGCTCGGATCAGTTCCGCGATCTCGTCCGGGGCCAGCGTGGCGTCGACGACGAGGAACCGCTCGGGCTCGGCATCCGCGAGCCGCAGGTACGCCTCGCGCACGCGGGTGTGGAAGTCGGCCTTCTCGGCCTCCAGACGGTCGAAGGGCCGCTCCTCGGCATCCATCCGCCAGCGCGCGGCGGCGGGGTCGATGTCCATCAGCACGGTGACATCGGGCAGGGCGCCCTCGGCGGCCCAGAGCGACAGGTCGCGGATCTCGACGGGATCCAGCACGCGGCCCGAGCCCTGGTAGGCGATCGAGGAGTCGAGGTAGCGGTCCTGGATGACCACCTCACCGCGCGCCAGAGCAGGGCGTACGACGGTTGCGACGTGGTGCGCGCGGTCGGCGGCGTACAGCAGCGCCTCGGCGCGAGGCACCACCTCGCCGCGGTGGTGCAGCACGATGTTCCGGATCAGCACGCCCACCTCTGAGCCGCCGGGCTCGCGGGTGTGCAGCACGGTGCGGCCCCGCGCGCCGAGCCACTCCGACAGCAGCGCGGCCTGCGTGGTCTTGCCCGAGCCGTCGCCACCTTCCAGCGTGACCCAGAGGCCGGGGCGCTCCGAGGTCACGAGCCTGCCTTGGCCGCTGCCCGTGCCGCGTCCGCCTTCGCGATGGCGTTCGCCTTGCGCGTGGCCGCGGCCTTCTTGGCAGCCTCCGAACGCGCGGCGGCCTTCTGCTCATCGGTCTGCGCGGCCTTCTTCCCAGCTGCGGGCTTCTTCGCCGGAGCCTTCTTGGCCGGAGCCTTCTTGGCCGGAGCCTTCTTGGCCGGAGCCTTCTTGGCACCACCGCGGCCGCGCTTGGCAGCCGGACCCTTGGCACGCTTGTCGGCGAGCATCTGCACGGCGATCTCGAACGTCACATCGTCGGGCGTCTGCCCGCGCGGGATGGTGACGTTGGTCTCGCCGTCGGTGACGTAAGCACCGAAGCGGCCGTCGCGGATGCGGATCGGCTTGCCACTGGTGGGATCGGGGTCCTTGAACTCGACCAGTGCACTGCTCGCGCGCCCGGCACCGTACTTCGGGCGCGCGTAGATCTCCAGGGCCTGCTCGAGGGTGACGTCGAAGATCTGCGATTCGCTCTCCAGGGAGCGCGAGTCCTTCCCCTTCTTCAGGTACGGGCCGAACCGGCCATTCTGCGCCGTGATCTCCTCGCCGGACTCGGGATCCTTGCCCACCACGCGCGGAAGGCTCAGCAGCTGCAGCGCGGCGGCCAGGTCGACGGTGTCCACAGACATCGAACGCAGCAGCGACGCCGTGCGCGGCTTGGGCGCGGCCTCCTTCTTCGCCTTCTTCTTCTTCGAGGCGGGGGCGTCCACCACCTCACCGGTGGCTTCATCCACGTCCGCGTCCTCGGACACCGGGTCGTTCTCCTGCACGTACGGCCCGAATCGCCCGTCCTTGACGACGACGATCTTGCCGTTCTCGGGGTTCTCGCCCAGCACGCGGTCGCCGGCCACGGGTGCGTCGACCAGCTCCTGCGCCTTGGCTGCGGTCAGCTCGTCGGGGGCCAGATCCTCGGGCACGTTGACGATGCGCGGCTTGGCTTCAGGGTTCGCCGGGTCCGTGACCTCGAGGTACGGGCCGTACTTGCCGAAGCGCAGGGTCGCGGTGTCGGTGATGCGGGTGGAGTTCAGCGCGCGGGCGTCGATCTCGCCGAGGTTGTCGACCACCTGCCGCAGCCCGACGTGCGCGTCGGAGCCGAAGTAGAAGGAGCGCAGCCAGGCGTTGCGGTCCTGCTCGCCGCGGGCGATGGCGTCGAGGTCATCCTCGAGCGTGGCGGTGAAGTCGTAGTCGATCAGCTCAGCGAAGTGCTCCTCGAGCAGCCGCACCACGCTGAAGGCCAGCCAGGTGGGCACCAGTGCCTGACCGCGCTTGGTGGCGTAGCCGCGGTCGATGACGGTGCCGATGATGCTCGCGAACGTCGACGGACGGCCGATGCCGTGCTCCTCGAGCGCCTTCACCAGGGAGGCCTCGGTGTAGCGGGGCTTCGGGCTGGTGCGGTGGCCCTTGGCCTCGGCATCCGCCATTCCCAGCTCGTCGCCGACAGCGACGGCCGGGAGGGACTGGTTCGCTGCGGCGTCCTGCGCGTTGCGCTTCTCGTCGCGGCCCTCCTCGTACGCCTCCAGGAAGCCCTTGAAGGTGTAGACGGTGCCGGACGCCGTGAACTCGAGCTTCTTGCCGTCCACGGCGGCCTCGAGCGTGACCGTGGTGGTCTCGTACTTGGCATCCGACATCTGGCTGGCGACGGTGCGCTTCCAGATCAGGTCGTACAGCCGCTGCTCGTCGCGGTCGAGGTGGGCGGAGACGGATGCCGGGGTGCGGAACTGCTCACCCGACGGGCGGATGGCCTCGTGCGCCTCCTGCGCGTTCTTGCTCTTGGACTTGTACACCCGGGGCTTCAGCGGCACCGCGGCATCGCCGTACAGCGCGACGGCCTGGCTGCGCGCGGCCTGGATCGCCTGCGTCGACAGCGCGACCGAGTCGGTGCGCATATAAGTGATGTACCCCTTCTCGTACAGGCGCTGGGCGACGCTCATCGCCTGCTTGGCGCTCATCGAGAGCTTGCGGCCCGCCTCCTGCTGCATGGTGGAGGTGGTGAAGGGCGCGTAGGGGCTGCGGGTGCCGGGCTTGGCCTCGACCTTGCTGACGGTGGCGGAGCCTTCCTCGTCGACGGCCGCGGCGAGCGCCATGACCTCGGCCTCAGTGAGCACGACGACGGCCTTCTTGAGCTTTCCGGTGTCGTCGAAGTCGGTTCCGCGGGCCAGCTGGCCGCCGTCGATGCGCACCAGGCGCACGCCGAAGGACTGACCGGCCGAGGTCGCAGTGGCTTCGACATCCCAGTACTCGGCGGAAGTGAACGCCATGCGCTCGCGCTCGCGGTCGACGATCATGCGGGTGGCGGCGGACTGCACGCGTCCGGCGGACAGGCCGGACTTGACCTTGTACCAGAGCACCGGTGAGACGTCCCAGCCGTACAGCCGGTCGAGGATGCGACGGGTCTCCTGCGCATCGACGAGCGCCAGGTCGAGATCGCGGGTGCGGCCGACGGCCGCCTGGATGGCGTCCTTGGTGATCTCGTGGAACACCATGCGCTTGACGGGGACCTTCGGTTTGAGGGTCTCCAGCAGGTGCCACGCGATGGCCTCGCCCTCGCGGTCCTCATCGGTGGCGAGCAGGAGCTCGTCGGCGGTCTTCAGCGCGCGCTTGAGTTCGGCGACGGTCTTCGTCTTCCGGTCGGAGACGACGTAGTAGGGGTCGAAGTCGTGGTCGACGTCGATCGAGTACTTCCCGTACGCCTGCTTGTCGGCGGCGGGGATGTCCTTTTTGTCGGCCAGGTCGCGGATGTGACCGACGGAGCTGAGCACCTCATAGCCGTCGCCGAGGTAGCCCTGAATAGATCGCATCTTCGTCGGGGACTCGACGATGACGAGCTTCTTGCCATGTGCCAAGAGTGCGTCCTTTCTCCGAAGCACACCATACACACCGCTGTCCTGGCGCGAGCACAGGGTCTCAGGGACGGTGCGCTCCGAATTCCGCAGCGGTGGGGGTTCGCCGGTCACCCCTCGGGTTGCCCTGCGCGGGCGCGGGATGCGGCGACCAGACCAGCGTACGCGGATTCCACCCGCACGGTCGCCGTGAGCCCGTCAATGCGGCATCCGGCCAGGGTTCCGCCGGCGGATGCCGCCACCCGGGCGGCCAGTGCACAGGAATCCTCGCCGCTCGTCACGGCACCCGATGCCGCGTCGGCCGCGGCGAGTGCCGCGGCATCCGCCGCACCCGCCACGCGCTGCGCGGTCACCGCCGCACCTCCGACC
>NZ_JBASAK010000066.1:0-50701 GCF_049650565.1 Microbacterium sp.
CCATCGGCCTTGGCGTGGTGGCCCAGGTGCTCGGCGTTGCCGTCGCTGACGCGGGTGACCTGGGCGGACTTGAAGCGCTTGCCGAGCGGGAACCCGCCGGCCAGCTCCTGCCGCGACGCGCCTGAGATGATCATCGACGGCGGGTACTGCGTCATGAACCCCGAGGGGAACTCGGCGGTCGCCAGGTAGTAGGTCGCCAGCTCCTGCGGGTCGGAGATCTCCTCGGGCTTGCGGGCCATCAGCGATGACCACTCGCGGTCGAAGTCGATCAGCTGCTGCGCGACCGGACGGCGCTCGGCGGCGTAGGTCGAGAGCAGCTCGGCCGGAGCGCGGCCGGTGAGCACGTGTCCGAGCTTCCAGCCCAGGTTGAACCCGTCCTGCATGGAGACGTTCATGCCCTGCCCGGCCTTGGCGCTGTGCGTGTGGCAGGCGTCTCCGGTGAGGAACACGCGCGGGTGACGTTCGGCATCCAGAGCGTCGTCGAAGCCGTCGGTGACGCGGTGGCCGACCTCGTACACGCTGTGCCAGGCGACCTGCTTCACGTCGAGCGTGTAGGGGTGCAGGATCTCGTTGGCCTTGGCGATGATCTGCTCGATCGAGGTGGAGCGCACCTGGTGGTTGTCATCCTCGGCGACGGCGCCCAGGTCGATGTACATGCGGCTGAGGTAGCCGCCCTCGCGCGGGATGTGCAGGATGTTGCCCGCCTCGGCGTTGATCGCGCACTTGGTGCGCCAGTCCGGGAAGTCGGTGTTCACCAGCACGTCCATGACGCCCCACGCGTGCGCGGCCATCGCACCGACGTGCTTGCGCCCGATGGCCTCGCGCACGCCGCTTCGAGCGCCGTCACAGCCGGCGACGTACTTGGCGCGGATGATGCGCTCCTCGCCCTCACGCGACCCCGCGCAGTACTTCACCCGCACCTCCACGGGGTACTCCCCCGTATCGTGCACGGTGAGCCCCCGGAACTCCACGCCGTAGTCGGGCTCGATGCGCCCTGGCCCGTGCGCGGCGGCCTCGGCGAAGTAGTCCAGCACGCGCGCCTGGTTGACGATCAGGTGCGGGAACTCGCTGATCTTCAGCCCGTAGTCCTCGGTGCGGGAGGTTCGGATGATGTTGTCGCGGTTCTCGGGGTCGGGACCCCAGAAGTTCATCCAGCCGATGTTGTACGCCTCGGCGATGATGCGCGGGGCGAACCCGAACGCCTGGAAGGTCTCGACGCTGCGGGGCTGGATGCCGTCGGCCTGCCCGAGCACGAGTCGACCGTCCCGCTTCTCGATGATGCGCGTGTTCACGTCGGGGAACTGCGACATCTGCGCGGCCAGCAGCATGCCGGCGGGCCCGGAGCCGACGATGAGCACGTCGACCTCGTCGGGCAGATCGGCGGAGCGGTTCATGCCGAGCCCGGCGGCGGGGAGCACGCGCGGATCGTGGGAGACATAGCCGTGGTGGTGGAACTGCATCTTCGGGTCCTTCCCTGAACATCGTCGTCAGGTGTTGCACTGCCGTCACGCGCGTTCTATATTCGAACAGCACGTTCTACTATTGAACAGATCGTATACGACGAGCGGATGCCGTGACAAGAGCACCGCGATGAGAAGGAGCCCGCATGTCCGCCGCCCCCGCCTCGCAGACGCTGAGCCGCGGCATCAGGATCCTGGAGATACTCGCCGACGGCCCGCTGTCGATCGACGAGGTCGCCGCGCGGCTCGAGGTGCACCGCTCGATCGCCTACCGCCTGCTGCGCACGCTGGAGGATCACCGCCTGGTGGCTCGCAACGCGGCAGGACTCGCGTCCCTCGGTCCCCGGATGGCGGCGCTGGCGGCCGGGGTCGCGCACGACCTGCAGGCCGAGGCGCTGCCCGAGCTCACCGCCGTCGCGAACGAGCTCGGGCTCACGGCCTTCCTGGCCGTGCTCGACGGCGACGAGGTCATCACGCTCACCAGCGTCGAGCCGCGTCACACGGTGGCGAACGTCGCGCAGCGGCCGGGCACCCGGCATCCGGTGACCGCCGGCGCACCAGGGCGGGCCATCCTCGCCCAGCTGCGGGATTCCGAGTGGCCCGAAGTCTCGGCCGACCTGCGCGCCGAGGTCGAGGTGTCCCGCGAACGCGGCTTCGCCACCAGTCACGACGAGGTCATCCCCAACCTGCGCTCGGTCGCCGTGCCGCTGGCGCTCCGCGGCAGGCGCCCCGCGGCGCTGGCCGTCGTGCACGTGGCATCCCCGCATCCGGATGCCACGATCGCCGCCCGCCTGCAGCGTTCCGCCGCCGCGATCCGCGAGGCGCTCGGCGGCTGAAGCGTCCGACGTCCGGTCGGCTTCGGGGCATGTCCGCGCTTCTGAAGGACGCCCGAGCATCGGGCATCCTTCAGAAGCGCAGACGTCCTTCAGAGATGGCGCGCCTCAGGCCCGCGACATCCCGTAGATCGGCGACGCGGCCTGCTCGGCCTCGTTCTCCGGGCCCAGCGGGATGCCGCTGCGGTCCCGCAGCAGCAGGGTACCCGGCGGCGCTGGCCGTCGTGCACGTGGCATCGCAGTAACCGGATGCTGAGATCATCGCCCGCCTGCAGCACTCGGCCACCGCGATCCGCAAGCTCTCAGGGGGCTGACCCCGCAGCGGTGCGAACGGGGGTTCAGAGCGCTGTGGCATCCACCCCGGATCCGCCGAGTCGCGCAGCCATTGATTTCTTCTATGCCTTCCCACTCTTCTTTCTGTTTTATCTCTCATGCTCGTCGCAATAGCGTGGTCAACGCGAGGAGCCACGAAACGAAACGATTCGAGAATCGGCTCCCCTGAGGAGAGGGAGCAGGATGTCGAACACTGACGCACAACGGCGCGACCAGCGCGCGGGAATCGAGCAGACCGATGTCGTCGTGATCGGCGCAGGCCAGGCCGGAATCGCGATGAGTGAGCACCTCGGGGAGCGCGGAATCGCGCATGTCGTGCTCGAGCGCGACCGCATCGCCGAACGCTGGCGCACGATGCGCTGGGACTCGCTGGTGGCCAACGGACCCGCGTGGCATGACCGATTCCCGGGGCTCGCCATCGAAGGCGTCGGCGACGACGAGTTCGCGAGTAAGGACCGCATGGCGCGCTACTTCGAGGAGTATGTGGAGATGCTCGACGCACCCGTGCGCACCGGCGTCGAGGTCACCGCCGTGCGCAAGCGGGAGGGCGGCCCCGGTTTCCGCGTGGAGACCACGGATGGCGACATCGATGCGCGCTACGTCGTGGCCGCGACCGGCCCATTCCAGCAGCCCGCAATCCCGCCAATCGTGCCATCGGGTGCTGGTCTACACCAGCTCCACTCCAGCGAGTACCACCGACCGGGACAGCTGCCCGAAGGTGCTGTGCTGGTGGTCGGCGCCGGATCCTCGGGCGTACAGATCGCCGCCGAGATCCAGCGGGCGGGCCGCCGGGTGTACCTCTCGGTCGGGCCGCACGACCGCCCTCCGCGCAGCTACCGGGGGCGCGATTTCGTGTGGTGGCTCGGCGTGCTGGGGCTGTGGGAGATGGCCACGCCGCCGCAAGGGGCCGAGCATGTCACGATCGCCGTGAGCGGCGCGGAAGGCGGACACACCGTCGACTTCCGGCGACTCGCCGCGGACGGCGTGACTCTCGTCGGGCGCACGTCGGCATTCGACGGTGGTGTGATGCATTTCAATCCCGACCTGCGCGAGAACATCCGGCGCGGCGACGCGAACTACCTCGGCCTGCTGGAGCAGGCCGATGAGTTCATCGCACGCAATGGACTTGATCTGCCGGAGGAGCCTGAGGCTCACATCCTCGGCCCCGAGCCATCGTGCATCAGCGACCCGATCCTGTCGCTGGATCTCGCTGAGGCGGGCGTCACGACGATCATCTGGGCCACCGGATTCGCCGCCGACTACAGCTGGATGCACGTCGATGCGTTCCACGATGACGGTCGCCCGAAGCACCAGCGCGGTGTCGCCGCCGAGCCGGGCATCTACTTCCTCGGACTGCCCTGGCAGTCCCGCCGCGGATCCAGCTTCATCTGGGGAGTGTGGCACGACGCGAAGTACCTCGCCGACAGCATCCTCATCCAGCAGAACTACCTGACCTACACCACCCCGAGAGAGGCACCCGCCTCGCCTGTTCCTGAAGAGCCCGACCGCGAGGCGGTCCTGTCGACTGGAGTCAACTGATGCCTACGCACACCCGCATTCGCCCCTTCAACACGAAGGTCACCTACCCGGAGCAGAACCTCAACAACGACCTCTGCCAGGCCGTCGTCGCGAACGGGGTCGTCTACCTCCGCGGCCAGATCGGGCAGGATCTCGAGACCCGCGAGTCGGTTGGGATCGGCGACGTCGAGGCGCAGGCCGAGAAGGCCATGGCCAACATCAGCATGCTGCTCGACGAGGCCGGTTCGTCGCTCGAGGACATCGTGAAGGTCGTCGTCTACATCATCGACCCGCGCTACCGCGAGACCGTGTATCGGGTGATGGGCCGCTGGCTCACCGGCGTCTTCCCCGTCTCAACGGGCCTGGTCGTCAGTGCCCTCGCACGTCCCGAGTGGCTCGTCGAGATCGACGCGACCGCCGTGATCAGCGAGCGCGCGCGATGACCTTCTCGATCATCGCCCGGGACGCATCGGGTGCCGTGGGCATGGCGGTCTCGTCGTCATCTCCGGCGGTCGCAGCCCGGTGCCTGCACCTGCGGGGTGGCGTGGGCGCCGTCGGGTCTCAGAACATCACCGATCCTCGCTACGGCAAGGCGCTTCTCGACGCGCTCGCGACCGGTAAGGACCCTGACGAGGCGCTGGCGGCACTGATGTCCGCCGACGCGACGAGTGAGTACCGTCAGGTGGCGGTGGTGGATGCCACCGGTCGCGTCGCCGTGCACTCAGGTGCCCACACCCTCGGCACGCACGCAACAGCGACCGGCAACGGGGTCGTGACCGCGGGCAACCTGCTCTCCTCCGCGGAGGTGCCCGCCGCGATGCTCAGGGCATTCGAAGAGTCTGAAGGCGACCTCGAAGTCCGGCTTCTGGCCGCCATGAGCGCGGGGCTGGATGCCGGCGGCGAAGCCGGCGAGGTGCATTCAGCCGGCATGGCCGTCGCCCGGGACGCGGGATGGAACGTCACGGACCTGCGAGTGGATTGGGCCGAGCACGATCCGATCGGCGAGCTGTCGACGCTGCTGGATCTATGGCTGCCGCAGCGCGACGATTACGTCACCCGCGGCATGCACCCGGAGACGGCGCCCGCCTACGGAGTCCCCGGTGATGAATGACACGATTCCGCTGGAGCAGGCCTCTGCCCAGAAGCACGAGGCGCAGCAGGCGGTTCAAGCTCATTCCGGTGCGCTGATCGCGCTGTCCCAGCAGCTCTACGAGCACCCCGAGCCGGCCTGGCAGGAGGTTGAATCCGCGCACGCGGTCGCCGCGGTCCTCGAAGACGCCGGATTCTCCGTGGAGCGTGGCTACCTGGGCCTGCCGACCGCTTTCCGCGCGGTGGCCGGCTCCGGCCAGTTCCGTGTCGGGCTGATGGCCGAGTATGACGCCTTGCCGGGGCTCGGTCACGCCTGCGGGCACAATCTGATCTCAGCGATGAGCGCCGGGGCGGGTCTCGCCCTTGCCGAGGTCGCCGACACCGCCGGCTTGACCGTCGAGGTGTACGGCACTCCCGCCGAAGAGGGTGGCGGCGGGAAGATCGATCTCCTTGACCGGGGCGCATTCGCAGGTCTAGATCTTGCGATGATGGCACACCCCGCACCTGTCGACGTGGCTGAAGCGGTACCTCTCGCCGTGGCGCACTGGCACATCGCATACACCGGCAGGACTGCGCATGCCGCTGCCTACCCAACTCTGGCCGTCAACGCCGCCGACGCGTTCACCATCGCGCAGGTCGCACTCGGCCTGCTGCGGCAGCAGCTGCCTGCGAGTGTGCGCGTGCACGGAATCGTCACGAATGCGGGGACAGCACCCAATGCCATCCCCGGCAGCAGTGAGGGCCGCTGGTACGTGCGGGCGGCGACGCTCGAACAGCTGGAAGAGCTCGCACCCCGGGTGATGGCCTGTTTCGAGGCGGGAGCGCTCGCCACCGGTTGCACGCTCGAGATCACACCGGAGAGCAAGCCGTACGCGGAGTTCCGCACCGATCGCGAGGCGCTGGATGCGTATGTCGCGAACGCGACGGCGCTCGGGCGCACCTTCGCGTCGGAGGGTCCGTCCACGACGATGGCTTCGGCCTCCACCGACATGGGCAACGTGTCGCAGCTCGTACGGGCGATCCACCCTTACATCGGCGTCGACTCCTACCCGGTGTCGAACCACCAGTGCGAGTTCGCCGATCACTGCGTCGGCCCTGTTGCGGAACGCACGCTTCTGGACGGCGCCACCGCGTTGGCCTGGACGGCGCTCGACGTCGCCGCGACCGCGCAGCATCGTCCCGATAACGCCGTGCGGAACTGACCCCGCGCCGGACTGGCCCGGCACTGAGCCACCGACCTAAGGTGAGCACTATGGCCCGTGTCACGCTCAGACAACTGGAGTACTTCGTCGCCGCAGCTGAGACCGGCAGCGTCACAGCGGCGGCAGCACGGGTGCTCCTCTCGCAGTCGGCGGTGTCCACGGCTCTCGCGGAACTGGAGGACGGACTCGGCGTCCAGCTGTTCCTGCGACACGCCCGCGGACTCACGCTCACCTCGGTGGGCCACTCGATCCTGCGCAGTGCGCGTCAGCTGCTGGCTCAGGCAGACGATCTGGAGCGCAGTGCCGAGGAGCACAATACGGCGCTGTCGGGGAGGCTGACCGTCGGATGCTATTCGACCTTGGCGCCGCATCTGCTGCCTCCGGTGCTCGACGCCTTTCTCACGTCCAATCCTGCTGTCGACCTGAACTTCGTCGTGGGCTCCCATGCGAGCCTCCGCTCGAAACTCCTGGACGGTACGTGCGACGTCGCGCTGCTGTACGACTACGACTTCGCCCCTGGGCTCCTGGCCGGGGACGTGCGCAAGATCCCTCTGCAGTCCATCCCGCCCTACGTGCTGCTGCCGCGCGACCACGAGCTCGCCCGGCAGGAGAGCATCCCCCTCCGCCGACTGGTTGACGAACCGCTGATACTCTTCGACCTGCCACCCGGCGGGGAGTACTTCCGCTCGTTCTTCACGCTGCACGGACTCACGCCCACGATCCGATTCCGCACCACGGAGTTCGAGCTCGTAAGGGCACTCGTCGCGCGCGGCCTGGGCTATTCGATACTGAACCAGCCGACGGACATCGACGTCAGTTACGAGGGCCTGCCGCTGGCGACCCGCCCGCTCGCCGGCGAATGGCACGGACTCCCGGTGGTCGCGGTTCACCTCGCCGGCAGCCATCTCACTCGTCGAGCGACTGCTTTCATCGGCCAGTGCCGGAAGATCCTCGGCGCCGATGCTCACACGGCTGCAGTCGAGGTATAGGCCGAACCGAACGCAGCCTGTACTTTATTCCGTTTTACAGATGGCTTGGCCGCCAGCAAGCTTGTGAGCGAAAGCACCCGCTCAACGAGGAGATCGGTCAATGTCGGCAATATCCCCCACCCCAGAACCCATCGGCAGCGTCGTCGATCCCGCCGAGAGCGTATCGGCGAAGAGCCTGCGCAAGAGCGTGGTCGCCGGTTCCATCGGTGTTCTCGTCCACTGGTTCGACTGGGCCGTGTACGCATACATGGCAGGCACCATCGCGGTCGTGTTCTTCCCCGAGGCCAATCACACCGCCGGTTTGCTCGCCGCATTCGCCGTCTTCGCCGTGTCGTTCCTCGTACGCCCCATCGGTGCGGTGATCTTCGGCCGGCTGGGCGACAGGCTCGGCCGCAAGGTTACGCTGTCGGTGGTCATCATCGCGATGGCCGTCGCGACCCTCGCGCTCGGACTGCTGCCCGGCTACGAGACGATCGGCATCCTCGCTCCGATCCTGCTGATCGTCACGCGCGTGGTTCAGGGCCTGGCCGCCGGTGGCGAGTTCGGCAGTGCCGCCGCGTTCCTCGGCGAGTTCTCGCCACGCAAGCGGCGCGGATTCGGCTGCAGCTGGCTGGAGTTCGGCAGCCTTCTCGGGTTCCTGCTCGCTTCGTTCGCCGTGTTCCTGCTGAACCAGGCATTCCCCGGCGACGTGATCTTGGCCTGGGCCTGGCGCATCCCGTTCCTGTTCACCGCCCTGCTCGGCGTCGTCGGGCTGTACATCCGACTCAAGATCGAGGACACCCCGGACTTCGAACAGCTCAAGGAGCTGCAGGCAGTCTCGCACGCTCCGGTCAAGGAGGTCTTCCAGCGCAACCGTCGGGAGTTCCTGCAGACCTGTGGCATCGAGATCTTCATGAACGTCACGTTCTACGTCGTGCTGGTCTACCTGCTCACCTATCAGGAGGAGACGATCGGCTTCGACGCCGGACGGGCCGCGCTGCTGTCCACCCTTGCCTCCGCCCTCGGCCTCATCATCGTCCCACTGGCGGGCATCGCCTCAGACAGGCTGGGCCGCAAGCCGGTGCTGATGTTCGCCGCCGTCGCGCAGACCCTGTTGGCCGTCCCCCTGTTCCTGCTCATGCAGGTCGGGACCGACTCGGCGGTGTTCATCTCCACCTTCGGTCTCGCATTCCTTCTGGCGATCGTGCTGGGAACCCACGCGGTGACCGTCGTGGAGCTCTTCCCCACGCGGACCCGTCAGACGGGCCTGTCGATCGCCTACGCCGTCACGGCAGCACTGTTCGCAGGCACCGCGCCCTATCTGCTCACGTGGCTCATCTCACTCACCCACGATGCTCTCGTGCCGGGCTGGTTCCTCCTCGTGGTCGGACTCGTCGGCGTCGTCACCGTCTGGACCATCCCCGAGACACGCGGCATCTCGCTGATCAAGGCGCAGGATCTGAACACATCGACGGTCCAGCTGCCGCCGATGCGGGTAGCCAAGAGAAGCTGACCCCCTGGCGAAGAATCCGGTCGGTGATGCGGAGTCACCGGCCGGACCCTTTTGCGATGCACAGGCAGCGGATCCGTCGGTCAGGCCCGCGACATCCCGTAGATCGGCGACGCGGCCTGCTCGGCCTCGTTCTCCGGGCCCAGCGGGATGCCGCTGCGGTCGCGCAGCAGCAGCGTGGCGATCAGGCCGACCACGGTCATGCCCGCCAGGTACCAGGTGATGCCCGTGGTCGAGTGCGTCGACTGGAAGATCGCCTGCGCGATCACCGGCGAGAACGCGCCGCCGACGATGGCGCCGATCGCGTACGAGATCGAGACGCCGGAGAAGCGGATGGACGCCGGGAACAGCTCCGAGTACAGCGCGGCCTGCGGTCCGTAGGTGAACCCGAGGCCGACCGTGAGGACCACGAGCGCGGCGGCCAGCGAGGCGATGGTGCCGAGGTTGGTCAGGAAGAACAGCAGGAAGACGCCGATCAGCTGCGCGATCCAGCCGATGATGTACGTGGTGCGGCGACCCAGCTTGTCGGAGAGCCAGCCGGCGAACCAGGTGAAGAACAGCCAGGTGACGCCCGAGAGCGCCACGACCCAGAACACCGGGCCGGTGGCCAGGCCGATGGGGCCCTTGGGGTCGGTGGCGTAGTGCTGCACATAGCCGCCGGTGGTCATGTAGCCGACGGCGTTGTTCCCGGCGAACACGAGGGCCGCGACGATCACCAGCGGCAGGTGGTGGCGCAGCAGCTGCACGATCGGCATCCGGGTCTCGTCCTTACGTGCGGCGATCTCGGTGAACACCGGGCTCTCCGACACCCGCAGCCGCACCCAGTAGCCGACGCCGATCAGCACGATCGAGAGCAGGAACGGGATGCGCCAGCCGATCTGGCCGAACGGCGTATCCGCCAGCGCCACGGTGGAACCCGGCTGGGGTCCGGGGAAGATGCTCTCGGTCACGGCCAGTACCATGGACGCCAGCAACAGGCCGATCGGCACACCGATCTGCGGCGAGGCGCCGAACAGGCCGCGCTTGTGCTTGGGCGCATGCTCCACGGCCATCAGCACGGCGCCGCCCCACTCACCGCCGGCAGAGATTCCCTGGATCACGCGCAGCAGGATCAGCAGGACGGGAGCCCACACGCCGATCAGCGCGTGCGTGGGCAGCAAGCCGACGAGGGTGGTGGCGCCACCCATCAGCAGCAGCGTCAGCACAAGCATCGGGCGACGCCCGAGCTTGTCGCCGAAGTGGCCTGCGAGGAATGCGCCCAGCGGGCGAAACAGGAAGCTGATGCCGACGCTGAAGAACGACACGATCTGGGCGAACTGGTCACCCATCGGCTCGAAGAACAACGTGGCGAACACGGTCGCGGCCGCGAACGCGTAGATGAAGAAGTCGTACCACTCCACGGTGGTGCCGACCACGGTGGCGAACACGACGCGTCGGCGATCCGCCGACGATGCGATGGTTCCGGTGGGGGTGAACCCGCCTTCTGGCTGGATGCTCATGAGTCTCTCCTTCGAGGTGACTTCGTTGTCCAGGGCGAGTGATCAGAACGCTTGCCCCACTGCGGGTGATGATATACGATTTCGAATACGACGCACAAGGGCATCATCCGCCACGTGCGAACGCAAGGAGGCGCACCCATGACGGCAATCCCCCGACCCGGCAAGATCGTCGCGATCCATCTGAACTACCGCTCGCGCGCCGAGCAGCGCGGACGCACGCCCGCAGCCCCCTCCTACTTCTTCAAGCCGGCCAGTTCCGTCGGCGTCTCCGGCGGCACTGTGGAGCGCCCCGCCGGCACCGAGCTGCTGGCCTTCGAGGGCGAGATCGCGCTGATCATCGGCACGGCCGCCCGCCGCGTCCCGGTCGCCGACGCCTGGTCGCACGTGGCCTCGGTCACCGCATCCAACGATCTGGGGCTGTACGACCTGCGCGCCAACGACAAGGGCTCGAACGTGCGCTCCAAAGGCGGCGACGGCTACACTCCGCTGGGCCCGGAGCTCATCGACGCCTCGACGGTAGACCCGACGGCGCTGCGCGTGCGGGCATGGGTCAACGGCGAGCTGCGCCAGGACGACAGCACATCGGGCGTGCTGTTCCCGCTGGCCCAGCTGATCGCCGACCTGTCGCAGCATTTCACACTGGAGCCCGGAGATGTGATCCTGGCAGGCACCCCCGCCGGCTCCAGCGTCATCGTGCCCGGTGACGTCGTCGAGATCGAGGTGGATGCCCCGGATGCCGAGGGCTCCCCCACCTCGGGGCGCCTGGTGACCACCGTCACGCAGGGCACCGTGCCGTTCGACCCCGCCCTGGGGTCGCTGCCGGCCGTCGACGACCTGCAGCGCGCCGAGGCGTGGGGCTCCCGCGAGCTCGCCGGGCTCGACGCTTCGACCGGCTCAGGAGCCCAGAGCAGACTGACGCCCGAGCTGCGCGCCAAGCTCGAGGCAGCGCCCACGGCCAGCCTGTCCAGCCAGCTGCGCAAGCGCGGCCTGCACTCGTGCTTCATCGACGGCGTGCGCGCCAACATCGCCGGCAGCAAGATCGTCGGCACGGCGAAGACGCTGCGGTTCATCCCCGCCCGCGAGGACCTGTTCACCAGCCACGGCGGCGGCTACAACGCTCAGAAGCGGGCGTTCGACGCCGTCGACGAGGGCGAGATCGTCGTCATCGAATGCCGCGGGGATGCCGGTGCCGGCACGCTCGGCGACATCCTGGCGCTGCGCGCGAAGACCCGTGGCGCCGCGGGCGTCGTCACCGACGGCGCCGTGCGCGACTACGACGCCGTCGTCGAGATCGGCCTGCCGGTGTTCTCCCAGGGCCGCCACCCCTCGGTGCTGGGCCGCAAGCACGTCCCGTGGGAGTCCGACGTCACCATCGCCTGCGGCGGCGCGGCGGTGCAGCCCGGCGACATCATCGTCGGCGACGGCGACGGCGTGATCGTCATCCCGCCGGCGCTGGCCGAAGAGGTCGCCGACGCGGCGCTCGCGCAGGAGGAGCAGGATGCCTGGATCGCCGACCGCGTAGCAGAAGGCGAGAAGCTCGACGGCCTGTTCCCGATGAATGCCGAGTGGCGCGCGAAGTTCGAGAGCCGCGACCCTTCGACGAGCTCAGGGACCCAGCAGACCTGGGTCGCTGAGCCTGTCGAAGCGTCGCCCGAGGCCCGAGGATGAGCACCCTCGTGCACGCGCCGAGCAAGTCGGAGCAGGCCTACGACTGGGTCCATTCGCGCATCACCTCGCACGCCTTCGGGCCCGGCTACCGGCTGGTGCTGGGAGCGATCGCCGGCGAACTCGGCATGAGCGTCGTGCCCGTGCGCGAAGCGATCCGCCGGCTCGAGGCCGAGGGCCTGGTGACCTTCGAGCGCAACATCGGCGCGCACGTCTCGCTGGTGGACGAGAGCGAATACGCGCACACCATGCAGACCCTCGGCATCATCGAGGGAGCGGCCACAGCGCTGTCCGCCCCGCTGCTGAGCGACGACGACCTGGCCCGCGCGCAGGCCGCCAACGACCGCATGCGCCACCTGCTGGACCACTTCGATGCCCTCACCTTCACGAAGCTGAACCAGCAGTTCCACTCGGTGCTCTTCGAGCCGTGCCCGAACCCGCACATCCTCGACCTGGTGCATCGCGGATGGGCCCGGCTCTCCGGCATCCGCGACACCTCGTTCACATACGTGCCGAGCAGAGCCGGACACTCCGTCGACGAGCACGACGAGATCCTCGAGCTGATCCGCAGCGGCGCCGAGCCGCTGCAGATCGAGCTCGCCGCCCGCGACCACCGCTGGCGCACCATGGATGCCTTCCTGGATGCCCGCCACCACCACACCACCGAAGAAGGATGATGATGACCGACGTCTACACCCCGGCCGATCTGCCGGCGAAGATCCAGCACTACATCGACGGCGAGTTCACGGATTCGCTCGACGGCGACACCTTCGACGTGCTCAACCCCGTCACCAACGAGACCTACGTGCACGCCGCAGCCGGCAAGAAGGCCGACATCGACCGTGCAGTCGCCGCCGCCCGACGCGCCTTCACCGACGGTCCGTGGCCGCGGATGCTGCCTCGCGAGCGGAGCAGGGTGCTGCACCGCATCGCCGACATCGTGGAATCGCGTGACGCGCGGCTGGCCGAGCTGGAATCCTTCGACTCGGGCCTGCCCATCACGCAGGCACTGGGCCAGGCGCGGCGTGCCGCGGAGAACTTCCGCTTCTTCGCCGATCTGATCGTCGCCCAGGCCGATGACGCGTTCAAGGTGCCCGGCAAGCAGATGAACTACGTCAATCGCAAGCCCATCGGCGTCGCCGGCCTGATCACGCCGTGGAACACCCCGTTCATGCTGGAATCCTGGAAGCTGGGACCTGCGCTGGCCACCGGCAACACGGTGGTGCTCAAGCCCGCCGAGTTCACGCCGCTGTCGGCGTCGCTGTGGGCGGGAATCTTCGAGGAGGCCGGGCTGCCGAAGGGCGTCTTCAACCTCGTCAACGGGCTGGGCGAGGATGCCGGTGACGCGCTGGTGAAGCATCCGGATGTCCCGCTGATCTCGTTCACCGGCGAGAGCAGCACCGGCCAGCTGATCTTCGCGAACTCCGCACCGTTCCTGAAGGGCCTCTCGATGGAGCTGGGCGGCAAGAGCCCTGCGGTCGTGTTCGCGGATGCCGACCTCGACACCGCTGTGGACGCCTGCGTGTTCGGCGTGTTCTCGCTCAACGGCGAGCGCTGCACGGCGGGCTCGCGCATCATCGTCGAGCGCTCGATCTACGACGAGTTCGTCGAGCGCTTCGGCGCGATGGCGCGCCGCGTGAAGGTGGGCCTGCCGCACGACCCCACCACCGAGGTCGGCGCTCTGGTGCACCCCGAGCACTACGCCAAGGTGATGAGCTACGTCGAGCTGGGCAAGAGCGAGGGCCGCCTGATCGCCGGCGGCGGACGCCCCGACGGGTTCCCCACCGGCAACTACGTCGCCCCGACCGCCTTCGCCGACGTGTCGCCGGACGCCCGCATCTTCCAGGAGGAGATCTTCGGCCCGGTGGTCGCGATCACGCCGTTCGACACCGACGAGGAGGCGCTGGCGCTGGCCAACAACACCAAGTACGGCCTGGCGGCGTACATCTGGACCAACGACCTCAAGCGCGCGCACAACTTCGCCGGCGCCGTCGAAGCCGGCATGGTGTGGCTGAACTCCAACAACGTGCGCGACCTGCGCACCCCGTTCGGCGGCGTGAAGGCATCCGGTCTGGGTCACGAGGGCGGCTACCGCTCGATCGACTTCTACACCGACCAGCAGAGCGTGCACATCACGCTGGGCGCCCCGCACAACCCCGCCTTCGGCAAGCAGGATCTGGACGACCCGGACCCCCGCTGACCCTTCTCCCCCACACCTAGCAAGGACGCTGACATGACCAACCGCGATGAAATGACCCTCACCTCCTCCGGCTTCTACGTGAGCCAGGAGGCGCCGATCCGCTCGGACAACCCGATCGCCACCCCGCAGGCGTCCCCGCCGGACATCCTGCGCTGCGCGTACATGGAGCTGATCGTCACCGACCTCGCCGCATCCCGCGAGTTCTACGTCGACATCCTCGGCCTGTACGTGACCGAAGAGGACGACCAGGCGATCTACCTGCGCTCCACCGAGGAGTTCATCCACCACAACCTCATCCTGCGCAAGGGCCCGGTCGCGGCGGTCGCGGCCTTCTCGTACCGGGTGCGCTCCGCGGACGACCTCGACAAGGCGGTCGCCTTCTACACGGAGCTCGGCTGCGACGTGCGCCGCAATCCGGATGGCTTCGTGAACGGCATCGGCGACTCCGTGCGGGTGGTCGACCCGCTGGGCTTCCCGTACGAGTTCTTCTTCGCCACCACGCACGTCGAGCGCATGTCGTGGCGCTACGACCTGCACAAGCCCGGCGAGTTGGTACGACTGGACCACTTCAACCAGGTGACCCCCGATGTGCCGCGTGCCGTGAACTTCATGCAGTCACTGGGCTTCCGCGTCACCGAGGACATCCAGGACGAAGAGGGCACCGTGTACGCCGCGTGGATGCGCCGCAAGCCCACCGTGCACGACACCGCGATGACCGGCGGCGACGGGCCCCGCATGCATCACGTCGCGTTCGCGACCCATGAGAAGCACAACATCCTGGCGATCTGCGACATCCTGGGCGCCCGTCGGCACTCGGACGCCATCGAGCGCGGTCCCGGCCGGCACGGCGTCTCCAACGCGTTCTACCTGTACCTGCGCGACCCCGACGGGCATCGCGTGGAGATCTACACGCAGGACTACTACACCGGTGACCCCGACAACCCGGTCATCTCCTGGGACGTGCACGACAACCAGCGCCGCGACTGGTGGGGCAACCCGGTCGTGCCGAGCTGGTACACCGACGCGTCGCTCGTGCTCGACCTGGACGGCAACCCGCAGCCCGTGCGCGCCCGCACCGACACCAGCGAGATGGCCGTGACCATCGGCGCCGACGGCTTCTCGTACACCCGCTCCGAAGACGAGCAGGAGATGCCGGAGTGGAAGCAGGGCGAGTACAAGCTGGGCCACCAGCTGTGACACTCCCCGCCGACACCATCACGGCCCTGGCGGCAGAGCTCGCCGAGGCCGAGCGCACCCGCAGCGTGATCCCGCGGATCACGGCGCGGTACCCCGATGCCACGATCGAGGACTCCTACGCGATCCAGGGCGTCTGGCGCGACTCGCAGCTGGCGGCCGGGCGCACGCTGATCGGCCGCAAGATCGGGCTCACCTCCAAGGCCATGCAGCAGGCGACCGGGATCACCGAGCCCGACTACGGCGTGATGTTCGACGACACCGTGTACCGCTCCGGCGCCGAGATCCCGTTCGACCACTTCTCGAACGTGCGCATCGAGGTCGAGCTGGCGTTCGTGCTGAAGGCGCCGCTGGAAGGCCCCGACTGCATGCTCGAGGACGCGCTGGCCGCCATCGACTACGCCGTGCCGGCGCTGGAGGTGCTCAACTCGCACATCGAGCTGGAGGGTCGCACGATCGTCGACACCATCAGCGACAACGCCGCCTACGGCGCGATGGTGCTCGGCGACGTGCACATGCGCCCCGACGAGATCGACCTGCGCTGGGTGCCCGGGGTGCTCAGCCGCAACGGGCAGATCGAGGAGACCGGCGTCGCCGCCGGCGTGCTCGGCCACCCGGCGACGGGCGTGGCCTGGCTGGCGAACAAGTTCCATCAGCACGGTCAGCGCCTTCAGGCCGGGGAGGTCATCCTGGCAGGATCGTTCACGAGGCCCATGTGGGTACAGCGCGGGGATGCCGTGCGATGCGACTACCGAGAGATGGGGACCATCGAATGCCGATTCGTCTAGACCCGACCTTCGCCGCCGCGCTGCGGGCCGCCGACCGTCCCCTGATCGGCATGTGGCTGAGCGCCGCATCGACGCTGAACGCGGAGATCTGCGCGGGCTCCGGCATCGACTGGCTGCTGATCGACATGGAGCACGGCCCGAACACCCTCACCACCGTGCAGCAGCAGCTGCAGGTGATCGCCGCGTACCACGTGCCGACGCTCGTGCGGGTGCCGGTGAACGAGCCGGTCATCATCAAGCAGGTGCTCGACACCGGTGCGCAGAATCTGCTGGTGCCGATGGTGTCTTCGGCCGACGAGGCCCGCACGGCGGTCGCTGCGGTGCGCTATCCGCCGGAGGGTGTGCGCGGGGTCGGCTCCGCGCTGGCTCGCAGCGGGCGGTGGGGCCGGATCCCGGGGTACGTGCAGCGTGCGTCCGAGACGATCTCCCTGTTCGTGCAGATCGAATCGGCGGATGCTGTCGCTGCGGCAGCCGAGATCACGGCGGTCGATGGCGTGGCCGGTGTGCTGGTGGGTCCTGCGGATCTGTCGGCGTCGATGGGCCTGCCCGGTCAGCAGGGACATCCGGATGTCGTGGCGAGTGTGCACCGGGTCTTCGAGGCCGCGCACGCGGCGGGAAAGAAGGCGGGAGTGAACGCCTTCGATCCGAGCGCGGCGGATGCGTATCTCGCCGCCGGCGCTGATTTCCTCTCGGCGAGCGCGGATGTCACGCTGTTGGCGCGCGGTGCGGAAGCGCTGGCGGCACGGTTCATCCCGGCATCCTGGGTCAAGACCGACGCATACTGAGTCTTCTACCCGACCTGCGCCATCTCACCAGCGGTTCGCGACGTCTTCGGCCCAGCCGAACAGGTCTGTGATCCGGGTGCTCTCCCCCGCGACCCGGATCCAGCCGTTGAAGACGCCGAAGACCTGATCACCGCGGGTGCCGAGCGGGCCGATGTCGAACTGGGAGGCGTGGTCGTACTCCGGCGTGAGCGTCACGTCCACGTCGGTTCCGACGATCCGCCACGGCTGCATCGGATGCTCGAGGTCGTACTCCCAGCGCACCTGCTCGTGGATCTTGGTGACCCGGCCGTCGACGACGAGAGCGTTCTCGGTCATGCCGGTGCCCTCGGTCCACCGTGCACCGAACTGCAGGCCGACCAGGTGGCCGTCCGTGTGCCCGACGGCGGCCGCCCAGTTCCAGCGCACGCTGTGGTGCCAGCGCCCGCGGCCGTGATCGAGCACCGCCCAGGCGTCGTCGAGCTGTGTCACCTCGCCGTCGACGGTGAGCGTTCCCGTGGCGGGGCGCACGACATCCTTCACGGTGTACTGGAAGCGGCGCTTGCTCCACGGCACCACGACACCCATCGCCTCGTGATCCGGCTCCTGCGCGGCGACGACATCGACGGCGAGCTGCGGCGCTGCCGCGATCAGGCGCGTGCCGCCCTCGACCTCGGTGATCGAGATGTCCAATCCGCGCATCCGCGCTCGCGCAGGCCCCTCTCCGAGCGACGGCGGCAGCGTGGCCGTCCAGGGCCCGCCGACGCGACCGCGGTCGATCGTCACCCCGGTGCGACGGTCACGCACCCAGAATCCGTGCACAGCGGCGAAGTCGAGCGATGAGACGGTCAGCGAGATGATGTGGGTCGGGCTGACCACGGCCCAGTACTCCCAGCGCTTGTTGCGACCGCGGTCCCGGATGCCACGGCCGATGCGCGATGTGTCCAGCAGCTGCCTGCGCGTCCAGCCCACGGCATCCGGGTTGAGATCGCCGTTGGCCAGGCACAGCGCCACCGGCTCTGTGATCTCGCGCTCGGTCATGTTCCACTCTCCTCTTGTGCTGCCGCGGTGAATGCGCGGCGGAACTGATCGTTCAGTGCGCGCACGACGGCGCGGTCGATCTTCACCTCGGTGCGGTCCGCGGTCAACAGGCCGTTGGACTCGTCTTCGACGTCGGACAGCTGCGTGTACACGGTGGCCGAGAGCCCGCGGGCGATCGCGGGGATCACCTCACGGCGGTGCAGCCGCTCGTACGCTCGGGTGAGCTCCTCGCGGTTCTGCAGGCGACGGTATCCGAACTCCTTCTCGGGATAGCGGTGCCCGGGCAGTCGCAGGCTGTACCCGCCGTACTCCGACACGACCAGCGCCCGAGAATCCCTGCCCCACCACCCGGCGGGACGGATCGGCTGAAAGTAGATGTGCAGGCTGCGCAGGTCGCCGGCACCCTGGTCGTGCCATCCGCTGGCGTGGTCGATGATGCGATCCGGGTCGCGCCGGCGCACGCGCTCGGCGACCCGCGCCGCGTCGAACTGGCCCCAGCCCTCATTGAACGGCACCCAGGTCACAACCGACGGCGTGTTCCGCAGCAGATCGATCATGTCGTCCAGCTCCTGCAGGAACTGCGCGCGGCCCTGCGCATCCGCTCGCCCGAATGCGGCATGCCGGTGGTCGGAGTAGCGGATGCGCGGCGAGATCACCGGTGCGGTGATGACCGAGGGTCGGTAGCGCTCCCCGCCGTTGACCGCATCCTGCCAGACGAGCATGCCGAGCAGGTCGCAGTGGTGGTACCAGCGCAGCGGCTCGATCTTGATGTGCTTGCGGATCATCGTGAAGCCGAGATCCTTCATCGCGGCGATATCGGCGATGAACGCGTCGTCGCCGGATGGCGTGTACAGGCCGCCGTCCCAGTAGCCCTGATCCAGCACGCCGATGTGCGGGTATGGCCTCCCGTTCAGCCGCAGGCGCGGCACGCCCTGGGCATCCGGAGCCACATCGACACTGCGCACGCCGACGTAGCTGCGCACGTGATCATCGCCGAGGGTGATGTCGAGGTCGTACAGGTGCGGGTCCTCTGGACTCCACAGGCGCGGATGCGGGATGCTCAGCCGCAGCGTCTCGCCGGACGGGCCTGTGAGCGTGCCGACGACGTGCTCGCCGTCCCGCACCATCACCGACACCTCTGCTGCCATGCGACTGTGCACGGTGAGCTCGAGGTCGGCTTCCGGTGCGCCGATGCGAGCATCGGGGGTGCGCAGCTGCAATCCGGTGATGTGGTTCTCGGGAACGCTCTCCAGCCACACGGTCTGCCAGATACCCGACTGCGCCGTGTACCAGATGCCGCCGCGCTTCAGCCGCTGCTTGCCGACTGAATGATGCGAGGTGTCGCTGGCATCGCGCACCTCGACGATGAGCTCGTGGTGTGATCCTGCGCGGATCGCGTCGGTGATGTCGATCGTGAACGGCAGGTACCCGCCGATGTGCGTGGCGACCTCGACGCCGCCGATCAGCACGCGACAGGTCTGATCGACCGCACCGAAGTGCAGCAGGGTGCGGTGCCCATCGCGCGCGGTGACCTCGAGCGCGCGTCGGTACCAGAGCGTCTCGTCCGGCTGCAGCTGCCTGCCGACACCCGAGAGTTCGGTCTCAGGCGAGTAGGGCACGAGGATGCGGCCGTCCCACGTGGCGGGTTCTGCCCCTGCGGCAGTGATCGCGTACTCCCACCGCCCGTTGAGGATCGTGAAGTTCGCGCGCTGCAGCTGCGGCCGCGGATACTCGGGGAACGGGATGCCGGTCATGGTGCGGCCTCCCCGACGGCTTCGTCGACCCGCCGCTCGAACCTGCTGCGCACGACGGCGAGCACCGGAACGAGCACCAGCACAGCGGTCGCGGCGAGGAACATCTCGGGTCCGGGAACGGGGCGCGTCACGCCCAGATCGACGTAGGCCTGCCCCGTGCCCGAGATCACCCACGCACCGAGGAACGGGCCGATGATCATCGGGATCATGATGGCTGCGACCATGCGCAGTCCCTGCACCATGCCCGCCCGGCCGTCGGGAGTCTCATCGCGCACCGTCGCCGAGATCGAGGCGATCGCCAGCATCATGCCGCCCAGCGCGAGAGAGGCGGCGATGATCACCGTGCCGGTGCTGCGCGCGAAGAACATCATGATCAGCCCCACGGCGAAGATCCCGGTGGCCGGCAGCAGCACGCGGCGCTTGCCGACCCGGTCCATGACGCGACCGCCCACGACGCTGACGGCGGATGCCGCCAGCAGCGAGCTGCCCAGGATCAGTGCGTATGAATCAACCTGCAGCCAGTACTCGAGGTAGATGATCACGTACGGCAGGAAGACCTGGCTCGAGGTGCCGACCACCAGCCAGAGCACCAGCGAGACGTACAGCGCGGCGTTGGAGCGGATCACCGCGGGGCGGAAGCCCTCTGCGAGGCGAGCGAGCACCGACGGGCTCGTGGCGATGTCGGCGACGGGTGGCACGTCGCGCACGAGGAACCACGCGCCGATGCCCGCCAGCACCGTGATCGCGCCGACGATGGCGAAGAACAGCCGCCACTGCCCCGCCTGGGTCAGGGGGTCGAGCAGGCCGAAGACGAGCAGCATCGCCATCAGCGGCATGATCGCCAGCGCGCCGTCGATGCGGCCGCGCGTGCGGTCGGTCGTGACCTCGGTGACCCAGGCGCCGAAGGCTGCATCGTTGGTGCCTGAGCCGAGCATGCTCATCACGCAGTCCAGCACGATGATGCCGATGATCGCCGCCATCACATAGGGCGCGGCGACTGCACCGGACTCGGGCGCGAGCAGACCGAACGCGGCCGTGGAGACTCCCCAGGCGATGTAGCCGATGGTGATGAACACCCGGCGCCTGCCGGAGCGGTCAGACCAGGCGCCGACGAGCAGGGTGGCGAGCGTCGCGGCGATCGCACTCAGCGCCACCATGAGGGCGATCACGGTCGGGTCGGGCGTGATCATCTCGTAGACGAACAGGTTGAGGTACATGTTCTCGACGGTCCAGGCGAGCTGGCCGACGAGCCCCAGGACGATGACGGTCACCCACAGACGTGACCCCGGGCGCGGCGGCGCCGATTTCGCCGCGGCGGACCGCGAAGGGGTGGGTCGGTGATGCGAAGACGTCATCGTCACTACCTCTTGCCGTGGGACTGGTGGCCGGCCACCGCGGCTGGGGGGCACCGCGGTGGCCGCTATTTTCCACGTGGAAACAGCATTACTCTAGTGCAATGGTCACCCAGATGGATGTCGCCCGACTCGCCGGCGTCGGCAGGCGCACCGTCTCGAACGTCGTGATCGGCTTTCCGCACGTCAGCGAGGAGGCGCGGGCGCGCGTGCTGCACGCCATCGACGAGCTCGGCTACGTCCCCAACCGCGCCGCGCAGCGGCTGCGCACCGGCCGCAGCGGGGTGATCGCGCTGACCGTTCCCGAGGTCGGTGTCGGATACTTCGGCGAACTCGCCAACCTCATCATCGAGGAGGCCGCCCTTCGCGGACTCGGCACCATCATCGCTCAGACCCACGGCTCCCGTGAACGCGAGCTCACCGAGATCGAGCGACTGCTCGCGCTGCAACCCGATGGACTGGTCGCCAGTCCCCTGGGTCTGACCCTCGACGACATCGAGACGTTCTCAGCCCGCACGAGCGTCGCCCTCATCGGCGAGCACTTCCTCGATGAGACGGTCAGCACGATCGCCATCGACAACTCGCGTGCGGCTGCCGAGATCACGACGCACCTGATCGACTCCGGCAGCAGGCGCATCGCCTTCATCGGCGGGCCCGCCGATGCCGAGCACCAGCCGCACTTCAACGAGCTGCGCCGCAGCGGGTGTCGGTCGGTGCTCGCCGCACACGGCCTCGACCCCGTGATCGACGTGTGCCTCGAGGACTACACCGCCGAAGCCGGATTTCGCGCCGGGATCACGCTGGCCGAGCGAGATGTCGATGCCGTGTTCTGCGTGACCGACGAGGTCGCGATCGGCGTGATCCGCGCGCTGCATGATGCCGGACGGCGCGTTCCGGACGACATCCGCGTGGCCGGCTTCGACGACATTCCCGAAGGTCGCTTCTCGACGCCGCGACTGACCACGGCGTCCCCCGACAAGATCGAGATCGCGCGACGAGCCGTCGCTGCGACGCTCGGAGAACAGGCATCCACCGATCCCGTCCCGCACACGCTGATCGTGCGGGAGAGCACGTCGCGGCCCGCCGCGTCGAGCACGCCCCGGCCTCGTGGTTGAATGAGCGGATGTTGAATCGCCGATGCCGGTGATCGGCAGCTTCGCCGCACTGGGCAGCCGGAACTTCCGCTTGTTCTTCCTGGCTCGCGCCGTCACGATGGTCACGGGCTCGATGTCGTCCATCGCACTGGCGTTCGCCGTGCTGGAGATCTCCAACGACCCGGTGAGCCTGTCGCTCGTGCTCACGGCCTTCACCCTGGCGAACATCGTCTTCGTGTTGTTCGGCGGCGTCGTGGCAGACCGCCTGCCCCGGGCTCTGGTGATCCAGGCCTGCTATGTGCTCGACATCCTCTCGATCGGCACGATCGCCCTCCTGCTGTTCACCCAGACCGCCACGATCCCGGTCGTCGTGGGCCTGGCCGCGGTCAACGGCGCCTCCACGGCCTTCGTCATGCCGGCGATGCAGGGAATCATCCCGCAGCTGACCACACCCGAAGCGCTGCAGCAGGCCAACGCCATGCTGTCGTTCGTGCGCTCACTGGTCACGATCGGCGGCCCCGTGGTCGCCGGCATCCTGGTCACCACGGTCGGTGCTGCCTGGGCGATGGTCGCGCAGATCATCGGCTGGCTGGCCGCCATCCCGATCCTCGCTATGGTGAGACTTCCTCCGCCTGCCGGCGATGGCCGGTTCTCGCTGTTCACCGATCTGCGCACCGGCTGGAGCGAGTTCTGGAGCCGTTCGTGGCTGGTCGCCGTGGTGCTGGCCTTCATGGTCATGAACGCCATCCATGTCGGCTCGTGGGGCGTGGTCGGCCCGTACATCGCCAAGAACGACGCCCGACTCGGCATCGCCGGCTGGGGCTGGGTGGTCAGCGCCGAGGGCGCGGGCGTGCTGCTGATGACGCTGATCCTGATGTGGTTCCCGCTGCGGCGCCCGCTGCGGATGGGGATGCTGGGCATCAGCCTGTTCGCGATCCCGCTGACCATGCTGGGCGTGCATCCCGCGGTCGTGCTGGTGGCTGTCGCGGCGTTGATCGCCGGAGCCGGTGCCGAGGTGTTCAGCACGGGCTGGAGCGTGGCGATGATGGAGAACATCCCCACAGACAAGCTCAGCCGCGTCTCGAGCTACGACATGCTGGGCAGCTTCGTGGTCATGCCGATCGGCACGCTGGTCTACGGCTGGCTCATCACGCGCGCCGACCCCGAGGTGGTGCTGGTCACCTCCGGCCTCCTGTACGCCGTCATCGCCGTCTCGACCGCTTTCGTGCCCAGCGTGTGGCGGATGGGCAGGGCCGAGGGCGCGACCGCACGGGCATGAGCCCGGCGGCCGCGCCCGCAGATCAGAGGCTGATGAACAGCAGTACGGCCGCCATCACCACGCCGGAGCCCAGCAGGGTGACGAACGTGTAGCCGAGGATGTCGCGCATCTTCAGCCCCGCGATGGCCAGCACCGGCAGGGCCCAGAAGGGCTGGATCATGTTGGTCCACTGGTCCCCGTACGCCACGGCCATGATGGCGATCGACGGGTCGACGCCCAGCTGATTCGCGGCATCCAGCATGATCGGTCCCTGCACGGCGAACTGGCCGCCGCCGGAGGGCACGAAGAAGTTCACGAAGCCCGCCGAGATCAGTGCCAGCACGCCGAAGGTGACGGGCGTGGCGATCGAGACGAATGCGTCGGAGAACAGCTTGATCAGGCCGGAGCTCGCCATGATGCCGAGGATGCCGGCGTACAGCGGGAACTGCACCAGGATCTCGCCGACGTTGGAGGCGGCCTTCTTGGTGAGGTGGATCAGCTCGAATGGACTGCGCACGATCAGCAGGATCAGCGCCAGGAACGACCAGTTCACGATGTCCAGCGTGAGCGTGCCGCCCTGCACGAAGTGCACCACCAGATAGGCCACGAGGCCCAGCCCGAGCAGCAGAGTGAGGATGCGGGAGGCGTCGATGCGGTCGGCGGGCGTGACGACCTCGTCGTCGGCGTCGTCGTCGGCCTCGGAGCCGACGCGGGAGGGCAGCTCGTAGATCTCGTCGTCCTTGCGCGGGCGGATCAGGAAGAACAGCAGGCCGCACACCACGATCACCGCGAGTGCGGCGAGCATGTTCCAGGTGGAGAATGTGGTCTGGCTGACCGGGATGACCTTGTCTCCCAGGCTGGGCGCGAGGAACGACCCCGGAGTGGCTGCGGTCAGCGGGCCGGAGCCCGAATAGCCCATGTGCCAGACGACGAAGCCGGAGTACCCGGCCGCGACCAGCAGCGGGAAGTGCACCTTCATGCCGCGCTCGCGCGCCACCACGGCGATCTCGCGGGCCAGCAGCGTGCCGACGATCAGGCCCAGGCCCCAGGTGATGAGGCTGGCGACCGCGGCGACGACGAACACGAACACGTATGCCAGGGCCGCGGTGCCCGGCACGCGCGCCAGCCAGCGCAGCAGCTTGCGCACGGGACGGGTGTTGGCCAGCATGTACCCCAGCAGCAGGATGAGGCACATCTGAGTCATGAAGGCCAGCAGGCCGGAGAGCCCGTCGCCCCAGCCCTTCACCACGTCGACGGGGCTGGTGTGCGTGAGCGTCATCGCGAGCACGGCGACCACCAGGGTCAGCACGATCGCGAACGTCAGCGCCGACGGCACCCACTGCTCGAGGAATCTGTTGATGGGGCGCATCACGCTGCGCCGGGGGGATCTGGTCTGCGTCGTGGGCATGTCAGAAACTCCTTCGTTCCGATATTCTGCATCGACCATAGCGAATTCACGGCCTCGACTTTGGTCGCGCACAGCATCCGGGGTCAGACTGTGCCCATGACCTTCGAGACCCTGCGCGCCCTCGCCGACCGCGCCGCGCTGTTCACCGCCCTCCGTCAGGATCAGCTGCGCACCGCGACGGAGGCCCTCGGCGATCACCGCTGGGACGTCGATCTCACGGCCGGCGCCTTCGTGTTCGCCGGCACCGAGGATCCGACCCGCACCCTGCAGACATCCCCGCATCTGATCGCCTCGATCGCACCGGGGCCGCGTTCGCTGATGTGGTCGTGGGCGCTGCCGCAGGGCGACCCCACCGGCGTCGGCGAGCGCCTGCGCGCCTACGGCGCCGAGCACGGCATCCCGGAGCTGACCACTGGTGAGGTCGCCTTCGGTTCGGATTCCGGTGAGGACATCGACGTCTGGATCGCCGATCTCGCGCACGTCATCGGCGGCGCAGCGGCGGAGATCACCGGAATCTCGCCCTACTACTCGGCTCCCGCCGGAGGCTCGAGGGCTGTGCTGCTGCTGGATGACGCCATCCCGCCGCTGACGGTCGCCACCGCGATGACCGTGCTTCCCCGCATCCTCTCCGGCCTCACGCTCAGCGACCCGCGCGCCGCGGTCTGGGACCTCGCCCGGCTCGCGGGTTGGACGCTGCAATGGGCCGACGAATCGTTCTCCGGCGCGGTGATCACGGATGCCACCGGCTCCGCGACCTTCAGATTCGACCAGTACGCCCGCATCACCGCCGTCCAGGCGTCACTGGCCAGCAGCCCCGCGGCCTGACACCCGGCGAGGGATCCGTCGCCCGACCCGCTTGCGCCGAAAGCCCTCGTGGGCGCCGAGACCCCTCATCAGCGCGCGTCGCGCACCAGGGTCTCGGCGATGCGGAGGGTTTTCGGCGGAGCGCTTCAGGACAGGGAGCGCTCGGCGGCCTCGACGACGTTCGTCATCAGCAGCGCCACGGTCATCGGGCCCACGCCGCCGGGGTTCGGCGACAGCCAGCCGGCGACCTCGGCGACGTCCGGGTGCACGTCTCCGTAGACCTTCGACTTGCCGGTCGCAGGATCGGTCTCGCGCGTGACGCCGACGTCGAGCACCGCCGCTCCGGGCTTCACGTCCGAGGCCTTGATGAGGTGCTTCACGCCCGCGCCCGCGACGATGACGTCGGCCTCGCGCAGGAACGGCGTCATATCGGGCGTGCCGGTGTGCACCTGGGTGACCGTGGCGTTGATGTCGCGACGGGTCAGCAGCAGCCCCATCGGGCGGCCGATGGTCACGCCGCGTCCGACGACCACCACGTGCTTGCCGTTGAGGTCGTAATCGTTGCGCAGCAGCAGCTCGATCACGCCGCGCGGCGTGCACGGCAGCGGTGTGTGGATGGGCGAATTGACGTTCAGCACCAGCCGGCCGAGGTTGGTCGGATGCAGGCCGTCGGCGTCTTTGGCCGGGTCGATGCGCTCCAGGATCGCATCGGTGTCGAGATGCTTCGGAAGCGGCAACTGCACGATGTATCCGTGGCAGGCCGGATCGGCGTTGAGCTCGTCGATCAGCGCCTCGACATCGGCCTGCGTCGCGTCGGCCGGCAGCTCGCGCTGGATCGAGTTCATCCCGATGGCCTCGGACTGGCGGTGCTTCATGCCCACGTACAGCTGGGATGCCGGGTCGGCGCCCACCAGCACGGTGGCGATGCCGGGGACGACGCCGCGCTCGCGCAGCGTCGCCACCCGTTCGGTCAGCTCGGCTTTGATGGCGGCCGAGGCCGCCTTGCCGTCGAGGACCCTCGCGGTCACTGGTGCAGGTCCGGGTAGAGCGGGAACGCCTCGGCCAGGGCCTCGACGCGGGCGCGCAGCGCCTCGACATCGGCGTTCGGCTGCAGCGCCAGGGCGATCACGTCGGCGACCTCGGTGAACTCGGCGTCGCCGAAGCCGCGGGTGGCCAGTGCCGGGGTGCCGATGCGCAGACCCGAGGTGACCATCGGCGGGCGCGGGTCGTTCGGAACGGCGTTGCGGTTGACGGTGATGTGGATCTCGTGCAGCAGATCCTCGGCCTGCTTGCCGTCGATCTCGGCGTTGCGCAGGTCGACCAGCACCAGGTGCACGTCGGTGCCGCCCGAGCGGACGGAGATGCCGGCATCCGCGACATCCTGCTTCATCAGACGCTCGGCGATGATCTTCGCACCCGACAGCACGCGCTGCTGCCGCTCGGTGAACTCGGGGGTCGCGGCGAGCTTGAAGGCGGTGGCCTTGGCTGCGATCACGTGCATGAGCGGGCCGCCCTGCTGACCCGGGAACACGGCCGAGTTGATCTTCTTGGCGATGTCCGCGTCGTTGGTGAGGATGAAACCCGAGCGCGGGCCGCCGATGGTCTTGTGCACGGTGGAGGAGACCACGTGCGCGTGCGGCACGGGGCTCGGGTGCAGACCCGCCGCGACCAGGCCCGCGAAGTGCGCCATGTCCACCCACAGCGTGGCGCCGACCTCGTCGGCGATGGCGCGGAAGGCCGCGAAGTCCATCTGACGGGGGTAGGCCGACCAGCCGGCGATGATCACCTTCGGCTTGTGCTCGAGGGCCAGGCGGCGGACCTCGTCCATGTCGACCAGCGAGGTCTCGGGGTTCACGCCGTAGGCGACGATGTTGTACAGCCGGCCGGAGAAGTTGATCTTCATGCCGTGCGTGAGGTGGCCGCCCTGGTCGAGGGACAGGCCCAGCAGCGTGTCGCCGGGGCGCGCGATGGCGTGCAGGACGGCCGCGTTGGCCGTCGCTCCCGAGTGCGGCTGCACGTTGGCGTACTCGGCGCCGAACAGGCTCTTGGCGCGCTCGATGGCCAGCGACTCCGCGACGTCGACCTCCTCGCAGCCGCCGTAGTAGCGACGGCCGGGGTAGCCCTCGGCGTACTTGTTGGTGAGCACCGAGCCCTGCGATTGCAGCACCGAGACGGGCACGAAGTTCTCTGAGGCGATCATCTCGAGGTACGTGCGCTGGCGGTTCAGCTCGCGCTCGAGCACCTCGGCGATCTCCGGGTCCACCTCGGCGAGCGGGGCGTTGAAGTAGCGGTCGGTCATAGCGGTCTCCTGTTCACACGGGGATTGGGTGTGTTCCTCATCGGCCCAGGCGCGCGGTCGATTCCATAGAGGCCGCTCCCCGGTGGTGACCCACCCAGACGCCAGTCGCGACGAGCAAAGTCTAGCGGGTGCGGCGGGGAGTCGAAGGGTAGATTTTGTTCATGGTCCTGCCTTCCGGACCCCGACCCCATCAGGAGCGAACGATGACACCGATCACAGACTTCACGGGCTCGCGGGTGATCCACTCCGCGCGCATCGTCGACGGAGACGGGGCGGTCATCGAGGATGCATGGGTGCGCTTCGAGGACGGCGTCGTCACGGCGCGCGGCACCGGTTCGGGCTGGGCGGATGCCGATGACGTGGTCGACGCGGCCTCCGCGGCGGGCGAGGGTGCCATCCTCACTCCCGGTTTCATCGACATGCACGGCCACGGCGGTGCGGGCGCCTCTTACGACGACGGCGCCGACGCCATCCGCACTGCCCGCGCGATGCACCGCTCGCACGGCACGACCCGCGCGGTGATCTCGCTGGTCACCGCCACGATCGACCAGCTCGTGGCACAGGTGACGGACATCGCCGATCTCATGCAGACGGATGCCGACATCCTGGGCAGCCACCTGGAGGGTCCTTTCCTGGATCCGGGCCATCACGGAGCTCACGAGCCGTCGCTGCTGCGGCACCCGGAGGCCGCCGATGTGACGCGCCTGCTGGAGGCCGGCCGCGGCACGATCCGCCAGGTGACCATCGCCCCGGAGCTCCCGGGCGGGCTCGACGCGGTGCGTCAGGTCGTCGCCGCAGGCACCGCAGTCGCGGTCGGACACACGAATGCGGATGCCGCCATCGCGGCCGCCGCCTTCGACGCCGGCGCCTCGATCCTTACGCACGCCTTCAACGCCATGAACGGCATCCACCACCGCGCTCCCGGGCCGATTCTGACGGCTGCGGCCGATCGCAGCGTGGTGCTGGAGGGCATCGCCGACAACTTCCACCTGCACCCGCACGTGATCCACCTGCTGTTCGAGATCGCTCCCGGGCGCATCGCGCTGATCACGGATGCCATGGCTGCTGCCGGCAGCGCAGACGGACACTACGACCTCGGTGCGGTGAAGGTCACGGTCAAGGACGGCATGGCCCGCGCCGATGACACCGGCTCGATCGCCGGCTCCACGCTCACGCAGGACGTCGCGCTGCGACGAGCCGTCGATGCCGGTGTGCCACTCGGCGAGGCAGTTCGCGCACTGACGGGGACTCCCGCGGGAGCCATCGGATTCGCCGGTTCGCTCGGGCGGCTGCAGCCCGACCATGTCGCGGATGCCGTGCTGCTGGACGCCGATCTGACCGTGCACGCGGTCTGGACGGGCGCCGCGCCGACGCGCTGAGCGCACGGCGGCCTGACGAAGGACGGGGAAGAGGCCACCGCACTCCCCAGCCGGCGGCCCCGCGTCCCCAGTGCCGTGCTCCCCAGCACAGCGGTCATGTCCCCACGCGAGCGGACCGGCTCGAGAGCTCCTCCCCCGAGGTTCCCGAGCCGGTCACATCCGATGCCATACCCCAGCATCGGCCCCTGCCGCACCGCCCCCCGGTGGCGCGTCAGGGATGCTCCACAGGATGAGACGACGCCGAAGCCGATTCATTACGCGAGTTCCGGAATCTTTTTCCGGCGCGTTCCTGGGAGCGCTCCACGAGTTCTCCCCAGGGGTGGCTTCCCTGAACGTTTCGGGTGAGAATGGTCAGGACGCGTGATGATTCGAGCTTTCACGCGTCTCTTGCTGTGAGAGCGTTCCCGCACTGTGCGGACGCCGACGACAGGAATCGGATCAGGGGAGTCGTGGAAGAGAAGCACCCCGGGGAGTCAGCAGCGGCTGACGCCGACCTCGTGCTGCGCACGCGGTCCGGCGATGCCGAGGCGTTCGGCGAACTCTGGCGGCGCCACTACCGCTCCGGCATGACCGTCGCGCGCTCGATCACCTCTTCGATCGACGCCGACGACCTCGTGCAGGAGGCATACTCCCGCATCTACCAGGCCATCCTCAAGGGCGGTGGCCCCAACGGCTCGTTCCGCGCCTATCTGTTCACCAGCATCCGCAACACCGCCGCCGCCTGGGGGCGCAGACGCCGCGAGACCACCATCGACGAGCTGGAGACGGTGGTCGATCCCGCCAGCACCGACGCCGCCGTGAGCGAGGAGCTCGACCGCGGGCTGACCGCGCAGGCGTTCCGCTCGCTGCCGTCGCGCTGGCAGGAGGTGCTCTGGTACTCCGAGATCGAACAGATGAAACCGGCCGCGATCGGCACGCTGCTGGGCATGAGCGCCGGAGCCGTCTCGCAGCTGTCATTCCGCGCCCGCGAGGGACTGCGGGAGGCGTGGATCCAGGCACACCTGCAGAGCGTCGGCGAGGGTTCCGAGTGCCAGTGGACCATCGAGCGCCTCGGCGCGTACGCACGCGGCAACCTCAGCCCGCGTGCTCGTGGGCGCGTGGACGATCATCTCGAGGGATGCGCGCGCTGCATGATCGTCGCCGCAGAGGCGAAGGATGTCTCCAGCAGGCTGACGCTCGTGCTGCTCCCCCTCGTGCTGGGCGTCACGGGAGCCTCGGCGTACCTCGCCTCGCTGCAGCTCGGAGAGGCTCCCGTCGCGGCGCTGGCCGCCATGCCGTCGAGTGTGGTCGAGGGCGCCGTCGTCGCGAGCGCCACCGGCTCGGCCGGGGTCGCTGCCACGACCGGGACCGCGGGGACGTCGTCCTCGGGCGCGCCAGGAGGCTCGACGGGTTCCAGCACGGGTGTCGTCTCCGGGATCGGAGCGCTGGTCGGCGCCGGATCGGCTGCGCTCGTGATCGCCGGCGTCGTGGCGGTGGCCGCGGTTCTGCCCGGGGTGCTGGGCGGTGCGCCCGCCACGTCCCAGCCCAATGCGTCGGAGTCGGACTCCTCGTCCGTCGCGTCCGCCGACGTCGCACCCGCGCCCGGTCTGTCCACCGGTGATCCCCTGGTGATCGATGTCCCCGAGCAGCCGGCGCCGGCACCCGAACCGAAGGCGGATCCGGATGCCGGTGTGCAGGAGCCCCCGGCGCCCGCACCCCGCACGGTCGACGAGGCCGCGGCCGCCCCCGCGCCTGAACCTGAGCCGGACCCGACGCCGACCGAGCCGAGCACCGATCCCGGCGCGACGGACCCTGGAACGACCGACCCCGGAACGACCGATCCGGGATCCGTCGAGCCAGGCCCGGAGGATCCGGGCACCGGCGACCCTGGTACCGGCGACCCGGGCACCGGCGACCCGGGCACCGGCGACCCCGGCGCGACCGAGCCCATCACGGCCTCCTCCGGGACCATATGGCGAGACCCTTTGAATGTCGTGCACTACAGCATCCCGATCAAGGGCATCTCCGGCTCGACCGTGCGCGCGTGGCTGGGCGGCATGCCGGACGGCGGGGACGAGGTCGTGCTCGACGAGTTGGGCGACGCGACGCTGGACCTGCGACCGTCGCTCGTGCAGCGGCTGCTCGGCGTCCGTCTCACCCTCACGTACCTGATCGACGGCGCGCCCGCCGACAGCACGGCGTACTGGATCGGCCCCACGCTGCTGAGCGGTTCCGGCAGCCCCGCAACGACCGACACCGACACCACGACAGACACGGGCACCACGACGGACACCGGCATGACGACGGACACCGGCACGGGCACCACGACCGACACCGGCACGGGCACGACGACCGACACCGGCATGGGCACCACGACCGACACCGGCACCACGACCGACACCGGCACGACGACCGACACCGGCACGACGACGGATACGACGGCGTCCACGGAAACGGCAGCCGCATCGGATACCGCAGCCGCCGCGGAGACCGCAGCGCCCACCGACGCGACGCCGACCGCCGACGCGACTGCGACCGGGACGACGGCGGACGCCGCACCGACAGCAGACGCCGCACCGACAGCAGACGCCGCACCGGCGACGAGCGGCCTCTCCGCTTCCGCACCGGCCGCCATCGATGCCGTCGCCGCACCGCTGAACGCGCCGGCCCCCGCCGAGATCGTCGCGCCGGCCGGTAGCACGGTTCCCGCGGACACCACGGCACCCGCGCAGGCCACCGCGCCGACGACCACCGAGCCGGCCGCGCCCACCTCCCCCGCCGCCTGAATCCTCGGCCCGCACCCGCCGAATAGACTGAGGGGTATGACGCAGGATTCCGTCGCCGACACCGGTGTGAACCGCCCAGCCCTGACCGCCCTCGATGTGATCCGGGTGATCGTGCTGCTGGTGGCGCTGGTCTCACTGGCGCTCTGGGGCTTCGGGTCATGGACCCTGCCATGGAGCATCGTCGTCGGCATCGGCGCGCCCGTCGTCACCCTGCTGGTATGGGCGCTGTTCATCTCGCCGCGCGCCGTGCTGCACCTGCATCCGTTCCTGCGAGCGCTGGTCGAACTGCTCATCTACGCAGCGGTGACGTTGGCATGGTGGTCGGTCGGTCAGGCGTGGATCGGACTGGCTTTCGCCGTCGTGGCGGTGGCGGTGGGCGTGATCGCGGGGCGTCGAGCGCTGGCATGAGCGTCCTCGAGCGGCTGCGGAGCGAACTCGGCGACATCGTCGACACGTCTGCGGAGGCGCTCGAGCAGGCACGGGCCGACCGCAGCGGGCACCGCTCCCCCGGTCGCCCGCTGGCCGTCGTCCGCGCCCGCAGCGTCGACGACGTGCAGCACACCATGCGCATCGCCTCCGCGACGCGCACCCCGGTCGTCGTCCGCGGCGCGGGAACCGGGCTGGCGGGGGCTGCGAACGCCGGCCCGGGTCAGATCGTGCTGTCTCTGACCGCGATGGACCGTATCCTCGAGGTGCGTCCGGACGATCTGCTGGCCGTCGTCGAGCCCGGCATCCTCAACGCGACTCTGAATGCACGCCTGGCCGAGCAGGGCGTCTGGTGGGCGCCCGACCCGGCCAGCCGCGAGATCTCCACCGTCGGAGGCAACATCGCCACCGGCGCCGGCGGCCTGCTGTGCGCGAAGTACGGAGTCGTGCGGGATGCCGTGCTGGGTCTGGACCTGGTGCTCGCCGACGGGCGCCTCCTGCACCTCGGCCATCGCAGCGTCAAGGGCGTGACCGGACTGGATGTCACCTCGCTGGTGATCGGCTCCGAGGGTCGGCTCGGCGTGGTCGTCGGCGCCACGCTCAAACTGCGCAGGCTCGTAGTGGGCCGGGTGTGCGCGATCGCCGCATCGTTCGGCTCCGTGCGCGATGCGGCGGCGGCCTCCGCTGCGGTCACCGCCGCAGGCCTGCAGCCCGCCGTCATGGAGCTCATGGACGCCCGGTCACTGGCCGCCGCGCACGACCTGCTGAGTCTTCCCGCACCGGCGCCCGGCGCCGCGCAGCTGACGATCCAGACCGACGGCCCCGCCGCGCTCGACGACGCCGCCCGGATCGCGGCCGTGCTGCGGACATCGGGCGGCGCCGTGGACATGACGTCCGACCCCGCCGAGGGCGAGCGGCTGCTCGGCATCCGCAGGTCCATGCATCCGGCCATGGCGGCGCTGGGAACGACCCTCATCGAGGACGTCTCTGTGCCGCGCAGCGCGATGCCCGCCATGTTCGACGAGATCGCCCGCATCGAGCGGGCCTACGGCATCAGCATCCCGACGGTCGCTCACGCCGGCGACGGCAACCTGCATCCGAACTTCATCTTCGACGGCGACGAGGTGCCACCGCGCATCTGGGACGCCGCCGGCGAGCTCTTCCGCGCCGCACTGCGGCTGGGCGGGACACTCACCGGCGAGCACGGTATCGGGATGCTGAAGAGCCGCTGGCTGGCCGAGGAGCTGGGTGAGGACCAGTGGGAGCTGCAGCGTCAGATCGTGCGGGTGTTCGATCCGCTCGGCATCCTCAACCCCGGGAAGGTCTTCTCCGATGCCTGACATCCATGTCAGCGCCGCCGTGATCGTCGATCACGCCGGCCGCGCGCTCGTGGTCCGCAAACAGGGCACGACGCGGTTCATGCAGCCCGGAGGCAAGCCCGAGGCCGGCGAGAGCCCGGTGCAGACGCTGATCCGCGAGCTCGATGAAGAGCTGTCGCTGAAGGTCGCCGCGGCCGATCTCCGTCCGCTCGGAACGTTCATCTCGGCGGCCGCCAACGAGCCGGGTCACCGCGTGGTGGCCGACGCGTTCGCGCTGCACGCCGAACGCGAGGACGTCGTCGTGCAGGCCGAGCTCGCGGAGCTGCGCTGGCTGGAGCCGGGCGATCGCACCAGCGTGCCCCTCGCCCCACTCAGCGAGGAGCACCTGCTGGCGTTCGCCTGGGACTGATCCCAGAGTCCTGCGGTGAAGCTCAGAGGCCCTGCCAGGCCGGCTTGTTCGCGTAGGTATAGCGGTAGTAGTCGGCCAGCTTCAGCTGCGACGCCGCCGCCTCGTCCAGCACGACGGTGACGTGCGGATGCAGCTGCACGGCGGAGCCGGGGACCATCGCGCTGACCGGGCCCTCGAGCGCCGCCGCGACGGCCCCGGCCTTGCCTTCGCCGAAGGCCAGCATCACCAGGTGCCGCGCGCGCAGGATCGTGCCCAGGCCCTGCGTGATGCAGTGCTGCGGCACGTCGTGGATGGAGTCGAAGAAGCGCGCATTGTCCTGTCGCGTCTGCTGTGTGAGCGTCTTGATGCGCGTGGTCGAGGCGAACGACGAGCCGGGCTCGTTGAAGCCGATATGCCCGTCGGTGCCGATGCCGAGGATCTGCAGGTCCACGCCGCCGGCGGCCAGGATCGCGGCGTCGTAGTCGTCGCCGGCGTGCTCGATGGTCTCGACGGCGCCATTGGGCGTTCGGATGAGTTCGGGGTTCAGGCCGAGGGGCTCGACGACCTCGCGGGTGATGACCGCGCGGTAGCTCTCGGGATGCGCGGGGTCGATGCCCACGTACTCGTCGAGCGCGAAGCCGCGCACGTGCGAGACGTCGTGGCCCGCGAGGCGCTCGCGCAGCGCCTCGTACACCGGCAGTGGCGTGGAACCGGTGGCCAGTCCCAGAACCGGCTCCGCGATCGTGTCGATCAGGCGAACGATCTCGTCGGCGACCAGCGCGCCGGCCTCCTCCTTGCCCGAGGTGATGACGACTTCAGCCATGAACGCTTGTCTCCTTGTCCAGAACGGGCTCTGCCGATGCAGAGCCCAGCAGGGCGGCGCCGATGGCCGCCACCGGCGAACCCGCCGGAAGCATCTCGATTCTCTCATCCAGCCGCAGCGAGCGCAGGAACGGCGACGAGGCCGCCTCGTCCACGAGCTCCTGGCGGATGCCGGGCGCGAGCCGGTCGGCGAGTGCCACCAGCCCTCCGCCGATGACCACGGTCTCGACGTCGGCGGTCAGCACCAGCGCGCGCACCGCGGCGGCAGCGCCGCGGAACAGATCGTGCCGCAGAGCGGATGCCGTGGCATCGCCCTCGTCCGCGGCATCCAGGATGTCCTTCACGGGGTGCACGCCGTCACGATCCCAGGCACGGGCCAGCGCACCGCCGCCGCACAGCGTCTCGATGCAGCCGCGCTGCCCGCATCCGCAGATGCGCCCCCGCGGATCGACGGCGAGATGCCCCACCTCACCGGCTCCGCCGCGCGCACCGCGCCAGATGCGCCCGTCGACGACGATCCCCGCGGCTACGCCCGTGCCGAGATTCAGGTACGCCATCGGCACCGTGCGGGGTCGCGAGGCCGCCGCGCCGAGCGCCGCAGCCTTGACGTCGTTCTCCACGACGCAGCGGATGCCGGTGGCGTCCTGCACGAGCCGCGAGATCTCCAGCGACTCGACGCCGAGGTTGACGGCGTGCAGCACGCGCCCCTGGGCGGCGTCGATCACGCCGGGGATGCCCACGCCGACAGACCGGACCGCGCGCTGCGGGAGCCGCGAGCGAAGCTCCGAGACGGCATCGAGGATGCCCGCGATCACGGCGTCCCCTCCCCAGCCGGTGGGAAGCCGCACATCGGCGATCGGCTCCCCGCCGGCATCCAGCGCGATGCCCGCGATCTTGGTCCCGCCGATGTCCAGGCCGATGCGGACGGCAGCCGCCGTCACGACACGCCCAGCTCTGCCGCGAGCACCATCACGGCGGCGCCGCGCACGACGATGTCACCCTGATTGCTGAGGCGGACGGGCACGTCCTCGAACACGCCTTCCAGAGTCCGCTCATGCAGCGCGCGTGTCGCGGCCACGAGGAACTCGCCGCCGAACTGCGCGGCGGGACCGGAGATCACGATCTCGGAGAGGTCCAGTGCCGCCACGATCGGAGCGATGGCGATGCCCAGGCGCGTGCCCGCGTCGGCCAGCACGGCTGCGGGGTCGTCGGCCGCGGCGGTCTCGGCGACGAGCCGCGGCACGTTCACCCAGGCCTCCAGGCACCCGTCCCGCCCGCAGGCGCAGCGCGGACCGCCGTCGGTCCCCACCACGACGTGACCGATCTCACCCGCCGCAAAGCGTGCGCCGATCAGCGGGCGACCGCCGGCGATGAGCCCGGCGCCCACGCCGCGACCGATGCGGACGAGCATGACATCGGCATCCGCCTCGCCGAAGGTGTATTCGGCGAGGATGGCGGCGTTGGCGTCGTTGCTGACCAGCACCGACTGTCCGAGGTCGGCGCCGAGCCTGGCCTCCAGCGGAAAGTGCTGCCAGCCGAGGTTGGGTGCGCTGAGGATGACGCCGTCGGAGCGCACCACGCCGGGCGATCCGACGCCGATGCCCAGCAGCGGGCGGTCGACCTCTGCGAGCAGGGACCTGATCAGCCCGAGGGCGGCGGCATACGCCTGCTCGGCGTCCGCGGCATCCGGACGCGGAACCGACCGCGAGATCAGCACCCGACCGCCGAGATCCAGGACGGAGCCCTCGAATCGGGACGCGCCGGACAGGTCGATGCCGATGATCTGGTGCCCCTCGCGATCGATGTCGATGACGATCGGCGGCTTGCCGGGGCCTGCCAGGTCGCGCACCCCGAGCTCATGGATCACGCCGTCGACGATCGACTCCGCGACGAGGTCGGAGATCGTGACCCTGGTGAGCCCCGTCTCTCGGGCGAGATCGGCGCGACTCATGGCGCCGCGGTGGTACAGCGTCTGCAGCACCAGCGCCCGATTGTGCGCCCGGGCCTGCTCCGGCAGGACCTTGGAGAGGGAGCGCAGTCGACGTCCCGGACCGAATCCCGAGGGATCCCCGGCAGCCGGTCGATCAGGACGTGACGATTCCATATTTGTTAGTACACCTTACGAACCTCGCCGCCGCAAGCTCATCGCATACACCAGCGCGCAGGTTATCGAAATGTTACTACCCGTGTCCAGCATCCGGGCGGACTGCGCCTCCTCGACTTCCTCCCGTCCCGTACCATGAAAGTGTTGTTCACGTTGTGTACTTGGGGGGTGAGTCCGTGACCGACCTGATCTCCGGGCCCGATACGGGCGCCATCGCCGCGAGCGAACCGACCGAGGTTCTGCCGCCGAGCGACGACCGCCCTGTGGAATGGGCCCGCACTGAACCCGCGCCGAAGAAGCGCCGGCTCGGACTGTGGATCGGCATCGGCGCGGGTGCCGTCGTACTCGCGGCAGCAGCGGCCTCGCTCATCCTGATCGCCCCGGGAACCACCGTCGCCGGCGTGGCCGTGGGCGGCATGACCCCCGGCATGGCCGCCGACGCGATCAGCACCCGGATCGCCACCACCCAGGTCACGCTGAGCGGAGCCGGCGACGGCGCCGAGCTCAGCGGCACCGACCTCGGCGCGAGCGTCGACGCCAAGGCGCTGGCCGAGAAGGCCTTCGCCGATCGTCCGATGTGGAACCTCGGCCAGTGGATGGGCTCCTCGATAGACGCCAAGGTCACGGTGAACCCCAAGACCGCCGAGAGCGCACTGCGTGCCGCGGTCCCCGACAGCTACACCGACGCGGTCGATGCCGGCGTCTCCTTCGATGCGGCATCCGCGTCCTACACGACGACCCCGGCCAAGGACGGCACCGGCATCCTCGTGCCCGAGCTGGAGAAGGCGTTCTCCCGCGCGGCAGAGAAGGGCGCGACGTCGTTCTCGTTCTCCGGCGATGCGAAGCCGGTCCAGCCCGCCATCACCGATGCCAAGGCCGCCGCCGCCACCGAGAAGCTCAACGGAATGCTGGCGAGCATCGGCTTCTACGTCGGCGAGGAGCGCACCGTGCCAGTGGCTCCCGACGTGGCCGCGAGCTGGCTCAAGATCGCCGACGTCGACGGCGATCTGCAGATCACCGCCGACCAGTCCGCGATCCAGACCGTCGTCGCCACCCTCCCGGGCCTGGTCGACCGCCCCGCCGTGAACGCCGTGAACGTCGTCGACTCGAAGGGCAAGGTGCTCAGCGAGGTGACGGCCGGCCTGGACGGTCGGTCGCTCGGCGACACCGCGGGAATCGCATCCGCCTTCGCGACCCAGCTCGGTGACGGCAAGGCGGCGTTCGCGCTGCCCGTCAACGCCACGCCATTCGAGACGACCACCGTCTTCCGGCGTCTCGAGGTCGACATCAGCGAGCAGAAGACGTACCTGTACGAGAACGAGAAGCTGGTGCAGACCTGGAAGATCTCGTCCGGGCTGGCCGGCACGCCCACTCCCCTGGGGCGGTTCAAGGTGTTCGCACACACCGCGAAGCAGGACATGGGCTGCTTCGAGGGTGCGTCGTACTGCACCAAGGACGTTCCCTGGAACACGTGGTTCGCCAAGGACATCGCCTTCCACGGGGCGTACTGGCACAACAACTTCGGGCACCGCATGAGCCACGGCTGCGTCAACATGCCGCCGAGCGTCGCCAAGCAGGTCTACGACATGACCCCGAACGGACTCGAGGTCTGGGTGCACGCCTGATCGAGGTGAGCGCCCGGCGAGCTTGCTCGTCCGGTCGAGCCGAGTGAAAGGCGTTGAGCGACGCAGCCGCAAGCACGCCTGACACCGGCGAGCGCCGGCGAGCTTGCTCGTCCGGCCGAGCCGAAGTGTCGGAACCCCTCATGAATCACGCGAATCATGAGGGGTCTCGACGTTCAGGAGGAGTTTCGGCGAACGCGGCAGCCGCGCGGATGACAGAGCGGGCGGATGCTGTGCAGCATTCGCCCGCTCATCGTCGGCGTGTCAGGCCAGGGCGTCGATGACGGCGTTCAGCGTCGCGGACGGGCGCATGACTGCGGAGACCTTGGCGGCGTCGGGGCGGTAGTAGCCTCCGATGTCGACCGGCTCGCCCTGCACGGCGGCGAGCTCGGCGACGATCTGCTTCTCGTCGGCGGCGAGCTTCTCGGCGACCGGGGCGAACGCGGCTGCCAGCTCGGCATCCTTCGTCTGCTTCGCCAGCTCTTGCGCCCAGTACAGGGCCAGGTAGAAGTGGCTGCCGCGGTTGTCGATCGTGCCCAGGGCGCGACCCGGCGAGCGGTCCTCCTCGAGGAAGGTGCCGGTGGCGGCATCCAGCGTCTCGGCGAGCACGCGGGCCTTCTCGTTGCCCGTGCGATCGGCGAAGTGCTCCAGAGATGCGGCCAGCGCGAAGAACTCGCCCAACGAATCCCAGCGCAGGTAGTCCTCGGCGACCAGCTGCTGCACGTGCTTGGGAGCGGACCCGCCCGCACCGGTCTCGAACAGTCCGCCGCCTGCCAGCAGCGGCACGATGGAGAGCATCTTCGCAGAGGTGCCCACCTCGAGGATCGGGAACAGGTCGGTCAGGTAGTCGCGCAGCACGTTGCCGGTGACGGAGATGGTGTCCTCGCCCTTGCGGAGACGCGCCAGGCTGTAGCGGGTGGCCTCCTCGGGCGCGAGGATCGTGATGGTCAGGCCCTTGGTGTCGAGGGTTGCGAGACCCTGGTGCACCTTGGCGATGATCTGCGCGTCGTGGGCGCGGTTCGCGTCCAGCCAGAACACGGCAGGGGCGCCGGTGGCGCGGGCACGGGTGACGGCCAGCTTGACCCAGTCCATCACGGGGATGTGCTTGGTCTGCGTGGCGCGCCAGATGTCACCGGCGCCGACCTCGTGCGAGATCAGCACGGTGCCGTCGCTGTCGAGCACGTCCACGACGCCGTCCGAGGGGATCTCGAACGTCTTGTCGTGGCTGCCGTACTCCTCCGCGGCCTGAGCCATCAGACCCACGTTCGGCACGGTGCCGATGGTGGCGGGGTCCAGCGGGCCGTTGGCGATGACGTCCTCGACGACGGCCTGATAGACGCCCGCGTAGGACGAGTCCGGGATCACCGCGATGGTGTCGGCCTCGCCGCCGTCCTTGCCCCACAGCTTGCCGCCGTTGCGGACCAGGGCCGGCATCGAGGCATCGACGATCACGTCGCTGGGCACGTGCAGGTTGGTGATCCCCCGCTCGGAGTTCACGTACGACAGGCGCGGGCCCTCGGCCAGGGCACGATCGAATGCGGCAGCGATCTGCTCGCCGTCGGCGATGTCCGAGAGGCCCGTCAGGATCGAACCGAGACCGTTGTTGGCGCTGAGGCCCGCCGCTGCCAGCTGGTCGCCGTACTGCGTGAACACGTCCTTGAAGAACGCCTTCACCACGTGGCCGAAGATGATCGGGTCGCTGACCTTCATCATCGTGGCCTTCAGATGCACGGAGTACAGCACGTCGTCGGCCTTGGCCTGCTCGAGAGTGTCGGCCAGGAACGCATCCAGCGCCTTCGCCGACAGGAACGTCGCGTCGATGATCTCGCGCGGCAGCACCTTCAGGCCGTCCTTCAACACGGTCACGGTGCCGTCGGTCGCGGTGTGGCGGAAGCTCAGCACGTCGTCGTGGGCGGCGACCCAGGAGCGCTCATTGTGCTTGAAGTCGTCGTGGCCCATGGTCGCCACGCGGGTCTTGGAGCCCTCGGCGAACGGCTTGTTGCGGTGCGGGTGCTTCTTGGCGTAGTTCTTCACGGCCAGCGGCGCACGCCGGTCGCTGTTGCCCTCGCGCAGCACGGGGTTCACAGCCGAGCCCTTGATGCGGTCGTAGCGGGCGCACACGTCCTTCTCTTCCAGAGAAGCGGGGTCGTCGGGGTAGTCCGGGATGTCGAAGCCCTTGCCCTGCAACTCGGCGATGGCCGCCTTCAGCTGCGGGATGGATGCCGAAATGTTCGGCAGCTTGATGATGTTGGCCTGCGGCAGCGTGGCCAGTCCGCCGAGCTCGGCGAGCGCGTCGCCCACCTGCTGCTCGGGGGTGAGCTTCTGGGGGAAGGCCGCGAGGATGCGGCCCGCCAGCGAGATGTCGCGCGTCTCCACCTCGATGCCGGCCTGACCGGTGTAGGCCTTGATGATGGGCAGGAACGACGCCGTGGCCAGAGCCGGCGCCTCGTCCGTATAGGTGTAGATGATGGCGTCGTCGGTCACCGGATCTCCGTTCGCGAGGGCAGATTTTATCTCGATACCAAGATACCCGAGTCTGGATTCCTGCACTCCTCGGGGATTTCCGAATGATGACGCACGGCATGACATCGATTCGGCCACAGATGCTCCGCGAGGGGATAGCCTGGGTCTCATGTCGGAACTGCGTGTGGTCGAACTCTCCGCGGCGACGATCGTCGCCGTCAACAAGCTGTCACTGAAACCGGGACAGGAGCAGTTCCTCGCTCCGGTGTCGTACGGCATCGCGGCGACAGTGGTGAACCCGCAGACGTCCTGGCAGCGGGTCGTGCTGGACGGCGAGCAGGTCGTGGGCTTCGTGAGCGCGAGCTTCGACGCCGACGCCCCCGACGAGCACTTCCGCAGCGTCCTGTGGCGCATCAACGTCGATGCCGACGACCAGGGTCGCGGCATCGGACGGTTCGCCGTCAAGGCCCTGATCGACGAGGCCCGCGCGCGGGGCGTCGACCACGTGAACGTGATCTACGAGGCCGGCGACGGCGGCCCCGAGGCGTTCTTCCGCCGCGTGGGCTTCGAGCCCGTCGGCGAGACCGAGTACTCCGAGGTCATCGCGCAGATCCGCGTCACGAATTGAACCGGCGGCGGGGCCTCGGATCTCCTCCCCCGCCGAGACCCCGTCGCCCTCTCCCATGAGAGTGCTCTCCCCGGCATCCGCTCTTTTGTTGGATAAAACGACAAACCCCTTGCGCGGAAGTCCGGATCGGCCTATTATCGCTGGCAGAGACAGTCGAAACGCTTCGACACGAGCGTTCCGCACAGCGACGATGGAGCACTGATGACGACGATCCACCAGGTGGCCGAGGCCGCCGGCGTCTCCATCAGCACGGTCTCGTATGCGCTCAGCGGCAAGCGGCCGGTGTCGGAGAAGACCCGTCGCCGCATCGAGGATGCCGCATCGACCCTGGGGTACACGCCGGATGCCGGGGCACGGATGCTGGCGGGCAGGCGCACGCACATCTTCGCCCTCACCGAGCCCCTGCGCGCCGACACGCACGCGCCGACGCACATGGCGTTCGTGCTGGCGGCATCCATCGCCGCACGCAAGCACGACTACGACATTCTGCTGCTGACCGACGAGCAGGCCTCGGACGGGATGAGCCGCGTGACCTCCAGCCGATTGGTCGACGCCATCCTCGTGCTGGACGTGGGCCCGGACGACGCGCGCGCCGACATCGCGCGCTCCATCCGCACGCCCACGGTGTTCATCGGCATCCCCGACGTCGCGGATGGGCTCACCTGCGTGGACCTGGACTTCGAGGCCGCAGGGCGCATGTCCATCGACCGGCTCGCCGATGCCGGACACACCGCGATCACGCTCATCGGCCAGCCGGCGGTGTCATACCGCACCTCGAACTTCCCCCGCCGTCTGCGCCGCGGCGTCGTCTCCCGTGCGGCGGAGCACGGCATCGCCCTCGAGACGGTCTGCTCCGGCGAGGTGTCGACGGATGCCGGCGCCGTGCGCGCCGCCGTCGGGGCAGCCCTCGCCCGCGGCGATCGCGCCTTCATCGTGCACGCCACAGGCGATGCGCACGAGGCGCTGCTGTCCGCGCTCTCCGACCACGGCCTGACCATCGGACGCGACGTCTCGGTGATCTCCGCCGCGACAGCGTTCGACACCACCGCGCTCAGCGCGGCCGTGGACACGATCCCGCTCGTGCCCAGCCGCTCCTGCGATCTCGCCGTCGAGATCGCGCTGCGGCACCTCGAGGAGAAGAACGTCGCTCCCGAGATCCACCTCATCCCACCCGAGTACCGCTCCGCCGGATCGGTCCGCGCCCGCACGGATTGATCCACCTTCCGCATCACCCGCATCGCGTGAATCGTCGAAACGCTTCGATGGTTCACGAACCCGACAACTGAACAGCATCCCGATGAATCGCCCGCCCGACGGGCCCTGACACAGAAGGAGTGCCGACGATGGCACGCACCACACGCAGGACGAAGACACTGGCCGCGATCGCGGCCCTCACCGCAGGACTGGCCATGGTCGGCTGCTCCCCCGCCGGAGGCTCCGGAGGAGGAGGTGACGGACAGACGCTGAAGCTCTGGCACTACGAGGGCGCCGACAGCGCCATGGGGAAGGCCTGGAACGAGGCCATCAAGGTCTTCGAGAAGGAGACCGGCGCCAAGGTCACCTTCGAGGAGAAGTCCTTCGAGCAGATCCAGAAGACGGCCAGCCAGGTGCTGGACACCGACGCCGCGCCCGACCTGATGGAGTTCAACAAGGGCAATGCGACCGCCGGCTTCCTGGCATCCACCGGCCTGATCACCGACATCTCGGATGCGGTGGAGAAGTACGGCTGGGACAAGAAGCTCGCCCCGTCGCTGCAGACCACCGCCAAGTACGACGACAAGGGCGTCATGGGCGGCGACAGCTGGTACGGCGTGCCGAACTACGGCGAGTTCGTGGGTGTGTACTACAACAAGGACGCCTTCGACGCGGCGGGCCTGCAGATCCCCACCACGTACGACGAGTTCGTCACCGTGCTCGACGCGTTCGTCGCCAAGGGCATCACGCCGCTGGCCGAGGCCGGTGCCGAGTACCCGCTCGGGCAGCTCTGGTACCAGCTGGCGCTCATGAACGGCGACCGCTCCTTCGTGGACGACTACCAGCTCTACAAGAAGCCCGTCGACTGGCAGGGCTCGGAGATCACCTCCGCGACCAAGACGCTGAAGGAGTACGTGGACAAGGGGTACATCGCGAAGGACGTCTCCTCCATCAAGGCGGAGGATGCCGGAGTGTCGTTCATCAACGGCAAGGCGCCCATCTTCGTCTCCGGCTCGTGGTGGTACGGCCGGTTCGTCACCGAAGCGACGAGCTTCGACTGGACCATGACCGCCTTCCCCGGCGCCGACCTGTCGCTGGGCTCCTCCGGCAACCTCTGGGTGGTGCCGGAGAACGCCAAGAACAAGGACCTCGCCTACAAGTTCATCGACATCACGATGCGCCCGGAGATCCAGGCCATCATCGGCAACAACGGCGGGCTGCCGGTCGCGGCGAACCCCAGCGACATCACCGACGTGAAGAGCTCCGAGCTCATCAAGACCTTCAACGGCATCCTCGACAAGGACGGACTCTCCTTCTACCCGGACTGGCCCGCACCGGGCTTCTACGACGTGATCGTGCAGCAGCTGCAGGGCCTGGTCACGGGCTCCGAGGACGTCAAGGCCGTCGATGAGGGCCTGGGCAAGGCCTACGACGAGGGCACGGCGGACTTCCGCTGATCCACGCGGGTCGGGGCGATGCCCGCGCATCGCCCCGATCCGCCCCGACCGACTCCGACCCGACCGAGGAGTGATGGACATGACTCTCACCGCGCACACCGCGCACACCGCGCGCAGGAATCCGCCCGAGCAGCCCGCGATCCCCCAGGGCAAGGGCGGCACCGGGGGCTACTGGCTCTACCTGCTGCCCGGCTTCGTGCTGCTGCTGATCATCGTGCTGATCCCCCTCGGCTGGAACGTGTACCTCACCTTCCAGAAGTGGCGCGGCGTGCGCGCCCCCGAGTTCATCGGCCTGGAGAACTGGCAGAAGCTGTTCACCGACGACGCGTTCTGGACGTCGTTCTCGAACTCGGTGTGGATGATCCTGGCGATGGTGGTCGTCCCGACCATCCTGGGGCTCCTCGTCGCGGCGCTGCTGTTCGACGTCATCGGCCGGAAGTTCGGCGGGAAGGTCGGCAGCTTCCTGCGGGCCACGTACTACCTGCCGCAGATCCTCCCGGTGGTGGTCGCCGGCATCGTGATCGGCTGGATCGTGCGCCCCGACAGCGACGGCGCTCTCAACCAGATGCTGGGCTGGTTCGGCATCCCGGACGTCGACTGGCTGGGACGGATGCCGTCGGCGCTGATCGTGCTGATGGTCGTGATGGTGTGGGTGCAGCTGGGCTATCCCGTGGTCATCTTCATGGCGGCCCTGCAGCGCGTGGACCCCGAGCTGTACGAGGCGGCGGAACTGGACGGCGCGAACTGGATCCAGCGGTTCCGGGCCATCACCGTGAGCATCATCCGCCCCGAGATCTTCGTCGTCACGCTCACCTGCACGATCGCCGCGCTGAAGGTGTTCGGCCCGGTGTACGTCATCACCCGCGGCGGGCCCGCGGGTGCCACCCTCGTGCCGTCGTACTACGCCTATCAGGAGTTCTTCACCAAGCGGAACATCGGCTACGGCGCCACCATCGCGACGGTGCTGACCATCGTCGTGGTGATCGTGTCGATCATCTTCATCCGAGTGCAGAACTCCGTGGAGCAGAAGGAGAGGGCGGGACTGTGAGCGCCACGACCGCGATAATCACCGGCAAGACGCCCCGGCCGGGCGCGCGCCCGCGCGGCGGCATGACCCGCCGTCGTCCCGTCGACTGGCTCCTGCTGGCACTGGTTGTCGCCGGCGGCATCCTCGTGCTGGTGCCGTTCTACCTGGTGCTGGTGAACTCCTTCAAGTCACCCGTGGACTATGCCACCTCCGGCCCGCTGGCCCTCCCACACGAGCTGGACTTCACCGGCATCGCGAAGTTCTGGGAGCGCGTGAACTTCCCGGAGAAGGTGTGGAACTCGATCCTCATCTCCGGCGTCGTCTCGGTGCTCGCGGTGCTGATCTCCATGCTCAACGCGTTCGCGATCGGCATCGGCCGGGTCCGGGGACGCACCTGGATCGTGCTGCTGTTCCTGATGGCCAACCTGCTGCCGCAGGAGGCGCTGCTGTACCCGCTGTACTACATGTTCAAGAGCGTCGGACTCTACGACAACATCTGGTCGGTGATCATCGTGTTCACGGTCATCCAGGCCGCGTTCGGCACCTATCTGCTCTCCTCCGTGTACGGCACGTTCCCCAAGGAGGTGCTGGAGGCGGCATCCCTCGACGGCGCCGGCCGCTGGCAGATCCTGTGGCGGGTGGTGTTCCCGATCAGCCGGCCCACACTGTCGGTGCTGCTGATCTTCTTCTTCATCTGGACGTGGAACGAGTTCCTCATCCCGCTGACGTTCCTCGCCTCGAACGCGAACCAGACCGTGCCCGTCGCGATCAGCGTGCTGCAGGGCGACCGGCTCATGGACGTGACCACGACGAGCGCGTCGGCACTGCTGGGGATCATCCCCACGCTCATCTTCTTCCTCATCTTCCAGCGCACACTCACTCGCGGCATCACGGCAGGAGCGATCAAGTAATGAAGTTCACCGACGGGTTCTGGCAGCTTCGCCCCGGGGTCAGCGCCCTGTACGCCCAGGAGGCGTACGACATCGAGCGCACCCACGACACGCCGGACGGGCCGGGGATCGTGGTCACCGCACCCACCTCGGTCATCGCCAAGCGCGGCGACGTGCTCAACCGGCCCGTGCTGACCACCACCCTCTCCTCCCCCGCCGAGGGAGTCATCCGGGTGCGCATCGCCCACCACGCGGGTGCCCGGTGGCACGGTGGGTTCGACCTGCCCGGCGCCGGCTCGGGCACGGCATCCGTCTCGATCTCCGCCGACGGCGGGGTGCTGGATGCCGGCGGGCTGGCCGCCCGCATCGCCCCCGGCGCCCCCTGGGATCTGTCCTTCGAGATCGACGGCCGCCGGGTGACCGGCAGCGGCCGCAAGGCGGAAGGGTACGTGCGGCTGGCGCCGGACGCGCAAGTGGATGGCGGGATCGTCTCCAACGCACGGGACGGCGGTGTCGGACCGGTGCGTCGTGCGTTCGTGCACGAGCAGCTCGACCTGGGCGTGGGCGAACTCGTCTACGGCCTCGGCGAGCGCTTCGGGCCGCTGGTGAAGAACGGCCAGTCGGTGGAGATCTGGAACGCCGACGGTGGCACCTCCAGCGAACAGGCGTACAAGAGCGTGCCATTCCATCTGTCCTCCCGCGGCTACGGCGTGCTGGTCAACGACCCCGGCCACGTCTCGTACGAGGTGGGCTCGGAGGCGGTGGAGCGCGTGCAGTTCTCGGTCTCCGGCGAGGTGCTGGAGTACTTCGTGATCGCCGGTCCCACCCCCAAGCAGGTGTTGAGCCGCTACACCGCCCTCACCGGACGGCCGCCCGTGGTGCCGGCCTGGTCGTACGGGCTGTGGCTGTCGACGAGCTTCACCACCGACTACGACGAGCAGACCGTCAACTCGTTCATCGACGAGATGGCGGCCCGCGAGCTGCCGGTGTCGGTGTTCCACTTCGACTGCTTCTGGATGCGCGAGTTCAACTGGTGCGACTTCGAGTGGGATCCGCGGGTGTTCCCCGACCCCGTCGGCATGCTGGCGCGACTGCACGAGAAGGATCTGCGGGTGAGCGTGTGGATCAACCCGTACATCGCGCAGCGGTCGCCGCTGTTCCGCGAGGCCGCGGATGCCGGCTATCTGGTCACCCGTCCGGACGGCGCGGTGTGGCAGTGGGACCTGTGGCAGGCCGGCATGGGCCTGGTCGACTTCACGAACCCCGACGCGACCGCCTGGTACCAGTCGCACCTGCGCCGCCTCGTGGACCAGGGCGTGGACTGCTTCAAGACGGACTTCGGCGAGCGCATCCCCACCGACGTGGTGTGGGCGGACGGCGCCGATCCCGAGCGCATGCACAATCTCTACACCCAGCTGTACAACCGCGCCGTGCACGAGGTGCTGGTGGATGCCCGGGGTGCGGGCGACGCCGTGCTGTTCGCACGCTCGGCGACCGCGGGTGGGCAGAGCATGCCCGTGCACTGGGGCGGCGACTCCACCTCGACCTACGTGTCGATGGCGGAGACCCTGCGCGGCGGACTGTCGCTGGCGATGAGCGGCTTCGCGTTCTGGAGCCACGACATCGGCGGCTTCGAGGGCACTCCGGACGCCGGGGTCTTCAAGCGCTGGACGGCGTTCGGCCTGCTGGGCTCGCACTCCCGCTTCCACGGCTCGAACTCGTACCGGGTGCCGTGGGCGTTCGACGACGAGGCCGTGGAGGTCACCCGCCGGTTCACGCAGCTGAAGATGCGACTCATGCCGTATCTGTACCGGCACGGGCTGGACGCCGTGCGCACGGGGGTGCCGCTCATGCGGCCGATGGCGCTGGAGTTCCCCGAGGATCCCGCCACCGGGCACCTGGACCGGCAGTACATGCTGGGCCCCGACCTGCTGGTGGCTCCCGTGCTCAGCGCGTCGGGCGAGGTGGAGTTCTACCTGCCCGCCGGGCAGTGGACCTCGCTGCTGACCGGCGAGACCGTGACCGGCGGCGGCTGGCGCAGTGAGGTGCACGACTTCCTGTCGCTGCCGCTGTACGCGCGCCCGGGCGCCGTGATCCCCTGGGGCGCCCGCACCGACCGACCCGACTACGACTACCACGACGGCCTGCGGCTGCGGGTCTTCCCAGGCGGCACCGGTATGGCATCCGTCGCCGTCACGGCCCCGGACGGCACCGCACGCGACTACACGGTGAACCTCGAGGAGACGACGGAGTGAGCTCCCCGGCAGACGACTACCGCGGCTCGGGGCTGGTGTTCCCCGAGGACTTCACGTTCGGATCGGCGACGGCCGCCTACCAGGTGGAGGGCGCCGCGGCCGAGCAGGGCCGCACGCCCTCGATCTGGGACACGTTCAGCCACACGCCGGGACTGGTGTGGAACGACGACACCGGGGACGTGGCCTGCGACCACTTCCATCGCGTGGAGCAGGACCTGGATCTGATGGCCGAGCTGGGCCTGCAGGCGTACCGGTTCTCGATCGCCTGGCCCCGCATCGTCCCCGTGCCGGGTGGCGGAGTGAACCGGGACGGAGTGGACTTCTACTCGCGGCTGGCGGACGGGCTGCTCGAGCGCGGCATCCGCCCGGTGGCGACGCTGTACCACTGGGATCTGCCGCAGTACCTGGAGGATGCCGGCGGCTGGACATCCCGTGCCACGGTGGACGCCTTCGCGGAGTACGCCGCGATCATGGGCGCAGCCCTCGGCGACCGCGTGCAGACCTGGACGACTCTCAACGAGCCATGGTGCTCGGCGTACCTCGGTTACGGGCAGGGCGGTCACGCACCGGGCCGGCACGAGCCGGCATCCGCTCTGGCCGCCGTGCATCATCTCAACCTCGCGCACGGGCGCGCGCTGCAGGCGCTGCGCGCCGCATCCACGGGCGACCCGGACTATTCGGTCACGCTGAACTTCCACGTGCTCCGAGGGCAGGGCGACGGGGCCGCAGAGGCGGTGCGCCGCATCGACGCGCTGGCCAACCGCGCGTTCACCGGTCCCCTGCTGCGCGGCGAGTACCCTGCCGATCTGCTGGCGGACACGGCATCCGTCTCGGACTGGGGCTTCGTGCAGGACGGCGACCTGCAGACCATCCACCAGCCGATCGACGTGCTGGGCGTGAACTACTACTCCACGGCCACCGTGCGGCTGTGGGACGGCGTCTCACCGCAGCAGCGCAACGATGGCCACAAGGGCGCCGAAGGCGGAACCGCCTGGCCGGGCAGCGACCGGATCGTCGAGTTCGCCCCGCAGCCCGGCCCGCACACCGCCATGGGCTGGAACATCGCCCCGGACGGACTGGAGGAGCTGCTGGTCTCGCTGTCGGAGCAGTTCCCCGGGCTGCCTCTGATGGTCACCGAGAACGGCGCCGCGTTCGAGGACGAGGTCTCGCCAGACGGCTCGGTGCGGGATGCCGAGCGCACCGACTACCTGCGCCGGCACTTCACGGCCGCGCACCGGGCGCTGGCCCGCGGTGTGGATCTGCGAGGCTATTTCGTGTGGTCGCTGCTGGACAACTTCGAGTGGGGCTACGGCTACGCCAAGCGGTTCGGCATCGTGCGCGTGGACTTCGACACGCTGGAGCGCACAGTCAAGGACTCCGGACGCTGGTACCAGCGGCTGGTGCGCACGCGCACGGTCGACGCGTAGCTCAGCGCTCCCGGCGACGCGAGGTCCATTCCCCGAGCAGCTCGGCCGTGCGATTCAGCACGTCGGTGGAGCGCTCGGCGAAGCCGCGGGCGGCCTCCCACAGCGCATCCGGCAGGTCCTGCTGCACGCGCTCGCCCCGCGCCGAGCGCTCGGCGAGGTCGAAAGCGTGCTCGAGGTCGTCGACGGCCTGACGGTACAACGAGTAGTCGGATGCCGTGACACGGCCCGCCTCAGCGGGACGACGGTCTCTGGCGCGCTCGACGATCACGAGGAACGCGGCCGTGTGGGGCTGACGGGCGTCGCTCATCGCGGGGTACGCCAGGGCCAGGCCGGGGTCGGTCTCGTAGGCGATCCAGCGGGCCAGCACGCTCTCGTGGCGGGCGCGCAGCCGGTCCAGCGGCAGTACGGATCCGGTGCCCAGCGACATCCGCTCGGCGGTGACCCGTGCCCGCGCGGCGCGCACCTGCGCGGCCGCCGCGCGCGACGCCAGCTGTGCCTCTCGCAG
>NZ_JBASAK010000067.1:0-65083 GCF_049650565.1 Microbacterium sp.
GCCCCACAAGAGACTGGACGAGGATAATTTGGCATTTGACAAGTGCACGCTGTTGAGTTCTCAAGGATCGGACGCACCCCCACACCCACCAAAAAAGCAGGACGCGAAGGGCAACTTCACAATCTTACCCGACGACCGGGAGCTGTTGACCAGCCAGGCCGGAGCCGGAACCTCGATCCTACACCAACGTCGCCGCCGGTGGAAGAGAAAGAGGGCAGTCCGCCGCTTGAGGGGAGCCAGACCTTTCGGCCTTCCGCTCTACCCTGTGGGGCGAACAGGTAATAATTTACGTGGGTCCCGAAGATCGGGCAAATCAGGCTCGCATCCCGGGCGTGTCGCACAACCGCATGAGGTCCTTCAGTGCTGGTCAGATCGGATTTCCCGCGCTGCAGACGCAGCCCCTCGTGACCCCGCCGCTCCAGCGCATCGGCTCACTGCCCGGCGGAGCGGGAGTCTTCGGATTCAGCGGAGCCTGTCCGCTGCGAAAGCAGCACGATGGCCGCGCAGAGCAGCACGGTGAACACCCCCCACAGTCCGGATGCCCGCGGCAGGGTGCGGTACGCCAACTGCTGCACGCTGAGCGACTCCCCCAGCGGACCGAGGTCCGCGAGCCCGATGAACCAGCCCGCGATCAGGAACGCCGGGAGCGTCAGATACCAGACCCAGCGCACCCACGCGGGCAGCATCCGCGGCCGGCGCACGACACCGCGGCGACGCAGCCACAGCACCGCGTACACGGCGAGGATCACCAGGCCGATCGCGCTCGAGCCGTGCTGCTGCCACTTGTAGCCGAGCAGCGGCCCCCACTGCTCTCGCAGTGCCGGGATCGCCTCGACGCCCCAGCGACCCTCATGAGTGAACAGGTCCCACGCGATGTGCGTGAGCACGCCGAGCAGCAGCGACACGACCAGCAGCAGCACCGGGAACGAGCCGGGACGCGGCCGCTCGCGAGGTGCGAACAGCTCGCGAGCCGCCTCGCCACCGCTGCGCCGCCAGGCATCCGGCAGCCTCGCGGCGACGGCATCCGGCGCCAGCTGCACCAACGCGGGTCGCAGGACCATCCGCCACAGCGCCAGCAGCACCAGGGCGATCAGCGCCGTCCACACGACATTGGCCGTCGAGTGCGTGAACGCGTACGACGGGCCCATGCCGCGCAGGAACAGCGGCAGATCCGGCGTCATCGCGCCGACGGCGACGGCCGCCGGCACCAGCGGCGTGCGGACGAACGGCAGAGCGACGACCGCGTGGCTGGGCGTGAACGGCACGACTCAGCCGATGAGAACGCCGGCGAGGGTCTTCTTCCCGCGGCGCAGCACCGAGACCCCGCCGGGCAGCGAGCCCTGCACGGTGGCGGTGTCGTCCGACACCCGCTCTCCGTCCAGCGTGACCCCGCCCTGCGCGATCGCGCGGCGCGCCTCGGAGACGCTCGAGACCAGTCCGGTCTGCACCAGCGCCTCGGTCACCGGCGTTCCGGCGGCGATGGTCGCGTGGGGCAGCTCCTCCAGCGCGGTGCGCAGCGTGGCCGCGTCGAGCGCGGTCAGGTCGCCCTGGCCGAACAGCGCCTCGGATGCCGCGATGACGGCCGCCGTGGCTTCGGCACCGTGCACGGTCGTGCAGACCTCGAGGGCCAGGCGCTTCTGGGCGGCACGACGGAACGGCTCCGACTCCACCAGCGCCGCGTACTCCTCGATCTCGGCTCTGGTGAGGAACGTGAAGATCTTCAGGCGCTCGATGACGTCGGCATCCGCCGTTCCGAGCCAGAACTGGTACATCCGGTACGGGCTGCACATGTCGGCATCCAGCCAGATCGCGTTGCCCTCGCTCTTGCCGAACTTGGTGCCGTCGCTGTTGGTGATCAGCGGGGTGCCGATGGCGTGCGCGGAGACGCCCTCCACCCGGTGGATGAGGTCGGTGCCGCTGGTGAGGTTGCCCCACTGGTCGGAGCCGCCGGTCTGCAGCACGCAGCCGTACTGTCGGTACAGCTCGAGGAAGTCCATGCCCTGCAGGATCTGGTAGCTGAACTCGGTGTAGCTGATCCCGGCATCCGAATTCAGCCGCGCGCTGACGGCATCCTTCTTCAGCATGGTGCCCACACGGTAGTGCTTGCCGATCTCGCGCAGGAAGTCGATGGCGGAGAGCGGCGCGGTCCAGTCCAGGTTGTTGACCATGCGCGCGGCGTTCTCGCCCTCGAAGCTGAGGAAGCGCTCCACCTGCGCGCGTAGCTTGCCCACCCACTCCTCGACGGTCTCCCGGGTGTTCAGTGTGCGCTCGGCCGTGGGCCGAGGGTCGCCGATCAGCCCGGTGGAACCGCCGACCAGGCCGAGGGGCTTGTGGCCGGCCAGCTGGATGCGGCGCAGCAGCAGGAGCTGGACGAGGTTGCCCAGGTGCAGGCTGGGCGCCGTCGGGTCGAAGCCGCAGTAGTAGGTGATCGGGTCCCCGGCGAGAAGGGCGCGCAGCGCTTCCTGATCGGTGGACACGTGGACGAGTCCGCGCCACTGCAGCTCGTCCCACACGTTCTCGAACGTGGGATCGAGCGCCACGGGGGCGGTCGTCAGAGCGGTATTCGACACGCGCTCCAGAGTATCAGCGGGAATCGGCTCAGCTGCGCGCCGCCCACCACACCAGGAACGCTCCGGCCAGTGCGATCACCCAACTCACCAGGCTGCCGACCAGGAAGTACTCCGCGCGCGCCCCGGTCTCGCCGTCCTTGGAGATCTCCGGGAATCGGACGATGCCCTTCGCCGCCAGCATCGCCGCCAGCAGCGAGTAGGCGGATGCCAGTGTCAGCGCGACCACGAGAAGACGCTCCAGCGGGCCGATGAGCCGCCCACCCTGGAAGCCGGTCGCGGGAGGCTGCGGCTGACGGAGCCGTCCGCCGCGCAGCGATCCGCCGAGGTCGGCGGGACGCCAGGTGCCCTCGCGGTCGAGGGCGGCGCGCACGACGGCGTTGGCGGATTCCGTGACGAACAGTACGACGCCCAGCGCGAGGACGGCGACGTCGAACCCGATGCGGCCGACGGGCGAGGGCAGATGCCACATCTCGCCGATGATCCCGGGATGCGCTCGTGCCGGCATCAGCGCGGTGGTCGCGAAGACGATGCCGGCCAGCAGCAAGGCGGGCCAGAACGAGGTCCGCGCCCTGGCGTCCAGCGGCATCGACCAGAGCCAACCGCAGCCGAGGACCACTGCGACGAGCGCGGGGATGAGCGCATCGGAGAAGCCGCCCGTCACGACCAGCACCGCGAGAATCAGGACGATCACGAGGATCCGCACCGCCCTGCGCGGCACGAAGCGTCGGACCAGATCGGATGCCCCGATGCCGGTCAGCGCGAGCCCCGCGAGGATCATCGCGCTCCGCCCATCAGCATCGTCAGGCCGTCCAGCAGCGCGGTCGCGCCGGAGGCGTGCAGCGCCTTCGAGACCGCGGGCTGCGTGATGCCCTCCTGCTCGGCGAGCGCCCGCTGGGACAGCCCGTTGAACCGGCCGTAGGCGAGCCGCCGCTCGCGCCCGCTCATGCGCGTGACGATCGCATCCCGGGCCAGCAGGTACATGTTGGATACGGCGATCTCGGTGTCCATCACCTCAGTCTGACCGGGGGCACCGACGATCCAGGTGCGGGAGCTCGGCACGGCGCGCTGCTGGCGTTCGTGCGCGATCTCGATCGCCTGGCGCGCCGCCCACCAGCCGGGGCCGTCGGAGAGGCTGCGATGCTCGGACTCGACGGGATGGATCTGCCCGATTCCCACGCCGAACCGGAACTCGGCGCCGTCGGGCAGCGCCAGCTGCAGCAGCAGCAGTGAGGCCAGCGCGTCGTCGAGCGCACGGTAGACGCCCTGCTGCTCATCGCCGACGGTGGGGCGCAGACCGCGCTCGGCCAGCGGATGCTCGCCGTCGACCCGCGCGATCGTCTCGTCGAACAGCCGCTGGGCTTCGGACCGGTCAGGAAGCCGACGCGAGCCGACGATGTCCGCGATCACTGCCACCACCATGTGATAACCGTATCACGAATTATCTTTATATATAACTTTGACGGTTATAAGGCGAGAATATGCCTCTGCGTCGTCAGAGCCCCAGCTCCCGAGCGGCCGCCTGCGTGCGCTCGACCAGCTCCGCGCGCTGCTCCCGCACGCGCACCGGCGCTGTTCCACCGACACCCGTGCGCGACGCGACGGAGCCCTCGATGGAGAGCACCTCGCGCACCGCCGGCGTCAGGTGCTCTGAGACCGAGCTCAGCAGCTCGTCATCGGCATCCTCCAGCCCGATCCCGCGCTCCTCGCAGGCGCGCACCAGCGAACCCGAGATCTCGTGCGCATCGCGGAACGGCACCCGCTGCTTCACCAGCCACTCGGCGACATCCGTGGCCAGAGAGAAGCCCTGCGGGGCCAGCTCCGCCATCCGGGCGGTGTCGAAGCGCAGCGTGGCGATCATGCCCGCGAACGCCGGCAGCACGACCTCGAGGGTCTGGACCGAGTCGAACACCGGCTCCTTGTCCTCCTGCAGGTCGCGGTTGTACGCCAGCGGCAGGCCTTTGAGCGTGGCCAGCAGTCCGGTGAGGTTGCCGATCAGGCGACCGGACTTGCCGCGCGTGAGCTCGGCGATGTCGGGGTTCTTCTTCTGCGGCATGATGCTGGAGCCCGTCGAGTACGCGTCGTCGAGGGTGACGTAGCCGAACTCGCGGGTGTTCCAGAGGATGATCTCCTCGCAAAGGCGCGACAGGTCGATGCCGGTCATCGCAGCGATGAAGGCGAACTCCGCCACCACGTCGCGGGCCGCCGTGCCGTCGAGAGAGTTCTCCGAGGGGCGGTCCAGCCCCAGTTCGCGGGCCACCAGCGCCGGGTCGAGTCCGAGCGTGGAGCCCGCCAGTGCTCCCCCGCCGTAGGGCGAGACGCCTGCGCGGCGGCGCCAGTCGACCAGCCGCTCCAGCTCGCGCACCAGCGGCCAGGCGTGCGCCTGCAGGTGGTGGGCGAGCAGCACGGGCTGGGCATGCTGCATGTGCGTGCGGCCCGGCAGGATGGCCTCCTGATGCGCCTCGGCCTGCGCGACCAGCGCGTCGATGACGCGCACCAGCTCGCGGGCGATGACCCTGGCGTGGTCGATCAGGTACATCCGCACCAGCGTCGCGATCTGGTCATTGCGGCTGCGGCCGGCACGCAGACGTCCGCCGACATCCGCGCCGACCTCCGCGATGAGCGCCTTCTCCAGCGCGCCGTGCACATCCTCGTCGCCCGGGTCGGGCAGCAGAGTGCCGTCGGCGATGCGAGATGCCAGTGCGTCCAGGCCCGCGTGCATGATGCGGGCCTGCTCGGCATCCAGGTATCCGGCCGCCTCGAGCGCCTTCGCATGCGCGTGCGAGCCCGCCAGGTCGTAGGGCGCGAGGATCCAGTCGAACTGCGTGGAGCGGCTCAGCTCCGCCAGCTCCGGCGCGGGTCCGGCTGCGAAGCGCGCGCCCCAGAGCGCGCCTTCGTTCGTCCCGTGCTTCTCGGTCACGCAGCCTTCTCCTGCTTGCCCAGCAGCCAGACCAGCAGCGCCTTCTGCGCGTGCAGCCGGTTCTCGGCCTCGTCCCAGACCACGCTCTGCGGGCCGTCGATGACCTCGGAGTCCACCTCGTAGCCGCGGTCGGCGGGCAGGCAGTGGATGAAGATGGCCTCGGGATCGGCGAGCGCCATGATCTCGGTGGTGACCTTGTACCCGCCCAGGTGGCGCAGCCGCTCGATCTTCTCCTCCTCCTTGCCCATCGAGACCCAGGTGTCGGTGACGATGACGTCGGCGCCCAGCGCCGCCTCCCGGGGGTCGGTGAGCAGGGTGACCGAGCCGCCGGTCTCCGCGGCGCGCTTCTCCGCGTCGACGACGACGTCGGGACGCGGGGCGTACTCGTCAGGTGCCGCCACCCGCACGTGCATGCCCGCGGTGACGCCGGCCAGCAGGTAGGAGTGCGCCATGTTGCTGCGCCCGTCGCCGAAGAACGTCAGGGTCAGTCCCGCCAGCGTCCCCTTGTGCTCGCGGATCGTGAGCAGGTCGGCCAGCAGCTGGCACGGATGGAAGTCGTCGGAGAGCGCGTTGATGACCGGCACGCGCGTGCCGCGGGCCATCTCCTCGAGCCCCGCCTGCGCGTAGGTGCGCCACACGATGGCGGCGACCTGGCGCTCCAGCACGCGGGCGGTGTCGGAGGGGGTCTCCTTGCCGCCGAGCTGGCTGTTGGCGGTCGAGATGATCAGCGGCGATCCGCCCAGGTCGGAGATCCCGACATGGAAGGACACGCGGGTGCGGGTGGAGGACTTGTCGAAGATGACGGCGACGGACTGCGGGCCGGCGAGGGTCTTGTCCGCCCAGCGGTCCTTCTTCAGCTCGACCGCGAGGTCGAGCACCTCGCTCTGCTCGGCAGGGGTCAGGTCGTCATCGCGAAGCAGGTGGCGCGTCATGCGGGGGTCTCCAGAGTCTTGTGAGCGGATGCCACGGCGTCCAGCGCCGCGGCGAACAGGGTGAGGAACTCCGCCACCTCGGCGTCGCCGATCGTGTAGGCGGGGGCGATGCGGATGACGTCCTCGGTGGGCGCGTTGATGATCAGGCCGCGCTCGTGGGCGGCCGCCCTCACCTCCGCGGCGACGGGCTCGGACAGGCGGATGCCGATCAGCAGCCCCGCCCCGCGGGTGTCCGCCACCAGCGGCAGGCCTTCCACGCCCTCGCGCAGCTGAGCGCCACGGGCGTTGACATTGGCCAGCAGATCGTTCTCCTCGATGTAGCCGAGGGTGGCGTTGGCCGCCGCGGCAGCGAGCGGGTTGCCGCCGAACGTCGAATTGTGAGTGCCGGGGTAGAACAGGTCGCTGGCGGCTCCGAACGTGACGAGCGCGCCGAGCGGGAAGCCCGCGCCGATGCTCTTGGCGAGCGTCACGGCATCCGGCGTGATCCCGAACCGCTGGAACGCGAACCACGTGCCGGTGCGTCCGGAGCCCGTCTGCACCTCGTCGAGGATCAGCAGCGCGTCGTGCTGCGTGGCCAACTCCCTGGCACGGGCGAGGAACCGCTCGGGCAGCTCCACGACGCCGGCCTCGCCTTGGATGGGCTCGACGATCATGGCCGCCACTCCCCCGGCGGCGAATGCCGCCTCCAGGCCCTCGAGGGTCCGAGGCACGGTTACCACGTCGGGCACGGCGGGCAGGAACGGGTCGCGGTACTTGGCCTTGGGCGTCAACGACAGCGTGCCCATGGTTCGGCCGTGGAAGGCTCCCTCGACGACGAGGATCTTCGTGCGCCCGGCGCCTTCCGTCTCGGTGAACCGAGCACCGTGCAGGCGGGCGAGCTTGATGGCCATCTCATTGGCCTCGGTGCCGGAGTTCGCCAGGAACACGCGGCCCGCCTCCCCGGTGCCGGCCAGGCGCTTCAGCCGTGCGGCGAGCTCGAGCTGCCCGGGTGTGGCGAAGTAGTTCGACACGTGCGAGAGCGTGGCGGCCTGCGTCGCGACGGCATCCACGAACACCGGATGCGCGTGCCCGAGGCAGTTCACGGCGATGCCGCCGAGGAAGTCCAGGTAGCGCTTCTCATCGGCATCCCACACCCACGACCCCTCGCCGTGCGTGAGCAGCGCGAGGCGCCCGCCCAGGCTCATCAGATCGCGTGCTGCGTCGTCGTTCCAGTCCGTCATTGTGCGACCACTTCCGTGCCGATTCCCTTGCTGGTGAACAGTTCGACGAGCACCGAGTGCGGCACCCGTCCGTCGATGATGGCGGCGGCGTCCACGCCGCCCTGGACGGCATCCAGGCAGGCGCGCATCTTCGGGATCATCCCCGACTCCAGCGACGGCAGCATCTGCGTGAGCGCGTGGGCCGTGAGGTGCGAGACCAGGGAGTCGCGGTTGGGCCAGTCGGCGTACAGGCCGGGGACGTCGGTGAGGATGACCAGCTTGCGCGCATTCAGCGCGACGGCCAGGGCTGATGCCGCGGCGTCCGCGTTGACGTTCAGCGACTGACCGGGGTGATCCAGATCGGGCGCGATGGAGGAGACCACGGGGATGCGCCCCGCCGCCAGGTGATCCAGCACGGGGGTGGGATCCACCTGCACGACATCGCCGACGCGCCCCAGGTCCACCTCCTCGCCGTCGATGACCACACCGCGGCGGCGTCCGCCGAACAGGCCGGCGTCCTCGCCGCTGAGACCGGTCGCGATGGGGCCGTGCGAGTTGATCCGCCCGACCAGCTGCGGGTTGACCTGACCGGTGAGCACCATCCGCACGACGCTGATGGCCTCGGTGTTGGTGACGCGGTAGCCGCCCTTGAACTCGCTGGGGATGTCGAGCCTGTCGAGCATGGTGGAGATCTGCGGGCCGCCGCCGTGCACGACCACGGGCTGCACGCCCACGTACCGCAGGTAGGCGATGTCCTGCGCGAACGCATCCTGCAGCTCATCGCTGACCATGGCGTTGCCGCCGAACTTCACCACGACGATCTGGTCGCGGAACCTCTTCAGCCACGGCAGCGACTCGATGAGGGTGGCGGCCTTGTAGGCGGCCTCCTCAGGTGCGGTCTCCTGCAGATCCGTCATGAGGCGTACGCGCTGTTCTCGTGCACGTAGTCGTGGGTGAGGTCGTTGGTGAGGATGGTCGCGGTGGCGTCGCCGACCTTCAGGTCGATGAGCAGGTGCGTGGCCCGCGGGGTGAGGTCGACCTCCTCGCGCGGGCGGTCAGGACCGCCCTGCGAGCAGACCCGCACGTCGTTCATGAACACGTCCACGTCGTAGGGGTCGAACTGCGCGCTGGTGGTGCCGATGGCCGCCAGGACGCGGCCCCAGTTGGGGTCGTTGCCGAAGATGGCAGCCTTGAACAGGTTGTTGCGGGCCACCGAGCGCCCCACCTCCACGGCCTCCGCCTCGGTGGCGGCGTGGGCGACCTCGATGGTGATGTCGTGGCTGGCGCCCTCGGCATCCCCCTGCAGCTTCTTCGCCAGTTCTCCGCACAGGCCCTTGAGAGCGGCCGTGAAGGCGTCCAGGTCGGGGCGGATGCCGCTGGCGCCGCTGACCAGGAGCGAGACCTGGTCATTGGTGGACATGCAGCCGTCGGAGTCGAGCCGGTCGAAGCTCACGTTCGTGGCGGCGCGCAGCGCGGCATCCGCCTCCGCCGCCTCGAGATCGGCATCCGTGGTGATGACGACCAGCATGGTGGCCAGGCCCGGCGCGAGCATGCCCGCGCCCTTGGCCATGGCGCCGATGGTCCAGCCGTCCTGGCCTGCCACAGCGGTCTTCGAGACCGTGTCGGTGGTCATGATGGCCTCGGCCGCGAACTGGCCGCCGTCGGTGCTGAGGCTCGCGATGCCCTTCTCGACGCCGTCCAGCACCTTGCCTCGGAAGACCTCGTCGCCGCTGCCGATGAGGCCGGTGGAGCACACCAGGATGTCGGCGGCGCTCACGCCCAGCAGCTCGGCGGCCTTCTCGGCGGTCTGGTGCGTGGTCTGGAACCCGAACGAGCCGGTGAAGCAGTTGGCCCCGCCGGAGTTGAGCACGATCGCCTCGACCGTGTGGTCGGCGATGACCTGCTGCGACCACATGATGGGGTTGGCCTTGGCCCGGTTGCTGGTGAACACCGCCGCGCCGACCTTGCGGGGACCGCGGTTGACGACGACGGCCACGTCGGGCTTCCCCGTGGTCTTCAGGCCGACGGCGACTCCTGCTGCTTCGAATCCCTGGGGCGCGGTGACGGTCACGGCGCGACTCCGTTCACTGTGAGGGCGCGGTCCTCGGGGAGGCCCAGCGCGAGGTTCATGGACTGCACGGCGGCGCCGGCGGTCCCCTTGACGAGATTGTCGACGGCGGTCACCACGATCACGCGGTTCGCCGCGCGGTCGATGGCCAGGCCCATGAGTGCCGTGTTGGCCCCCAGGACGTCGGCGGTGCGGGGGAAGCGGCCCGCGGGCAGCAGCTGCACGAAGGTCTCCGCGGCGTAGGCGGACTCCCACGCGTCACGGATCTGCGCATCGGTGACACCTGCGGCGATGGGCGCGGAGGAGGTGGCCAGGATGCCGCGGGACATCGGCACGATGACCGGGGTGAAGGACACGCGGATGCCGTCGATGCCGGTGCCCGTGGCGGCCGCGAGCGCCTGCCGGATCTCGGGGATGTGCCGGTGCGTGCCGCCGACCGCGTAAGGATTGGCGGTGCCCAGCAGCTCGCTGCCCAGCAGGTGCGGCTTCAGACTCTTGCCCGCGCCCGAGGGGCCGACGGCCAGGACGCTGACGATGTCGGACGGGTCGACGACGCCCGCCGCGACGCCGGGGGCCAGGCTGAGGCTCACGGTGGAGGCGTTGCAACCGGGGGCCGCGATGCGGGTGGCGCCGCGCAGGTTCTCGCGCTGCTTGACGCCGCCCACGAGCAGCTCGGGCACGCCGTAGGCCCACGGCTCGTGGAAGTCGCCGCCGTAGAAGGCATCCCAGGAGTCCTGGGATGTCAGGCGATGGTCGGCACCGGCGTCGATGACCAGCGGCACATCGCCCAGCGCGTCGGTGTACTGCCCGGACTGCCCGTGCGGCAGAGCGAGGAAGACGATGTCATGCCCGGCCAGGATCTCGGGAGTGGTGTCCTGCAGCGTCAGATGCGCGAGCGAGCGCAGGTGCGGCTGATGATCCACCAAGGGCTGACCCGCGTTGGAGTGCGCGGTGACGGTGCGGATCTCGATGTCGGGATGGGCCGCGAGGAGCCGCAGGATCTCGCCTCCCGCATAGCCTGATGCGCCGGAGACGGCGACGGAGTACGTCATGGTTCTACCTTAACGGTCGGGGTGTGCTCGGCCCGCTGTGAGTCACGGGTGGCCGGGCCTGAGAGGGACCGGGGCGGCGACTCCCACTCCGGCCTCGAACCATGGCGGAACGGGCTGTGCGGGGTCGCCTAGAGTCGGCGGCCGTCGCGGCGTCGGCGCACGTTCAGGAACCGCGAGGCGGGAACGAGGAGGGCCGAGGACATGACGCGACAGTAGCGCCATGCCCCCGGCATCCGCAAATCGACGCCGTCACATGCCCGCGCTCACCGGCTCGGCGCGTCGAAGAACTCTCGCTCCAGCTGCGCCGAGCGGATGAACGCCGCTCTCATGCGGGCTCGGACCTGATCATCGGCGGCGGATGCCGCACGAGTGACGACGTCGATGGCGCGGCGGTTCGCCTCGGCGAACGCCGGGTCGGCGTAGGTGGCCAGCCACGCGGCGTACGGATGCCGGGGGTCCAGCGCCAGGGCGCCGAACTCCCCCGCGTGCAACCGCCGTCCGAGGTCGGCGTACAGCCAGTAGCAGGGCAGCACGGCGGCGATGAGCTCGGCGTAGTCGCCACCGAACGCCACCGCACGCAGGTGATCGAGATATGCGGTGGTGACAGGTCCCGGGGAGGCATCGAACACGCCGTCAGCGCCGAGCCAGGAGGCGTGCAGCTCCAACTCGCCGGCGATGGCTCCCTGCGCGCCCTGCGCCCAGAACGCCTGCTCCTCGGAGGAGGGCGCCAGAGCGGATGCCGCGCCCAGCACGCGCGCGTACTCGCGCAGGTACAGCGCGTCCTGGGCGAGGTAGAACACGAAGGCGTCCCGGCCGAGCGTGCCGTCCGCCAGCGCGCGGATGAACGGCAGCCCGTCGATGGCCGATCGGATGCCGGCGATGCGCCCCCACCAGTCCGCGGCGACCTCGTCGGGGGTGGGAGCGGTGGCGATCCCGCCACGGGCCCAGAGGCCGGCGAAATGGCTGACCGGACCGTGTCCGCGCCCCACGTCGAGTGCACCGGAGGCCCGCAGGGACTCCCGCAGCCAGGCGCGGGCCTCTCCGACGGCCTGCGGCCAGTCCGCACCGGCGGCGCGGCGGGTCGCGAGCCCCGACGACAACGAGCATCCGGTGCCGTGCGTGTTCCCGGTGTCGATGCGGGAGCCTGTGAGCTCGACGATCACGCCCTCGGCGCCGACCAGCGCGTCGGGTGCGTCGTGGGCATCGAGGTGGCCGCCCTTGGCGAGCACCAGCGCGCCGATGGAGGATGCCAGCCGCTGCGCCTGAGCGAGTGCGGCAGGCCAGTCGGCGGCGAGGTCCTCGCCGGCGAGCACGGCCAGCTCGGGCAGGTTCGGAGTGATCGCGTCGGCGAGCGGCAGCAGCTCGCGCAGGGCCTGCTCGGCATCCGCATCCAGCAGCCTGTCGCCGCTGGTGGCGACCATGACCGGGTCCAGCACGACCGTCGCCGGTCGATGCGCGCGCAGCCAGTCGGCGACGGTGCGGATGACCTCGGCGTTCGCCAGCATCCCGATCTTCACCGCGTCGATGACGACGTCGTCGGAGAGCGCCTCGAGCTGGACGCGCAGGAACGACGCCGGCGGCACGTGCACGTCGCGCACGCCCCGCGTGTTCTGCGCGGTGAGCGCGGTGATGGCGGCCATGCCGTAGCCGCCGTTCGCGGCGATGGACTTGAGGTCGGCCTGGATGCCGGCGCCGCCGGACGGATCACTGCCGGCGATGCTCAGCACGCGCGGGGCGATGCGTCCGGTCCAGCGGCGGCGGAACTCCGCGGCGGCGGCACGGGCGTCGTCTGCCGCGCAGATCGCGGAGACCACGGCGACACCTGCGGCACCGGCATCCCGCAGTGCCTCGACGTCCGCCAGCCCGATCCCGCCGATGGCCACGGCCGGCACAGGGCTGGCGGCTGCGAGCGCACGGAAGCCGTCCACCCCCAGTGCCGGCGGATGGTCCGGCTTGGTGGAGGTCGGGTGGATCACGCCGACGCCGATGTAGTCCACGGTGCCCTCGGGCAGCGTGCGGAGGGTCTCCAGGTGCTCCGGCGTGTTGGCGGTGAGCCCGATCAGCGCACCCGGACCCAGCAGGCGCCGGGCCTCGGTGACCGGGAGGTCGGACTGCCCGACGTGCACGCCGTCGACCCGCGCGCCGCGACGGCGCGCCTCGAGCACGGCACCCACGCGGTCGTCGGCCACCAGCAGCGCGCGCCCGGCGATGACCTCGGACAGTGCGATGAGCTGGTCGACCACGGCCGCGTCGGCGGCATGCTTGTCGCGCAGCTGCACGACGGTGGCGCCGCCTGAGACAGCCTGGCGCACGGTCTCGACGACCCCGCGCTCCCCGCACAGGTGCGGGTCGGTGACGAGGTGCACCGACAGGTCGGCGCTCACAGTGCGCGCTCCTCGACGTGCGCCTCGGGTGCGATGTCCTCGGGCTCGATGGCCGCGAGCGCATCCAGCAGGGCGACGGCGAAGCTGCCCGGACCGTCGGCGGCGCGCGCGGCGTGCTCGGCCGCCAGCGTGTAGACCAGGGTCGCCGCGGCGACGGCATCCAGCGCCGGGATGCCAGTGCCCCGGGCAGTGCCGAGGAAGGCCGCCATCACGGACCCGAGGGCGCAGCCGCCGCCGGTGACGCGGGTGAGCAGCGCGCTGCCGTTGGCGATGCGGATGATCCTCGTGCCGTCGGTGATGAGGTCGACGGCACCGGAGACCGCGACCACGCTGCCGTGCCGGGCCGCCAGGGCGCGCGCAGCGTCCCGTGCCGCCTCGGGCTCGTCGGTGGCGTCCACTCCGCGACCGCCGGTGCTCAGGCCCGCCAGCGCGAGGATCTCGGAGGCGTTCCCACGGATCGCGGTGGGGCGCAGCGCTGCGAGCTCGTGCGCGAGCCGAGTCCGCACCGGCAGCACGCCGATCGCGACCGGGTCGAGCACCCAGGGCGTGCCGGCATCCGTCGCGCCGGCCGCGGCCTCGCGGGCCGCCTGGCGCTGTTCGGGCGTCGGCGTGCCGAGGTTGATCAGCACCCCGGATGCCACTGCGGCGAACATCCCCGCCTCGCCGGTGATGTCGACCATGGCGGGTGCCGCGCCGAGGGCGAGCAGCACGTTGGCGGTGAAGCCGGTGACGACCGTGTTGGTGATGCTGTGAGTGAGGGGCGGCGCCGCGCGCAGACCCCTCAGAAGCTCAGCCGCTGCGGTGGCGACGCCGGTGGACTGGGTGGGCAGAGTATCGCTCATGCGCGACATCCCTTCGCTAGTACGAACTAGATCAGGTTCGACGGGTGTGTTCTCAGCCGCGGATGCGGCACCCCGTGTCACTGTCGGCGAGTCTACCGAGACTCCCGAGGTGTCAGTCCGCGCGTGACCGCGACAGCCGGCCGAGCAGCTCGAGCTCGTCCGCGCGATCGAGGCCGGCGCCGCGCTCCCGGTCCAGGCCGCGAGCGCGCTCGTCGTCGAGCACCGCGCGGACGGTGGCGTCCAACGGAGTGAACGTGCCGCCGGATGCCCGGTACGCGTCGTTCTCGCGGCGCATGAAGCCCCGCATGGCGTCGGGCACCCACAGCGGAAGCGACCGCTCCCCCGTCCAGTACTGCACGCCCTGCTGCACGAGCCACTCGTCATCGACCTCGACGATCTCGCCGGTGTGGCCGGCGGCCTCGCGGACGGACGCCATCACATCGGCGAACGCCCGCACGTCGCCGGTGGCGTTGACCGTGCCGTCCCGCAACTCCGCGGTGACGTACGCCGCGAGGTCGTCGACGTCGATGATCTGCACGAAACGCCCCTCGGCGGTCGGGGTGAGCACCGGTTCGGAGCCCGCTCGCGCGAACGCCGCAGCCCAGTACCCGAACCTGTCGCTGGGGTCGCCGTCGCCGACGATGAGTCCGGGGCGCACGATGAACGCCCGCTCCCCCAGCATCCGCACGGCCTGCTCGGCGGCGACCTTCTGCGCGGCGTACTCGTACTCGTCGCCGTCCTGCGCGGGCTCGTGCAGAGGCGCGGACTCGTCCTGCGCGAGAGTCGTCTCGTCGGCGTAGACCGACACCGACGAGACGTACGTGAAGTGGTCTGTGCTGCCGCCGAGCGCGGCCACGGCCGCGCGCACCTGCTTCGCGTGACGCGAGACGTCGATCACCTCGTCCCAGTGCTGCGCGCGCAGCTGCTCGTAGACGTCGGGATCATCGCGGTCCCCGCGCAGCAGCACGGTGCCGTCCGGCGACGGCCTGCCGCCCCTGGCCAGGCATGTGACGCGCGCACCGGCATCCCGCCAGCGCCTGGCGATCCGCTCCGAGAGCCATCCTGTTCCGCCCAGCACCAGCACGTCAGTCATGTCGACCATGACAACAGGTCGCAGCGCGGATCGGTAGCGCTTCCGCTCTCAGCGGACCAGGCCGTCGCGGATCAGGCCGTCGCGCTCACCACGGCATCGGCCGCTCGGTGTCGCGGGTGCCGTCGTCGGGGTTGTGCGGCAGCTGCTCGCCGCCGGCGCGAATGCACAGCCAGCGCAGCTCGCCGTCGCCGTCGGGGTGCGCGCGCCAGGTGCGCCAGACGCCCTGTCCGACCCGCACGACGGTGCCGGCCTGCACGTCGACGACCTCGTCGTCGAGCCCCATCTGCCCGCGCCCCTGGAGAAACACGTACAGCTCCTCCATGCGGGAGTGGGTGTGCCAGTAACCGGCCTCCTCACCGGGCTTCAGGGCATTCGCCGTCATGCCGATGTATTGCATGCTCAACTCGTGATCGACCACCCGCCGACCGTCGCGGGAGGTCGCCGGGGCGAACCCGCCGTAGAACTCCCGCCACTGGTCCAGTGCCCCGACCTGCGTCACCTGGTATTCGCTCATGGTGCCGAGCGTACGCGGGTGGGCGCACGCCGAAACCCCTCCGCAGTGCCGCAGCCCCTCCGCACCCGCGTCACCCCTGAGGGGTCCCGACGGCAGGGAGGGGTCCCGGCGCCAGAGGTCAGTCGCGGATGTGAGCGCCGAAGTGCTCGGCGGCCACGGCGACGCCGGCGAGCTTCGCCTCGGTGGCCTCGGCGGCGGTGAGCGTGCGGTCGGATGCCCGGAACCGAAGCGCGAAGCTGAGGCTCTTGAGCCCCGCATCCAGGCCGTCGCCGCGGTAGTCGTCGACCAGCGTCGCGGACTCCAGCAGGTCGCCCGAGCCGTCGACGAGCGCGGCGCGCACGTCGGCTGCCGGCACCTCGACGCCCACGACCAGTGAGACGTCCTGCGTGGCAGCGGGGAAGGTCGAGAGCGCGGCCACCGTCACCCGCTCTCCCGCCAGCGTCAGCAGGCGGTCCAGATCCAGCTCCAGCACCACAGCACGGCCGGGCAGATCGGCATCCGCCGACACCTGCGGATGCAGCTCGCCGACGTACCCGATCTCCTCGCCGGCCACGGTCAGCGAGCCGGCACGGCCCGGATGCAGCGCCGCGCGCTGCGTCTGCGTCACCTCGATGTCCACGCCCGCGGCGACGGCGATCACGCGCACGGCGTCGAGCGCGTCGCCCAGGCCCGCGTTCACGGCCGCGTGGCCGGGCTGGCGCGGGGTGATGTGCCCGGTCAGCAGGGCTGCGATGTGGCGCGCCTGCGGCGGGATGGACGCGTTCAGCTGCGCGAGCACCTCATCGCTCGGACGCTGCGCCAGCGGCGGCACGAAGTCGGTGCCGTAGACCACGCCCTCGTCGGGCAGGAACACGACGCCGGTCTCGAAGATCGACAGATCGACCAGCCCGCGCGAGATGTTGCGGTGCGCGGTCTGCAGCAGACCCGGCAGCAGCGAGCGCCGCAGGTACGGCGCCTGGCCGTCGAGCGCGTTGGCCAGCCGGATGCTGGGCACGTGCTCCCCCGAGGCGGAGCCATGCAGGTCGTTCTGCTCCTCGCTCGTGAACGGGAAGGCGATGGTCTCCACGAGTCCTGCTGCGGCCAGGGCATCTGCGACGCGCTTGCGGCCCTGCTGCAGCAGAGTGTAGCCGCGACCGGACGGCGGGGTGGGCAGCACGGACGGGATGCGGTCCAGCCCGTGGATGCGGGCGACCTCCTCCACGAGCGTCCACTTGTCCGTGAGGTCGGGGCGCCAGCTCGGCGGGATGACGAACCATCCGGCATCCGTCGCCGTCACCTCGGCGCCGATCATCTCCAGCGCGCCCGAGACCTCATCGTCGGTGTAGTCGACGCCGATCACGCCCTGCGTGAAGCCGCGGGGCAGGTCGATGCCGGCGATCTGAACCTCGGAGAACAGCGCACCGCCCTCGTCGGTCAGCTCGCCGCCGGCCAGCTCGACCATCAGGTCGGCCACGCGGCGGGCCGCCACGAACGGGATCAGCGGGTCGACGCCACGCTCGAAGCGCTTGGACGCCTCGCTGGGCAGCTTGTGCCGACGGGCCGAGCGCGCGATGGTCACCGGGTCGAAGGTCGCTGCCTCGATCAGCACGTTGCGGGTGGTGGACGACATCTCAGTGGTGCCGCCGCCCATCACGCCCGCAAGCCCGATGGGGCCGGAGTCGTCGGTGATCAGCAGATCCTCGGTGTGCAGTGCACGATCCTGGCCGTCCAGCGTGGTCATCCGCTCGCCCTCGGTCGCACGGCGCACGGTGATGCCGCCCTGCAGCTTGTCGAGGTCGTAGCCGTGGATCGGGTTGCCGAGCTCCAGCATCACGTAGTTGGTGATGTCGATGAGCACGCCCAGCGAGCGCATCCCGGCCAGCACCAGCCGCGCGATCATCCACGGCGGGGTGGGACGCGACGGGTCCACGTTCCGCACCACGCGCGCGACGAACTCGCGGGCGCCCGCGTTGCCGCGGATCGGACTGCGGTCGTCGACCGTGACCGAGAACCCAGTGCCGGGCTGCAGCTCGGCGAAGTCGCGCTCGGCCGGGTCGCGGAAGACGCCGCCGGTCGCGTGCGAGTACTCCCGGGCCGCGCCGCGCAGGGAGAACGCGTACCCGCGGTCGGGCGTGACGTTGATGTCGACGGCGAAATCATTCAGGTGCAGCAGCGCGATGGCATCCGATCCCACCTCGGGGTCGAGCCCCAGCGTCGACAGCACGATGATGCCGTCGTGCTCGTCGCCCAGGCCCAGCTCGCGGGCCGAGGCGATCATGCCGTCGGAGACGTGGCCGTAGGTCTTGCGGGCGGCGATGGGGAACGGCCCGGGCAGCACGGCGCCGGGCAGGGTCACGACGACCTTGTCTCCGGCCGCGAAATTGTGCGCGCCGCAGACGATGCCGCGGATGCCGCCGTTCGCCTCGCCGACGTCCACCTGGCACCAGTTGATGGTCTTGCCGTTCTTCTGCGGCTCGGAGACGAACTCGAGCACCTGCCCGACGACCACCGGCCCCGAGATCTCGAAGCGGTGGACGTCCTCCTCCTCGAAGCCCACCGACACGAACGACGCCAGCACATCCTCCGGCGTGACGTCCTCTGCGACCTCGACGTACTCGCGAAGCCAGGAGATCGGAACGCGCATCACACCACCATCCCGAACTGCTCGCTGAATCGGATATCGCCCTCGGCCATGTCGCGCATGTCCTTGACGTCGCTGCGGAACATCAGGGCGCGCTCGACGCCCATGCCGAACGCGAAGCCGCTGTACACCTCGGGGTCGATCCCCGCCGCACGCAGCACGTTGGGGTTGACCATGCCGCATCCGCCCCACTCGATCCAGCGCGCGCCGCCCTTGAAGGTCGGATGCCACAGGTCGAGCTCCGCCGAGGGCTCGGTGAAAGGGAAGTAGTTGGTGCGGAACCGGGTCTTCGCCTCGGGTCCGAACATCTGCCGGGCGACGTGGTCGAGCGTGCCCTTCAGGTGCGCCATGGTGATGCCCTTGTCGACGACCAGTCCCTCGAACTGGGTGAATACGGGCAGGTGCGTGGCGTCGAACTCGTCGGTGCGGTACACGCGGCCCGGGCACAGCACGTAGATCGGCACCTCGCGCTCGAGCATGGAGCGCACCTGCACGGGGCTGGTGTGCGTGCGCATGACGAGGTGGCGCGACGAGGGGTCGACGTAGAAGGTGTCCTGCTCCTGGCGAGCGGGGTGATCCTCGTCGAAGTTCAGCGCGTCGAAGTTGAACCACTCGTGCTCGAGCTCGGGGCCCTCCGCGATCTCCCAGCCCATTCCGACGAAGATGTCGCTGATCTGCTCCTGCATCACGGTGAGCGGATGCCGTGCGCCCACCCGCGAGCGCCGCGCGATCGCCGTGATGTCCACGCGCTCGGCCTCGAGCCGGGCTGCGGTCTCGGCCGCGGCCAGCTCGGCCTCCTTGGCGGCGAGCGCCTGGGTGACGCGGCCTCGTCCCTGTCCGATGAGCTTGCCGAAGGCGGCCTTGTGCTCGGGGGCGACCTGTCGCATCGATGCGTTCAGCACCGCGAGGGGCGAGCCCTCGGCGACGTGCGCGGCGCGCGCGGCCTTCAGCTCGGCGGTGTCGGATGCCGCGCCGATCGCATCCAGTGCGGCGGCGACGGCGGATTCCACCGCCTCTGGCGTGATCTGGGGGGTTTCGGGAGTGTCGGACACGAGTACAGAGTCTACCGGCGCGGGAGCTGGGCCCCCGCGCCGGTGAACTCCGCGACGACGTGCGTCAGACGACCAGGCCCAGCAGCAGGACCCCGGCGAGGCCGACGACCGAGACCGCGCACTCCATGAGGCTCCAGGTCTTGAAGGTCTGCCCGACGGTCAGGCCGAAGTACTCCTTCACCAGCCAGAAGCCGGCGTCGTTGACATGCGAGAGGAACACGGACCCGGCGCCGATGGCGAGCACCATCAGCGCGACGTGGGTGCTCGACAGGTCGCCGACCAGCGGGGCCATGATGCCGGCCGCCGTGATGGTGGCCACCGTGGCGGAGCCCGTGGCCAGGCGGATGACGACCGCCACGAGCCAGCCGGCCAGCAGCAGCGGCATCCCGGATCCGGCGATGCCGTTTCCGATCACCGCGCCGACGCCGGAGTCGACCAGCGTCTGCTTGAAGCCGCCGCCGGCGCCCACGATCAGCAGGATCGAGGCGATCGGGCCGAACGCGTCGCCGGTGATGGTGGAGACCTCGCGCATGCTGCGCCCGAGGGCGGTGCCCAGCACGACCATCGCGTACAGCGAGGTGATCAGCAGGGCCTGCAGCGGGGTTCCGATGAAGACCAGGATCTGGCCGATCACCGTGTCTCCGATCTTCAGCGAGTCGACGACCGTCATCAGCAGCATGAGCACGACCGGCAGCAGTACGACCGACAGCGCGACGCCGAACGCCGGCCGCTTGCCCTTGTTCTCGCCGCTGGAGACGATCAGCGTGTCGGGCGCCATCACCGGCACCCAGCGCGCCATGGGCCGCGCCAGCACAGGACCGGCGATGATGACCGTCGGGATGGCGACCAGCAGGCCCAGGCCGAGGGTGATGCCGATGTCGGCCTTCAGCGCGCCGATGGCGATCAAAGGCCCGGGGTGCGGCGGCACCAGACCGTGCAGGGCGGACAGGCCTGCCAGCGCCGGGATGCCGATGAGGATGACGGGGAGCTTGGCGCGCTTGGCCACCAGCATGACGATCGGGATCAGCAGCACGACGCCGACCTCGAAGAACAGCGGGATGCCGACGATGAACGCCGCGAGCGCCATCGCCCACGCGAGCTTGGCCGCCGGGGTCTTGGACAGGATCGTGTCGACGATCTCATCGGCTCCGCCGGACTCGGTGAGGAATCTGCCGATCACGGCGCCCAGCACGATCAGGACGCCCACACCGCCGACGGTGGAACCCAGGCCTGCGGAGAACGAGGTGAAGGCCTGGGCGAAGCCCATGTTGGCGGCGACCGCCATGACCGCCGCGCCGAGCATCAGGGCGAAGAACGGGTGCATCTTCACCCAGACGATCAGCACGATGATGAGGGCGATGGAGATGACGGCGGCGATGATCAGCTGGGCCGTGCCCGCCGCCGGTCTGACCGGATCCGCGGCGAGCACCCCGTTCAGGAGCGGTGCCGCGTGTGAGAGCAGATGCATTCTCGGACTCCTTCCGTGCGGCTCGGACGAGAGGCGTCCGGACGCGTAGCGCACACGTTACTCCCAGGTAGGATCGGCGACGAGAACGACTCACAGGACGAGGTGCGCGCATGACAGACCAGCAGATCCCGACCACCGAGAGCATCCCGCTGGCATCCGCTCCCGCCCCCTACGTCCTGGCGATCGACATCGGCTCGGGATCCACGCGCGGCTGCCTGTACGACGCGTACGCGCGGCCCATCAAGAAGCACCTCGTCAAGGCCGACCACGCCTTCACGGAGGCTGCGGACGGCACCGCCGAGGTGGATGCCGATCAGATCGTGCGCGAGGTCGGCGAGGTCATCGACGGGGCGCTGAAGGGCGTCGAGCCGGGGCTGGTCAAGGCCGTCGTGATGGACACGTTCGCATCGTCGCTGGTGTGCGTGGACGATGCCGGCGCCGCGCTCACGCCGTGTTTCACCTACGCGGACTCGCGCTCGTGGCAGCAGCTGGCGAAGCTCCGATCGCTGCTGGACGAGGATGCCGTGCACCAGCGCATCGGCGCCCGGCTGCACACCAGCTACCACCCGCCGCGCATGTTGTGGCTGCAGGACGAGTTCCCCGAGGTCTTCGAGAAGACGTCGCTGTTCCTGTCGCTGGGCGAGTACGCGTATGCCAAGCTCGCCGGCATCTCGGGCGCCGCGACCTCGACCATGGCGTGGGCCGGCATCCTCAACCGGCACACCTGCGAGCTCGACGACGAGCTGCTGGCCGCGGTGGGTGTGGACCGCAGCCGCTTCGCGCCGATCATCGATCCATCCGAGCCCATCACCGACGTCTCCCCCGACGTCGCCCGGCGCTGGCCGGCGCTGGAGGGCGCGGCCTGGTTCCCCGCCGTGCCCGACGGGTACGCCTCCAACCTCGGCGTCGGCGCGGACACCCCGACGACGTCGGCCATGTCGGCGGCCACCTCCGGCGCCATCCGCGTCATCGTGGACGACACCCCCGAGGTGCTGCCCTCGGGCCTCTGGGCCTACCGCGTCTCGCGCACGCAGTCCATCGTCGGCGGCGCACTGAACGACGTGGGCCGGGTGACGCTGTGGCTGCAGAGCACCCTGGCGCCGCTGAGCTACGAGCAGATCGACGAGCTGCTGCGCGCGGCGCCTGTCGAGGGCACGCCGCTGATGCTGCCGTTCCTCACCGGCGAGCGCGCCACGGGCTGGGCGGGAGACGCCCGAGCCGTCGCCTCCGGGGTCTCCTCGTCGTCGGGGCCGCGCGAGCTGTGGCGCGGAGCCGTGGAGGGCATCGCGGTCTCGTACGCGAGGGTCTTCGAGCAGCTGCTGCAGGTGAACCCGGACATCCAGCGCGTGATCGCCTCGGGCGGGGTGACCAGCGCCTACCCCGCGTTCATGGATGTCATCGCGCAGGCGCTGGGATTCCCCGTGCAGGTCGTGAACGTCAAGCGCGTCACGATGCGGGGCGCCGCGGCCCTGGCGCTGCAGGTGCTGCGCCCCGAGCATCCGCTGGCCACCCTCCCGCAGACCGGCCTGACCCAGCCCGATCCCGCGCAGCGGCCGTACTACGACGATCTGCGCCGCCGGTTCGACGACCTGTACGACGCGGTCATCGCGCACTGATCTCACGCGGACGGCAGAGGGCGGGCATCCGATGGATGCCCGCCCTCGCTCCCCCTCCGGAGGTTCCGGTCAGAACGTCGTCGAATCGTACTTACCGGCACCCTTCTGCAGCGCGATGACCTCGGTCAGCGTGGACTCGTCGTCGGCCGCGTGGTTGCCCCCATGCGCGATCCCCTGCAGCTTCGGCGAGTGCCGGGTGCGCACTTCCAGCCACTTCGCGATGCCCGAGAGGATCAGGCACATCGCGATGTAGATCGCGCCGATGACCATGGCGGACTGCAGGATGGGACGGCTCGGGTGGGCGGTGAGCTGCTTGGCGTAGTACAGCAGCTCGGGGTAGGTGATGATGAAGCCCAGCGCGGTGTCCTTGAGCGTGACCACCAGCTGCGCGACGATGACCGGCAGCATGGCGCGCACGGCTTGCGGCAGCAGGATGAGCACCATGACGCCGCTCTTGCGCAGGCCGATCGCGTAGCCGGCCTCCTTCTGCCCCTTCGGCAGCGCCTCGATGCCGGCGCGCAGCGCCTCGGCCAGGACCGAGCCGTTGTAGACCATCAGGCCGATGACCACGGCCCAGTACGGCTCCATCTTCACGCCGAGGTCGGGCAGGCCGTAGTACAGCAGCATCATCATGACCAGCACCGGCACGGCGCGGAACAGCTCGGTGATGACGGCGACGGGCTTGCGCACCCAGGCGTGGTCGGAGAGCCTGCCGATCGCCAGCACGAAGCCGAGGACCAGGCTCAGCACGGCGGCCAGCGCGAACGCGCCGACGGTCTTCCCCAGTGCGCCGGTGATCCCGATCCACACGTTGGTGAAGGTGAAGACGTACCAGCGGTCGGCGTCGAACTGTCCGGTCACGGCGAACCGGAAGACGACGAAGCCGATCACGGCCAGCACCGCGACCACGGTGATGACCGCCACGATGCGGTTGCGGACGATCGCCCGGGGCCCGGGCACGTCGTAGAGCACGGAAGTCATCGCGCGATCCTCCACTTCTTCTCCATGTGCTGCTGCGCCCAGCTCAGCAGCATGACGAGGGCGACGAACACCACGGCGACCCACAGCAGCACCTCCATGGAGCTGCCGGGGCGGTCGTGCGAGTCGTAGATGGTCGAGCGCAGGGCCGCCAACTCGGCGACCGAGAAGCCGGCGGCGACGGTGGTGTTCTTCAGCAGCGCGATGAACACGCTCATCATCGGCGGCACCACCGAGCGGAACGCCTGCGGCAGCACCACCAGCGTCATGACCTGCCCGAACGGAAGTCCGATGGCGCGGGCGGCCTCGGCCTGCCCGACGGGCACCGTGTTGATACCGGCGCGAAGCACCTCGGCCACGTAGGTCGCGGTGTAGATGCCGATGGCGATGATGCCCAGCACCGTGTTCGACATCTGCGGGAGCCCGAGCTGCGGGTAGCCGAACACGAAGAAGAAGAAGATCAGCGTCAACGGGGTGTTGCGCACGAGGTTCACGTACACCGTGCCGACCCCGCGGGCGATGGGCACCGGCGATACGCGCATCGCGCCGACGATCGTCCCGAGGACCAGGGCGATCACGCCGCCCACGGCGAACACCAGCAGCGTGTTGCCGATGGCCTGCCCCCACAGGTCGAGGTTGCCGAAGATGACGTCCACGTCATCCTCCCTTCGTGTCGATGGGCGGCCCCGAGGCTGCGGGGCCGCCCATCAGTGATGGACGAGCTGCCTGTCAGTCGACCTTGGGCTGCTCGACGGTGATGCCCGACTTGCCGAGGTTCTTGTCGAAGATCTTCTGCCAGATGTCGTGTCCGTCGGTGAACAGCTTGTTGATGTGGTCCTTCAGGACGGTGTCGCCCTTGGTCAGGCCCACGCCGTAGCGCTCCTCGGTGAACAGCCCGCCGACGATCTTGAGCTTGTCGGGGTGCTGCGCGGCGTAGCCGATCAGGATGGCCTGGTCGGTGGTCACCGCGTCGACCGAGCCGTTGAGCAGGTCCTCGACGCAACCGGAGTAGATGTCGTACTCCTTGGTCTTGATCTCGGGGTAGTTGGCCTTGATGTTCTGGATCGGCGTGGAACCCGTTGCCGAGCAGACCGTCTTGCCGTTGAAGGCCGAGAGGTCCTTCACGTCGTCGATGCCGCTGTCCTTGCGCACCAGCAGGCCCTGCCCGGTGATGAAGTACGGGCCGGCGAAGTCGACGTCGGCCTTGCGCTTGTCGGTGATCGAGTACGTGCCGACGTAGTAGTCCACGTCGCCGTTCTTGATGGCCTGCTCACGGTTGGCCGAGGCGATCGGCTTGTAGGTGATCTGCTTCTCGTCGAAGCCGAGGGATGCCGCGATCCAGCGCGCGATGTCGACGTCGAAGCCGCTGCGCTCGCCCGTGGTCGGGTCGAGGTAGCCCAGGCCCGGCTGGTCCTCCTTGACGCCGACGGTGACGCCATCGGCCTTGGTCATCTTGTCGAACGTGGGGCTGCCGTCGAGCTTGACGTCCTTGGCGACCGTCCAGATGGTGTCGCTGGCGGAGCTGCCGCCGTCGTCGCCACCGCCGCCTGGTGCGGACGGGCTGCCGCTGTTGCAGCCGGTGAGCGCCATCAGCGCTGCGGCCACGATGCCGATTCCTGCGAGTGCCTTGGTGCGTCGCATGGTCTTCTCCTTCGTGTGCTGTGGGTGCGCGGGATCTCCGCGCGGGAAGGTCAGTGGGTCAGGAGCTTGGACAGGAAGTCCTTGGCGCGCGAGCTCTTCGGGTTCGTGAAGAACTCCTCGGGCGTCGCCTCCTCGACGATCTGCCCGTCGGCCATGAAGACCACGCGGTTCGCGGCCTTGCGGGCGAAGCCCATCTCATGGGTGACGACGACCATGGTCATGCCGTCCTTCGCCAGCCCGACCATCACGTCGAGGACCTCGTTGATCATCTCGGGGTCCAGGGCGCTGGTGGGCTCGTCGAACAGCATCACCTTGGGGTGCATCGCGAGTGCGCGGGCGATGGCCACGCGCTGCTGCTGGCCGCCGGAGAGCTGGGCGGGGAGCTTGGACGCCTGCTGCGCGACCCCCACGCGCTCCAGGAGCGCCATGGCCTCCTTGTCGGCATCCGCCTTCTTCACGCCGCGGACCCTGATGGGACCGAGCGTGACGTTCTCCAGGATCGTCAGGTGCGCGAACAGGTTGAACGACTGGAACACCATGCCCACCTCGGCCCGCAGGTTCGCCAGCCCCTTGCCTTCGGCGGGCAGCGGCTTGCCGTCGATGCGGATGGAGCCGGAGGTGATGGTCTCGAGGCGGTTGATGGTGCGGCACAGCGTGGACTTGCCGGAGCCGGACGGTCCGATGACGACGACGACCTCGCCCCGATCCACGGTGAGGTTGATGTCCTTCAGGGCGTGGAACTCGCCGTAGTGCTTCTGGACGTTCTCGACGACGACCAGCGATTCGGCTGTGCTCATGGTGCCTCCTGTGGGACCTTCCGGTCGAGGGGAGCGCACGCGGGTTCAGGGCTCCCCATCGAATCCGCTGACCCGTTCACACTATGCGCGCCGGCTCCGGCGAACCAGTTCCTTGAGTGTTTCTTGAGAGTGCCAGGACGTCACTGCCGCGAGTCGCGATAGTACTCCGCAGCCCCGGGATGCAGCGGGATCGGGTCGGTGAAGATCGCCAGCCGCCGGTCCAGCAGCGCGGCCGCCGGGAGGCTCCTGGCGACGTCCGCACGGGTGTCGAACAGCTCTGTCAGCACGTCGCGCACCAGGGAGTCGGGAACGTCCGCCGAGGTCACCAGGTAATTGGGCACGGTCATCGCCACGGTCGGCTCGACGCTGCCATAGGCGCCGACGGGGAACTCCGCCGAGCGGTAGATTCCGGCATGCGCGGCATCCGCCCGCTCCACCACATCGGCGCCGATGGACAGCAGCCGGATCGGCAGACTCGATGCCAGCCTCTGGATGCCGGGCGTCGGCAGGCCGCCGACCCAGAAGAACGCGTCGATGCGATGGTCGGTGAGGGCGGCGATGGCGGCATCCAGTCCCAGCGCCGCATCGTGCACATCGCCCTCCGCGACACTCGACGCCGCCAGCACCCGCCGCGCGACCACGCTCACGCCCGACCCCGGTCCGCCCAGCGACACCGTGTGCCCGCTGAGCTCGGAGATGCTGCGGATGCCGGAGTCGGCTCGCACCACGACGTGCACGTACTCGTCGTACAGCCGCGCTGCGGCGCGGATCGGGAGGGGCTTCTCGAAGTCGCCGGAGCCGACCACGGCATCCGCGACGGCATCGCTCTGCGCGAAGCCCAGCTGCGCCTTCCCCTCGCCGATCAGCCGCAGGTTGTCGACGGAGCCATTGGTCTGCACGACCTCTGCGTCCACATGCAGGTCTCGCCGGAGCGCGGAGGCCAGGTGCACGCCGTAGTCGTAGTAGACGCCGGTCACCCCTCCCCCGGCGATCCGCAGCGGATGCTGCGCCCAGGCCGGCTTCTCGGGCGCGCAACCGGCGAGGCCTGCCAGCAGGGCGACGGCGGCGAGCGCGGCCAGCATCCGCCCGGCCCACCGCGGGCTCATCGCTCCCTCGCAGCGGGCAGGTCGAAGCTCACGCGCAGTCCGCCGCCATCCGGCGAGTCCACCTCGAGGCGCCCGCCCACCGAGCGCAGCAGGTCCATGGCGATCGCCAGGCCCAGTCCTGATCCGGGGATGTTCTGGTTGCGGGCGCTGCGCCAGAACCTGTCGGCGGCCTGCTCCAGCTCCTCGGGTTCCAGTCCCGGTCCGTGATCGCGCACGGCGATGCGGCATCCGTCGTCGGTCCGCTGCGCGGACAGCTCGATCTCCGCACCATCGGGCGAGAACTTCACGGCGTTGTCGATCACGGCGTCCAGTGCGCTCTCCACCACCGCCTCGTCCCCGCGGGCCAGGGCGTGCGACGTGCCGGTCGTGCGCAGCATGATGCCGCGACGGGCCGCGACCTCGCGCCAGGCCTGCGCACGGCGCTCGATGAGCGGCCGCAGGTCGACGTCCTCGAAGTCGGACTCGTGCACGGCGCCGCGGGCGAAGCCGAGCAGCGTGTCGAGGATGCGCGCCATCCGCTGCCCCTCTTCGCGGATCTTCTCCACGTCGGCGGCGCCGGCCTCGCCGAGATCGGCCGCGAGCACCTCCACGCGCAGCAGCAGGGCGTTCAGCGGGTTGCGCAGTTCGTGCGAGGCGTTCAGCGCGAACTCCTGCTGCCGGGCGACGACGCGCTCGATCTCGTCGGCCATCCTGTTGAACATCAGGATCATCCGGTGCAGCTCGGCGGGGCCGGTGTCATCGGCGATGCGCGCGTCCATGTCGCCGCGTTCCATGGCCTCCATGGCGTGATCCAGGCGCCGCACGGGGCGCAGCACCCAGCCGGCCAGCCGGAACACGACGAACAGGCCCGCCGCGATCACCACGGCCGCGACGGCGAGGATCAGCAGCCACTGTCGGCCGATCTCCGCCCGCGGCACCTCCACACTGGCCGACATCACCACAGCGCCGATCACGTCGCCGCCGTCGAAGACCGGCTCCACCAGCGACAGGTCGTTGAACTGCCAGGGCAGCACGTTCTGCGGCAGCTCGCCGCGGCGACCGGAGAGCGCCAGCTTGATCTGCGCGTCCACCTCGGGGCGTGACAGCTGCGGGGCCGTGATATCCGGCGTCCACTGGTGACCCGCGCGATCGACGATCGCGACGCGGGTGCCGTAGAGCTCTCTGTAGCGCTGCGCCTCGCCGTCGAACACCTCCGTGCTGCCCGACAGCAGCGCCTGCCTCGCGGTCGTGGTGAAGTAGCTCAGATCGCCCAGCTGCTCGGCGTAGAACTCCTGCTGCACGCTGCGCGCGGTCGACCACGCGTAGGCGCCGCCCAGCACGGTCAGCACCAGCACCAACGGCACGAGGAAGACGATGATCAGCCTGCGGCGCACGGAGTCAGCCCTCCAGGCGGTATCCGACGCCGCGGACGGTCTCGATCAGCGAGGTCCTGCCGATCTTGCGGCGGATGCTGGCGACGTGCACCTCCAGCGAGCGGGCGAAGCTCTGCCAGTCGGTGTTCCACACCTCGCGGATCAGCCGCTCGCGGGGCACGGCCACGCCGGGATAGCGGGCCAGCACGGCGATGATGTCGAATTCCTTGCGCGTGAGCTCGACTGGCGCACCGTCGACCAGCACCCGGCGGGCGACCAGGTCGATGCTCACGCCGTCCACCTCGATGAGCGCCCGATCACCGGCATCCGGCGTCAGCGCGTCCAGCGGATGCAGCCGACGCGTGACGGCCTCGATGCGGGCCAGCAGCTCGCGCACGTCGTACGGCTTGACGACGAAGTCGTCGGCGCCGGCGCGCAGCCCGCGGATGCGCTCCTGCACGTCGCTGCGAGCCGTGGCGATGATCACCGGCACGCCGCTGCGGGATCGGATGCGGCGGCACACGTCCACGCCGTCCATGTCCGGCAGGCCCAGGTCCAGCAGCACCAGCTCGGTGTCAGATCCCACGAGCTCCAGAGCCTGGGCGCCGTTCACGGCGCGGGCCGTCGCATACCCGGAGCGGCTGAGGAAGGCCGCCAGGGCCTCGGCGACGCGATCGTCGTCCTCGACGATCAGGATGCGCATGGTCTCACTCCGTGTCGACCTCGCGCTGCGCGAAGGCGCTCTCGTACAGGCACACGCTGGCCGCAGTGGCGAGGTTCAGCGATTCGGCCTGCCCGTAGATCGGCAGCTTCAGCGCACGGTCGACCCGCTCGAGCACGTCGTCCTCGAGGCCGCGGGCCTCGTTGCCGAAGAGCCAGGCCGTCGGCTTCCGCAGCATGCCCTCGGCGCGGGCCGCCAGCAGGTCATCGCCCTTCACATCGGCCGCCAGCACCTGCATGCTCGCGGCATGCGCGCGCGTGATCACGTCGTCCAGATCTCCGCCCACCGAGAACGGCACATGGAACAGCGACCCCGTGGTGGAGCGGACGACCTTCGGGTTGTACGGGTCGACCGTGCGGCCGGTCAGCACCACGGCATCCGCCCCCGCCGCGTCCGCGGCGCGGATGATGGTGCCGAGATTGCCGGGATCTCGCACCTCTTCGCAGATCGCGATGAGCGTGGGGGATGCCGCGAAGATGTCCCGCACCGAGGTGGGCGTCTGACGGGCGGTGGCGATGATGCCCTGCGGGGTGACGGTGTCGGCCATGGCCGAGAGCACGTGCTCGGTGACGTACTCGACCTCGACCTTCTCCTCGAGCGCGAGGGCACGGACGTCGCCGTGCTTCTCCCACGCCGTGGGCGTGGCGAACAGGTCGACGATCGCGCCCGGGAGGCAGCTGAGGGCCTCCCGCACGGCCTGCGGTCCCTCGAGCAGGAACAGCCCTGCCTCGGCTCGGGCACTGCGCTTGGTGAGCTTGGCCACGGCACGGACTCGGGGAGAGCGGGGATTCTCGAGCACGACCCCAGTCTAGAAGACGAAAACGGGCGCCCCCCTTTTCTCAGGGAGCGCCCGTTCGGATGACTCGGCTCAGGCAGCGGCCTTCGGAGCGTTCACGTCGGAGGGCAGCGCCTTCTTGGCGACCTCGACCAGCGTGGCGAACGCCGCAGCGTCGGTCACGGCGAGGTCGGCCAGCATGCGGCGGTCCACCTGGACTCCCGCGAGGCCCAGGCCCTGGATGAAGCGGTTGTACGTCATGCCGTTCTGGCGAGCGGCGGCGTTGATGCGCTGGATCCACAGCTTGCGGAAGTCGCCCTTGCGCTTGCGACGGTCACGGTACGCGTAGACGAGGGAGTGAGTGACCTGCTCCTTGGCCTTGCGGTAGAGACGCGACCGCTGACCGCGGTAGCCCGAGGCGCGATCGAGGATGACGCGACGCTTCTTGTGCGCGTTGACCGCGCGCTTGACTCTTGCCATTTTCCTGGATTCCTATTCGTGTGTGCGGCGCGCTCAGCGACCGAGAAGCTTGTTGGCGACCTTGGCGTCGGCCTTGGAGAGGACCTGGTCCTGGTTCAGGCGGCGGGTCCGGCGGCTCGACTTGTGCTCGAGGTTGTGGCGCATGCCGGCCTGCTGCTTCTTCAGCTTTCCGCTGCCGGTGATCTTGAAGCGCTTCTTCGCACCCGAGTGGGTCTTCTGCTTCGGCATCTTCTCTTCCTTCGTGTGGCGCCCGCTCGGGCGACGGTGGGTTACCCGCTCGCGCGGGAGTTCTGGGGGCGGCTCACGCCGCGGGGGCGTCCTTGCGCGCTGAGGCAGCGTCGTTCTTCGCCTCGCGCGCGGCCTGCTTGTGGGCCGTGCGCACGGCGTTCTGCTCGGCCTTGGCCTCGGACTTGTTCTTCAGGGGAGCGACGACCATGACCATGTTGCGGCCGTCGATCGTGGGGTTCGACTCGACGGTGCCGAACTCGGCGACGTCCTCGGCGAACTTGCGCAGCAGCCGCACGCCCTGCTCGGGACGCGACTGCTCGCGGCCGCGGAACAGGATCATGGCCTTGACCTTGTCACCGGACTTGAGGAAGCCCTCGGCGCGCTTGAGCTTGGTCGTGTAGTCGTGAGCCTCGATCTTCAGGCGGAACCGCACCTCCTTGAGGATGGTGTTCGCCTGGTTGCGGCGGGCTTCCTTCGCCTTCTGCGCGGCCTCGTACTTGAACTTGCCGTAGTCCATGATCTTGACGACGGGCGGCTTGGAATTCGGGGCCACCTCGACGAGATCGAGGTCGGCTTCCTGGGCCAGACGCAGCGCTGCCTCGATGCGGACAACGCCGATCTGCTCACCCGCGGGACCGACGAGGCGGACCTCGGGGACGCGGATGCGCTCATTGGTACGGGGATCGCTGATGCGGAGCTCCTTAGACGTGGTTTCGGCCACCGGGACGCTGTCTGCATTCCGGGCGAAATCGGAGTCTCCCCACCCGCCGGCACATCAGACTGCACCGGCTTCGGCACCCTTTCCACCGAAGCCGGCGGGGTGCGGAACCCGGTAGCCTTGAACGGCAAGCGCGGGTGGGAAGTGAATCCTCTTTCGTATCGGAGCGAAAAGCTCCGAAGCCCGCAGAAGTCTACCAGAAAGCAAACCGAAGTGACGATTCCTGCCGAGCACGCCGATGACCGCCACGAGCGCTGGGCGCAGCAGGAGCAAGCTGCCGCCGCTGCCACCCGCGACATCGCCGATGTCCCTGCCGTCGAGGTGATCACCACGACCGCCGTGCACCTGATGAGCGCCGCCGCCGTGAAACTGGGCCTGGCTGACGAGCCCGACGCGCAGCTGGACCTGGACGAGGCCCGCAAGCTCATCAACGCCCTTGCGGGCCTGATCACCGCCGGCGCCCCCGAGATCAGCGACGCGCACGCGCGCCCGCTGCGCGACGGGCTGCGCTCCCTGCAGCTGGCCTTCCGCGAAGCCTCCCCCATCAAGGACGCCGTCGGCAAGGGGCCCGGCGAGAAGTGGACCGGCTCGGTCATCTGAGCTCTCTGGACTGACGGCCTGCGGAAGGCTCCCATCGGTCGCATAGCGCGGACCCCTCCGCTTCGCTCCTCCCCGATGCTCGCTCCGGGGAACCCTCCCGACTCCTCAACGTCTCGGTCAGGCTGACCTCGTTTGAGGGCGTGGGGCACAGGACGTAGAGCGGATGCCGTCGTCAGGCGGAGCGGGTGAGCTTCACGGTGAGGGAGTCGACGAGGACGGCCATGCGGTCGTCGGCCGCCCAGCGCTGGGCGAGGCGGGCCAGCACGGCATCCAGCGTCTCGCGGTCCAGGCCGTCGACGAGCTCCAGGGTGACGATCAGCTCGGGGCCGCGCATCCGGGCATCCGGATCCCCCGCCGCGACCGACACGTCGATGACGGCCAGTTCGTGCGCGATGCTCTCCTGCAGGGCCGTGAAGACCTCGGGCGAGAGGAAGCTCGGCTCCCAGGGCTGGCTCTGGGCGACCGCCCACACCGCGGGGCGACGCATCACGAACTCGGTTTCGGATGCGGGGTCGAGCACGACCAGATCGGTCTGCTCGTCGGCCGCAGAGAGCGCCACGCGGATGGCTTCGACGGGGATCGGCCGGGCTTGCGGGTCCCACCGGCGCATGGTGTCCACCGACGAGAACGCCGGCTGCACGCGGCGCCCGTCGGGAGCGGCGACGGTGACGATGGAGAGCTCCTGGGTCTTGTCGACCTTCAGTCCGTTGTCCTCAGAATTGGGTTCCTGAGCCTGTCGAAGGGCGCCCTTCTCGGCGACCAGCGGCACCAGCACGCGAGCGTCGCGGAACGCGTCCACGACCTGCGCCTGACTGCCGGTTCCGGCACGGAAGCGCAGCAGCGCGTCCAGCAGCGCGGGGTCGGCGGAGCCGTCGTCCGAAGCGCGGGTGTTCTCCTGGAAGTGCCGCCCGGCCCAGGGCACACCGGCGGAATCCGAGGCGTTCTCGTGTGCCCCGTGATCGCAGGCGCTCTCAGTCGCCTGCGACATCCAGCGCCTCCGCGAGGGTGAACTGCCCGGCGTACAGCGCCTTGCCGACGATGGCGCCTTCGACGCCCAGCGAGACCAATTCGCGCAGCGCGATGATGTCGTCGAGGCTGGAGACGCCGCCGGAGGCGATCACGGGCTTGGGCGTGCGGGAGGTGATCTCGCGCAGCAGGTCGAGGTTCGGGCCGCGCAGCGTCCCGTCCTTGGTGACGTCGGTGACGACGTAGCGGCTGCAGCCGGCCTCCTCGAGGCGGTCCAGCACCTCCCAGATGTCACCGCCATCCTTGGTCCAGCCGCGTGCGGCCAGCGTCGTCCCGCGCACGTCGAGCCCGACGGCGACCGCCTCGCCGTACCGTCCGATGACATCGGCCGCCCACTCCGGGTTCTCCAGCGCCGCCGTGCCGAGGTTGATGCGGTTGGCACCGGACTCCAGAGCCGCCTCCAGGCTGGCGTCGTCGCGGATGCCGCCGGAGAGCTCGATGCTCACCCCGCGGTACTGCTTGATGACCTTGCGCAGGATGCCGGCGTTGCTGCCGCGACCGAAGGCGGCATCCAGATCCACCAGGTGGATCCACTGCGCTCCCTGGTCGACCCATTCGCCTGCGGCGTCGATCGGGTCGCCGTAGCTGGTCTCCGTGCCTGCCTCACCCTGGGTGAGACGCACCGCCTTCCCTCCCGCCACGTCGACTGCGGGGAGCAGGATCAGCGAGGGGGACTGTGCGAAGTCGTTCATGACGTCCTTGAGTCGGGAAGCCCGCGGCGTGCGGGCACGAGAGATCAGGATAGTCCGGCCGCAGGGCGGTCTCAAATGATGTGTCCGGCCGAGGGCTCAGCGCAGGGACTGCACCCAGTTGCGCAACAGACGGATGCCGGCCTCTCCCGACTTCTCGGGATGGAACTGCGTGGCGGCGAGCGGCCCGTTCTCCACGGCGGCGAGGAACCGCTCGCCGTGCGTGGCCCAGGTCAGCGTCGGCTGCGGGAACGGCGCCTCGACCTGGAGCCCCCAGGACTTCGCGGCGAAGGAGTGGACGAAGTAGAAGCGCTCCTGCTCGATGCCGCGGAACAGCACGCTGCCCTCGCCCGCCTCGACGGTGTTCCAGCCCATGTGCGGCAGCACCGGGGCATCCAGCTCGGAGACCGTGCCCGGCCACTCCCCCAGGCCCTCGACGTTCTGACCGCGCTCCACGCCGCGCTCGAACATCACCTGCATGCCCACGCACACGCCCAGCACGGGACGCCCTCCTGCGAGCCTGCGGTCGATGATCTCGTCGCCGCCGTGCGCGCGCAGCGCACCGGCGACGGCCGCGAACGCGCCGACTCCGGGGACGAACAGCCCGTCGGCCTCCAGCGCCGCATCGCGATCGCCGGTGAGCTCGACATCCGCTCCGGCGGCGACCAGCGCCTTGACGGCGGAGTGCACGTTGCCGGACTCGTAGTCGTAGACGACGATCCGCGGAGCCGTCACAGTGCGCCCTTGGTGGACGGGACGCCGTGCACCAGCGGATCCAGCGCCTTGGCCTGGCGGAACGCCCGCGCGAACGCCTTGAACTCCGCCTCGGCGATGTGGTGCGGGTCGCGCCCGTTCAGCACGCGAACGTGCACGGTGAGCGCCGCGTTGAACGCGATCGCCTCGAAGACGTGGCGGACCAGCGACCCGGTGAAGTGTCCGCCGATGAGGTGCAGCTCGAAGCCGGCGGGCTCGCCGTCGTGCACCAGGTACGGGCGGCCCGAGATGTCGACCACAGCCTGAGCGAGCGCCTCGTCCAGCGGCACCAGCGCGTCGCCGTACCTCGAGATGCCCGACTTGTCGCCGAGCGCCGCCCGGATGGCCTGGCCGAGCACGATGGCGATGTCCTCGACGGTGTGGTGCGCGTCGATGTGGGTGTCGCCGGTGGCGCGGACGGTGAGGTCGGTCAGCGAGTGCTTGGCGAACGCCGTGAGCAGGTGGTCGAAGAACGGCACGGAGCTGCTGATGTCGGCCCTTCCGGTGCCGTCGAGGTTCACCTCCACCTCCACCGTCGACTCGGACGTGCTGCGGCTGCGCTGCGCGATGCGGGGCGCGGTGCGGGGGTCGCTCATGAGGCAGATCCTATCGATGCGAGGGCGTCCAGGAAGGCAGTGGTCTCCGCCTCGGTGCCGGCCGAGACGCGCAGATGGTTCGGGATGCCGACGTCGCGGATCAGCACGCCGCGGTCGTACAGCGCCTGCCACAGCTCCTGCGGCTTCTCCACCCCGCCGAACAGCACGAAGTTCGACCAGGACGGATGCGGCGTGTAGCCCAGCGCCTCGAGCGTCGCCGAGATGCGGTCGCGCTGCTCGACGATCTCGTCGACCATGGCCAGCATGACGTCCGCGCTGCGCAGCGCGGCCGTGGCCGCGGCCTGGGTGAGCGCGCTGAGGTGGTACGGCAGACGCACGAGCCGCAGAGCGTCGATGAAGGCGGGGTCGGCGGCCAGATACCCCACGCGAGCGCCCGCGAAGGCGAACGCCTTGCTCATGGTGCGGGAGACCGCCAGCCGCGGGCGCCCCGCGAGCAGGGTCAGAGCGGATGCCGCATCCTTCGGTGCGAACTCCTGATACGCCTCGTCGACGACGACGATTCCTCGAGCAGCCTCGTACACGGCCTCGACCACATCCAGTCCCAGCGGTGTGCCGGTGGGGTTGTTGGGCGTGCACAGCAGCACGACGTCGGGGTCGGCAGCGGCGACCTGCGATGCGGCATCCCCGGCCGTGATCGTGTAATCGTCCTCGCGCGTGCCGGCCACCCACGTGGCGCCGGTGCCGCGGGTCAGCAGCGGGTACATCGAGTAGGTGGGCCCGAAGCCGAACACCGTACGACCGGGACCGGCGAAGGCCTGCAGGATGTGCTGCAGCACCTCGTTGGAGCCGTTGCCGGCCCAGATCTGCTCGGGTGCGAGCTCGTGACCGAGGTAGCGTGCGAACGCCTCGCGCAACGCGGTGAACTCTCGATCCGGGTAGCGGTTCACGTCGCTGAGCGCGAGTGCGACGTCATCGAGGATGTCGCTGACGACGGCCTCGGGCACCGGATGAGTGTTCTCGTTGACGTTCAGCGCCACCGGCAGCGGCGCCTGCGGAGCGCCGTACGGGGTCAGACCGCGAAGATCGTCGCGGAGGGGCAGGTCGTCGAGGGATGTCACCCTTCCCATGCTAGAGCGCGTGCGGGCGCGGGTGAGCCCGCGTGACGGGTCAGCGCGCGTACTTCGTGGGGATCGCGATCTCCTCGCCCGCCTGGATGGTGGCGGAGCTGAAGTTGTTCAGCGACATGATGTCGTCGATGACGTCGCGGGGGTCGACGCCAGGAGCGACCTCTGCGGCGATCCCCCACAGGGTGTCGCCGGGTGCCACGTGCACGGTCTGGAACGAGACCGCCGCCGCGTCCTGTCCGGATGCCAGTGCCGATCCGCCGGCCAGCACGGAGAAGGCGATGCCGGCGACCAGGGGCGCAGCCGCCAGGCCTGCCAGCACGCGCCTGCCCCGCATGGTCAGGCGCAGCTTCGTGCGCCGCACCGTACGTTCTGACACCGGGCCTTCTGACACCGCGCGCCCGGCGGCGACGCGAGAGATCGCGGGGCTCTGGATGCTGATGGTGCTCATGTGGGCTCCTCCGTGTGGTCCCGCCGTGCGGCGGAAGTGGTGCAGCTTTCGCATCCGGCGCCCGACCGGGGGCACCGGATGCGAAGCTACGTTCCGAATGTATCTTCGATATCGAACATCTGTCAAGAATTCTTCGAAATCCGTCCGAAGATCTGCTCGACACGCTCGAACAGATCTTCCGTTTTCCGGCCTGAGTCGGATACGGTTTCGATATGGACAGCACACCACTGGCCACCGACATTCGAACCGGATGCCCGCGATGACGCGGAGCATGACTGGTTCGCACGCATGAAGGAGCACCGATGAGCGACAAGTCCGCCCCCGCAGCCGAGGCTCCCCGCACCCGTCGGCGCAAGAGCCTGAGCGCGAAGCAGATGGCCATCCTCGAGGTGATCCAGAACTCCATCGCCCAGCACGGCTACCCGCCGAGCATGCGCGAGATCGGCGACGCCGTGGGCCTGAAGTCGCTCTCCAGCGTCACCCATCAGCTCGGTCAGCTCGAGCTCAGCGGCTACCTGCGCCGCGACCCGGGCAAGACGCGCGCCATGGAGGTGCTGATCGACCTGCCGGGCACCAGCACCGAGAACCCCGCCGACACCAGTCCCGCACTCGGCGACGCGGCGCTGGTGCCGCTGGTCGGCCGCATCGCCGCCGGCATCCCGATCACCGCCGACCAGCAGGTCGAGGAGATCTTCCCTCTGCCGCGTCAGCTGGTGGGCAAGGGCGACCTGTTCATGCTGAAGGTCAGCGGCGAGTCGATGATCGACGCCGCCATCTGCGACGGCGACTGGGTGGTCGTGCGCACGCAGAACAACGCCGAGAACGGCGAGATCGTGGCGGCCATGATCGACGGCGAGGCGACGGTCAAGACCTTCCGCCGCCGCGATGGCCACACCTGGCTGCTCCCCCGCAACTCCGCGTTCGAGCCCATCCTCGGCGACGAAGCCACAGTCCTCGGCAAGGTCGTGGCGGTGCTCCGCGCGGTCTGATGCACACAAGAACGCCCGCCCGACCCTCCGACGAGTTCAGGACCCCAGTCCGGGGCGAGCTCGAGAAGGGACCGGACGGGCGTTCTCCGCGTTCGGACGCGGGTCAGGCCGGGACGTTCACGTCCTCGCGCACGCGGTGCGTGGCCTCGACGATGTTGCGCAGCGAGGCGACGGTCTCGTCATAGCCGCGGGTCTTCAGTCCGCAGTCCGGGTTGACCCACAACTGGCGCAGCGGCAACTCGGAGGTCGCGCGGCGCAGCAGCGACTCGACCTCGGCGACGCTGGGCACACGGGGAGAATGGATGTCGTAGACGCCGGGACCGACACCGTGGTCGAAGCCGTGCTTCGCGATGTCCGCGACGACCTCCATGCGGCTGCGGGCGGCCTCGATCGACGTCACGTCGGCATCCAGCGCGCGGATGGCGTCGATGACGACGCCGAACTCCGAGTAGCACAGGTGCGTGTGGATCTGCGTGGGCGCCGCTGCGCCGCCGGTGGCCAGGCGGAACGAGTTCACGGACCACTCCAGGTACGCGGGCTGGTCGGCCTTCTTCAGCGGCAGCAGTTCGCGCAGCGCCGGCTCGTCGACCTGGATGATGGCGATGCCGGCGGCCTCGAGGTCGGTGATCTCGTCGCGCAGCGCGAGCGCCACCTGGTTCGCGGTCTCGCCCAGTGGCTGGTCGTCGCGCACGAACGACCAGGCGAGGATCGTGACCGGGCCGGTGAGCATGCCCTTGACGTGCTTGGTGCTCAGCGACTGCGCGTATGCCGACCACGAGACCGTGATGGGCGCTGGTCGCGACACGTCGCCCCACAGGATCGAGGGGCGGGTGGCACGAGAGCCGTAGGACTGCACCCAGCCGTTCTCGGTGACGGCGAAGCCGTCGAGGTTCTCGGCGAAGTACTGCACCATGTCGTTGCGCTCCGCCTCGCCGTGCACGAGCACGTCGAGGCCCAGGTCCTCCTGCAGCGCGACGACGCGGTCGATCTCGGTGCGCAGGAACGCCTCGTAGTCGTCGCGGGGAAGCTCGCCGCGGGTGAACTGCGCGCGGGCACGACGGATGTCGCCGGTCTGCGGGAAGGAGCCGATGGTGGTCAGCGGCAGGGCGGGCAGGTCCAGCGCGAGCTGCGCGGCCTCGCGCTCCTCATAGGAGACTCGCGAGAAGTCGGCCTCGCCCAGCGCGCGGGCGCGCACCGCGCCGTCACGCACGCCGGGGGCCGCCTGGCGATCGGCGAGGGCCGCGGTCGCGGCATCCAGATCAGCGGCGACAGCCGCGCGGCCCTGGACCAGGCCGCGTGCGAGAGCGACGACCTGCTCGACCTTCTGGTCGGCGAAGGCCAGCCACGACACCAGGCGAGCGTCGAGTCTGGTCTCGTCGGCCACGTCGTGCGGCACGTGCAGCAGCGAGGTGGAGGTGGAGGCCGAGACGGCAGAAGCGCCGAGGGAGCGCAGCGCCGCGAGCTTGTCGAACGCGCCGCGCAGGTCGCCGCGCCAGATGTTGTGGCCGTCGATCACGCCGCCGACGAGCGTCTTCCCGGCGAGGTCGGGCAGCGACTCCGGCACCGCGCCGCGCACCAGGTCGATCGCGATGGCTTCGATCGGGGCGGATGCCAGCACGGGCAGCACCTCGCCGAGCGCGGCGTACGGGGCCGCGACGAGGATCTGCGGGCGTTCAGCGGCGCCGCCGACCACGGCCAGCGCACGCTGTGCGGAATCCGCCAGCTGCGCGGTGGTGGCGGGCAGCGACTCGCTGACCAGCGCGGGCTCATCCAGCTGCACCCAGTCGGCGCCGGCGGCCTTCAGCTTCGCCAGCAGCTCGACGTACACGGCCACGACGTCATCCAGTCGTGAGAGCGGGTCGAAGCCCTCGGGCGCGTCGTCCGAGGCCTTCGCCAGCGCGAGCAGCGTGACGGGGCCCACGATCACCGGACGGGTGCGGAAGCCTGCGGCAGCCGCCTCGGCGACCTGGTCCACGAGGCGGGAGCTGGAGAGCGAGAACACCGTCTCAGGTCCGATCTCGGGCACCAGGTAGTGGTAGTTGGAGTCGAACCACTTGGTCATCTCCAGCGGGGCGCGGTCGCCCTCGCCGCGGGCTGCGGTGAAGTACGCCGGCAGGCCGATCGTCCCATCGGCGTCGCGCAGGTCATCGAAGCGGGTCGGGAGGGCGCCGACCGTGAGGGCGGCATCCAGCACCTGGTCGTAGTACGAGAACGACTCCGGGATGGCGGAGTCCCCACGCCCCAGGCCGAGCTCGGCCAGACGCTCGCGGGTGGCGGCGCGCAGTCCCGCGGCCGTGGTCTCGAGAGCTGCCTCGTCGATGCGGCCCGCCCAGAACGCCTCGACGGCCTTCTTCAGCTCGCGGCGGCGCCCGATGCGGGGGTAGCCGAGGATCGTCCCGGCGGGGAAAGCGGTCATGGGTGTTTCCTTTACTTCGTGGCTGGGGACAGACAGGATTCGGTCAGGATGCCGGCCTGAGCGAGGACGTCGAGCACGGTCTCATGCTGGTTGAAGGCGTACAGGTGCACGCCGGGCGCGCCGCCTGCGACGACGGCGCGGGCGAGCTCGGCGGCCCATTCGACGCCGATCTGTCTGCGGCCCTCGACTGTGGGCTCGACCTCGAGGGCGATGGACAGCTCGCCCGGCAACTCCTCGCCGGTGAGCTGCAACACGCGGTTCAGGCGGGCGGGCGAGGTGATCGGCATGATGCCGGGCAGGATCGGGATCGTCACGCCCGCACGACGGGCGCGCTCGACGAAGGCCAGATAGTGATCGGAATGGAAGAACAGCTGCGTGATGGCGAGCGTGGCGCCCGCCGCCTGCTTGGCCAGCAGTGCGTCGACGTGCTGGCTGCTGTACGCCGAACGCGGGTGTCCGTTGGGGAACGCGGCGACGGCGATGCTCACCCGGCGGCGCGGAGCGACGCGCACGGCACCGGGGTTGCCGGGAACCGGGGACTCCTCGTAGGGGGCCCGCTCGGCCTGCACACGGTCGATGAGCTGCACCAGCTGCGCGGAGCTCTCCAGATCACCCAGGAACGGCTCGCTCTCGTCGTGGCCGGCGGGAGGGTCGCCGCGCAGCGCGAGGAAGCTGAGGATGCCGGCATCCAGGAACTCCCGGATCAGCCGTGCCGCTCCTGCGTAGGTGTTCCCCACGCAGGTCAGGTGCGCGAGAGGCTCGACGCGGGTGTGCGCACGGATGTAGCGCAGCACCTCCAGCGAACGCCCGCCTGTGGATCCGCCCGCGCCGTAGGTGACCGACAGGAAGTCGGGCCCGGCCGCGGCGAGGCGGTCGATGGTGTCGTGCAGCGCCTGCGCGCTGGCGACGCTGCGCGGCGGATAGAGCTCGAAGGAGAACGGCGTACAACAGGGCAACGGTGCGTCTCCTTCGCAGATCGGGGTGTGAATGCACGGTAGAACGCGGGCGTCGCCCGGCGCACACTGTGTGACGCCGTGTGTCGATGCGCGGCCGCGGATAGGGTCGGAGGATGAGCACGCCCTACGGTTCCTGGCCCTCACCGTTCTCCGCCGCCGACGTGTCGGCATCCGCTCCCCGCATCGATGGCGCTCGCTTCGTGGGCGACGAGATCTGGTGGGGCGAGTCGGTGCCGTCCGAGGGCGGCCGGGTCACCGTGCGCAGCTCGTCGGGTGAGGAAGTCCTTCCCTCCCCGTGGAGCGCGCGCTCGCGCGTGCACGAATACGGCGGCGGAGCCTGGACGGCGGATGCCGTCGGCACCCTGTACTTCGTCGACGGCGCGTCCCAGCGCGTGCACCGGATGCCGCGCGACGGCGTCCCCGAGCCCTTGACGGCGCCCGGGGCGCAGTACGGCGGGCTGACGCTTCAGCAGGGACGGCTGTTCGCGGTGCGCGAGGATCTGCGGTCCGAGCCGCACCGGCGCGGACTGGTGGAGATCCCGCTGGATGGATCGGCCGCCGACGACGATGCGGCCGTGCACGTGTTCATCCAGGGCTCGGCGTTCTTCGCGCACCCGGCGCTCTCCCCCGACGGCACGCGGCTGGCGTTCGTGGAATGGTCCGGCAGGCGGATGCCGTGGGAGCAGGCGAATCTGCGCTTCATCCACACCGGCGGTGACGACACGATCACCGGCGTCAACACGCACGCCGCGCTGCAGCCGGAGTGGGTCTCGGACGGGGAGCTGCTCTATCTGGACGACCCCGACGGGCGCTGGAACCTGCACCGTGCCGCGCTCGACGATCTGGCGCTGGAGGCCTGGCCCGAGCAGGTCGCCCCGGCGGACGCCGACACCGGCGGCGGCCTGTGGGTGCTCGGCCAGCGCTGGTACGGGGTGCTGGCCGACGGCCGGATCGTGGCGGTGCGCACGAACGGCTCCGACGAGATCGTGCTGATCGATCCGGGCTCCGGCGACGCGCAGACCCTGGACGTACCGGTCACCGCCGAGGCGAGCATCTGCGACGTCCAGGGCACGCGGGTGCTGATCTCCGGATCCGGCGCGGACGTCGAGCGCGGGCTGTGGTGCGTGGATGCGGACTCCGGCGAGATCACTGCCATCCGCGGCGGCGAACGCATCGATGCGCGCTGGGTCCCGATCGCCCGCCCGGTGACGTTCGAGGGCCCTCACGGCGAGGTGCACGCCTTCGACTATCCGCCCACGAATCCCGACCACGTCGCACCCGCGGGCGAAAAGCCGCCGTACCTCGTGATGGTGCACGGCGGTCCCACCGCGCACGTCTCGGGTGCCGCTTCCGCCGCCTACGCCTACTGGACCAGCCGCGGCATCGGCGTGCTGGACGTGAACTACGGCGGCTCCACCGGCTACGGCCGCGCCTATCGCGAGCGGCTGAACGGCCAGTGGGGCGTGGTCGACGTCGACGATGTGATCGCTGCCGCGCGGGGCCTGGCGGATGCGGGGCTCGCCGACCCCGCGCGCATCGCCGTCCGCGGCGGCTCCGCCGGCGGCTGGACGGTGCTGAGCGCGCTGGTGCGCGGCGGGGCGTTCGCCGCGGGCATCAGCCGGTACGGTGTCGCCGACCTGCGGATGCTGGCCTCCGACACCCACGACTTCGAGAAGTCCTACCTGGACGGGCTCGTCGGCCCGCTGCCCGAGGCCGAGGACGTGTACATCGCGCGCTCGCCCCTCACGCACGCGGACCGCATCGACGTGCCGGTGCTGTTGGAGCAGGGCTCGGACGACAAGGTGGTGCCGCCATCGCAGTCGCAGGTCATCCGCGACGCGCTGGCCGCCCGCGGCATCCCGCACGAGTACCTGGAGTTCGAGCGAGAGGGCCACGGCTTCCGCCGTGCGGAGACCATCATCGCGTCCCTCGAGGCCGAGCTCGCCTTCCTCGGGCGCACCTTCGGGTTCGAGCCCGCCTGAACGCCCCGAACGGGACTACCGTGAGGATCATGACGATGATGTCCACTCCCCAGCCCTGGCGCACGAACACGGTCGACGGCGTCCTTCGGCGCAGCGCCGCACGCGCGCCGCACACGATCGCGCTCCGCTTCGAGGAGCGCGAGTGGACCTACCGCGAGCTCGACGACGCCGTCACCCGCGGCGCCGCCGATCTGCGCGGCCAGGGTCTCAGTGCCGGGGAGCGGGTGGTCACCTACGGCACGAACTCCGACGCCTATGTCATCGCGTTCCTCGCCATCGCCCGGGCGGGCCTCGTGCACGTGCCGGTGAACTACGCGCTGCACGGCGCCGAGCTCGCGTACCTCATCGAGCAGTCGGGAGCCAGGGCGGCGCTGGTCGACCCGCTGCTGCGGGAGCACTTCGACGCGGTGCGCGCTGACACGCACGTGGAGATCGTGGCCCCGCTGCGAGACGACGACGGATCCTTCCTCGCCCGCGCCCGCAGCGGCGATGCCATGGTGCTGCCGACGGATGTCGACGGCGAGAGTCTCGTGCAGCTGCTGTACACCTCGGGGACGACCTCGCAGCCCAAGGGCGCGATGCTCACCCACTCCGCGCTCGTGGCCGAGTACTCGGCGGTGATCGTCGCGCTCGACTTCGCTCCCGCCGATGCGCCGCTGATCTGCATGCCGCTGTACCACTCGGCGGCCATGCACGTGTTCATGCTCCCCTACCTCGCCATCGGAGCGACCATCCGGCTGCTCCCCGCGCCCGACATCCCCCGCATCCTGCGCACCGTCGCCGAGGAGCGCATCGGGTCGCTCTTCCTGGCGCCGACCGTGTGGGTGCCGCTGGCGAACCACCCCGACCTGGATGCCGCCGACCTCTCCTCTCTCGTCAAGGCCCAGTACGGAGCATCGATCATGCCGGTGACCGTGCTGAACCGGCTGCGCGAGCGCTACCCGGCCCTCGGCTTCTACAACTGCTTCGGACAGTCCGAGATCGGCCCGCTGGCCACCGTGCTCCGCCCCGAGGAGCACGAGGAGCGCCCTGCGTCGGCGGGACGCCCCATCCTGTTCGTGGAGACTCGTGTGGTCGACGAGAACGGCCACGACGTGCCCGACGGCGAACCGGGCGAAGTGCTCTACCGCTCGCCCCAGCTCGCACAGGGGTACTGGAACAAGCCCGACGAGACCGCCGAGGCGTTCCGCGACGGATGGTTCCACTCCGGGGATCTCGTCGTCCGCGATGAGGCCGGCTACCTGACGGTGGTGGACCGCATCAAGGACGCGATCAACACGGGCGGCATCATGGTGGCATCCCGAGAGGTGGAGGATGCCGTCTACACGCATCCGGCGGTCGCGGAGGTCGCCGTGATCGGCGTTCCGGACGAGAGGTGGATCGAGGCCATCCTGGCGTGCGTCGTCCTGAAGCCCGACACCACCGTCACGGAGGCTGAGATCATCGCTCATGTGAAGGAGCGGGTCGCATCGTTCAAGGTCCCCAAGGCGGTGCGCTTCATCGACGCGCTGCCGCGCAACCAGAGCGGGAAGATCCTCAAGCGGGAGCTGCGCGACGCCTGACCGCCGGGACGACTACTCCCCCAGGCGGTTGCGGGTGCGCATGGCGCGCTCGGCGTCGCGGGTGTCCTGGCGCTCGCGCAGCGTCTGGCGCTTGTCGTACTCGCGCTTGCCCTTGGCCAGGGCGATCTCGACTTTGGCGCGTCCGTCGGAGAAGTACAGCCGGGTGGGGATCAGCGTGTAGCCCCCCGCCGAGACGGCGTGCTCGAGCTTGCGGATCTCGTCGCGGTGCAGCAGCAGCTTGCGGATGCGCTTGGCCGTGTGGTTGGTCCAGTGCCCCTGCGAGTACTCCGGGATGTGCACGGCGTCGAGGAACGCCTCGCCGCCCTTGATGTACGCGTAGCCGTCGCTGAGGTTGGCGCGCCCCTGGCGCAGCGACTTGACCTCGGTGCCGGTGAGCACGAGGCCGGCTTCGTACGACTTCTCAAGGTTGTAGTCGTGACGCGCGCGACGGTTGGTCGCGATGACCTTCTCACCGCGTTCCCTGGGCATGTTGTTCTCCTGACGATGGGACAGCCCATCAGTCTATCGGGTCAGGTGCGCAGCCAGCGACGGATCGCGAATCCTGCCGACAGCGCGGAGAGCAGGATGCCGATGCCGATCAGCACGGGCACGACGAACATCGCATCCTGCATGTCCACCAGTGGGCGCATGAACGGCACCCGGTCGGCCAGGTACCCCTCCACGCCGAAGTGCACTCCGGCCAGCACCGCAGCGCTGGCGAGCACCGATCCGAGGAAGGCTGCGAACACGCCCTCCAACACGAACGGCGTCTGGATGGAGCCGTTGGAGGCGCCCACCAGGCGCATGATCCCGATCTCCTTGCGCCTGGCGTAGGCGGAGAGCCGGATGGTGGTGGAGATCAGCAGCACGGCGGCGATCAGCATGAGCGCCGCGACGCCGACGGCGATGTAGGTGGCGACGGTGAGCGCGGAGAACAGCGGATCCAGCAGCTTGCGCTGATCCTTCACGGCATCCACGCCGGGCTGGCCGGAGAACGCCTCGGTGATCACCTCGGACTGCTGCGGGTCCTTCATGGTCACGCGGAAGTCCACCGAGGTGTTCTCCACGCCGATGACATCGGCCTGCTCGGCGCCGAGCTGGGCGACGATGTCCTTGAACGCCTCCTCCTTGGACTGCTTGCGCATCTGACTGATCAGCGGCGCCAGGGCATCGCCCTTCAGCGTCTGCTCGACCTTGTCGATCTGCTCCTCGGTGGCCTCGCCGCCGACGCAGGTGGGATTGGTCGACAGCGGCGAGCACATGTAGACCGTGACCTCCGCCTTCTCGCCCCAGTAGCCGCGCATGGTGCTGATCTGCGACTGCATGAGCACGGCCGCGCCCACGAACGTGAGCGAGACGAACGTGACCAGCACCACCGAGATGACCATGGAGAGGTTCCGGCGCAGGCCCAGCAGGGCCTCGCCGATGATGAGTCCGAGATTCATGAGGTCGGACCCACTTCCTCGTCATCGTCGGAGAGACCGAGCCGATCGGCGACTCCGAGCTCGTCGACCTTCACGTCGGGGAGGACGATCGGGTTCGTCCTGGGACCCGCGGCCCGGGCATCCGTCTCCTCCGCCGGCGGCTCCGCGGGCGGACGCGGGGGCTGGACGACATCCGGGCCCACGACGGGCACCGCGGTGGTCTGGCGCTGCACCTCCTGCACGGCGGTGAGGGCCGCCGCAGCGGCGGCGCCGGGGACGGCCTCCGGCTGCAGACGAGGGATGCCGGAGGTGTCGCCGTACCCGCCGCCGACCTCGTCGCGCACCATCACGCCCTCCTTGAGCTCGATGACGCGGCGCTGCATCTGGTTCACGAAGGCCGCCTCGTGCGTGGCCATGACCACGGTCGTGCCTCCGGCGTTGATCCGCGTCAGCAGCTGCATGATGTCCACCGAGGTCGCGGGGTCGAGGTTTCCGGTGGGCTCGTCGGCCAGCAGCACCTTGGGCCGGTTGACGATCGCACGGGCGATGGCCACGCGCTGCTGCTCGCCGCCGGAGAGCTCGTGCGGCATGCGCTTCGCCTTGCCGTCGAGTCCGACCAGCGCCAGCGCCTCGGGCACGGCCTGCTGGATGAACCCGCGCGAGGTGCCGATGACCTGCAGTGAGAACGCGACGTTCTGGTACACGGTCTTCGACGGCAGCAGCCGGAAGTCCTGGAAGACCGAGCCGACGTGGCGCCGGAAGTACGGCACCTTGCGGTTGGCCAGCGAGCGCAGATCGCGCCCGAGCACGGCGACGCGGCCGGTCGTGGGCACGTCCTCGCGGAGGATGAGTCGCAGGCAGCTCGACTTGCCGGAGCCCGATGCCCCGACGAGGAACACGAACTCACCGGCCTCGACATTGAAGTCGACGTCGGAGAGGGCGGGTCGCTTGGTGCCGCGATAGCGTTTGGTGACGTTCTCGAACCGGATCATGGCCATTCGAGCCTAGATGCGCGCCGCCGAGGCGCGTTCAGCGACACTCGCCTGAGGTCATCCGCCCGTGCCATGATGAGCCATGAGCATCCCCGCAGGCTGGTACGACGACGGATCCGGGCATCAGCGCTGGTGGGACGGCACCCGATGGACCGAGCACGTCGCTCCCCCGCAGCCGTTCAACCCACCCGCTCAGACGTTCACCCCGCCGTCCGGCTTCACACCGCCGTCGCCTGCCGGTCCACCGCCATGGGCCATGAGCGGCGCGTACGGCCCGCCCGCGGCATCCGGCCATCCCCTCTCCGCCTCTGCCACCGCCCCCGGCGTCTCCCCGCTGGGCTGGGTGGCGCTTGCGGCATCCGTCGTGGGCGCCGTGCTGGCGTTCGTCCCGCTGCTCGCTGCGTTCGGAGCCCTCGTGCTGGTCGCCGGGATCGTGCTGTCGATCGTCGCCCTGGTGCGGCCGGGCGTGAAGTGGCCGGGCATCACCGGCCTGATCGTCTCGGTGCTGGGCCTGGTGGTCGCGGGCATCGTGCTGGTCGTCTCCTTCGTCGGTGCGACGCTGACGGGGATCAGCGAGGGCATGTCCCGCGACTGGCCCGGTCCGGTGGACTCTTCCAGTTCCGCGCCCGTCGACGCTCAGACCGTGGAGTGGTGGGAGGTCGAGGTGGGCGACTGCCTCGCGAGCGACCAGCCGTACTACGACGAGAACGGCCGAGTGGTGCTCGTCCCCTGCGACACCCCGCACGGCGAGGAGGTCTATTACGAGTACGACATGATCCAGCAGGAGTTCCCCGGTGACGGCGACACGGAGGCCGAGGCCGAAGCAGCCTGCCGCAGCGCGTTCGCGGACTTCGTCGGCGTCCCGTACGAGGAGTCCGCGCTGAGCCTCTCGGGCTACTGGCCCAGCCAGGAGAGCTGGGACTCCGGGGATCGCATGGTGCAGTGCACCGTCTACGACGGCTGGTCCGAGGTCACCGGCACGCTGGCCGGTGCGGCGCGCTGAGCGCGCTCAGTCCTCTTCCTTGCGCTTGCGCCAGCGGATGCCGGCAGAGATGAAGTCGTCGAGATCGCCGTCGAACACCCGGTCGGGGTTTCCGGACTCGTGGCCGGTGCGCAGGTCCTTGACCAGCTGCTGGCCGTAGAGGAAGTAGGAGCGCATCTGGTCGCCCCAGCTCGCGGTGATGTTGCCCGCGAGCTCCTTCTTCTTGGCAGCCTCCTCCTCCTTCTGCAGCAGCAGCAGGCGGGTCTGCAGCACGCGCATCGCTGCCGCGCGGTTCTGGATCTGCGATTTCTCGTTCTGCATCGAGACGACGATGCCGGTCGGCAGGTGCGTGATGCGCACGGCGGAGTCGGTGGTATTGACCGACTGGCCGCCGGGGCCCGAGGAGCGGAACACGTCGACGCGGATGTCGCCCTCGGGGATGTCCACCTCGGTGGCCTCCTCCATCAGCGGGATGACCTCGACGGCCGCGAAGGACGTCTGCCGCTTGTCGGCCGAGCCGAACGGGCTGATGCGTGCCAGGCGGTGCGTGCCGGCCTCGACCGACAGGGTTCCGAACGCGTAGGGGGCGGTGACCTCGAAGGTCGCCGACTTGATGCCCGCGCCCTCGGCGTAGGAGGTGTCCATGACCTTCACGGGGTAGCCGTGCTGCTCGGCCCAGCGCAGGTACATGCGCATGAGCATCTCGGCGAAGTCGGTGGCGTCGTCGCCGCCGGCGCCGGAGCGGATGGTGATGATGGCGTTGCGCTCGTCGTACTCGCCGTCCATCAGGGTCTGCACCTCGAGCTGGTTGATCGTGTCCGTCAGCCCGGCCAGCTCGCGACGCGCCTCTTCGGCGGAGTCGTCGTCCTGCATCTCGTTGGCGAGTTCGACGAGCACCTCGAGGTCGTCGAGTCGGCGCTCGACGTCGGTGACGCGCTTGAGGTCGGCCTGCTTGTGGCTGAGCGCGCTGGTGACCTTCTGCGCCTTCTCGGGGTCGTCCCAGAGGTCGGGAGCACCGGCCTCCTGGCTGAGGCGCGCGATGTCCGCGTGCAGGGAGTCGACGTCGACGACCTCGCGGATGTCGCCGAAGGTGTGTCGAAGCGCCTGGATGTCGGCGGAGAGATCGAGTTCGAACATGGCAGTCCAGCCTATCGCGCCCTGCGAGCGGTTCCGCGCGGGGCGGGATAGCGTGAGGATGTGAGCGACAGCGCGGGCAGGATCATCAGGCAGTTCGGACCGATGGTCTACATCCCCACGGTGCTGTTCGCCCTCGGCGAGGGAGCGGTCATCCCGCTGATCCCGGTGTTCGCCACGCACCTCGGCGCCGACGTGCCGCTGGCGGCACTGGTGACCGCGATGCTCGTGGTCGGCCAGTTGTGCGGGAACCTGCCCGCCGGGTGGCTGGTCACGAAGATCGGCGAGCGCTTCACCATGGTCTACGCAGGCCTGGCGGCGATGATCGCCGCCGTCGGGATGCTGATGGCGCCGTCGCTGGCGTGGCTGACGGCGGCGGTGTTCCTGCTCGGGTTCTGCGCGGCGTCGTTCGGCCTGGCCCGGCACGCGTTCATGACCACTCGCGTTCCGATCCGGTTCCGCGCGCGCCTGCTGTCGCTGCTGGGCGGATGCTTCCGCTTCGGCGTCTTCGTGGGTCCGTTCGTCGCCGCGGGCCTGATCCAGCTGACGCGCGCCGAGCACTCCAGCATCTGGTTCCTGCTGGGCTGCGTGGCCGTGCTGGTGGTGCTGGTGCTGTTCGGCCCCGATCCCGAGCGCACCATTCCCGCGCTGCTGAAGCCCACCGGCGCAGCCGTCGCGGAGGACTCCGGCGAGGTGGTGACCGGTTCCATCCCGGTGGCGGATCAGCGCGGTGTGTTCCGCACCATGTGGGAGTACCGCGCGGTGCTGTCGCGGTTGGGTGTCGCGGCGGCATGCCTGTCGGCGGTGCGCTCGGCGCGCCAGGTGATCCTGCCGTTGTGGGGCGTCTCGCTGGGACTGGACGCGACGACCATCTCGCTCGTCGTGGGCGTGTCCGGCGCCATCGACTTCGCACTGTTCTACGCCAGCGGCCAGGTGATGGACCGCTTCGGACGCATCTGGGCCGCCATGCCCGCGCTGCTGCTGATGGGCCTGGGCTTCGGCGCACTGTCGTTCACGCACGACCTCGATTCGGCGATGCTCTGGTACGGACTGCTCGCCGCAGTACTCGGCGTCGGGAACGGCCTCTCCAGCGGCATCCTGCTGACCTTCGGTGCGGATCTGGCCCCCGAGCGGGATCCCGCGACATTCCTGGGATCCTGGCGCACGCTGACGGACGCCGGAGGCGCGATCGCCCCGGTGCTGGTCTCAGCCATCACGGCCCTGGTCTCGCTGTCGCTGGCGACCGGGCTGATGGGCATCGTCGCCGTGGCAGGAGCCGCCGGGTTCATGCGCTGGACGCCGAAGTACCTGCCCCGCATGGCCGCCAGGGTGCCCGACTGATCCCCGGGTCCACTTCCTGGGCCCCTGAGCTTGTCGAAGGGTCGAGTCAGTGCAGGGCCGTGCGGGTCGTCGCAGTGGATTCCAGCGGCACGCCGTCGGGCACGAACGGCGAGATCAGCGGCGGATGCCACACTGCGGCCACGGTCACGCGGGCGGAGACCCCGTCGGGGGTGACGGCCGAGACCAAGCGGGCGTCGTGGGCGACGGCCGCGACCACGGCATCCGCCTGCTCGTGCACCTTCTCGTCGGTGAGCTCCGCGCGCACCCCGCCGTCCTGGACCTGAAGGCTGAAACCGTCGGCGCCGGCCAAGGACGCCGCATCGGCCAGGGAGTCCAGGCGCTTCTGTGCGATGTACAGGTCGGTCGCGCACACGCACACGAGGATCACGGAGATGGCCAGCAGCAGATAGCCGAGGATCAGCGGCAGCACGCTGCCGTCCTCATCGGCGGCGAGCGCGCGCAGGCGTCGGGAGTTCATCATCCGCGTCCCCACAGCCGGGAGACCTTCTGCGCGGCATCCGCCTGCACGGGAATCGCGGCGACCCGGTCCAGCCCGAACAGCGGTGGCATGAACGGCAGGCTCACCCGCGTGGCGACCGTGACGATCACGGTGCTGCCCGCCGACGGGCATGTGGCGGCGACGGGACGGCAGGTGATGCTGACCTCCACGGCATCCGGGTCCATGCCGTATTCACGGATCACGCTCTGCAGCACGGCATCGCCCCGTACCGCGGCAGTGCCGGCATCCGGAGCCTGGCCGATCACCCGGGCGGTATGCCGGGCTGCGGCCTCTGCGCCCAGCGTCTGCTCCTGCACAGCCCCGAGCGTGAGCACCAGGTACACCAGCGGCACGAGCAGCAGCACCCCGACGGTGACGAACTCCAGCACCGCCGTGCCGTCCTCGTCGTCCCACAGGCCGCGCAGGCGGTCGACGCCACGCCGCTCAGGAGGCCAGCCCTCCGGACGCCGCCGCTCAGTCATCGTCGAGGGATTCCACAGGCGCACGCGCCTCCACCTCCATCCCGTAGGGCACCCCGACCAGGCCCAGCACCGGCAGGCTGGTGCGCACGCGCACCACGACGCTCTCGTGCCCGAGGCTGCGGTCCTTGCCCACCGACACGTCCTGCGAATACGCGGCGCCGACGGCGCGGTCGATGACCGCACGTGTGCGCTCGGCGCCCTCACTCAGCGTGGTGTCTGCCAGCGCCGCGTACTGCGCGCCCTCGACCGCGGCGTCATGCACGACGTTGCGCACGTACATGGCCAGCGCCAGCTGCAGCACGGCCAGCACCAGCGCGGTCAGCAGCGCACCGACGAGTACGAACTCGACGGGGCTGGAGCCGCGTTCATCGGCCGACAGTGCGGGGCGGGGCATGCGAGAGGTCAGATCCCGGAGACGCGCGAGATGGCCTGCTCGAAGAGGCCCACCAGTGCGGGGCCGGCGACAGCCCAGATCACGACGACCAAGGCTGCCGTCATGAGTGTGACCAGCACCCAGCCTGGTACGTCTCCCCGCTCGTCCTCGGCGAGCTCTCGTCCCGCGGCGAACCATCTTCTCAGCGTCGTCATGCGCATATCCATCCGTGTCGGTTTCCTGTGTCGTTCCTGGTCGCTGCTCAGCCGAGGCCGAGCCTGAGTATGAAGAGTCCCGGGTACACCGCGAAGAGCACCGAAAGAGGCAGAATCGCGAAGACCAGCGGGAGGAGCATGTAGATCTCCTTCCGGCCGGCCTGCTCGATGAGCACGCGCTTGGCCTCGTCCCTGGCATCCGCGGCCTGCGAGTGCAGCACGCCCGCCAGCGGCGCGCCGTGCTCGAGCGCCGCGACGATCTGGTCCACCGCTCGCGACAGCCCCGGCAACTGCAGCCGCGTGGCGGTCTCCCCCAGCGCATCCGCCAGCGGTGATCCGGTGTGCACGGCCAGCACGGCCTGGCGCAGCTCCTCGGTGAGCTCGCCGGTGCCGATGCCCGACACCCGTCGCAGCGCGTCCAGCAGGGACTCACCCGCCGACAGGCACAGCGCGAGGAACTCCAGAGTCGTGGGCAGCTCATCGGCCAGCCGTGCACGCCGCGCCTTGGCGCGCGCCGTCAGCAGCATGTCGCAGGCGATCACCGCACCAGCCGCGAGCAGCACCGGGAGCAGCACGACAGGCGCAGCCATCCGGCCGGCCATGGCCACCCCGACCACCAGCAGCGCCCCTGCGACCAGCCCCGCGACCGCCCACGCCAGCTGCCGGCCTCGGAACGAGGCCGGCGTGCGGGACGATCCGGCCTGCGCCAGCCGTAGGGCCAGCGCATCCCCGCCGCCCAGCATCCGCTCGAACACACCGCGCAGGCGCTCCCACAGCGACCGCCCGTGCACGGGGAGCACGCCGATGCGAGGGAGGATGCCGGTGGGCAGGGCCTCGTCGGGGACGACGTCGCGCAGAAACGGGGCGATGCGCCGCTCCAGCGGCAGCGCACCCCACCGCGGAAGCGCTGACAGGACGCCCAGCACGCCCAGCGCGAAGGTCCCGCCCAGCAGGACCGCCAGGGCGGCGTCGGTGACGGAGATCATCCGAACCACCTCTCCGGCTCGGGCAGGCGGCCGATGCGCAGCATGACCCGGTACGCGAGCAGCGAGACCACCGCGCCGACCATGATGACGATCACGCCCTCCGGGCTGGCGTACGCGTCGCGTCCCTCCGGCCGCATCACCAGCAGGCCCAGGATCACCCACGGCGCGACGGCGCCCAGCACGGCGGCGCCGCGGATCCAGGACTGCCTCGCCTCCACCTCGCCGCGCAGCGCGGCATCCGCCCGCACCGAGGAGGAGAGCGCCCGCAGCACGCCGGTCAGCTCGGTGCCGCCGACCTGCCTGGCCATCCGCAGCGTCTCGATGATCCGATCGGCGATGGGATCGGCGAGAGCGGCCTTCAGCCGGTCCAGGCTGGTCTCGAAGCGCCCGGTGGAGTGCAGATCCCGGGCGAAGACGGCGAACGCCGGACGCACGGAATGGGGCGCCGACTCGGCCAGTCCCGCGACGGCATCCGGCAGCGACAGGCCCACGCGGATGGCCGCCACCAGCAGGTCGCACACGTCCGGCCAGAGCTGCCGACGGGCCTTGCGCAGTCGCAGTCGGCGGCCGCGCAGATACAGCACTGGCGCCCATGCCGCCGCCGCCGCGGCGAGCACGGCCAGCACCGGCAGTCCTGTCACCAGCCAGGCGACGGATGCGGCGACCACGGCCAGCGCGATCATGGTCACGACCAGCGCGTGGGTGGACGCCCGCGCGTGCCCGGCCTCCTCCAGCAGCCGTCGCAGCCCGCCACGATGCGGGGCGCGGACGGGCTTCTCCCGCGGCGGCCACAGCCACGGCGACGCGCACAGCAGCAGACCCGCCCCCAGCAGCGCCCCGATGAGCAGCGTCATGCGTCACCGCCGATCCGGTAGACGGGCGAGCTGAGGATGCGGCCGGCCGCCACCTCGCCCGTGGGCGCGATCACCTCGGCGATGCGACGCGAGCCGTCGGGCTCGCGACGGCAGTGCACGACGTAGGAGATCGAGGTCGCCAGTGCCGGGGCGATGAACGCGCGGTCGATGTTCCGTCCCGCGAGCAGCGGCAGCAGGGCGAGCTTCTCCAGCGCCTCGGCGGCGGAGTTGGCATGCACCGTGCCCGCGCCGGGTACTCCGGTGTTGAGCGCCAGCACCAGATCCAGCGCCTCGGCGTCACGCACCTCCCCCACCACGATCCGGTCCGGCCGCATGCGCAGCGCCTCCTTGACCAGCCGCCGCAGCGTGATCTCGCCCGTCCCCTCCATGCCCGCCTGGCGCCCCTGCAGCGCCACCACATCGGGTCCCGTCACCGCCAGCTCGAACGTCTCCTCCACGGTGATGATCCGCTGGCTCCCGGCGACGGATGCCAGCAGCGCACCCAGCAGCGTGGTCTTGCCCGCGTGCGTGGCGCCGGAGACGATCACGCTGCCGCCTGATTGCAGGGATCCGCGCAGCAGATCCGCGACGTGCGCGGGCACCGAGCCCTGTGCCACCAGCGACTCCAGCGTGCGGTGCTGCGGCAGGAACTTCCTGATGTTCACGGCCCAGGAGCCCCTGACCACATCGGCGATGGCCACGTGCAGCCGCGAGCCGTCCGGCAGAGAGGCGTCCACGAACGGCTGGCTGATGTCCACCCGGCGGCCGGTGGACTGCAGCATCCGCTCCACGAGGTCCCGCACGATGGCATCCGTCAGCCGAAGATCCACCCTCTCGGTGGTGCCTCCGCGCGCGATGAAGATGCGATCCGGGCCGTTCAGCCAGATCTCCTCGATCTCGGGATCGTCGAGGAAGGGCTGCAGCGCCCCGAAGCCCGACACCGAGGCCAGCACGTCGCGGATCAGCGCGGCCTCGTCGTCGATGATGGCCTCACCGCGCGCCAGCGCCTGATCGTTGTGCCGACGCACCTCGGTCTGGGCGATGTGCCGCGCTTCGTCGGGATGCGAGGAGGGATCGGTGTGCTCGAGGCGCAGACGGCGCCGCACCCTCTCGGCGACGACGATGGACGGATGGCTCACGCGGGAATCATGTCAGAATCCCTCGATCCGCCGTCAGAGTTATCCACAGGCCGGATGTTCGGCAGATGTACGGGTTCCCGTAGCCGCCGATCAGTAGACTTGCTGACGCGCGGGAGTGGTGGAATCGGTAGACACGCAGGATTTAGGTTCCTGTGCCCCTGGGCGTGTGGGTTCAAGTCCCATCTCCCGCACTGTCCCCCTTCACCATCCGCCGCATCACGACCGACGGGAACACTCTTGCTTCACACGCTCTTCATGGCTCCGGCGGGCTTCATGCCCGAATGGCTCAGCCCCGCGTACATCATCGGCTGGGCCGGTGCGTGGGCGCTGCTGGTCGTGTGCTTCATCATCTTCGCCGAGACGGGTCTGCTGATCGGTTTCCTGCTGCCCGGCGACACGCTGCTGGTGATCTCGGGCCTGCTCTCGCACAGCACCGGCACGTTCCCGCACGGCGTGTTCGGGGTCAACGTGTGGGTGGTGGCGCTGCTGATCGGACTGGCGGCCTTCGTGGGCGGTGAGCTCGGCTACCTCATCGGGCACAAGGGCGGGCCGGCGATCTTCGAGCGCAAGGAATCCGGCCTGTTCAGCCGCAAGAACGTCGAGCGCACCAACGCGTTCTTCGAGCGCTTCGGCGGGCTGACCGTCATCCTGGCCCGCTTCGTGCCGATCGTGCGCACATTCGCGCCGGTGGCGGCGGGCGTGGGCCACATGCCGTGGAAGCGGTACTCGCTGTACAACCTCATCGGCGCCGTGCTGTGGGGCTTCGGCCTGACCATGTTCGGCTACGTGATCGGCTACATCCCCCCGGTCGCCGAGTTCGTGAAGAACTACATCGACCTGATCCTGCTGGCCGCCGTCGCCGGCAGCGCGCTGCTGACCCTGTGGCACTACCTCAGCGAGCGCCGCAAGGTGCGCAAGGAGGCGTCCAGCGCACCGCAGACCACCGCGCTCACCCTGGACGCCGAGGTGTTCGACCGCGCCCCCGACCTCAACGGCGACGGCATCCACTGAGGCTCAGCCGGCGTCCTTCGCCCGCGCGGCCTTGGAGCGCTCCACGCTGGCGCGCAGCGCCTGCATCAGGTCGATGACCTCGCCGCCCTCGCCCTCGCCCTCGCCCTCCTCGGCGAAGGCCTCCGACGCGTCGAAGGTCTCGCCGGCCTCGATCTTCGCCTCGATCAGGATGCGCAGCTCCTTCTGGTATTCATCCACGAACGATTCCGGGTCGAAGTCGGATGAGTAGCTCTCCACGAGGGATGCCGACAGCTCCAGCTCCTTGGCGCTGATCCGCACGTCCTCGTCCAGCGCGGGGAAGGCCGCCTCACGCACCTCGTCGGCCCACAGCAGCGTCTGCAGCACCAGCACGTCGCCGCGCACGCGCAGAGCCGCCAGCCGCGTCTTCTGCCGCAGCGTGAACCGCACGATGGCCGTGCGATCGGTCTGCTCCAGGGTCCGCCGCAGCAGCACGTAGGCCTTCGGGGATTTCGAGTCCGGTTCGAGGTAGTACGCCCGATCCAGCGTGAGCAGATCGATCTGGTCGCTGGGCACGAACTCCACCACGTCGATCTCGCGGCTCTTCTCCGCGGGGAGAGCTGCCAGATCCGTCTTGGTGAGCACGACGGTCTGCCCGTCGTCGTCGACGTACGCGCGGTCGATGTCGGCGTAGGCGACGGTCTTCCCGTCCAGCTCGCAGACGCGCTGGTAGCGGATGCGCCCGCCGTCCTCGTCATGGACCTGATGCAGCGGGACGTCGTGGTCCTCGGTCGCCGAATACACCTTGACCGGGACATTCACCAGGCCGAAGGTCACCGCGCCCTTCCAGATGCTCCTCATCACACAAGTATCACCAGCCGCAGTGGTTCCGGCCAGGGGCTTGCGTCGTCCCGGCTACTCTGTCCCCATGGCAGCGAGCGGGCAAGTCGTGCAGATCGACGGCCGCCGTCTGCGCGTCACCAACCTCGACAAGGTCGTCTACCCGTCCACCGGCACGACCAAGGGCGAGCTCCTCGCCTACGCCTCGCAGATCGCACCCGTGATGCTGCCGCATCTGCGCGGTCGCCCCGTCACGCGCAAGCGCTGGGTGGACGGGGTGGGAACCGCGGATGCTCCTGCGTCGAGCTTTTTCACCAAGCAGCTCGAGCAGGGCGCGCCGGACTGGATCAGGCGATTGCCGATCCAGCACTCCGATGGCCCCAAGGAATATCCGCTGGCCGATGACGCTGCGGCCCTGGTGTGGTTCGCGCAGATCGCGGCGCTGGAGCTGCACGTGCCGCAGTGGCGGTTCACGCACTCCGGCGAGCGCGGGCGACCGGACCGGCTGGTGCTCGACCTCGACCCCGGTCCCGGCACGGGGCTGGCGGAATGCGCCGAGGTCGCGCGCATCGCCCGCGGCATCCTGAGCGGCATGGGGCTTGACCCGATGCCGGTGACCAGCGGCAGCAAGGGCATCCACCTGTATGCGCGCCTGCCCACCGACGACGAGGGCGCGGGTCTGCAGTCCAGCGACGAGGTCTCGGCGGTGGCGAAGGAGCTGGCGCGGCTCATCGAGACGGATCACCCCGATCTCGCCACCCGCACCATGGCGAAGTCCGCGCGCGGCGGGAAGGTGTTCATCGACTGGAGTCAGAACAGCGCCGCCAAGACCACCATCGCGCCGTACTCTCTGCGCGGCCGCGCTCGGCCGTGGGTCGCGGCGCCGAGAACCTGGGAGGAGCTGGACGACCCCGAACTGCGGCAGCTGGAGTTCGGCCAAGTGCTGGCGCGAGTGGATGCCGGGATCGACCCGCTCGCCTCGCTCTCGCCGCCCAGCACGGCCCTCACGTCGTACCTGGCCAAACGGGATGCCGCGAAGACGCCGGAGCCGATGCCGCGGACGGCCGTCGCCGGAGGGTCCGGGGCACCGAGGTTCGTGATCCAGGAGCATCACGCCCGTCGGCTGCATTACGACCTGCGCATCGAGCGCGACGGCGTGCTGATCAGCTGGGCGGTGCCCAAGGGCGTGCCCGAGACCGCCGACCGCAATCACCTGGCGGTGATGACCGAGCCGCACCCGCTGGAGTACCTCTCCTTCGAGGGCGAGATCCCACGAGGCGAGTACGGGGCCGGATCCATGACCGTGTGGGACGCCGGAACCGTCGAGTTGGAGAAGTGGCGCGACGACGAGGTGATCGGCACGTTCACCGGGCAGGCCGGCGGGCGGCTGGGCTCGGTGCGCCTCGCCCTGATCCGCACGGAGGGCGCGGGCGAGAAGTCGCAGTGGCTGCTGCACCGCATGAAGGATGCTGCTCCGCATCCGGCGAGAGCGCCGGCGCCGGCCGTAGCGCCCGCTCGTGCCTCCACGCCCGCGATGCCCGGCACCGCAGCCATCCGCCCCATGCTCTCCGAATCCGGCTCGCCCGGCCTCGCCCGCGACTACGACTGGGCGGAGATCAAGTGGGACGGCGTCCGCGCGATCGGCAGCTGGGCGGACGGGCGGCTGACGCTGCGCGCCCGCAGCGGCACCGACATCACGGCCCGCTACCCGGAGCTCACGGCCGACGGCGCGCCGCATCTTCCGGCGTCCGATGCCGTGGTCGACGGCGAGATCGTCGCCTTCGACGCGCGCGGCCTGCCGAGCTTCACCCGGCTGCAGAACCGCATGCACCTCACCCGCGGCCGCGAGATCGAGCGCGAGGTGGTGCGCACGCCCGTCCAGTACCTGCTCTTCGACCTCATGCGGCTCGACGGCCACGACCTCACGCAGATGCCGCTGCGGCAGCGCCGCGAGCTGCTGGAGCAGCTGGCCTCGGAGCTGGACGCCCCTGTGCAGGTGCCGCCGGTGTTCGACGACCTCGACGCCGCGCTGAGGATGAGCGCGCAGTACGGGCTGGAGGGCGTGGTGGCCAAGGACCCGGCATCCGCCTACCGATCCGGCGCACGGTCGTCGTCGTGGCTGAAGATCAAGCACACCCGCACCCAGGAGGTGGTGATCGTCGGCATCCGACCGGGGCAGGGCAACCGGCGTGGCGGCATCGGATCACTGCTGCTGGCCGTGCCCGGCCCTTCCACAGGCTCAGGGACCCGGGTTCTGGAGTACGTCGGCCGCGTGGGCACCGGATTCACCGACCGGATGCTGCGCGACCTGACAGCGCGGCTGGAGCCGCTGCGGGTGACGGAGCCGCCGCTGGAGGGCGTGCCTGCCGCTGACGCATCCGACGCGCTGTGGGTGCAGCCGGAGCTGGTCGGCGAGGTGGAGTTCGCGAACTGGTCGCCGGGCGGCATCCTGCGCCATTCGCGGTGGCGCGGCCTGCGCGCGGACAAGTCCCCCGACGAGGTGCGCCGGGAGTCCTGAGCCGGGTCAGGCGTGCGTGGCTTCGCAGTCGTCGTGACCGGCGGGCTCGAGCTGGAAGGTGGAGTGCTCCACGTCGAAATGCTCGGCCAGGCAGGACTGCAGCTCGGCCAGCAGCTCCGCGGAACGGTCGGCGGTGTACACCGCAGGGGCGACCATGACGTGCGCGGTGAACACGGGCGCGCCTCGGGTGAGCTGCCACACGTGCACATCGTGCACGTCGACCACGCCCTGGTAGCCCTTCAGGTGCGTGCGGATGTCATCCACGGACATGCCCTTGGGCGCGGATTCGGCCAGCACGGAGACGACCTCGCGCAGCAGCGAGACGGCGCGGGGCACGATCATCGCGGCGATGAGCAGGGAGGCGATGGCATCCGCCGGCATCCATCCGGTCGTGACGATGACGATGGCCGCCACGATCACCATCACCGATCCCAGCAGGTCTCCCATCACCTCGAGGTAGGCACCGCGCACGTTGATGCTGGTGGCCTGTGCGCGGCTCAGCAGCCACAGGGACGTGGCGTTGGCGATCATGCCGATCACGGCGACGGTCAGCATGACCGGCCCCGCGACCTCGACGTCACCGGGATTCAGCAGGCGCTGGATGCCGCCGAACGCGACGCTCACGGTCAGCACGATGAGGATGATCGCGTTGATGAGCGCGGCGAACACCTCGGCACGCTGGTAGCCGAAGGTGCGGCGGGCATCGGCCGGGCGGGCTGCGACAGCCGTGGCGATCAGGGCGATCACCAGCGCCGACGAGTCCGTGAACATGTGCGCGGCATCGGCCAGCAGTGCCAGAGACCCCGACAGGATCGCGCCTGCGATCTGCACGACCATCACGGTCGCCGTCAGGCCCAGTGAGATGGCCAGCAGGCGCCGGTGACCGGCGCTGCGGAGGCCTCCGGGGGCGGGAGCGTGATCGTGCATGCTTCCAGGCTAGGCCGGGAAGGCACCGGTCAGCGCCGATTCCGCCCAGTCGGGAACGGTAACGGTTCTCAGTAGCGCCTAGAGCTCCGCCAGCAGCGGGATCAGCGCCTGGAACGCTCGCGCGCGGTGCGACTGGGCCTGCTTCTCGGCATCCGTGAACTCGCCGACGGTGCGCTCAGCTGCGGGGTCCTGGCCGTCCGGGATGAAGATCGGGTCGTAGCCGAATCCTCCGGCACCGGCCGGCCGGTGCGCGAGGCGGCCGGGCCAGATGCCCTGCACCGTGCGCTCCGCGCCCTCGGCGGTCACCAGCGCGATCGTCGAGTGAAACTGCGCTGCGCGATGCGGATCGGCGATGTCGCGCAATTGATCCAGCAGCAGCTCGAGATTGGCGGTGGCATCCTTCTTCTGCCCCGCCCAGTACGCCGAGAAGACGCCCGGCGAGCCTCCCAGCACATCCACGCAGATGCCGGAGTCGTCGGCGAGTGCGGGCAGCCCGGTGTGCTCTGCCGCTGCTCTGGCCTTGATGAGCGCGTTCTGAGCGAACGTCACGCCGTCCTCGACGGGCTCGGGTCCGTCGTAGGCGACGATCTCGAGATCCGGTCGGGTGGCGGCGGCGATCTGCTGGAACTCCGCCACCTTGTGCGAGTTGTGCGTGGCCAGGACGACCTTCACGCGCCCAGCACCTTCAGTTGGTGCGCCTTCAGGTCGGCGCAGCCGTTCACGCCCAGCTCCAGCAGAGCGTCCAGCTCGCGCTTGTCGAAGGGCGCGCCCTCGGCGGTGCCCTGCACCTCGACGAACAGACCACGACCCGTGACGACCACGTTCATGTCGGTCTCCGCACGCACATCCTCGACATAGGCCAGGTCGAGCATGGGCTCGCCGTCGATGATGCCGACCGACACCGCGGCGACCGAGTCCCGCAGGGGCGTGGAGTTCTTGCCGATGAACTTCTTCTCGCGACCCCACTCGATGGCGTCGGCCAGCGCCACGTAGGCTCCGGTGATGGCGGCCGTGCGGGTGCCGCCGTCTGCCTGCAGCACGTCGCAGTCGATCACGATGGTGTTCTCGCCCAGCGCCTTGGTGTCCACCACGGCGCGCAGCGCACGACCGATCAGCCGGGAGATCTCGTGCGTGCGGCCGCCGATGCGGCCCTTCACGCTCTCGCGGTCGTTGCGCGAGTTGGTGGCCCGCGGAAGCATGGCGTACTCGGCGGTGACCCACCCCTTGCCCTTGCCGGTCAGCCAGCGCGGCACACCGTTGGTGAAGGATGCCGTGCACAGCACGCGTGTGCCGCCGAAGCTGATCAGCGCCGAGCCCTCGGCGTTGGCGGACCAGCCGCGCTCGATCGTGATCTCGCGGAGCTGATCGGTGCGGCGCCCATCGGCGCGGACGGTGTCTGACATGGTGTCCTCTCGGGGATTCGGAGACTCAGGGGGTTCAGCGGAGCGAGTCGGGGCGGGGATCAGAGCGTCTCGGCACCGGTCAGATCCGGCAGGGTGATGACGCCGGTCTGCACGAGCTGCACATCGCGCACCTCACGGCCCATCAGCCGGTTGGCCAGCGCGGTGAAGTCGTCGGCGGAGGAGCCGGTGGCCTCGTAGGTGTACGACGGGACGGCGCCCGAGGATGCCAGCAGGTCGCCGCGAACCAACTGGCGGTACACGTCGGCGGCGGTCTCGTCGTCGCTGGAGACCAGCGAGACGCCGTCGCCCATGACGTAGCTGATGGCGCCGCGCAGGAACGGGTAGTGCGTGCAGCCCAGCACGAGGGTGTCGACCTCGGCATCGCGGAGCGGCGCGAGGTAGTCCTCGGCGACAGCCAGCACCTCGGGCGTGCCGGTGATGCCGGCCTCGACGAACTCCACGAACCGCGGGCAGGCGGCGGTGAACACCTGCAGGCGCTCGTCGACCTCCAGCATGTCCTGGTAGGCCCGTGAGCCGATGGTGCCGACAGTGCCGATCACGCCCACGCGGCCGTTGCGGGTGGTGGAGACGGCTCGGCGGACGGCCGGTCCGATGACCTCGACGACGGGCACGTCGTAGCGCTCGCGCGCGTCGCGGAGCATGGCGGCGGATGCCGTGTTGCAGGCGATCACGAGCATCTTCACACCCTGATCCACCAGCGTGTCCAGCACTTCGAGGCTGTACCGCCGCACGTCGGCGATGGGCTTGGGACCGTACGGGGAGTGCGCGGTGTCGCCGATGTACACCAGTGATTCCGCAGGCAGCTGCGCGCGGATGGCTCTGGCCACCGTGAGTCCGCCGACGCCGGAGTCGAAGATGCCGATGGGCGCGTCGTTCATGATGCCCAAGCCTACTCGGGGCCCGCGACCAGCCGGGCCGGCCTCAGCGCGCCGCGTCGTTGTGCCCCGTGATGATCTCGCGGGTGCGGCGCAGCATGTCGCGCGCGGCATCGCCCGAGGACTGCACGATGCGGGTGAAGATGATGTCGATCACGGCCAGTTGCGCCGTACGGCTGGACATCGCGCCGATCCGGAACCGGGACTCCCGCGCCACCGTGCACAGCACGTGGTCGGCGTGCGCGGTCAGCGGTGAGTCTGGCACGTTGGTGAGGGCGACGGTGGTGGCTCCCCCGGCTCGGGCGAGCCGCAGCAGCTCGATCACCTCATGGGTGGTGCCGCTGTGCGAGATGCCGATCACCACGTCGCCAGGGCCGCGCGTCGCTGCCTGCACGAGGGCGAGGTGCACGTCGGAGACGCACCACGCCGGCGCGCCGATCCGCACGAGTTTGAGGTGCAGGTCTATGGCCGCCAGCATCGAGGCCCCGATGCCGAAGATGTCGGTGCGCGCAGCCGACGACACCAGGGCCGCCACCGCGTCGACCTCGGCGCCGTCCATCGCCTGTGCAGTCCGCTCGATGGCCCGCGCCTCCTGGTATGCGACCTTCGCGATCACACTCTGCACATCGTCCTCGGCCAGCACGTCGTCCTCGTCGAGGCCGTGCCGCTCGCGGTCGCCGCGCTCGCGGCTCAGCGCCTGCGCCAGTTCGAAGCGGAACTGCCGGTATCCGGTGAACCCCAGCTTCTGCGCGAACCGGGCGATGGTGGCCGCCGACGTCTCGCACAGCACGGCGAGGTCGGTGATGGCCAGGTCGACGACGATGGTCGGGTCGGCCGTGATCTTGCGCAGCAGGCGCGCTTCCGCGGCGCTCACCCCAGCGGGGTCGAGACGCAGCGCGGCAAGCGGATCGGTCACGCGGTCTGGGCTCCTCCTGTTGCGCCTGAGCGTACGGCATCCGCACCCCGCACGAGGGCACGCAGGTCGTCGCCTGCGGCTGCCAGCGCCGCGCGCGCGGCGGCGGCGTCCAGACCGGTGGCGGCGATCGCGATCGCGAGCTTGGCCGATCCACCGGCGGCGACCAGCGCCGAGGACGCCGTCGCAGCGTCCGCTCCCGTGACCCGGCTCACGATGCGCTGGGCGCGCACGCGCAGCTTCTCGTTGGTGGCCTGCACGTCGATCATGAGGTTGCCGAGCACCTTGCCCTCGTGCACCATCGCGAGGGTGGACAGCGTGTTCAGCACGAGCTTCTGGGCCGTCCCCGCCTTCAGGCGCGTGGAGCCGGCGACGACCTCAGGGCCGACGGCCACCTCGATGGCCACGTCCACGCCGTGCGAGATGGCGGCGCCGACGTTGCAGGCCACCGACACGGTGAAGGCGCCGACCTGCAGGGCGTGCGCGAGCGCGCCCGCGACGTACGGGGTGCGGCCGGATGCCGAGATGCCGACCACCGCGTCGTCGGCGGTCAGTCCGACGTCCTCGAGGTCGGTGACGCCCGCCAGTGTGTCGTCCTCCGCGTTCTCGACGGCATTGCGCAGCGCAGTCTCACCGCCGGCGATCAGGCCGATGACCTCGGAGGGGTCGGTGCCGAACGTGGGCGGGATCTCGCTGGCATCCAGCACACCCATCCGCCCTGCGGTGCCGGCGCCGACGTAGACGATGCGGCCCCCGCGCGCGCGGCGCGCGACGATGCCGTCGACGGCCGCCGCGATGCGGTCGGAGACCGCCGCGACGGCGGATGCGGCCTGCGCGGCGTGGTCCATCATCAGAGCCACCTGCGATGCGGTGTCCAGCTCGTCCAGGTGCGCGGCGGCCGGATCCACCTGCTCGGTGGCGAGGGCGTCGAGAGTGCCGTTCAGGTCTTCTGTGCTCATTCGCGGATCTCCATGCGGGTCAGGGACGGACGGGGCGCCGGCAGGACGAGCCCCTGCGGCGAGGGCGTGAAGCGCCCGGCGATGCGACGTGCGGCGCCGCCGGCCTCGACGGAGTACCGAACCAGCTCAGCAGCCCGACGACCGCGAACATCAGGTTCTCACGGCCGTCGGGGTCGACACCGCGCTCGGCGGTGGATGCGACGCGGGCGGGGGCCGATGCGACGCGCGCGAGCGCGGCGAGCCTGCGCGTGAGCACGGGGTTGTGCACGCCGCCGCCGGAGACCAGCACCCGGGCTGCGCCGCTGCGGCGCACATCGTGCCCCGCGCGTGCCGGTCGTCGATCCAGTGGTGCAGCGCCTGCCCGTGCGAGACCACCAGGTCGAGATCGCTGGTCGCGGACGGCGTTCACGCTCAGTGTGTCGCCATCGATCTCGGCATCCACGACGAGCACGTCGATCCCGTCGGCCGAGGTGCCGGACTGCAGCGCGCAGACTCTCACCGCGACCCCGTCAGGCGCCCACGAGCAGGCGGCGCGCCTGTTGCGCGCCCAGCAGCCCGGCACCGCGCACCTCGATGACGGGGACGCCCTCGATCTCGGGTCCCGGGATGCCGACGTCGACGATCACCGCACCGGACGCTCGGGCGATGCGCTCCGCGAGCGCGCGCTGCGCCGCTCCGGAGTCGAGACGGTCGGCGAGCACGACGACAGGGCCGCCGGCGACCGCCGCCAGCACGGCATCGACGTGATCGTCGGATGCCCCGGCATCCAGCCGGTGCGTGGATCCGCCCGCGGCGAGCGCCAGAGCGACGTGTCCCGCTGCGCTGTCCACGGCCAGTGTGGAGCGGCGGCGGATGTCGATGACAGCCGTCGGCGCGTCCGGGAGCGGCTGGACGAGCCCCCTGGCATCCACCGCTCGACGCACGATCGCCTCCGCGTCGAAGTCCGTCTGCTGCGCCGTCGCGCGCGCCCGCACCTGCGCGGCCATCCGCGCCACCCGCGCGGCGGCCT